>PKVY01000102.1 GCA_003131625.1 Acidobacterium sp. | reverse complement strand
ACAATTCGCTGCGTATTTGAAAACAAAGGCCCTGCAAGGGGGTAGGGGAGGGGGGTGGGGGGTGCACACCACTCAAAAGTACTCAGAAATCAAACGACGGCCGAGTCCGCTGGGCTGCCCAACCGGCGCATCGACGCCCAGGGCACTCCCTTTCGTCCCGGACGTCCGCCAAAATTCCCAACCCTCCCCAGGATGGAGATCAGGGAGCAATTTGCCAGGCGGCGACGGGGGTGCCGGGGCTCCCGGTGCTGCCAATCGTGGTCCCGTTCATCANNACAGGATGCCGGCCCTGCCGCTGCCGTCGTAGTCGCCCACCCCCTGAATGCTCCAGTCGGACGTGACGAACGCGATGCTCCCGCTGCTCGGGAACGTGGTCCCGTTCATGAACCAGATATAGGCCTGGCCGGTGGTGCTGTTGCGCCACAGGATGTCACTCTTGCCATCCCCATCGAAATCGCCCACGCCCGCAATGCTCCAGTCCGAAGTCGGAGTGCCAGGACTGCCCATGCTCCCAATCGTGGTCCCGTTCATGAGCCAGACGTAGACCTGGCCGGTGGTGGTGTTCCGCCACAGGATGTCGGCATCGCCGTCGCCATTGAAATCGCCAATGCCCGCAACGTTCCATCCGGAGGAGACGTTGCTGATTCTCCCCCCGCCCGCGATCGTCGTTCCGTTCATCAGCCAGAGGTAGAGCTCCCCGGAGGTGTTTTGCCACAGGATGTCGGCGTAGCCATCCCCATTGAAGTCGCCCACGCCCGCAATGCTCCAGTCCGAGGAAACGTTGCCGAGGCTCGTGCTGCTCGTCATCGTGGTCCCGTTCATCAGCCAGATGACGACCTCTCCGGTGGTGCTGTTCCGCCACAGGATGTCGGCTTTGCCATCTGCGTTGAAATCGCCCACGTCCTGAATGACCCAGTCGGAGGTGAGGCTGCCGGGACTTCCACTACTCGTGAAGGTGGTCCCGTTCATCAGCCACTCGTAGACCTGCTCGGTGGAGCTGTTGTGCCACAGAAGGTCGCTTCTGCAGTCGCCGTTGAAATCCCCCACCGCGGCAAACGACTCCGGATTGGGATTGGGATTCGGGTTCGCCGTCGTGCACGATCCGATCGATGGAGCCACAGTCAGCGTATGGGCGTTGTTGCTGCTCCCGGCGAAGTCGGTCGAGCCGTTGTAGACCGCCTGGATGGTGTAGTTGCCGATGGTGGTGGCGGCGGGCAGAGTGTAACTCACCGAAGCACTCCCGCTCGAAACTGTGCCGGACGTTGTGGCGGTCCCGACCGGGACTCCGCTGTTGAGCACCGTAAAGGTCACCGTCCCGGCGTTCACTGTACCTACTGGACTGGTGACAGTGGCGGAGAGGGTGACGTTCTGGGGGCTCGAACTATAGTTGGCTGAAGCGTTGGAGGCCGTGGTGGTGGTGGGAGCCTGAATCATTGTCACGGTGTGGGTGCTGTCGCTGCTGCCGGCAAAGGTGGAGGAGCCGCTGTAGACCGCCTGGATGGTGTAGCTGCCCGGAGGTGTTCCCGGCGGCAGCGTGTAAAAGACTGCGGCGATCCCGTTGGAAACCGCTCCCGAGGTGGGTGTTCCCACCTGGGTTGAGCCGCTGAACAGGGTGAAGGTGACGGTGCCGCTGTTCACCGCTCCTGACGAGCTGGTGACCGTCGCCTGCAGCGGTACCGCGGGAACGCCGTATCCGGTTTCGGAGTTGAAGGCGCTCGTGGTCGTGTTGGCCAGCACGGTGATCGTGTCGTTGTTCGAAGGTGTCGGTCCGACGCCCGCGCCATTCACCCCCACGCTGTTGAGGTAGCTGCCGCTGGCAGTGCTGCTGACATTGACGTCAATCGTCAGTTCCGGATACGCCTGGCCATCGGGAACCGAGCTGTCGTTGGTGCAGGTGACCAGGTGGCCGTTGGCCGAGCACGACCAGCCTGTGCCGGAGAAATTCGAGTAGCTGAACACGCTGATCAGGCCATCCTCCACTGTCATCGGATTGCTGCCGCCGGTCGGGTCGCCGGTCGAGCCAGGTCCCGTATTGTCGACATCCACGGTGAACGACGCGTTCTGCTGCCCTTGCGCAAAGGTCTGGGTGCTCGGCACAACCNNCGGATTCTCGGTGAAATTCAGGCACCAGCCGTTCTGCGCGCCCGCCGCCGAGCCGTGCAGAAGCTGGTCGAAGTACAGGCTCCAGGTCCCGTTCGGATTCGTACTGCCGAAAACGTTACTCAATGTGAAGGCCGGACTGTGGGGCTGCGCATAATCGAAGGTGCCCGGCGGCGTGTAGTAAGGGCTCGCGCTTGCAAAGAAGCTGTCTGCGGTGTTGTCGATGTTGGTATAGCTGGTTGGCTTCCAGGAGCCGGGCCCAAAGGCCGTCTGCGGCACATCGCTGGAAGCGCTGTCGGTGAAGACATAATTGCCGCTGGAAAGAACGGTATTGCTGGCGCCGGTATTCGAGAAGAAATCCAGCGCGGCTCCAGTCGGACCCGCCACCATCGACTCAATCTGATAAATCTGGTCGCTGAATGTATAGAAATTGTCGAGTGTGAGCGAAACCGTATTGACCGTGCCCGGCAGATTATTCACGAAGATATTCGATGGATTCGGCGTGAAGGCCCCGGTCTGCCCCTCAGCGGTCAGCACTGCTCCGGTATTGCAGAACTGCGCGGCATTGCCCGACACACCGGAGACCGCGGTGGTGTCGTCGATGCGCTGCCACACGTAGTTTTGGCTGGGGTTATAGTCTGAGTTGCCGCCATATGATGCGGAGATCTTGTGGTCGCCCTCAGTCAGCTGACTGGTGGTGAATACCGCCTGGCCGGCACCGTTCAGAGTGATCACATTGTTGCCGCCGGTGGGCGGCTCGCCATTGTCAAGGAAGGTGACCGAGCCCGTAGTCACAGGGTTGCCGCCAGTTTGTACGGTTGCCGTGAAGCTGACTTGATTTCCCGTGAAGTCCGGATCCTTGCTGGAAGTGACGGCGGTGGTGGTCGGCGCTCCCGTATTGAGAGTCAGATCGATGCACCATCCGCCGCTCAGGCTGAGCGGGAGTCCACTGTCGTTCTCGACATACAGCAGCCAGTTGCCGGCCGCGGGGGCGCCATTGAACGCCTGTTCGAATGTCATGGCGTTCGTGCCACCGAAGGGCAGCGGGTAGTTCGGAGAAGGCGGCGCGGGACTGCCGGACTGCGTAATGAACGAATCCGCCACTTGGGCGTCATCCGTCGGTCCGTAGGTAGTGTTGTTCTGTAGAGCGCAATTCGGGCCGCTTCCTCCGTTGCAGACCCCGCCGTTCTCCCCTTCGCCATTCGGGACCAGCGGATTGTTGTCCGCGAACGTCACGTCCACCGAAGGCTGCGGAACCGCCGTTACCCCGTGCGACAGGAAGTCGAGGTTGTTCGTCTGTCCCGGCGCAACCAGCAGGAAGGAAGTCGAACTGACTCCGCCCGAGGTTCCGTTGGAGGACTGCAGGCCGTTCAGAGTGACCGACACGTTGCCTGCTGACTGCGTCACGGTCGAGGGAATCTGAATGTAGGAGGGGTAAATCAGGTCCTGGATCGTTGCCCCCGTCGTGGTCAGGTTGCCCGTATTGCAATACTCGCTGCCACTGGGGTTGGTGGTGTGGTTGATCACCAGCTGATATAAGGACGCGCCGCTGCTGTTGCTGCCGGCATAGCTGCTCGATCCCGAGTACGACGCTTCGATCGAGTACTTGCCCTCGGCGGCGAAGGTGGTTGTGCACGTCGCCTGACCGCCGCTCAAAGCCTGAGATCCGCAGCCGGAGATCGTGGCGCCGTTGGCACTGAATGCTACCGTTCCTGTCGGCGTGCCCCCGGAGCCGGAGACCGTCGCGGTCAGCGTCACCGAGCTATCGGACCCGCTGGTATACGAGGGATTCAGATTCGAACTGACCGTGGTGGCTGACTCGGCCAGCGTGGAATAGGTCAGGATCAACTCCCATCCCGTGATCGATACCGGATCGGAGACCCAGTCGGGATAATTGATCAGGATGTCGCTGGACGCCAGATGCAGCGTCCATGTGCCGTTGGCTGCGGCCCCGCTGAATTTGGTGGCTAGCGTGGCGCTGCCGTCCGGTTGCGGCCAGTCGGCCGGCGTCGAATCGTATATAGGTACGCTGTTGAAGAACGCATAGTACTGGCTTGGCTCCACGGTCACGGACCCCGTTGCCGGCCAGCTGGTTTCGACGGTAGTGCTCGTGGTCGGCGGCGCTACGGTGGTGCCGTCCTCAATTGTGATGTTGGTGCCCGACATTGGATCCAGGCCGGTGCCCGTGCCGCCCAAAAGATCCAATTGGTTTCCCGCGGGATCCTCCAGCAGAAAGCTGGACCAGGATATGCTGTTGTACGTGTTTTCGTTGGTCGAGCTGTAACCCGCCCACGGGCCGGTCGACGAGGTCACGCCCAGGAGCACAACTTTGACGCTTGCTATGGGGCCGGTAGCGCCGGAGACGGTCAGCGTCGATGAGTTGGCGGCGGCATAGGCAGGCGGAACGCTGAGGGTTTGGTCGCCGCCAGGAATCGAAAGAGCGCAGTTGGCGCTGGGGGTTGCGGTCGAGCACGTAAAGGTGGTCTGGGCGCCAGCCCACGACAACAACAACGCAGTCATGGCGAGAACCAGCGAGATCAGCTTCAGCCGGAAAAACCGCGGAGGCATCGTAGAACGATCGGCGAACGACATGGTTGGAACCTCGCATCGTGAGGCCGATCGCTCATTTTGGAAAACAAAGAGAGTCGATCAGCGCCAGCAAATCGAATTCAGCCGACGCGTTGGGGTACGTGGCGGCATCGTTTGCGCGCTGGGGATGCGCGACGAACTTTCAGCGTGCTCAGAGCAAACCCTGAGCTCGATTCGGAAGAAGGGTGAAGAAGTATGAAGGCAATGATGAGGAAACAAGATAATGACGGCGCAGAGGGCCTAATGTCAAGCAGATTGTCGGTTAATTCATTTCGATGGAGCGATTTCGCCTGCCGCTGGGAATCGGCAGGGCCTCGGTCCATTCAGTTAGTCGTCATCTCTTCGAGGTTTGGGAAGGGTCGGATACGGACCCGACCCCTGGCTCGACAAGTTCTCTCGGCGACACGAGGATTTCGAAAGCGAACAGAGGACCCTACCGCCCAGCGCCCTTCAACGGCACCCGCACGACGACCGCATCGTCGCTCTGGACCATCAGCCTGGAGAACGAGTAATCACCCGGCATCGCGAACGACTCGAACTTTCCGTTCAGCGCCACCACCTCGCCCGGAGGCCGCGCTTTGGGGTTCGCCGGTACGGTGAAGTTGACCCGCACATCGGGCTGCCCGTCGCCGTCGAGATCGATCTCCTCGCTCACGTGCTCCGGCAGCGACGCCACGGGTTTGAACGCAATCTGGACGAACGGATCGACTTGCTGCAGAGCATGGGGATATACCGGCCGATAGACGACCACATCGTACCCATTCCGGGAAATCGTCCTCGCCACCGTGCCGCCGGTGTACGACGCATCCACGTGCAAACCCGCATGAGCGACCGCTTTGGTGAAGACGCCCATCAGCAAAAAGGGAACGCACGCCGCCACGATCAGCGTGACCGCGGCGCCAACATAGGCCAGAACAGCGACGATCCGAGCCCGCATCGAGTCCCTCCTCACTTCCACGGCAGCCAATGGAGCATGGTGGCCAGCGAGTTGGCCAGGATGCTGCCGCCGAACATGGTGGCCATCGCCCATGCTCCATACAGGAACAGGAGACGAGCCCGCTCCGGTTTCAGCGCCACCTTCGTCCCTTTCAGGTGCCAGACGGCAGCGTCTTTCTTGCAGCTGTCGACACACGCCCCGCATTTCATGCAGTTCATCAGGGTCCTGCCCTCACGAATCGATTCCGCCGAGAGCGCCTGGGTGGGACAGGCCGTCTGGCAAAGCGTGCAGTCGACGCACTTCTCACGGTCGAACCGAATCTCGAAGAGGTTGATCTTGTTGAACAGCGACTGGAACGCCCCGAACGGGCAGAAGTAAGCACACTGCGTTCGCTTTTTCGTGAGGAACGGCAGCGCCACCACCAGGCCAGCGAACAGCGTGATGAAGATGCTCATCTGGATCGCCGTCTCGACGGAGTGAACGGCCGGATATTCAGTCACGGCCTTGAACGGACAGAGCCACATGCAGTACACGGGCTCAAACAGCGCAGCGGAAAGCACGACAACGAAAATCAGAATCGCCCACGGGACCAGCCGCAGCCGGGAATCGAGACGCCGAATCTTCGCTCGTTTGGCAATCCCCGCAAAACCCTCTTCGATGCCGCCGAAGAAACAGATGTAGCTGCACCACGCCTTGCCCACGACCAGAGTCATTCCGAGCCAGATGCCGATCATCACGGCGATGGAGTGGGGGTTGTTGGCCGTCGGCAGGATCGAGCCCGGAAACACGACGGCCCGCGTGAGTGCGGCCGGCACGACAAGCATGGGAATGACCATGTAGCAGAACGGCGTGTCGCCGGAAACCATGCGCTCGATGGGAATGCTCATGGTCCCGCGCAGCGCGATCAGAGCGGCGATGAAGCCGACGGGGAAGAGGAATCCAAGCGCCACGAAGAACCAGCGCCGCCAGCGGTAGGTTTTGCCGGTGCGCATCATTTCGTAGAACAGCGTGGTCATGAAGACGATGACCACTGCTGCGCCGATGTGCGAGTCCCGGCCGCTGTGCATGAACGATGGCGTGAACATCAGCAGCGACCACAGCGCGATGGGCAACGTGAGCAGCAGCGATCGGCCGACGCTGCGAAAGGCCGGTGGACGAGTGAGGACACTGCTAGCCATAAACAGCCCTCTCGATCAGAATCGATGCTCCGGAATACCCGTACCAGCAGGCCAGCAGCACGGCGACCATGCGGGCCACGGTAAGAAACGACGGCGTGCGGCGAACGACTCCCAGCGACAGGAAGGGAACGAACCAGACCGCCGTTCCCACAAAGAAAACCGAAAAGAAAAGCAGCGCGGCGGATAAGGTCGGGAGCTGGGAAGCGCGCAGGCCGGCGACGAGAAACGGCGGGCAGAGATTGATGCCGGTCAGGAAACCGAGCGCGGCGGCTCCGCTGGGCCGAGGACGAGTCGATTCGGCGTCCGCGTTCGTGATCTGCACGAGCTTCGGTCGCCCACCGGCCAGGGAGCAATGGGCATGCGGCCAGCCCACGGCATAAACGAGAAGACCGGCAGCCAGCAGCACCTGAATGACGCCGAACATCCACGTGCGCCCGCTCCACGAGCGCGAGAGGGCAGCGCCGGCAAACCAGATGGCCGAAGCAAAGAGCAAATAGCCGAGAAGACGCGACGCGAGGAAGATGGCCAGCTGGCGAGCGTGGGTTCGGAATCCGTGCGGCTGCACCAGCATCCACGGCAGCACCACCGGCCCGCACGATGCCAGGCACACAGGGCCGGTGACCAGTCCCAGCACCAGCGCTTCGGTGGCGTAAGTCGAAAATGGAAAGACCGCCATTGCGGCGGATGCTACACCGCGGCAGTTGCCGCGGCGGTGACCGCCATCACGCCGTGCGCGGATCAAAGAAGAAGTACCTAAGTTCAGGAAACTACCCGCCGCTTCCAGGCCACCGTTCCGTAACCTGTCACCCGTAACCTGTAACCCGTGACCCCTCCCGCCTCCCACAAAACATCCCCTTTTCCCGAGCATGGAGCCTTTTGGAGGGTCAGCCGTCTGTTATTATTGCCGGTTTTCGAGGGGAAAAGGCCCCAACACTATGCGGATCGCGCTGTCCGCGCTGTTTCTGATCCTGATGTTGCCTGCAGCCTGGTCGCAGGTGATCGCGACACACCCGTTCGATACAGAAATCAGCCGCGCCGTGGGGTTAGAGGCAGGAGCGACCGCGACCGACGTTCCCCACCATGTGCATTACGATCTGAAGCTCTACAACCACAAGGGCAAGCTCACCACCGGAACCTGGGACATCTGGCGCGATCCGCAGCACTTCATTCGTGCGGATATCGTGGCGGGCGATTTCCACTACACGCACATCGAGGATCTGATCCACAAAAAGCAGTGGCGCCACTTCAACACCGTCATGCCGCTGAAGGTCTACGACCTGCGCCAGGCCTGGCGCGAGCCGGACTTTGTCGTGGCGCAGCTTTCGAAAGCGACTCCGAAGCACTACGTGCGCTTCCAGCAGGTGGACGGATCGCCCTTTGACTGTACGAATACGGTGATGCAGATGCGCATCTGCTTCGATCCGCTGGCGCACGTCCTGGCCTTCGCGCAGATGTACAACCAGACCGTCACGTGGGAGGACTGGCAGCCGCTCGGAGCGCACAGCGCGCCCGGCCGATTCCGCATCTACGACGCAGGCCGCGTGATGGTGGAGGCGGCCGGGACAGCGGAGCAAGTGAAGACGTTTCCGCCAGGGCTCTTTGTCATTCCTGCGGATCAGCCGGATATGGGAGAACCCGAGGACGATGGAGCGACTCCGCAGAGAGTCGTCGGTATGAAGCCCGTTCATCTGGAGCTCCTCTACGGCAATGTCCTGATCCAGGTGCATGTGGATATGGACGGCAAGGTGAAGAAGGCCACGCTGATCGATGCCGACGATGACGACATCGTGTCCGAAGCGAAGCAGTTCGCCCACCACCTGATCTTCGAACCGCAGATCAAGGACGGCGCGGCCACGCCGTTCGACCAGTACATCTATCTGCGTTGCGCCATCGGAGTGCAGGAGAAATCTCCCGCCGGCGATCAGTGATCGGACCGAGACCCAGGCGTAGGGACGGGCAGCTCCTCAACCCGGAGCGTTTCATCCGCGGCGAGATAGCCTTTGCGCCGGAACCAATCCTGCATCGAGTCGCGCAGCCGATCGAGGGGAATCCGCGTACCGGCTTCGAGCAAACCATCGCCGACGGGCAGCGTGTCGTCGAAGATGGCGTCGTTGGTGAAGTTGCGCATGGCGAAGTTGTCGATCCACCCGATCGGACAAGGATGAATCTCGCCGGTCGGAGTGACGCGCTCGATGCGCAGCTTGCGTATCCACATGGCCGGTCAGTAGCCGTTATGGTGCAGGATGAAGACCACGATCGACGCCAGCACGCAATAAATGCCGAAGTAGTACCAGCGTCCGCGCTCCAGCCAGGAGCTCAGCCACTTGAGCGCCAGCAACCCGGCGAGAAACGAAAACAGCATGCCCAGCAAACTCGGCGCTGCCGCGTGCGCGAATCCGCTGGTATCAGCGTGGTGAAGGCGGAGAGCTTCGCGCCCAATCGCCAGCGGCGTGAGGATCACGGCCAGGGCAAAGCTGAAAGACTCGATCCGTACCTTCTTAATGCCCTGCAGAATGCCCACGGAAATCGTGGCGCCGGAGCGGGAGAATCCGCGGAAGGGAAGACACAGACCCTGGACCGCACCGATCACGGCTGCCTGGCCAAAGCCGATCTCCGGCGATTCCTCGGAATCCGGGCGGCGGCCTTCGACCAGCCCGGCGACCAAAATCAAAATGCCTGCGGCCAGAAGCGCGGGCGCGACAACACCGAGGTGACCGAACAAGTCCTCCAGCTGCGCATGCGGCGCACCCTTAAAGATGGTGTGCTCGATTACTTTATTGAGCGCCTCGCCAACGATCCCAGTCAGCACCGTAGCGATTACCGCCAGCCAGACAAAGCGCTTGAGGGCTTCGCTGTCGGAAAAGAAGGTAGCCTTCCACTGCTTCCAGAAATAGACGATCACCGCAAACATGGTGCCCGTGTGCAGCATGACCAGCAGCAGGGTCATGGCCGGCGACGATGGATCGAGGCCCATCAGCTTTTCCGCGACCACCACATGCGCGGAGCTGGAGATGGGCAGAAGCTCGGCGAGCCCCTGGATGATGGCGAGCAATATCACCTGAAGAAGCGACATGCTGAGATTCTATCGGTGCTGCACGGTATTTTCGTCATTTGAATCGCGTGCCAGGCCCCCAGTATCATGAGCGTAAAGGTCACAGGGAGAAAAACGATGCGAATTGGTGTGCTGACGGGCGGCGGAGACTGCCCTGGGCTGAATGCGGTCATTCACGCGGTCGTAAGAAAAGGCATCATCCATTACGGCGATGAGTTTGTCGGGTTCCTCGACGGCTGGCGCGGCGTGCTCGACAACAACACCATAGAGCTGACGCTCAAAAAAGTGGACGGCATTCTCATCGAGGGCGGTACGATTCTGCGCACCTCGCGCACCAACGTGCGCAAAGTCGAGGGCGGAATCCAGAAATGCGTTCAGGTCCTCAAGGCCAACAAGCTCGATGCGCTCATCGCCATCGGCGGCGACGACACCCAATCCGTGACCAACGCGCTGATTGAGGCCGGCGTGCCCGGCGTTGGCGTTCCCAAGACCATCGATAACGACCTCAACGGCACCGACGTCTGCTTCGGTTTCGATACGGCGGTCATGATTGCCACCGAGGCTGTCGATCGCCTGCACACCACGGCCCAGTCGCACAGCCGCGTCATCGTCTGCGAGGTAATGGGACGCGACGCGGGCTGGATCGCGCTGACCGCCGGCGTGGCGGGTGGCGCTCACGTCATTCTGGTTCCCGAGAAGCCCATCGATCTCGACCATGTCTGCGCCATCCTGAGATACAACCACGACCATGGAAAGAAGTACGGCATCGTCGTGGTCGCCGAAGGGGCCAAGTTGCCCGAAACCGGCGGCCAGGCTACCAAGGGAACGAAGGTCGATTCCTTCGGCCATGCGCGCCTGAGCGGTATCGGCGAGGCGCTCGCCGAGGAGATCGAGAAGAAGACTGGCTACGAAACACGCTCCGTCAATCTGGGACACACGCAGCGCGGCGGCACGCCGACGGCGTATGACCGGATGCTGGCGACGCGCTATGGTCTGGCGGCGATCGACCTCGTCCACCAGGGCAAGTTTGGCCGCCTCGTGGTGCTGCATGGCACGAAGATCGAGGACATCCCGCTGGCCGAAGCGATTGCGAAGAACCGGACCGTCGACGACAGCTTTTTGTCGATCATCAGCTCTCTGGAGCCAAAACTTTAATCTGTCTGCCCCATCTCGCTGGTTTGCAAGGACTTCAGCGAGATGGGGTTGGCAATCCAATACCCCTCCAAATCGGGATTCCTTTCGCCGTTCGGACTATGGTATACAGGGCGTGCCTTACTGCTCTGGAGGAATCCGTGAAAGCCTCGCTCGCCCAACCCGAGATTCGCGAAGTCATGGACATTCGTCAGGCCGCGCACTATCTCGGGATCAGCGCGGATAGCCTCTACCGTTACGCCGCCACGGGATTCATTCCCGCTTTCCGCCTGGGCAACCGCTGGCGCTTCCGCAAGTCGCGTCTGGACGAGTGGATGGATCGCCGCTCGGGGCTGGAAGAGACCCCAGCACCAAAACTGGTGCGTTCGCAGAAGAAGCCCGTCCGTTCCACCCGCGTTCTCAGCCGCTCCGCCCGCACCGGCTCGTAAGTCTTCTCTCCTGGGGACCAGCCTGCCCCAGGCTTGGCCGTTCGCTTGCGGTCGAAACGTCCGAATTGCCGGTGATACAACCGGAACTCCCGTTTGGGCCTCGATGAGTGCATCGCCGATTATGGGCTGCGGAGCCGCGAAGCCTCTGCGTTTCTCAGGCGAGCGGCCCTTCGACGTTGCTAACTGGCCGTGTAGCTTCGATCAATCGGCTCATTTAGAGGGTTCGGGGATTATTAAATAAAAGCTTGCGGCGGTCGCCGGATCAACTAGCTGCTGATCATCGCCATTGATGCCAATGCGAACTTGATGCAATTGAAGTCCGCTTGCGCTCATCATGCACGGCTGATCGCACGCGGGATGAAGCAGTCGAAACAAGTCGGGGGGCGCACTCGCAGGAGCCGGCTTCACAGGCTCGATTTCAG
Organism: Acidobacterium sp.; assembly: GCA_003131625.1. Taxonomy (GTDB): domain Bacteria; phylum Acidobacteriota; class Terriglobia; order Terriglobales; family Acidobacteriaceae; genus Palsa-343. The sequence goes on along the minus strand of PKVY01000102.1, from coordinate 38,732 downwards.
TGATGGCTACATAGCGGCTGCCTAACGCGCGACGCAGCGTTTCTCCCATGCTTTGCGGAGGCTGCTGCTGGCCACTGAAGCGGCCGCCGAGCATAGGCGCATTCAGAACGTGGCTGGTGTGCGCAAAGAGCAGGATGCTCCCGCCCTCAGCATGCGCCAGAGCCGTGAGAGCATTCGCCGCCATGGCCTCGTCCCGTTTGCTCAGACAACGCCAAGGCATCTGCCGGGATACCGTGTTCGCCTGACAGTGTCGGCAACGCGTCAAAGTCCGCCGCGCTTTGTGCCACGATCAAAGCACAATGGCGCGTATATTCGGGCGCAGTGGGATCAATGGATGATGTCAGTTGCCCGCTGAGTTTACGAAAAGTGGCTTTCGCCTCTTCGGAAACTTGTGCCTGCGTAAGTCCGGGGATGACTGCTTTGGAGAAGTTCGCACGCAGGTTCTCTCGTAACGCAACGTCATGGACCCCATTCAGTGCGCAATCGACGGGCGACATCATCGGCGCACTTCCCAACGGGCCGCCGAGGCTCAGATCGATGCCAACGATGCCGATCCGCTTGCCGACGGGCCTGCCCGCGTTGATCGCTCGCAGATCCTCCAGCAAAGCAACGTTCCCCGCCAGGTTTCCGAAGCCCCATGTGAAGCCCCTGGAGGCCACGTCGGATGGGGTTCCCGGTCCGCCTCGTACGAAGCGGTCAAGCAGCAGAGCTTCGGCATATCCCGTCTCCAGTGCGACCCAGGAGATGCGGCCTTTCTCGGCAAGTTCATGGATCAGGTGGTTGCGCGCAAGGAGCATCGGCTCACCGCCGTGAGACGCTTCACCGACCGCGATGATGGTGGGTTGGCCCGAGGAGGGAATGGAACTGGAAGCAAAGGGTAATACAACCGGCTGGCCTTCAGGCCCGACTGCACTGCTTACGTCGCTTACCGCAAGTAGTGTGAGGATGCAGCTTGCCGCAACCCTGAGCCACCTTCTTCTTATTAAGATCAAAGTCTGCGTTCTGGATGGAAATCTATTCCGGTTTCTGAATGCCATTGTTGCCACTCCGGGCGCCTGCATCTGAAGCGAATTGCTCCGTCTTACGAAAATCTTCTGCCGCTGGTTCCCCATGACGGCTAACATTACACTACCGTTATGGGATATACACTGCCAACAGGGCAGACCACTCATTGATCCCCCAATCGTGCGTCTTTGGATTGGGACGTATGGTCGGCGATACGGAAGTTTCGCGGCGATCCCGGCGGCTGCATCGCCACGGTAAGCTTCGCCCGCGTTCCTCCGCCCCCTTCTGCAGGTTGCCCCACTCAAGCCCTCTTTTGACCTGAGCAGCCCCCTTTTGACTTGAGCCGCTCTCCTTTGACTGCAGCGCCCCCCGGGAGCAAGGCCCCGGCCTGGTTCACCCCATAGCAAGTTGCGAATGCCTCTGGGCTCCCATCGTCAAGACAGTTGACCTGGGCTTCCACACCGAAGTACTAACTTCAAGCCTCTCTCGACCCATTTTGGAAAAAGCAATCTCCCTGGGCCCCTGTCTGTGTCCTTTGCGTCCTCTGCGGCGAACACAGCAGAAAGAGGAGCCGGCCAGCCGCGCGCCCCGCCCCCAAAATTGCAAAATCCCCCCAAACTCCCAAATGTGGAAAATTTGTCAAGAGGCGACCCCAAAATCAAAAGTAATAACCCCTCATAACATGGCACTTACATCTTTATACTCTCAATCATATTTGGCCGGTTTATTCTCTCAATCTGATATTCTGAACTTATAGGATAGAAAAAGAAAAAGGCCTCGCCCAACCCGGCGAGGCTTTTCCTTTGCGGGGAGCATCCGAGGGGCTTGCCGTCACGGCAAGCCCCTCCCTTTTTCCCCACCCACGCTCCGATCACTGATCACTGATCACTGATCACTCATCACTCATCGAAAGGAAACAAATGTCCACCACCAGCACCCCGTCCCCCGAACCCGCTACCACCCCGGCCAAAGAAAGCCGCCGCTGCCGCTCCCTCACCGTCAACGGACTCCAGTGCAACTCCACCGCCCTCCGCGGCCACGACTTCTGCCACACTCACCTGCACTATCGCCACCCCGAGTGCCCCATGCGCGGCCTCAAAATTGTCATGCCCCTCCTTGAGGACCACTCCTCCATCCAGCTCGTCCTCTCCCAGGCCGCCCACGGCGTCTTCACCGGCCTCATCGACAACCGCGACGCCCGCACCCTCGCCTTCATCTGTCAGGTCGCTGCTCTCACCCTCCCGCGCCCCGTCGTCCCTCGCCTCAAGCCGGTGGACAAACCAAAGCCTGTTCAGCAGCCCGTCGCCGAAGTCGTTGCCACTCCCGACGGCGAACTCCTCGGCCCCGACGAGCCCTGGCGCGCCCCCGATGCCGCCAAGCCCGCCTGGTCCTTCGACAAATATCTTCTCGACCAGTACTGCCAGAGGCTCAACCAGCCCCTCGTCACTCGCCCCGAAGATCTCCCGCCCTCCGGCTGGCTCACCGACGACGAAATCAAGGAGAGCCACGACGACACAAGCGGCTTCCTCGACGATTTCCGTGACCGCATTCGCGACGCGCGAACCCAGCTCGATATCCGCGGCCAGCTCCCGCCCATCGAAACTCGCCCCTGCGGTTTCGGAAACCTCAACTGCAGCGGCCAGACCAGCAGGACTCCCTGCAGAGAATGCGTTCGCGAACGCGAAGAGCACGCCGCCCGCGCTGGCGCCGATCCTTCCGCTCCGCCCCAGCCAGCCCAGAACCACGCCGAAGCCGCGCCCGCCCCCGATCCCACCTTCGACCTCAACGCCACAGCCGACGCCTCCACCGAACGCTGTGCCGAACGCTGTGCGCTGAACGCTGAACGCTGTTCCGAACCCTGTACCCTGCACCCTGTAACCTGTAACCTGCAACCTGTAACCTGTCCCCTGTAACCTGCACCCTGTACCCTGCCCCCAGGGGGGAGATATCAAGCTCGATAACATTCCTCATCCCTGTGATTCCAGCAACATGCCACCCCCCCCTACCCAGGGGGCCCCTGCATGGCGGTGCGGGGGGTGCATAGCTGACATATTGAATTGAACCGGGGACATTCCTGACGCTGGGGCCTGGTTGCGGCGGTGCTTGCTCGGGCCAGGAGAGGACTCGGGCCAGAAGAGGACTCGGGCCAGAAAAGGGCTTGAGTGGGATGCCGGGCACCTGCACCAAAACTGGTGCGTTCTCAGAGGAAGCCCGCCCGCTCCACGCGGGTGCTCGGACGCGCGGTTCGCACCGGCTCGTAGCCCAGCCCCTCGGGATCAGACTGCGCCAGAGCTTGCCGCACCCCAGGGTGAAAACTTCTTTGCCGGTCAATCTCTCCTCTTATTCGCTGGTATTGGCGCCCGGGGTGGCGTGGTCGATGGCGCTTCCACGGGGATCCGGCTTCACCGTAACCGGTTGCGTGTAACTTTGCCCGTCGACGGTGAGGCGCACCGTATATTCACCCGGCGCCAGAACGACGGGGCCGCGGCGTCCCGGTCGAGCCGGACGCGCTGCTGGTTGTTCCGTCCCCTCGGGTGGCGAGCAGGCGTCGCGCGCCGGCTTTTCTCCCGACGGAGGACCGAAAAACCGCTGCTGCGGAAGATCGAGCGCGTACCGGTGCATCCCCGGCTGCGCGGAGGGCGGCAACTGCGCCGGCTCTTCCCAAATCGCCTGCACGTTGATCTTCTCCGTATCCACCGGCGGCACCGGAGTATCGCTCGCTCCGCACGCCCGCACGTGGCCCGCGCTGTCCACGAGCTCCAGCTTGAGCGGCTGCGTCGCGGCAGTCTTCAGCCAGTAGTAAGCCAGCACGCCCGGCGGTGGATTCAACTCCTGTGGCTCCTCATGCGGCAGCGGCGTTCCATCCTGGCTGCTGGCCGGAACCGCCAGCGCATCGCTCGGTTTGAAGAGATACGCTTTCGCGTCGACAATCTCGCTTCCCTTGCCGGCAATCTGGCGAAGCGCGCTCATCTGATCCATCACCCAGAAGCCGCGGCCATGCGTCGCCACATCCAGATCGTCGCCATGCACCACGATGTCGCGCACCGACGTTACTGGCATGTTGCTCTGCAGCGGCTGCCAGTGATCCCCATCGTCGAACGAGACGTAAACGCGCAGTTCCGTCGCGGCGTACAGCAGTCCCTTCGTCACCGGGTCTTCTTTCACCGAGTTGACGTAAGCGCCCTCGGGAATTCCGTTGACCACGTTCTGCCACGTCTTGCCGCCATCATGCGTGCGATAGATATACGGCTTATCGTCCGCCAGGCGATGCCGATCGACGGACGCATACGCCGTGTCTCCATCGAAGTGCCCGGCCTCGATCTGCGAGACTTTGCTCCATGCCGTCATCGCCGGCGGCGTCACATCGTTCCAGGTCTTGCCGTCGTCGCGCGTCACCTGGATCAGGCCGTCGTCCGTGCCCGCCCATACCGTGGTCGCGCTCAGCGGAGACGGGCCGATCGTGTGCACCACGCCGAACCGGTTCGTCATCGCTTCATCAATGTCTTTCGCCGTCACCGGATCCAGATTCGCCGGCATCGGCGGATTCACCCGCGTCAGATCGGGACTGATCTTCTCCCACGTCTTCCCGCGATCTCGCGTGCGAAATACAAATTGGTTCGAATAGTAGAGCGCCCCATCCGCCGTCGAGAAAACCTCCGGCAGAGTCCACGTCTTCCGGTCAGGATCGTTGGGGTCCGCCGCCGGCAGCGTGCCGCCCAGCGAAGACGGAACATTCAGCGCCTGGTTGCAGCGACCCGCTCCAGCACCGTACAAAATATCCGGCTCTGTCGGATCCGGCACCACCGTGTCGCTCTCACCCGCCAGACAGATGGGCTCCCAGTTGCGGAAATTCAGAACGCCTTCCTTCGACCACGTGCTCACCCGCACCGCTCCGCTGTCCTGCTGCGCCCCGTAGAGCCAGTAGGGAAACTGATTGTCCGCGGCGACATGATAGATCTGCGCTGTCGGCTGGTTATACCAGGTGCTCCAGGTTTTTCCGCCATCCACACTCACCACGGTGCCCTGATCGCTGCTTAGCACCATGCGCTGGCCGTCCCGCGGATTCACCCATAGCTGGTGATAGTCATCGCCGCCCGGCGCGCCCTTGATCGGCGTCCAGGTCTTGCCCGCATCCGCCGTCACATACGTCGCAGTGTTGATCACATAGGCCTTGTCGGGATTGTCCGGGGCGACGGCCACCGATTCGAAATACCAGCCGCGGCCCCACAGCCGCGTCTCGTCGTTGACCAGCCTCCACGTAGCCCCCGCGTCATCGGAAATGTAAACGCCGCCCGGCGGCTTCGGAGCCGGCTTGCTCGGAGCTGCCGCAAACCGCAGCGGGGGCGCAACGCCGGCGCCCACATCGTCCACCACCGCCCACAGGCGCTGCGGATGGCTCGGCGACACCGCAATCCCAATCTTGCCCACAAAATTGTCGTCCGGCAGGCCGCCGCTCAGCTTGGTCCAGTGATCGCCGCCATCGGTCGATTTATAAAGACCGCTGCCCGGCATGTACGACGGCGCATACACCGGCCACGGTGGCCGTCGCGTCGCCCACAGCGAGGCGTACAGCACCTTGGCATCTTTCGGATCGACAGCAATATCGATCGCGCCCACATCGTTTGGATCGGATGGGTTGAACAGCACCTTCTTCCAGTGCGCGCCGCCATCGGTCGAGCGATAAACGCCACGCTCCGGGTTCGCGTCATATACGCGTCCCAGCGCCGCCACATACACGCGATTGGGATTCGAGGGATCGACGGCGATGCGCCCGATCTGGCTCGTTTTTTCCAGGCCCACAGCCCGCCACGTCTTGCCCGCATCCACCGACTTGAACATCCCGATGCCATACGAATGCTGGGCGCGAATGTCCGGCTCTCCGGTTCCCACATACACGACGTTAGGATCGGACGGGGCCACCGCCACCGCTCCGATCGACCCGATCGGAATTCCCTGGTCCGAGATCGGTGTCCACGTCCGCCCGGCATTCTCTGTCTTCCAAACTCCTCCGCCCACCGATCCGAAGTAGAACGTGTCCGGCTCGCTGGGAACACCCGCCACGCCGAACGACCGCCCGCCGCGCATCGGGCCCACGTCGCGCCAGTGCAGGCCTTCGACGAGGTTCTCCGGATACTGGCCGCCTGAAGCAGACTCCTGTGCGGTGAGCGAGAACCCGAACAAAGCGCTCAGGCCGAGCGCGACAACAGACACAGACCAGCCACGACGCAAACTCATGAACATGCTCCTGCTGCGAATGAGATGTGGAAGAGAGCGAAAGTTCAAGTTAGCACGTCATCCGCGCACAAACACTGGCCGATTGCGGATGTGTGGCCGGCGACAGGGAAGTTTCGTGGCGCTGCGGCTCCGACTCGCCGCCTTAGGCTTCTCCCGCGCTCCTCCGCACTTTCTTTGCCGGCCGGCCGTTGGGCGGCGGCGCTTGTGCTGAGATTTCCAGGTCCTGCGCCGACTGCGCCATGGTCAGGTGCCGCTCCATCACTGCGCGCGCCTCGGAGGCGTTGCGGGAGCGGATGGCGCGGAAAATTTCGCGATGCAGATCGGCGGACTCCTTCAGGTCGCGGGAGCGCTCCGCGGTCTTGCGCCGCTCATCGTAGAGAGCCGAGGTGATGGTTTCCATCAGCGCCGCCAGGATGGGATTGCCGGACGCCTGGGCGATGACGCGGTGAAAGCGCACGTCGTGGATCAGGTACTCGATGGGATCGTTGACGGTCGCGTACATCTCGGCGACCTCCTCGGACATGGAGGTGAAATGCTGCTCGCGGCCGCGCTCGGCGGCCAGTGCGGCGAGTTCGCTTTCGAGAATGCGGCGCGCCTCGAACATTTGCCACGACTGGAAACCGTGCAGCGCGCCCAGCAGGCTCAGCGACGATTTGCCCAGCTCTGGCGGCCCGTCTGCCACGAACGTGCCGACGCCGTGCCGGACGTCCATCACGCCCATAGCGGCGAGATAGCCGATCCCGGTGCGCAGGCTGGCGCGGCTGATGCGCAGCTTCTGCGCAAACTCGCGCTCCGGCGGGATTTGGTCGCCGGGCTGCAGGCCGCCGGATTCGATCAGGGTCCGGATGTGGTTGACCACTCGCATGGTCATATGCGTATCGGATTTCGGCATGGGCCCTCCGGCGGACGGGAACCTGGCGGAGTCAGCTTTGTCCCGGAAGACGGGATTCACAGCACATCCGCCTCTTTTGTTTCGCTGAGCTCGAAAGTACCACTGATCTCGCCGCCTACCGGTGTATTCTAGTGGTCGGACCTCTGTAGCACAACCCCACGTCCACGGTCCAGGAGGTCGACCAGGCTTATGTCGACGCGCGCCATGAATCTGATCCACAATGACCGGCTGTTCCCGGCCGATCCTGTGATGCGCGGAATTGCACGGCGGCTCCATGCGGAAGTCCGGGGCCTGCCCATCATTAGCCCGCATGGGCATACGCAGGCGGCGTGGTTCGCCAACAACCAGCCCTTTCCCGATCCGGCGAAGCTGTTCGTGCAGCCCGATCACTACATCTTCCGCATGCTCTACAGCCAGGGCATTTCGCTCGAGGATCTGGAGATTGGCGTCGACGAACTGAAGGATCCGCGGCGCGTTTGGCGCATCTTCGCGGAGAACTACTACCTGTTTCGCGGGACCCCGACGCGCATGTGGCTCGACTACGCCTTTCAGGAGCTGTTCGGACTGGAAGAGCGGCTTTCCGGAGCGACAGCCGATCTTTACTTCGACGTGATCTCCGAACGGCTGCGCGCGCCGGAGTTCCGGCCTCGCGCGCTCTACGATCGCTTCCACATCGAGGTACTGGCGACAACGGATTCGCCTCTCGATTCGCTGGCCGATCACCAGGCGATCCGCGACTCGGGCTGGAAAGCCAGGATCATTCCGGCGTTTCGCCCGGACTCGGTCGTGGATCCGGACTTCGCGGGTTTCGAGAAGAATGTGGCGAAGCTGGGCCAGATCACCGGAGAAGATACCGGCAGCTGGCAGGGATATATTCGCGCTCTCGAAAAGACGCGCGCGCGCTTCAAGGCTCTCGGCTGCACGGCGACCGATCATGGCCATCCGACCGCACTCACAGCGGATTTGCCGGCAGCGGATGCAGCGCGGGCGTTTGAAACGGTGCTGACCGGCCACGCCGATGCCCGGCAGAAGGAACTGTTCCGCGCGCAGATGCTCACCGAAATGGCGCGCATGAGCGTGGAAGACGGCCTGGTGATGCAGCTCCACCCCGGCGCGTACCGCAATCACAATCGGAAAGTGTACGAACTCTATGGGCGCGACGTGGGGGCGGACATCCCGGTCGCAACGGATTACGTGCACGCCCTGCATCCGCTCCTTGCGCGCTTTGGCAACGAGAAGAACTTCACGCTGATCCTGTTCACTCTGGACGAAACGACCTATACGCGCGAGCTGGCGCCGCTGGCCGGCCACTATCCCTGCCTGCGGCTGGGGCCGCCGTGGTGGTTCCACGACAGTCCCGAAGGCATGCTGCGTTTCCGCGAGCAGGTGACGGAGACCGCCGGCTTCTACAACACGGTGGGCTTCAACGACGACACGCGCGCGTTTCTGTCGATCCCGGCACGGCACGATGTGGCTCGCCGCATTGACTGCGTGTGGCTGGCGCGGCTGGTGGCCGAGCATCGCCTGGATGAAGATGAGGCGGTGGAAGTCGCCCACGATCTCGCGTATAACCTGGTGCGGAAGGCATATCGACTCTGAAGGGTTTCTGATTTTCCGGCATGAAAAGCCCTGGCAGTGCGGTGGAACAGGTCGACGCTCCGGAAGGCGGCGGCAAACTGCGCCTGGGGCGCGTGCGCTGGACGATTTGCGCGATGCTGTTCGTGGCGACCTCCATCAACTACATGGATCGCCAGGTGATCGCGATCCTGAAGCCGACCCTGCAGCACAGCATCGGCATGACCGAGGTCGACTACGGTTACATCATTTTTGCATTTCAGCTGGCGTATGCCGTGGGCGTGCTGGCGGCGGGGCGGCTGATCGACAAGCTGGGCACGCGGGTCGGCTACTGCGTGTTCATGGGCATCTGGAGCCTTTCCGCCATGGGCCACGCGCTGGCCAGTTCCGCTCTGGAGTTTGGCTTTGCGCGATTCTTTCTGGGACTCGGCGAGTCCGGCAACTTTCCCGCGGCTATCAAGACCGTCGCCGAGTGGTTTCCGCAGAGGGAGCGCTCGCTGGCGACGGGGATTTTCAACTCCGGAGCCAACGTCGGGGCGATCCTGGCGCCGCTCATCGTGCCCTGGGTGGCTCTGCACTACAGCTGGCGTGCCGCGTTTCTGGTCACCGGCGTTTTCAGCATGCTGTGGATTTTCTGGTGGTACCGCAACTACCGGAAGCCGGCGGATCACCCCACGCTGACGGGCAGGGAACTGCGGCACATCTATGAAGAAGCTGCCGCGCAGATGGGTCCCCATGTGCCGTGGCTGCGGCTGTTGAGTTTCCGCCAGACGTGGGCCTTTGCCGCGGGGAAGTTTCTCACCGATCCTATCTGGTGGTTCTTCCTCTTCTGGCTGCCCGACTTCTTCAGCAAAAGGTTCCATCTTAATCTTGCCCACCTCGGACTGCCGCTCATCATCATCTACACCACGTCGTCGGTGGGCAGCGTTTGCGGCGGTTGGCTGCCCGTGCCGTTTCGCAAGCTGGGCCTTTCCGCTTCGGGCGCACGGCTGACGGCGATGCTGGTCTGCGCGTGCTGCGTTGTGCCCATCTTCGTTGCGGGAAGCCTCAACTCGGAGTGGGTTGCCATCGGCCTTCTGAGTCTGGCCACGGCCGCGCATCAGGGGTGGTCGGCGAATCTCTTCACCACGACGTCGGATATGTTCCCGAAGAGCGCCGTTGGATCGGTGGTCGGCATCGGGACCTGCGCGGGCTCAACCGGCGGAATGCTGCTCGCGGCCAGCGCCGGATGGATTCTGCAAGTCACGCACAGCTACGTTAGCCTGTTCATCCTCGCTTCCACCGTGTACCTTCTGGCGCTGTTGATCATTGTGCTGCTGGCGCCGGGACTGAAGAAAGTGGAGATCGCCGCATGAGCCTCTACGTTGCTCGCGGCGGCGCCGACCTGGAAATTGGCGGCTCGGAGTTGAAGTCTCTGCTGTTCGAGGCTCTCGGCAAGCTGGGCGAGCGGCGGCGCGTTCTTGTGGTTCCGCCCGACATTACCCGGTTACATTCGCGAGCGGGCGAGTTGACGCAGTTTGCGTGGGAATTTTACGGTGATCGCCTGACAGCGGTGCTGCCTGCGCTGGGAACTCACGCGGCCATGTCGTTCGCGCAGCTGACGCGGATGTTCGGTGACGTTCCGCAGGAGCTTTTTCACATCCACAACTGGCGAACGGACATCGAAACCATCGGCGAAGTGCCGGCGGCTTTTATTTGCGAGCAGTCGGAAGGGAAGCTGAACTTCTCCTGGCCCGCACAGGTCAACCGGCTTCTTCTCGCGGGAGACTTTGACCTGATCCTTTCCGTCGGCCAGGTGGTGCCGCACGAAGTGATCGGGATGGCGAACTACAACAAGAACATTCTGGTGGGAACCGGGGGTCGCGAAGGGATCAATCGCAGCCACTATCTCGGTGCGGTCTACGGCATGGAGCGCATCATGGGCCGCGCGGATAACCCGGTGCGCCGGGTGCTGAACTACGCTGCGGATCGCTTCCTCAAGAACTTGCCGATCGTCTATGTGCAGACCGTTGTGGGACGCGCGGTGGACGGCGGCCTGGCGACGCGCGGGGTTTTCATCGGCGATGACGCGGAGTGCTTCGTCCGCGCCGCTGAGCTCAGCGTCAAGGTGAATTTTGAAATGCTGGACGAGCCTTTGCGCAAGGCGGTGGTCTATCTCGATCCCCAGGAGTTCCACAGCACGTGGCTGGGCAACAAGGCCGTCTATCGCACGCGGATGGCGCTGGCGGACGGCGCGGAACTGATCATTCTGGCGCCGGCGGTGAAGGAATTCGGCGAGGATCGCACCATCGATGGGTTGATTCGCAAATATGGTTATCGCGGGACGCCTGCAACGCTTGATGCCGTCGCGAAGAATGCCGATCTGGCCGCTGACCTGAGCGCGGCGGCCCATCTGATTCACGGCTCGTCCGAGGGGCGCTTCACCATCACCTGGTGCCCGGGACACCTGACGCACGAGGAAGTGGAAGGGGTCGGCTTCGCGTACGGGGATCTGGGCGAGATGCTGCGGCGTTACGACCCGGCGAAGCTCGCGCACGGATTTAATACCGTCGGTGGCGAAGAGATTTTCTTTGTCGCGAACCCCGGACTGGGACTCTGGGCGCATCGTGATCGTTTCAAAAACTGAGGAGAGTATGACGATGAGCGAACTCGAACTCGGCAAGTATTCCATTGGCGTGGGCGATCGATTTGCTCATCAGGCCAAAGCGCAGCTGCAGGCATGCATCGAGGCGGCGCGCGCGGGAGTGGAAGTGATCCCGGTCTGGAACAAATCGAATCGAGAGCACAACATCATCGGCTCGGAGCCGTCGCAAACACGCGTTGCGGCGGACGCCGCGGTGAAGGCGCTGGGGTGGAAGAAGCCGTACTTCCGCGATGCCGACCACATCAATCTAACGACGGTCGATCGCTTTCTCGCGTCGTGCGATTTCTACACCATCGATGTGGCCGACGCCATTGGAAAGCCGGCGTCGTCTTCGGCGATTGAGAAATTCGTCAGGCAGCGCGCCGGGCTGGCGGGAACGCTGTGTCTGGAAGGGGTGGGTGAGGCCATCGAGATTACGCCCGAGTTGCTGCGCGCGACGGCCGGGAAATTCCTGTTTGCCGTGGAAGAGGCGGGGAAGGTCTATCGCAAGATTGAAGCTGCGAAGGGGAAGGGGAATTTCATCGCAGAGGTCTCGATGGACGAGACGGACGCGGCACAAACACCGGCCGAGTTGCTGATCATCCTGGCCGCGATTGCCGATGAGGGGATTCCCGTCCAGACCATCGCGCCGAAATTTACGGGGCGGTTCAACAAGGGCGTCGGTTACGTGGGCAACGTCGCGCAGTTCCGGCGGGAGATGGCGCTCGACGTGGCGGCGATCGCCTGGGCCGTGAGCAATTTCGGGCTCCCCAAGAATCTCAAGCTCAGCATTCACTCGGGCAGCGACAAGTTCTCCATCTATCCGGCCATTTACGAGACGACGAAGAAGTCCGGCGTTCACCTGAAGACCGCCGGGACCACGTGGCTCGAGGAGATCATCGGCCTCGCGGAAGCCGGCGGCGACGGCCTCGCGCTGGCGAAGGAGATTTATGCGGAAGCGTACGCGCATCGCGAGGAACTGTGCGCTCCCTACGCGTCGGTGATCGACATCGACCCGGCAAAGTTGCCGGCGCCGGCAACGGTTGCGATATGGACGTCGGATCAATTCACCTCGGCGCTGCGCCACGATCCTCATTCGCCGGCCTACAACAGCAGCCTGCGCCAGCTCTTGCATGTAGGATTCAAGGTTGCCGCGAAAATGGGCGACCGGTATCTGCGCCTGCTGGAGGCCAATGAAAAGGTGATTGCGAAAAACGTAACGGAAAATCTGTACGACCGGCACATCGCGCCGGTGTTCCTCGGCAAGCCCTCGCCGGTTGCTCAGCTCGAACACGCGGAGGCCAAGTGAGCCTCGCCTCTTTGCAATTGACCGGAAAAACTGCCGTTGTGGTTGGGGGAACCTCGGGCATTGGGCGCGCCATCAGCCTTGGCTTGGCCGAATCGGGCGCCGATGTGGTCGCTTCGGCGCGCCGCCAGGAGCAGGTGGACGCAACCGCCGCGGAAATCGAAGCGCGCGGTCGCAAAACCCTGCGCCTCACCTGCGACATGCAGGATCGAAGCTCCCTGCAGCGCCTTCTCAACGAATCCGTCGCGCATTTCGGCAAGGTCGACATCCTCGTCAACAGCGCGGGCAAGATCAAGCGCGCTCCCACGCTGACTTTTCCTGAGGACGATTGGAAGGACATCATTGATACGAACCTGACCGGCACGCTGCGCGCCTGCCAGGTCTTTGGCGCGCACATGCTGGAGCGCGGCTACGGGCGCATCATCAACATCGCGTCGCTGAATTCGTTTGTCGCTCTCAGCGAAGTCGCTGCCTACGCCGCCAGCAAAGCCGCGGTTGCGTCGCTCACGCGCTCGCTTGCGGTCGAGTGGTCGAAAAAAGGCGTGCTGGTCAATGCCATCGCACCGGGCGTTTTTCGCACGGCGCTGAACGCCGATCTGCTCGACAACACGCCGCGTGGCCAGGAACTGCTGATGCGCACGCCCATGAACCGCTTCGGCAAGACGGAGGAAGTCGTCGGTGCGGCCGTCTATCTCGCCTCCGACGCGGCCTCGTTCGTCACCGGCCAGGTGCTGGTCGTCGACGGCGGATTTTTGGCGAGCGGTGTGAACCAGTAAGAGAGCCGGTAGCCCGCAGCCTGCAGCCAGCAGGCCGCCGCGGGTTGCGTGCAGGATGACGGTTGGCAAAGGACGTTTAGCAGGAGGCTTTTGGCGAAGAACGATTAGCAAGGTGGCTCTGAGCGCTTTTCGCCGACCGGCTTTCGCTAAAGGTCCTTCACTTAACGCTTGTGGCTACGCGTTTAGCTAAACTAGAAGCAGGAGCATGCTCGACAACACCATTGCCGTTGCTATGTCGGGCGGGGTCGACTCGTCGACCGTCGCGGCCATGCTGCGCGCGGAGGGCTACGACCTTGTCGGCCTGACGCTCCAGCTTTGGAACCAGCGCCGACTGGCGGGCAAGGAGGGCATGCCCGAGCAGGTCGTCGGCCGCTGCTGCTCTCTGGATGATGTGTATGACGCGCGCCACGTTGCGGAGGCGCTGGGCATCCCGTACTACGTGGTCAACGAGGAGGAGCGGTTCGAGCAGGATGTGGTGCGGCCCTTCGTGCAGGAGTATCTGAACGGGCGCACACCGATCCCGTGCTCGCTCTGCAACAACCATCTCAAGTTCGATCAACTGCTGGTGCGCGCGCGCCAGATCGGCGCGGACCGCATCGCGACCGGACATTACGCGCGCAACGAGTACGACCCGGCGCGCGATCGCTGGATCCTGAGCCGGCCTGTTGACCAAGCCAAGGACCAGACGTATTTTCTGTTCGGCCTGACCCAGGAGCAGCTTGCGCGGACGCTGTTTCCGCTGGGCGGCTATCGCAAGGCCGAGGTGCGGGAGATTGCGGCGCAGCGCGGTCTCGCTATTGCTGTGAAGCCGGATTCGCAGGAGATTTGCTTCATCCCCGGCGGCGACTACAAGAAGTTCATCAGCGCGTATCTCGACGAGCAGGGCGAGGAGATTCCTGACACCGCCGGTGAGCTGGTCTCGACTGACGGCGAGGTCATCGGCCACCACAGCGGCGTTCACAACTTCACTGTCGGCCAGCGCAAGGGGCTCGGCGTGGCGTCGCCCGATCCGCTCTACGTGATTCAGATCGACAACGCCAGCCATCGCGTGACCGTCGGCTCCGACGCCGAAGCGACCACGAAGACGCTGCGCGCGCGCGATCTGAACTGGGTTTCCATTGCGGAGCTTCGCGATACGATGCGTGTTCGCGCGAAGATTCGCCACCGTCACGAGCCCGCGTGGGCCACGATCCGCAGCGCCGGTCCCGACGAGGTCGAGGCCGTCTTCGATGAGCCACAGCGCGCCGTCACGCCCGGTCAGGCGGCTGTCTTCTATGACGGTGACGAAGTCGTGGGCGGGGGATGGATCGTCTGAGAGCCTGCAGCCTGCTGACTGCAGCAGTAGCGAGTAGCGAAAGGCGACTGCGAGAAGGCAAGAATTGCGGGCCTCTCCAATTCCCATGCTACTGGCTACTGGCTGTTCTTCGGCCGCGGCATGTCGAAGCGATCGTGCGTGCGCACGTAGGTCGGCCCGCCCATCCTGCCGATCGCGTTCAGCTTGTCCTGATCGATCCGGAAGCCGTCGAGCAGGACACTCTCCAGCACGTGGAAGCGCACCACCTCGCCGAGCACCAGGCTGCCGCCGCCCGGTTTGTCGCTTACGTGGACGATCTGGCGCAGGCGGCACTCCATCTGCGCCTTGCTTTCGGCTACGCGCGGCGGTTTCACCAACTCGCTGGGGAGCGGCGTCAGCCCCGACAGTGCGAACTCATCCACGTCCGGTGGCACTTCGGCGGAGCACAGGTTCATCTGTGCGGCGAACTCCTCCGACACGATGTTCACCACAAACTCCCCCGTGGCCATCACGTTGCGCAGAGTGTCCTTTTGCGATAGCGGCCCCGAACGGATCGCCGTGCAGAAGCACACCACCGGCGGATTCGTGCTGCAGGCCGTGAAGTAGCTGAATGGCGCAAGGTTTCTCGTCCCCGCCGCGTCGAGCGTAGAGACGAAGGCGATCGGCCGGGGTACGATCACGCCGATCATCAGTTTGTAAATGTCCGGGACGGGGTGCTGGGCTGGATCGATTGCGCGCATCACTTCCACGTTAGCATTCGATGCGCTCGCGCCATCTCGGTCAGAGGTCGATGCCCCGGCTGCTTTTCTATTGCCTGTTTCACTTCACTTCATTCACCAGATCCCGGAGCGGCTTGAGCACGGTGAAGCGCGTCAACGCCACGGGCTTTTCAGCATCGTCCAGAATGGCCAGCTTCTGCGCCTTCCATCCGGGTGCGGCCGGCACGCCCGAGGACAGATCGTTCAGCGCTTCGAGGCCAAGCGTGCCCAACTCGGTGAGTTGCTGCGCACGGGGCAGGGCCTCGGCAAGCTGGGGCGAGCCGGACAGGAGATCCATCAGCTCCGGAGACGCCGACCATGAACGGAAAGTCGCCGCGAGCGCCGCTTCCTCTTCGGGGTGCGCCACCGGGTCCTCGAGGTACGTGCTCACCAGGTCGCCAAAGTCGTGCCGCGACGGCGGGTCAGGCGGCAAAGCGTCCACCAGCTGATTGAGCGGGCTGAGCGTGGTGACGCCATGCGTCTCCGCCCAATGCGAGCGCGTGTCGAAGTCCACCGGTTCCAGCACCGCGGCCAGCGATCGCAGTGGATCGATCTGCTGGGTTCCCGCCAGGGCGCGGAGGCTGGCTTCTTCCTGCGAAATATGCGTCAGCCCCAGCTCTTCGAGGCGCAGCGACTCGACCCCGAGACGCCGGTACATGTCATCTTCGCTGTTCACGCTGCGTGGGGACCACAGGCGCTCCGCGATGGCCGCCGTCCGTGGCCAGATGCGCGAGTCGATGGTACGCGGTTCGACATATTCGTCCCAGCTGCACGCTTCGCCGCCCCAAATACGCGCCGCCTGCTCCGGAGACAGGCCGCTGTTCGCCGGCAGGGGATCGACGCTGTAGTGTTCCGACGCCGGATCCATGTGGTCGAGATAGTAGCCTGCGGAAAGAATCCCGCTGTACCCCTGCTTTGCCCCGGCCGCCAGCGAATCAACCCCGCGCCACGACTGCACCACGACGTCCTTCGGCAGATCGGGCGTGAGCACCTCATCCCAGCCGATCATCTGCTTTCCGTGCTTCTTCAGGATTTGTAACAGTTTCTGGTTGAAATATGCCTGGAGGGCGGCGGTGTCCTTCAGATTGTGTTCGTGCATGAAGGCCTGGATGCGCGGATTCTTCTTCCATTCGACGCCGTTGTTCTCGTCGCCGCCGATGTGCATGTAAGCATCGGGGAAGATGTCGGCCATTTCACCGATGAATTTGTCGAGGAAGGCGTAGGTGGTTTCACGGGTTGGATCCATGACCGGATCGAAAACGCCGAAGTGGCGCTCGATGGTGAACGGCCCCGGCGCGCTCGCCAGATCCGGATAGCCGACCACCCACGAGGTGCTGTGGCCCGGCATGTCGAACTCAGGCACCACGCGGATGCCAAGGCCACTCGCGTAGGCGACGACTTCCCTGGCCTGCTCCTGCGTGTAGAACTGGCCGTCAGAACCCATCCCGGTGAGCTTCGGATAGATTTTGCTTTCGATGCGGAAGCCCTGATCGTCGCTCAGGTGCCAGTGGAAGACATTCATCTTCACGGCGGCCATTGCGTCCAGAGTGCGTTCGATCACGCCCACCGGCTCAAAATGCCGGGAGCAGTCGATCATGAGCCCCCGCCATTTGAATCGCGGCGCATCCTGAATGGAAACCAGGGGCAGCCAGAAGCCATGACCGTCGGACTGTACGAGCTGCAGCAGCGTTTCCAGTCCGCGCATCGCGCCCACATCGGTCGCCGCGTGCAGATGGGCGCCCTGCGCCGTGATGTCGAGCGTGTAGCTCTCGTCTTCATCCAGACCCTGAACGGCCTGCCCGGGGCCATCGACGGAAATGACGATCGAGGCCGCCCCAGCCTGCATCATCGTTCCTGTTTGAGTCTGCAATCGCTCGCGAAACCATGTGATGGCGTTGTCGAGGCGATCGTCGTGGAACTTGTCGAGACTGATGCTGACGCCGTGCGCAATGTCCAGCCCGCCGCTGCTCACCGTGAGCTGCGCCGGCTGGGGCATGAGGGTATTCACAAATTGAGATTGAGACATGGCCGCAGGTTGCGCCAGCACCGCCCCCATCAGCACCGCTCCGGACATCATCGGCCAAATCGCTCCACGCGCCCATCCATTCCAATTCATCCAACACCTCACTGCGTCCAGCGAACAGCTTACGCAATTGCCGATTTCCGCGCCAGGGCGACTCGCCACCCCAGAGCGGTTTCCGCGACAATCTGTTACCTTGGCTCTTCACTCACAACAGGAGCGAACCTCGTGCGAAACCGCATCGCAAGTCTGATTGTTTTCGCAACCGTCGCCGCATCCACCGCCCTGGCGCAGAGTGCGCCGGCGTGGACCCCGCCCGATGCCGCGACCAAAGAGCTGGCGCTCAGCATCTTTCGCCAGCTCATCGAGATCAACTCCACCGATTCGGTGGGCAGCGTCACGGCCGCGTCGAAAGCCATGCAACAGCGCTTTCTCGATGCCGGTTTTCCCGCGAGCGACATCTTCGTGGGTGGTCCGAACGACCGCAAAGAAAACCTCGTGGTCCGCTATCGCGGGACCGGGGCGCATCCGCCGATCCTTTTCATCGGGCACGAAGACGTCGTCGAAGCACATCGTGAGGACTGGACCACCGATCCGTTCCAGTTCATCGAGAAGGACGGCTACTACTACGGCCGCGGCACCCAGGACATGAAGGATGGCGACGCGATCCTGGTCACGACGTTTCTTCGGTTTTACAAGGAAGGCTTCAAGCCCGACCGCGACCTTATTCTGGCGCTCACTGCGGACGAGGAGGGCGGGCAATCGAACGGCGTCGACTGGCTCCTGACCAATCATCCTGAGCTGATGAAAGCGGCCTTCGCCTTCAATCCCGATGGAGGGGGCGTCGATCTGCAGAATGGCAAAGCCGTCTCTGCCGACGTGGACGCAAGCGAGAAGCTCTATGCCGACTACCAGCTCACGGTCACCAATCCCGGCGGACACAGCTCGCTGCCGGTGCCGGATAACGCGATCTACCACCTGGCCGACGCGCTGCAGCGGCTGCAGAATTATCAGTTTCCCTTTGAGCTGAACGCCATCACCCGCGCCTATTTCGAGAAGCTGGCGACTCTCGAGCCCGCGCAGACCGCCGCGGATATCAAAGCGATGCTGGCAACGTCGGATCCGGCCGCAATCGCCCGCCTCTCCGTTTCGCCGGAGTGGAACTCGGTCATTCACACCACCTGCGTGGCCACGCGCCTGCAGGCCGGTCACGCCAACAACGCGCTGCCGCAGATGGCGCAGGCCAATGTGAATTGCCGCATTCTGCCTGGGCACTCGCGCGAAGAAGTGCGCCAGGATCTGATCCGCATCTTCGCCGATGCGAAGGTTACCGTGAAATATGTGGACAACGGCGGAGGCATTCACAGTGGCGCACCCGACTCGAAGGGACCGCCGCCCGTAGCGCTGCAGCCGGAAGTGATGAAGCCTCTCGAGAAGCTGGTTGCGGTCTACTGGCCGGGAACGCCGGTGATCCCCGACATGGCCACCGGAGCTTCGGACAGCATTTTTACCAACGCTGCCGGCATCCCAACCTACAACTGGTCGGCGGTTGAGCTGGAGGTGAGCGATGTTCGCGCGCACGGCAAAGACGAGCGGCTGCCGGAGACGTCGTTCTACAAGGGCGTGCAGTTCTGGTACGACTACCTGCACATGATCACCAAAGGCGACTAGTTTTCCAGAGACAGCGGCCTAGCCGCTAGCCGGCGCCGAGGGCGCGATTTTCCGCAGGATCGCATCGATGTGGACGCGTGCCCCATCGATATGGGAAAAATCGGCGTTGCCAGGATTGAAGACAAACGCGAGATCCGTCCCGGCCAGAACGATTCCGTCGAGCCGCTCGCGCTCAATGAGCGTGTGCGCGAGGGTGCGGAGCCGGTTGAAATCCTCTTCGGAGGCATGCCCCTCTTCAACGACATGAGTGTAGATAGCGGCGATGGTGTCCATCTCCTCCGCTGTCGGCAGGATCACTTCGGTCTCGCCCAAGCATCCGAACATCCGGGTCTCCATGGTTACGCGCCCTCCGAACAGGGCGACGCGATGGAACCGTCGACGCTCGATCTCCGCCGTAATCGCGTCGAGCAGACTGATCAGGGGCAGGGGAGTGATGGAGGCGAGTTCCGCGGCGCAGATTTGCGGGGTGAACGCCGGGATCGACGCAATCTCAGCGCCTCCACCAGCCAGTTGTTGCAGGAGGCCCGCAAGGTATTCGGCGAGTTCCTGGGTTGCGCGAGCAGAGGCCAGCGAGATCACATAACGCACATCGGCGTGAACCATGAGAAGGCGCGGCGTCAGATCGCGAGCCAGGCTCGCATCGACCAGAGCCTTGTAATAAAAGATTCCCGCGCCCATGCCCAGACCAGTGACGAGTCCAAACGTGCGTGTTTGTCCGGAGGTTTCCATTCTTTCGAATGTATTCGAGAGGGCGGGATTCTCGATCCAGTTTGTGACGAGCCGTGCTACTTCGTCGGCGTCGGGTTCTCGGCGGGCTGGGTCACGATGCTCACGTTGGTGATCCCCGCCTGCTTCACCGCATCCATCAGCGTGGCGAACGCGCCGAACGGGACCTTCTCATCGGCGCGCAGATAAATCACCTCGTGCGTGGTATCTGTGTTCTGCGCACGCAGGATGCTGGGCAGATCACTCAGGTTGACCATCTTGTCGTTGAGGAACACCTGCTGATCTTTGTCGATGGTCAGCACCGTCCGCTGCTCGGTGATCTCGCGCACCGTCTTCGTCTTGGGCACGTTCACCTGGATGCCGGATTGCAGCACGGGCGCGGTCAGCATGAAGATGACGAGCAACACCAGCACGACGTCGACCAGCGGCGTGATGTTGATCTCCGCGAGAGCCGTCTGGGTGTGGCCGGTTCTACTTGTGAAGGCCACGGGCCGTCTCCAGCGCGTCCTGATCGGGTTTGAGCGCGGCTTCTTCCATACTGTTCAGGAGCTCGCGGGCAAAGTCGTCCATGCGCGCGGCAAAGTCGCGGCAGCGCGCTGTGAACTGGTTGTACGCGATCACCGCGGGGATCGCGACCAGCAGTCCGGCCGCGGTGGTGATCAGCGCCTCGGAGACACCCGGCGCGACGGCGCGCAGCGTTGCGGTGCCTTCTGTGCCGAGGCCATGGAAGGCATCCACGATGCCCATGATGGTGCCGAACAGGCCGATGAAGGGCGAGATGGCCCCGATGCTGGCCAGCCACGTCAGCCGCTGCTCCATCGCCGTTAACGATTCGCTGGCCGCGGTCTGCGCCGCGCGTTCCAGGGCCGTGATGTTGCGCGGAGGGCCAAAGCCGCCCGTCTGCCGCCGATACGTTTCGTACACTTCGTCGAAGACATTCACCAGCGGGCTGGGTTTGAACTGCTCGCTGACCGCGGCGATTTCCTGCAGCCGGTTCGCCTTGCGGAAGGAGCGCAGGAAGCGGCGGCTTTGGGTGCGGGCGCGCCGGAAGCTGGCCCATTTGCCGAGAATGATGGCCCAGGAAAAAAGGCTGGCGACGAGAAGCACCACGAGCACGGTGATCGCGATCGGTCCGCTGGCCCGGAGCATTTCCACGATCGCGCTGCCGTTGTTCACCGGAGGCGGAGCGATCGGGTTCGAATCCTGGAAGAAAAGTAACGCGGTGAGGGGAGCTATCATTTCCTGCTATCACGTTACCAGAAGCAGGAATGGGGCGGGTGGTTGCACGTGCACCTGCGGAACCTGCTTCGTTATACCTCGTTTGGGTAAACCTACGAGGGACTTGCGCCTGGAAAAATTGGCTACGCAGCGCGGAGCGCGGAACGCAGGCTGAACAGAGCGAGCGCAGCGGTGATGAGGAAGTTGATCAGGAAGCGGAAGTCGAGAAAGTTGTGGATCAGATGACCGAAGCAGAGCACGAAGCCGATCCAGACCAGGCAGCCGGCAAAGCTGATCCAGGCAAGAGCGCGATCCCCCGGGCGGCTGGTGCGCAACAGGTTCACAGCCGCCAGCAGCTCGCCGGCAAACGAGGCTGACAGCGCCCACAGCAACATCATAGGCTCGCCGTGATAAGCAGCGTAAGAGCCGAAGCCATGCCCTATGCCACCCAGAGCAAGCAGGCAACCAAAAATCCGATCGAGCATCTTCATGCGGGCTGTTATACCTCGATTCGTGAAAATAACCATGCGCTGGTGGTGAGAAAGATCGCGGCGAGTGCGGCGAGCAGGCACAGATCGAGCATGAAGTTGAACTGCCAGCCATAGTTGAACTGCCAGCTGCCGATCAGCACCCCGCGCAGGCCGTCGATCCCGTAGGTCAGCGGATCGGCATGGGTGATCCAGGAGAGCACCCTGGGAAGGTTTTTGAGCGGATACAGCGCGCCGGACAGAAAGAAGATTGGCATGACCAGGAAGTTCATCAGCATCTGAAAACCCTGCATGTCTTTGATCGTCGATCCCACGGACGCGCCCAGTGCCGCGAAGACAATGGCGATCAAAGCAACGAAGATCAGCGCGACGGGAACGGCGACCCAGTTGTGGCTGCCCGGGGTTCCAGCGGCATGCGCCTGCACGGGGCGAAAGCCCGCGATTAGGCACACGATGAGCATCAGCAGCCCCTGCAGGCTGGCCACGGTCGCGCCGCCCAGGGTGCGGCCCAGAATAATGTGCAGGCGCGGTACCGGAGCGACCAGCGTTTCTTTCAGGAAGCCGAATTGCCGATCCCAGAGCATGGCCATCCCGGAGAAGATCGAGCTGAACAGCACGGTCATCCCGATGACTCCCGGCGCCATGAACTGCAAATAATTGCCCGCTCCCGCCTTCGCGAAGACGGGCCCAAACCCGAAGCCCAGCGCCAACAGATACAGCGTCGGCTGGCCCAGGGAGACGATGATCTGCGCCTTCGACCGGAAATAGCGCTTCACCTCGCGCAGCCACATGATGTAAATCGCGCCCATCTTCTCTCCTTACCTTTTCTGCTGCCACATCTGCGCGAAGCGCCGCATGGCGTCGGTGGAGCTCGCGGCTTCGTCGCGCAGCGAAGTGCCCGTGAGCGCGAGAAACGCGCCTTCGAGCGAATCGGTGTTGGTGCGAGCCTTGAGCTCGGCTGAGGTGCCGATGGCGACGATGGCTCCGTGATCCATGACCGCGATGCGGTGCGCTACGCGATCCGCCTCGTCCATGTAGTGCGTGGTCAGAAAGACGGTCGTCTTCTCCTTCTCGTTGAGCGCCTTCACGTGCGTCCACAGCTGATTGCGGCTCTGCGGGTCGAGGCCCAGGGTCGGCTCGTCGAGAAACAGAATCTTCGGCGTGTGCAGAAAGCCGCGCGCGATCTCCAGCCGCCGCTTCATGCCGCCGGAGAAGGTCTTCACGTAGTCGTTGCGGCGCTCCCACAGCTCGAAGAGGCGCAGCAGGTGCTCGATGCGCTCCACGCGCACGCGGTGCGGGATGTGGTAGAGGATCCCGTGCAGCTCCATGTTTTCGTACGCGGTCTGTTCGTTGTCGAGGCTCGGATCCTGGAAGACGATGCCGAAGCGCTGCCGAGCTTCGCGCTGCCGTACCCAGGGATCGAAACCATCGAGGTGAATGTGCCCGGCGGTGGGGCGGAGCAGCGTCGTCAGCATCTTGATAGTCGTGGTTTTGCCGGCTCCGTTGGGGCCGAGGAAGGCGAAGATCTCCCCTGCATCCACTTGAAAGGAAATGTCTTTGACGGCGGTGAACTGGTCAAAGGTTTTGGTCAGGTTTTCCACCTGGATCACGGGCTGCCCTCCCGGCAAGAATTGCATTCGGAACAATTTGTCTAGTTTGCCAGAAAGAGGAGCGAGAGGCTACGGACTTGCCGCTTTCGATTGCGGAGAAGCTCAGTCTGAGACCTACGGCCGCGGGCGATCCAGAAAGGAGAATAATTCGTCGAGCTCGACAAAGATGGGCGTGCCCGGCACTTCGAGCCGTCGCGCGGACTTCCAGTCATCGCCGATGCACATGCGCCCGCTACGCGTCTTCGGATCGATCGCCCAGATCGCCTCTACGCCCATCTTGCGATAGTCGGCGACGCGCTCTTCCAGCTCGGAGTACGTATCGTCAGGCGAGAGGATCTCGACGATCAGGACGGGAGCGCTCTCGATCACAGGGGGCTGGGGTCCCGCTTTCACAACCACCAGGTCCGGCACCCGAATGCGGGAAGAAGCGACGCGCGTCCGCTGTTCGGTGGACGTCATGATCTGCCACGGCGACTCATGATCCGCAAACCAGGATCCGAGAAGTAACTGCAATCGCGCATGCTCCCACTTGCCCACGTTCCGCTCCCGCACCTCGCCGTCGATGTACTCCCGGTCTGGGCGGTACGGCGTTTCGAGATATTCCTGAAGGGAAATGCGAACCTGCGTCGCCATAGATCACTCTGTGTCGAAAAGTGTAGCACCACAAAATCGACTACTTCTTCGGCGTCAGAGCCGGAGTCCAGACGACCTGATTCCCGGGTTCGATCTCAATCAGCAGAGTCCCTTCCTGGCCCTGGCCGAGGTCCGGACCCGTGGCTGTATGGCTCTGCCGAGCAGCGTCGGTGAATTCGAGGCTCATCGCCTCGGTGCTGAGACTGTGGAACCGGTAGCGATAGCTGGCGCCCGCGGCGATCGTCTGTACCCCGAACGAGCCGCCCGGATAATTCACCTCCACCAGCGAAACCGGCGCGTCCTCGTGATTGACGATGGTGCACTGAATCCAGGGAGAGTGGCAGCCAGAGAGCAGGAGCAGCAAGCCCGCTGCACACCATGCCGCAATCGACCCGCGTCGCATCATCCGCTGCTCAGACTACCATCAGCGCCCGCGCCGCGAACCGTCCTTCCACGGAGTCATCACTTTGTAGCAGGGAATCGCCGTCGCGTTCGCCTTGCTCGCCGCGAGCAGCTTCCGCCGGACGAGCCAGCGCACGGCGGCCTGGGCGGAGCTCTTCGACACGCCGATCGACTCGGCCATCTCCTGAAAGCTCACCTGCACGGGCTTGCCCGAGCGCGCCTGCGCTGCCGCCAGCCAGAGATAGACGAGGAAAGCGACCGGCCGTCGATCGTGGCCGACCAGATCGCGCATCAGGACATCGGTGACGTAGTCGTCGAAGGCCAGCATCGCTATACCGATCCTTACTATAGCAACGCCTGGACGATTGCGCTCCCCAACGCTCCTCGTTATGCTCCCAAATCGAGGAGGAACCATGATCAAAGGGATCAAGTTTGTGGGTGTGCCGGTGAGCAACCAGGACGCGGCGCTCAAGTTCTGGACCGAAGCCGTGGGGATGAAGGTGGTGACCGATCAGCCCTTCAACGAGAAGCAGCGCTGGATCGAACTAAAGATCCCCGGCGCGGAAACCGGCATCGCGCCCTTCACGCCAGAAGGCCATGAGGACCGCATCGGTCAGTTTCAGTCCATCTCCTTCTGGTCCGACGACGTTTTCGCGACTGCGGCGGCGCTCAAGCAGAAGGGAGTCGTCTTCGCCCAGGATCCAAAGAAAGAGCAATGGGGAACATCGGCAATCTTCAAAGATCCCGATGGAAATATGTATGTGCTCTCCAGCCGGTGACCACAGGAACCCCTACACCAGCGGCTTGCGGTCCAGCGCGCGCGCCGTCAGCACCACGCCGGTCTCGCGCGTGTGCAGCGTGATCGGGAACGCCAGCACGTTCCACACCCAGCGATCCCCCTTGCTGGGGAGGTTGAGTACGCCGCGGAACGTGCGGTCGATGTAGGTCTCGCGCGTCTCTGCCACGGTGCTTAGAATGTCGGCCCAGTCGACGGCCAGCTCCGGCATTTCTTCGAACATATTGCGCCCCGGGAACCAGTCGCGCGGCTTCTCCAGCACCCGCGCGCAGGTCTCGTTCACATAGTGCCAGGTGCCCTCGCCATCGAGGATTTCCAGCACCACGTCGTCCCCCATCGCCATATTGATTCGGGAGTAGAAAAAGTCGCGGGCATCGACCACCACCGGCTTGCCGCGCCGTTTCGCCTCAAAAGAGCGCAGCGCGGTCACCAGGTCATCGATGGAGCTGTAGCCCTTCAGCAGGTGCATGTCCTCGACGCCTCCGAAGCGGCGCTCCAGCGTGGCGGAGAGGATGATGATGGGAACCTGCGGGTGCCGCGCGCGCAGATGGGCTGCGACGTCGGTGCCGAACTTGCCCGCTCCCAGGTGGTAATCGAGGACGGCAATGTCGATGGCATCCAGAAGATTCTCAGCCTCCTCGACCGTGCTGGCGGTCTCGGTGACGTAACCGTATTTGCGCAGAATCGTAGACCGCAGCAGCAGATTATCCGGGTGATCGTCGAGCAGGAGCACGCGGATCGGGGCGCTGGGCGCCTGCACAATAGTCAGCGGAGAATCCTGGTCGTTCGTCGCCATGGATGTTTCTTTGATGCGAAAGTCTGCGGCATTTGCTGCCGCGCCCCAGGGAAAATTTGGGTTGTTTGTCCTACTTTACTCTTCGCGTTTCGACTTGCGCTGAAATTGCTTCAGTAACTCCGGCAGGCGGCTGAAAAGCGCGGTTGCCCGCAGCCACTGTTTATGATCGAAAGCCGGCGATCCGGCCAGCATGGAGCCCGGAGGAATATCGCCGTGGAGCCCGGCCTGAGCGATGGCCACTACTCCGTCGCCGATGTTGCAGTGCCCCGCGACCCCAACTTGTCCGGCCAGAATCACGTTTTTGCCCACATGGGTCGATCCGGCCAGCCCCACCTGGGCGCACAGCAGCGTGTTTTCGCCTACCGACGAGCCGTGCCCCACCTGCACGAGGTTATCCACCTTAACCCCGTCCCCGATGCGCGTTGCCCCCACGCTGGCGCGGTCGATGCACGCGTTGGTCTGGACCTCGATGCGGTCGCCGAGAATGGCCGGCCCGGACTGGGGAATCTTGTGCCAGCGCCCTCCCTCATCCTTCGCGAAGCCGAAGCCGTCCGAGCCCACGACGGCGCCATTTTGCAGCACCACGTCGTCGCCGAGCTGGCAGTGCTCGCGGACTACCGCGTGCGCGTGCGCGAAGAAACGATGGCCGATGCGAACGCCGGGATAGAGCACCACGTGGGGCAGGATGACGGCGTCGTCGCCGATGACCACGTTGTCGCCAATCACGGCATAGGCCCCGATGTGGGCGTTGGCGCCGATGATCGCCGTGGGCTGCAGGACGGCGGTGGGATGAATCCCCGGAGGCCACGCCGGCGGCTGGTAGAAAATGTCGACTGCTCGAGCGAAGGCCAGGTAGGGATTCTTCAATCGGAACGTGGCGGCCGGAACGTCGGGGAAATCCGGCGTCACCAGAATGGCCGAGGCACGGGTAGTTTTGGCCAGGCCGGCGTATTTTGGGTTCGCCACAAAGGTGATTTGGCCGGGTCCGGCCTCTTCGATACCCGCGACGCCCGTGATTTCGAGATCAGAGTCGCCACGCAGCTCGGCCTGTAGCACGCGCGCCAGCTCGGCAGATCGCATGAGGAGATTGTAAATCGCTGGAAAGCAGCCGGTTCGGCAACATCTCGCTCACCGGGCCGCTTGGGAAAACGTCCAACTTTGTGGCATCATCATGACTAGAGCACGGTGACTATCCCACGCCTCAATTCATTTCGTAACCAAAGTCCAGGATTGCGCGCTCTCGCGTTTGGACTGGTGGTACTCGGCGTCTGTGTGTTCGCGTGGGGGCTGAGATACAAGCTCTCGCTCTACGACCCGCCCCGCGCGGGGTCCCACCACATGGCGGAGGCCAAGCTGCTGCCTCCCGGAAAAGAGCGCGATCGGATTCAGCGGGCAGGAGATGCACAAACGCCTGACGCGGCGGTTACGAGGGCGCTCTGCACTCTGGCGCTCGCACTGTTCGCATTCACGGTTGCGCGTGTATGGCCTGGATTGGGAGGCTGGATGCAGCGGCCGTCGCCCCTCCGCCGCGTGCCCGGATATAACCGGTTAACTCCTCTTTTTGTTCGCCCCCCGCCGCGCACTCGCTGATCCACATCTAAGTACCCGCCAGCCGGATCGCTGTGTCGCCAAAACTCCGCGCCGCGAGCGCGACAGTTCTTGTTTCCCGGTGGATTCTCGTTCAGGCCAGGGCCTCCAACCAACAGGAAGGTAGTTTCCGGACATGCGTAAGCGTTTATGGATCGTCATTTCCGCCGTTGCCATCGCCATGGTCGTGGTCGTGGCGTTGGTTTGGTATGGGCATCGCCGCACCGCGACCGTCGAGGCCGCGCCCGGCCCGCCGGCGGCGCAGGTGGCCGTGGTGCAGACCGGCAACATCGACCAGGTGCTCACCCTCGCGGGGCAATTCCAGCCCTATCAGGTGGTCGATGTCCATCCCAAGGTTTCCGGCTTCATCCGCCACATTGACGTTGACATCGGCGACCGCGTGCATCAGGGGCAGACCCTGGCGGTGCTGGAGGTCCCCGAGCTCAAGGCCCAGCTGCAAGGCACGGTTTCCGAAGTGGCGCGCAGCGGGGACGAGATCGTGCGCGCCCAGCATGAGGTCAAGCGAGCCGAATCGATGCATGCCGCGCTGCGCGCGGATTATCAGCGGCTCCTCGATACCTCGCAGGCCCAGCCTGGGCTGGTGGCGCAGCAGGAACTCGACGACGCGCAGGCGAAAGACCTGTCTTCGGCGGCGGATGTGGATGCGGCCAAAGCGGCTCTCGCCGCGGCCCAGAAGGAAATGGAGGTCTCCAAGTCCGACAGCCAGCGCGTGAGCGCGATGGAGGACTACACCAACGTCGTTGCGCCGCTCGACGGCGTCATTGTCTGGCGATACGCGGATACCGGCGCGCTGATTCAGGCCGGCATCACCTCGAACAACCAGGACCTGCCCATCGTCAAGCTCGCGCAGAGTGGCACCATGCGGCTCCGGCTGCCGGTGCCCGAAGCCTGGGTTCGCTACGTGCACCTCGGCGATACGGTCAACGTGCGCGTGGACGCGCTGGGTCGATCCTTCACCGGCAAAGTCGTCCGTTACACGAGGGAGCTGAATTTCGAGACCCGCACCATGGAGACCGAAATCGACGTGCCCAACCAAAATCTCGAAATCGATTCCGGCATGTACGCGAACGCCATGCTCCGCCTCAACCACGCGGATAACGTGCCCACAGCTCCGGTTGGGGCGCTCGTCCTCAAGGGCAACGAGCGCGAGGTGTATGTCCTCGACAGCGACAATCGCGTGCATATTCGCACTGTGCAGGTGGGCATTCAGGGCAGCCGCCTGGCGGCCATCGTCAGCGGCCTCAACCCAGGCGACCGCGTGATTATCGCCGCCCAGGCCAAATACTCCGAAGGCGAGGCGGTCACTCCGGTGGTGGAGAAGACGCCCGCGTCGGAAACCGCGCTGCAGCCCGGCGGCATGATCGACATGAACGCGGAAGCAAGCTCCGCCAGCGAGGGCCAGCAGTAAAATGCCCAAGTTTGCGCTGAAGTATCCCTATTTCATTCTCATGCTGTGCCTCATCGTCACGATCGTGGGCATCGTGAACCTGTTCAGCATGCCCATCGACCTCTTCCCCGACATCGACATGCCCGTGGTCGTCGTCGCCACCTTCTACAACGGCATGCCGCCCGAGCAGATCGAAGCGGATATCACCAATACCTTCGAGCGCTTCTTCACCCTCGCCGCCAACGTGGACCACAGCGAGTCGCGGTCCCTCACCGGCGTCAGCCTCATCAAGCTCTATTTCAAGCCCGGTACCGATCCCAACGCCGCGCTCAGCAACGTGGCCAATCTCGCCATGGCCGACCTGCGCCGGCTCCCGCCCGGAACGCTGCCCCCCGTGGTGCTGGGTCTCACCGCCTCCACCCAGCCCGTCTGCCTTGTCACTCTCGAGGGCAAGGGGCTCAACGAAACCCAGCTCAAGGACCTGGCCCAGTTCCAGGTGCGCAATCAGATTTCCAACGTGCCGGGCTCGTCCGTTCCACAGCCCTTTGGCGGAACCTACCGCCAGATCCAGGTCTACGTCGATCCGCTCAAGCTGGAGGCGCGCAACCTGAGCCTGAGCGACGTGGTCCAGGCCGTGAACAGCTCCAACCTGATTCTGCCCGCTGGCGATGTGCGCATCGGGAACAAAGACTTCAACATTTACGCGAACAGCCAGTTTCCCACCGCCGAGGCCATGAACCAGATGCCCCTCAAGTCGGTGGGCAACGGATCCGTGCTGGTCGCCGATGTCGGCCATGCGGTGGACTCCGGCGCGCTGCAGTACAACATCGTGCGCATCGATGGTCAGCGCTCGGTCTACGTCCCGGTCTTCAAGCAGGGCGGCAACAGCAATACCATCACCATCGTCGACGGCATGAAAGAAGCCATCAAACACCTCGTCGACATTCCGGCCTCGCTCAAAACCGCCGTCGTCTTCGATCAGTCCGTCTTCGTCAAGCTCGCCCTCAAGCAGCTGGTCAATGAAGCTGGGATCGGCCTGGTACTCACCGGCATCATGATCCTGCTCTTCCTCGGCAGCCCGCGCGCCACCGTGGCCGTGATGCTCTCGGTTCCGCTCTCCGCCCTGGCCTGTATGCTCATGGCCAACGCCCTCGGCGGCACCATCAACACCATGATCCTCGGCGGTCTGGCCCTCGCCTTCTCCCGCCTCATTGACAACGGCGTCGTCGTGCTCGAAAACATCTTCCGCTACATGGAACTCGGTGAGCCGGCGCGCATCGCCGCCGAAAAAGGCGGAACTGAAGTCTCGCTCGCCGTCCTGGCTGCCACGGTCACCACCTCCATCGTCTTTCTGCCCGTCGTTTCCCTTTCCGGAGTCAGCAAGTATTTGTTCACGCCTCTGGCCCTCGGCGTGGTGCTTTCCATGTTCGCCTCCTATGCCTTCGCCATGACCGTCATCCCGCTCTTCTGCGCGCTGTTCCTGCGCGACCACGGCCACCACGAGCGCGACGAAGGCGGCGGGCTCGTTGACCAGGACGAACCGAAATCCAAACACCGCTTCGGCCTCCAGTTCGTCGTCCGGAAGTTCAACGAATACTTTCAGAGCATGGTCAACCGGTACGAAGGCCTGGTGCGCCGCTCCCTGCTGCGCCCCGGATTCACCACGGCCGGCATTCTCGGGGTTTGCGTGGTCCTGCTCGCCGTCACCTTCCCCTTCCTCGGCCGAGCCTACTTTCCCCGCACCGACCCGGGTCAGTTCATCATCAACGTGCGCATGCCTTCGGGCACCCGCCTCGAGGTCAGCGACCAGTACATCGCGCGCGTCGAGCAGATCATCCGCGAAGAAGTCAAGCCGAAAGATCTGGACATGATCGTCTCCAACATCGGCGTCTATCCCGACCTCTCCGCCATCTTCACCACCAACGCCTCCATGGATACCGCCTTCGTACAGACCAGCCTCAAGGAAGGCCACTCCATCGGCAGTTATGTGTACATGCAGCGCGTGCGCGATCGGCTCTCCCGCGAGATGCCCGAACTCACCACTTACTTCCAGGCCGGCGGCCTCATTGACGGCGTCATCAACCAGGGCCTGCCAGCGCCCATCGATGTGCAGGTCAGTTCGAACAACATCGACCAGGCCTATGGTCTCGCCCAGGAGCTGGCCGCAAAGATTCGTACCTTCCCGGAGGTCAGCGCCACCTATATTCCCCAGGACGTCAACTACCCCGGCATCCAGCTCAGCATCGACCGCGAGAAAGCCAGCCTCATCGGGCTCTCCGCCAAAGACATCGTCGATAACGTCATCACCGCCATGACCTCCGACGGCATGGTCGCTCCCAGCTACTGGATCGACCCGGTCAGCGGCAACAACTACATGGTGACCGTGCAGTACGCCAATCGGTGGATTCAGAACATGTCCATGCAGGACTTCCAGAGCATCCCCCTGCGCGGCATCCATCCACCCGGCTACAGCCCGGCGGAGGAAGGCGGTGGCGCCTCAGATACCTCAAGCGACATGTGGACCGGCTCCCATCGAGTCGGCTACACCCCGCTCAGTTCGGTCGCCGACTTCCGCCTCATCAACACCCCCACGGAAGTGGACCACTACCAGATTCGCCGCGTCATCGACATCTACGTGGCCACCAAATCCGAAGCCCTCGGCGGCGCCGGCAAGCGCATTCGCACTCTCATCGCCAACACACCCACCGATCGCAACACCCGCATCACGCCCCATGGCGCCGTGGTCAACATGAATGAAGCCTTCCACGACTTCGGCTTCGGCCTCCTGCTCGCCGTTGTCCTGGTCTATCTCGTTCTCATGGCCCAGTTCACCTCCTTCATCGATCCCTTCATCATCCTCATGGCCATCCCGCCCGGCATCATCGGCGTGGTGCTCCTGCTCCTCCTCACCGGCGCCACGCTCAACATCATGTCGCTGATGGGCACCATCATGATGACCGGCATCGTGGTGTCGAACAGCATCCTGATCGTCGACTTCTCCAACATCCTCCACAACCAGGGCCTGCCCCTTCTCGACGCCACCGTGGAAGCCTGCAAGATGCGCCTCCGCCCCATCTTCATGACGTCGATGGCAACCCTGCTCGGCATGATCCCCATGGCCATCGGCGCCGAAGCCGGCAGCGAGCAGTACGCTCCTCTGGCCCGCGCCGTCATCGGCGGCCTCGGCGTCTCCGTGGTGGTCACCATGTTCCTCGTCCCCGCGGTCTATCTGGCCATTCATTCCCGGCAGGAACAGAGACTTAATGAGCAACGGGGAGCCGAGGCATGAGAATTCCGACCCTGATCGCCGCCACGCTCGCCGGTTGCGCATGGCTCTCCGCGCAGACCGCGCTGCCCGCCGCGCCGGATCCGCACGTCATTGCCGCGCTGCAGAACTCCGGCACTCCGCAGACAGCCCCCGCAACCCAGACTCCGGCGTCCGCCCCGGCAACCGCCGCGCCGGACGCCAACCTTCCCCAGCTCACCCTCGCCCAGGCCGAGCAGATGGCGATTCGCAACAACCCGCGCGTCAGCGTGGGCAAGTTGGTGGCTCTTGCCCAGCACGAAGTCACTCGTGAGGCAAAATCCGCCGAGCTGCCCACTGCCAATGCTGCCGCGACTGCCGTGCAGGCTGAGGAAGCCAGCCGCATCTCCGCAGGATCCCTGACCGCTTCACGCCTCCTGCAGCACGTGGGCGGAGGCGCCAACTTCACCCAGCTCATCTACGATTTCGGACACACGCACAACCTCGTGCTCTCGCGCAAGCTCGAAGAGAAAGCCTCGAACGCCAGCGCGCTCGCGACCACCGAGGAAATCGTCCTGGCCGCCGACCAGGCCTTCTACGACGCGCTCACCGCCCAGGCCGAACTCAACGTCGCTCGCCAGACCGTCAGCACCCGCCAGACCACCGAGACCCAGGTCTCCGAGATGACGCGCAACAAGCTCAAGTCCACGCTCGATCTGAGCTTCGCCGACGTCGATTTGTCCCAGGGCCAGCTCTTCCTGCTCGACGCGCAGAACAACGCCGAGGCCGCCATGGCCGTTCTCGACGCGGTCCTCGGCCTCGACCACGACGTCCGCTACGCCCTCGTGGAAGACCCCACTCCGCCGCAGCCTCCACCGCCTACCGCCGACCCGCTCATCCAGACCGCTCTCCAGCAGCGGCCCGATCTGCAGTCCCTCACGTACGATTCGCAGTCCGCGCAGAAGTTCGCGCGCGCTGAGTGGGATCAGCTCCTGCCCACGGTCAGCGCAGCCGGAACCGCCGGCATC
Organism: Acidobacterium sp.; assembly: GCA_003131625.1. Taxonomy (GTDB): domain Bacteria; phylum Acidobacteriota; class Terriglobia; order Terriglobales; family Acidobacteriaceae; genus Palsa-343. The sequence continues at coordinate 5,641 of PKVY01000102.1, read as the reverse complement.
GTTCCCGTTCATCCGGGCACGTATTACACCAACAACTGGTGGGGCGCGATCGGCGGCAACGTGAATATCCCCATCTTCAACGGCTTTCTCTATACGTCCGAGGCCAAAGAGGCGAAGTATCGCGCCCAGGCGGCCGCCGAAAACAGCCGTGACCTGCGCGACCGCATCGTCCGCGACGTGCGCACCTCCTGGCTGCAGGCGACCATGGGCTGGCAGCGCATGAACGTGACCGCACAGCTGGTGAAAGAAGCGAACCTCGCCATGGATCTGGCGCAGACGCGCTACAAACTCGGCCTCAGCTCCATTGTCGAATTAAGCCAGGCGCAGCTCCAGCAAACCAGCGCGCAGATTCAGGACACCAGCGCCCGCTACCAATATCGCGTGGCCCTGTCCACCCTGAGTTACGAAACCGGAACCGCCCCGTAAAAACAGAGATTAGAGTTTAGGGATTAGCGATTAGAAAAAGCCTCCCGCGAACAGGTCAGGCCCGCATTTTGTCAGCGCAAAAAAGAAATCCCGGCGCGATCAACGCCGGGATTTCCAAACTCTAATCCCTAAATTCTAAACTCTGCTGTTCTACGGAGCTCCGCTCCCCACCGACCGGCTCTCGGTCTGGTAATTCAGAGCCCCAGCCGTCGACTGCCCTGGATACTGCGCGTTCACGTGCATGTCGACGATGTTGCCTTCCATCTCCGGCGTGTCGCTCACGATATCTGAATCGGTACGGATGATGGTCAGGTACGGGCTGTTCTGCGATGCCACGTAGACTTTGCCGATCGGGTAGTTGTAGATCGCCCCAATCGCGTGCGGGTTCGAGGTCAGCGAAATCGTTTTTTCCACGGTGTAATTCGTCAAGTTCACCACCGAAACGCTGCCCGGTGTCCCGGCCGCGATGTCTCCCTGATTGGCCACATACACGCGGCTTCCATCCTGCAGCACGGCCAGTTCCACCGGATGCAGTCCCACCGGCACTGTGGCCAGCACCTTCCCGAAGGTCGTGCTGTCGTTGCCGAACGTATCGAGGCTGGTGTCGATGATGGTAATGCTGTTGCCGTCGTAATTCGCCGTCACCAGGAGCTGCCCGGTTCGGTAGTAGTCGGCGTACACCGGTCCCGCACCCACGGCGATGGTGGATGTGGGCGAGAATTGCGTGTCCAGCGTGTTGAGCTGCGAGTTGATGACCGTGACCGTCCCGCTTCCGCGGTTCATGATGAAGTCGCGCAGCGTGTCCGTGGTCATGAAGCCGAACACCGGACAAATCCCCAGCGGCAGCCGCGCCGAGATGGTGTTCGTCGTAGTCTCAATCGCGTCCGCTTCGCCATTGACCGTTACAGCCGATGGAGTCGCGCAGTCACCCCAGGCCGGTTGTGCGCCGCCGCTGGAATTGCCCTGGCTGATAGCGTACATGCGCTCGCCCGTGCTGAACCCGGTAAGGTTGATCAGCGACGGCGCCACTGGAATCTCCTGCTTCAACGCTGAGGGCGAGCCTGTCATTTGCGCTACGCAGTTGGTCGTCTGGCAGGTCGGTCCGTGCAGCCCCGCTTCGGTCACGTACAGTTCGCCGTTGGCCAGCAGCGTATTGGTCGGCGCCGATCCTGGCAGCAGCGTGCTGGTCAGCACGAATTTCGTCAGCAGAGACGCCGTGGTCGATTGCGCCGTGGTCAGCGTGCCGTCGCAGTTCGGCGAATACACGTCGGCGCCGCCCACTTCCATGGAAAACGTGATCGGGCCCTGGCCGCCGTTGGCCTGCGCCACCACCGAATCGCCGGAGAAATCCAGAAGCGTATAGATGCTGGGCTCGGAATATGTGACGCCGGTGCACGGCCCGGTGACCCCGGCTGGCAGCGGATCGAACCCAGGCTGCGAGACGACGGTGATGTAGGCCGAAGGCAGGGATGCAGGCCCGGTTGGGTTGATGGGCGTGATCACCGGCCGATACTGATTGCCGCAGCCAGCGGCCAGAGCGGCAATGCCGCTCAGAACCACCGCTGCCATCGCGGTCGCGCCCGCTGGATAACGATGCGCGGTAGCCAAAGGATGATGAAGGATGCTTCCGGCGCTGCGCACCAGCCGGTTCAGAATGTGGCTCGTCCGGCGCGAAAGCCGATCCAGCCATGCCATGCTACGCACTCGCAAGTACCCGACTCCTCCGCCCGAGCCACCGTTCAGCGCGGGTTCACCTGGGTTGCTGATAGAAAGATGATTGTACTGTACGCGACTGGATTCGTGCCTTGCGCGGGAAAGCAGAATGACGGAGCAGAACAGCCAGCATCGTCGAGCAGGTCCATCAGCACTGCGCTGGGAGTCGCAGGCGGTGCTGCTGGCCATTGTGCCCGTGGCCGCGATCTGGGTGACGTTGCAAGGCGGCCAGGAATGGTACGCGCGCCCTTTGGTGCTCTGGTACGCCACGGTCATCAGCGTGGTTCTTGCCGCGCTGGTTTTCTCGACGCGCGCGGCCACCCTGGGCGCTGCCATCACCGGCGCTATTTTCACCGCTGCGTTTTATCTGCAGACGCCCGGTTTCCACACCGCGCTGTGGCCGCTGCTCGCGCTGCTGCTGCTCACCTTTGGAGCCACGCGCTTCGGCCGCCATCGTAAAGAAGCCCTTGGCATTGCTGAAGCCCGTCGCGGACGCACCGCATCGCAGGTCGCGGCCAATCTCGGCGTCGCTACGCTGGCCGGCATTCCGCAAATCATGGGGCAGTTTTCCGACGTGTTCTTTTTGTCTCCACGATTCACGCTGGTGCCTATGCTCGCGGCCATGGCCGAGGCGACGGCGGATACCGTCTCCTCTGAACTGGGTCAGGTGCTCGGCGGCGAGCCGCGCCTCATCACCAACCTGCAGCGCGTTCCCGCCGGCACGGACGGCGCCGTGAGCCTGGCTGGGACCCTTTGCGGATGCGTTGCCGCTGCTGTCGTCGTTCTCGTCGGACTCGCCGTGTTGCCGCTGAACCGCCGCGATGCTCTGATTGCCTTCGCTGCCGGAATCGCCGGAACCCTGCTCGACAGTCTTCTCGGCGCGCTCCCCGAACGCCGCGGCTGGCTCAACAATGACGCCGTCAATGCGCTGTCGACGCTGGCTGCCGCGGCACTCGCCGCGTGTGCGCTGCGCTGGCTTTGAGTTGGTGCGCTGGCTCTTCGGCTAATGCTTCTCGACTTCGAACGGATAAATGGTGACCGTGTCGTAGGACATTTCCATCGTGCCGCCGCCACCACCGGGAGTAATTTCAACAGCAAATTTTGAGAGCTTCCATCCGTTGACGATGGTGTTCGAGGCCGCGGTTCGAAGCCGTTCTTCGACCGGTTCGGTGGCGCTCAGGTATTCCGGTACAGCAACGGTCAGGGTGGAGATGGGCGCGGGAAACTCGATGTTTTTCTTCTCCCGGAAGTCATAATATCCACGCGCATCGGTGGTGTACCAGGCGACGATGTGATCGCCCAGGCCGGATTTGTAGATGGTCTGCAGCAGATCCATCACCTGCGCATGATCCGAGTCGCTGAGGTCGCTGAAGGCGATGGAGCGGCGACAGCCCTGGACCAGCACGAGCGTGAGAACGAACAGGGAAACCAGCCATCGTGCAGCCGGTCTGGTCATCGCTCTCTCCTTCCAGGTTCGCCAACCATAGTACGGCGAGAAGAGCACAGAGGAGCGTTCAGCGTTCAGTGACCAGTGATCAGTGATCAGAAAAGCAGAGCACAGGGCACAGAGCACCCCCCTCCCCCCTGGGTGGGGACTGTGGCAAGTGGCTCGATCCGCAGGGGTTCGCGGAGGGCCGTTTTGGACTGTGGCAAGTTGTTGAAACTGAAACCCCTTGCGGGGGCGTTTTGGCAGGGGGTCCGGGGATTACCTGGGTAAGGTGGGTGGGTGCGCGGCACGGGCTCTCTCCTCTCTAAAAACAGAAAAGCCGCCCGGCAGGGCGGCTTTTTCCTTTTCTACTCTATAAGTTCAGAATATCAGATTGAGATAGAAAACAGGCCAAAACTCTTTGAGGGTATAAGGGTGGAAGTGGAGTGGAATGAGGGACAACACTTCGGTACCGTGCGCGGAAAGCTTGACAAGTTTTCCACATTTGAGTGGTTTTGGGCCTGCGGAGGGATTTGTGAGATTGAGTGTGAGTCACATCACAGATACATTCCTCGTAATTTGCGAAGATATTCCCGCGCTAATTCTGAGCAATGGAAGGTCAAATGAAAGTCACACCCTGCGGAGCCGTGGTTACGGCCCTCTTGCTTATCCCTGCACTTGGTTTTTGCAAAGAAACGAAGACCTACAAGCACGCCTCTCAGTATCAGGTAGCCATCCTGGACCAGAATCTCCGTGTTGAAACCGGGAGCGATGTAACCCTGGCCAAGAACACAACGGATGCGAAACTCGGCCCCGGCGGCCAGGGCATCCATCTGCTGCATACCGACGCCGGGGATTACCGCGTAGAGGCTCCTATCAACAAGGGTTTGACGATTCTATCGGCAATGGGTTCGAACGCCTACAACCCTGCGAAGACCTACCACAACAAGTGGTTTCTGGATAACGTCCAACCCGGTACCAAGGTTCTGTTCGCTTCGGAGTGTGCGAAGGCGAGCAAGAAACATCCCAACGAAGCGGTTCGCTGTACGTTCTATTTTCCTGATCCGGATAGTTCCGATCACGAATATGAAACGATCGGAGACTTCACGCCTTTTGGAGCCGGCGATGGAAGCAATACGCAGAAGATCGCCAACACTCTTTGTGGTACCGGCAAGCTGAAACCGGACGTTGAAGCCCAACTCTGCGGCGGAACGCCTGCTCCCGTAGCAGCACCAGCATCTGCTCCAGTTCCGGCTTCAGCACTAGTTCCTCAGCAGAAGTAGTTGTTAACTTACATATGATGGGTCATATCAGCAATGCCCGAGTCCCTGGATGAGGGGTTCTCAACCTGTTGAGCGCTCTGATCACGAGGATCCGTGCCTGAAGGCCGCTGCGGGAGGGCGATCTTTTCGCCGGGTTAAACCCCGGCGCTTTCGCCGCCATCCTGCTGCGCAGGATCAGGATGTTGATTTTCGATTGAGAAGCGGAAAAAGTCGCCTCCAGCCGTGAGACAAAGCCTCAGGGGCTAAAGCCCTCATCCTTTTGCGGCGTCTACGGCACGACTGAAGTCGTGCCCTGATACAAAAGCTCATCGCGGTGGAGTGGACGCGGAGTGCAGGCGGACGGTCGCGGGGATGGATTGGTGGTCTCCCACACACCTGGTAACAGCGGGCAGATGTGGGGCACCCGGCGAGTGCCTGATGGGAAGCTCCGGCCTGAAGGCCGCTGCGGGAGGGCGCTGTTTTCGCCGGGTCAAAACCCGGCGCTTCTACCGTCATCCTGCTGCGCAGGATCGGAAATGCAGGCGACAGGGAATAAGGAGCAGGCCTGGATGGACCGCAAAACAACCGCAGATCCTTCGCTGCGGCTGCGCCGCCGCTCAGGATGACAGCCAAAAAACAACCGCAAGGTCCTTCGCTGCGCTCAGAATGACAGTCAAAAAAGCAAGAGTGCGCACGGACCTAGCGGCTAGCGGGATTCGTTCAGGACCGGGAGGGGATTGGGCGGGGCTTCGGCTGCGTGGAAGTGGGCGTGGATTTGCTCGGCGGTTTTGGGGGGGACGACGGCGGCGAGCGA
>PKVY01000124.1:17631-17848 GCA_003131625.1 Acidobacterium sp. | reverse complement strand
ACTATTCGAACTTCGAGCAGCCCGGGGCGGGAGACTTCGACCAGTGGGAGAACACCTACGCCTCGGGCTGTTCTCAGAGTTGCACGTTCATCAAAAACAGCGATGAGTATGACGAAGCGACGGCGACCACGCCGCCGGCAGGGTTCACGGGATACCCGGTCGAGTCTTACGCGGCTGCGCTCTGCCAGTATGACGCTAGTTCGCCGAACACCTTCAT
>PKVY01000124.1:17417-17586 GCA_003131625.1 Acidobacterium sp. | reverse complement strand
CCGACGAGCGGCCGCGCGAGCGGAGATCAGAGTGCCTGCAACGAGAACTACTACATCAGCCCCAACACCTTCAATGGTCCCGTCTACAGCGCGGACGAGCTGACCACGTGCGGCACTCCGTCCTTCACCGGGTCCCCCTCGTTGCAGACCGCCATCTCCTCCTCGTTCA
>PKVY01000124.1:0-17393 GCA_003131625.1 Acidobacterium sp. | reverse complement strand
ACCTCCAACAGAGCCTTCCCCCAGTCGAAGACTCGCTCGCGCCCGACATCGAGCAAAACAAGTTCCCCGGCTGTGTCTACACAGGACCGACGATGATCCGCTTCTACTGGAACGCCTCAACTGCGAGCGAGACGATGGACGTTTGGAGCCCTCTTACGAAGGACACGTACGCCTCGGGGGGCGCCGCTTGCGGTGCGATAGACGCCACCGCAAACGGCCCAGGTGATCTCTGCGGCGGGACAGTGTGCACGACGAACGCCGGTGGAGTGGCGACGAATACTCAGGTCTGCGCCGTCGCCCAAGCCGGCGTCTGCGCTGTGGGCCAAGTCGCCTCGACCGGGAACTTCGCCCAGGTCTCGCTTGCCAAGCCGGAAGTCATCTGGGTGCAGGCCCTGCCCGGGGCCACGACTGATCCCAATTTCTGGAGCACAGTCCCGACAGCGGAGAGCGATTCGACCGCCGCCGGTTGCATCGACCCGTGGATCAGCCCGGGATCCAGTATCGGCCCGACGACATGCAACGAGGCAGACTTGATCATCGGAGGGGCTGTGGGCGGACAGGTAACACTCGGTTCTGCCAACAACATCGTGCTCTCCCGCAGTCTCGTCTACGACTGCGCGGTGAACGCCGGTGGGTCATACCAGACGAACATTGCAAACTGTTCGTCATCCATCACGGTCGTGGGGCTCATAGCCGACCACTCGATCTGGCTCTCTCGCCCGCTCGGTGTGAGCAACTGCACCGATGACAACGACATGCCACTGTCGTCAGTCACCTGGGACAACATCATCCCGACTTACTGCGACATCGAGAACCCCATCATCGATGGCGCGACCGCAGCCCTCTCCGGCTTTTTCGAGGCCCAGAACTGGAAGGAAGGCGGAAACAACGGCAACATCTACTTCAACGGATCGGACGCGGTAAACAACGCTGGACAATACGGCACCTTCTCGGGTAGCAGCATCGTGACCGGATACAACCTTAAGCTGCAGTACGATCCGCGGTTGTTGGTCGACCCGCCCCCGCAGTACGTGCAAGCGACAGACAGTGTCTGGCAAGTCGCCGGCTGGGTCACGTGTGGCAATACCAGTCCCAATCCGGACAGCGACCCTGCTACCGGGTCGAGTTTCACGGGCTACAGCGACTGGTCCACATGCGCGAGTCCTCCCGGTTCCTACGCGCCATAGCAGCTAGAGGGCCACGGGGCCGACTCGCGTGACCGGGTGGACGCCCTTGGCCGGCCCGTCGCTCGAGCCGCGCAGGCTCGTACGCCTCACGCACTACCAGCGCCTCATTGCGCTGGCCCGGCCCATCCGCGACGCTGGCGAGTGATGCGCATCGCCACCTGGAACGTCAATTCGGTGAAGGCACGGCTGGCGCATGTTCTCGCCTGGCTCGACGAGGCGAAGCCCGACGTGCTGTGCCTGCAGGAGATCAAGTGCCTCGCCGACGATTTCCCACGGCTCGAAGTGGCGACGCTCGGCTACAAGGTCGAGGCGCTCGGCCAGCGCGCCTATAACGGCGTCGCGATCCTGTCGAAAGAGCCACCGCGCGACCTCGTCCGCGGGCTCGACGGCGACGACGGCGACGACGGCGTCGTGCTGAGCGGCGTCGTCCCCAGCGGCACGTTCACATACGAATCGCCGAACTGGAAACGGTAAAACCCATGCTGATACGCCGCAAATAGGTTGCTGGAGGTGATCTTCCCCTCCTTCGCGTCGTAATCCAGATCCCACTCCACGTCGGTCGCGGTTGAGGTGCGCATCCGCAGTCGCGAAATCACCGGCGTGTTGTGACGATCCTCGGTCAGGAAATCGATGCCCGTAAAATCGAGCGTCGTCTCCAGGGGGTTCGGCGTGCCCCGCGTGATCGCGTGATCGAAATCCGGCTCGAAATAGTATTTCTGCGCAACCCGCCACGTGATCCAGTCGCGCGTCCCCCCGCCACACATCGTATTCGGCCCGAGCCCGGGGTCCCCAGCGCGCCCGGTGTTGGCGGGCTGGGGTGTGAGCGCCTCATCCCCCTTGCATGGATGGGCTGGGAGATTCCGCAAAAACAACCGCTGCGTCAATCCGTACTCCAGCTCGTTCGTATTGCTGGCCACGTCAGTCTCGTCGAAACGGAGAATCTGCTGGAAATTATTGATCCCGGTCACGTAGCGGTAACTCACGTCCGGCTCAATCGTGTGGCGCACATCGCCGCCCAGCAGATGCTCCAGCCAGGGCGCGGAAAAATCCCGCTCCAGCGCCGGCGGTCGAAAATCGAACCCGGTCTCCACATCGGTCCGCGATGTGCCTGCGCCGCGCACCACGGGGATCTGCTCAAGGCCCGCCGGGAACTGGCTCTTCCCATACCACGTCGCGCGCACGGCCGCCTCCGGCCGGAATGTCCAGCCATCGAAGTGCAGCGGCATCGACAAACGCGGATAAATATCCACGCGCGGCACCTCCGCCGAGGTCCGGAAGCTCGGAAAGTCGTAGCGCGACAGCGCCCCCGCCGATCCGCTCAACCCCCACCACACCGGTGAAACACTCTCCGGCCCGCCCAGCCGCCGATCCGCCGCTTCCACATCGATCTCCGGCAGGTGAAGAATCCTCACTTCATCGCCCGGCAGGGACGAGCTCTGAAAGTCCTGATACCGGTTCACGCGCAGACTCTCCCAGATGTCGTGATTCTCATGCGTCAGGAACATCTGCGACTTCACCTCGGAGTTGATCGCGATCGCGTAATCGTCCTCGAATACCAGCCGGTACACATAAGAACTCAGGTATTCCGCGTCGACGATTCCCGTGGTGTGCGGTGAAAAATCGTAGCGGGTATCTCCGGCAAGATCGACGCCGCCCTGATTCACACGCGTTCCATTCGGCTCCAGAAGACCATGATCCAGCAAACTGTGGAAATGGACGTTCGCGAAGTTCTCGCCCAGCCCCCGGTAACGGAAGATCCCATTTGGCGCGAACCCGCGCTTCGACCAGTATTGCGTCGCCATGGTCAGATCGGCGCTGCGTCCCAGCGTCAGGTAGAAACCCTCCCCGACCACCATTCCCTTCGTCGTGTTGTTGCCGAAATACGGCAACAGGATTCCTGACTCCCGCTGTTCGTTCACCGGATGCGTCACAAACGGCAGATAAAACAAAGGCACGCCAAACATTTCAAAGAACCCGTTGCTGGTCTTCGCCACCCCATTGTTCAACTCGATCATGTGCGACAAAATCCGCCAGTCCGGCTTGGGCAGCCGGCACGAGGTCATCGTGCCGTGGATGACCCGGTATTTCCCCTGCCCCAGCTGCAGCACTTCGCGGCCCGTCAGCGCAAACGGATTCAGCGAAGTGAAAACCATGCGTCCGCGCGGATTGCGCTCCACGCCGAGCGTGCCTTCCACGTCGAAGAAATCGCCTGTATCCGCATCCACATCGACCGTGCCGTGGTCCGCCAGGAAATGCTCATCGTCGGGACCGCCGTCGATCATCATGTGCCCGCGCGCGTCGATCTCGCTGGTTCCGTCGTTGTACGTCGCATGGTCCGCATGGACGATGTAGTTGCGGTAGTAAATCACCACATCGCCATCCAGGGTATAGAGATTCGCATGCGGCAGCGACTCGCGCTTCTGATACTTGTAGACAAGCTTGACGGGCTCGCCCTGCGGCGTCTGCGGCACAACGCGCGCCTCAGGAAGGCTGCTTTGCAGACTGGGATCGTCGGGCAGATCGTCGACGCTCACCCGGGCTGCCGTCGTGGCGGGGTTCNNCTGCGTGGTTACGGTCTGCGCCCAAAGCCGCGGATGCAACAGCAGATACAGCGTGATACACCAAAACAGGCGGGTTCTCATCGCGCGCGGCAACTCCAGCATAACAAAGCGGGATGCCGGCGTTCCGGCGCGGAAGTGCTCACGGGAGGCTCCCCGGTGCGTGCACCGTGGAACATGCGACGGATTCCCTTATGCCTCTCCAGGCCACAGAGCAATTCCCTGCACCCTTGTTTTCCGATTCCGGTTTCTGCCTTGATAAGCACACAGACGCGCTTCCGCTCGCGTAGTTTCGCAGCCGATGCTGGCAGAATGCAGGAAGAGGATTAGTTGACCGGCTTTATTCCCAATCCGCCTTCGCCCTCGCCGCATGAAGTGGCGCGCGGAAATCCCGAGCTTTCAACTTCACTTTGGAAAAGCGAAGTGACCGCTCGCGTGCGCGCCCATCGCAACCGAACCACCCGTGTGCCGGCCAATCAGCCCGCGCTGCCCGGGATGGAGGATCTCCTATCACCGGCCTCGGTGGCCGCGCGCGTCGCGGAACGATACGCACGCCTTCCCTCCTACCGCGAAATGCTCGAAGCCCAGGCTGCGGCGGCGAAAACTGCCGCCGATGAGAGGTTTGCCGGAGCGTCGTCCGCAAGCGACGCCGAGCCAGGTAAGCCCATCACTACGAACGATCCAGCGCAATCCGAACCCACGCTCGCCGCGCCCGTCACAGAAGCGTACCAGCCCGGCCTTCTCCGCTATTCCGTCGCCAGCGATTCCCTTCCCGCGCCGCGCTTCACGCCCGCGCAGGCTCGCGCCGAAGCTGCGGCGACGCCTCCAATCACCGATTTCATCGACCCTCTCGAAGCAGCCCTCGTCGAACCCGCACAGCCGTTGCCCGCCAGTGTCATCACGCGTCCCCGGGAACTGATCGCCCCACAGAAAGCCCGGCCCCGCCTGGCCGAAGGACCCCTGCGCTACGACCTCGGCGCCTACGCAGCCGGAAGCGCCGCGAGTCCGCAGTCGGCGTTTGCCGAGGCGGGACAGCCCGTGTCACACTCACCAACGGGAGACGCCCAGCTCCGGATTCCCGAAGACGAAACTGGATCCGCTGCGTCGGCGCTTGATGCGTCCGCGGAAACTGCGCCCGAATGGCGCTCCATCCACCTGGACACCGGTATCCCCATGCGCGAGTCAAAGCAATCTTCGTCTCTCCCCGACGGCCCTCGCCTGCACGTCGCCTCTCTGGAAGACCGCGCCCTGGCCGCTCTGGTCGACTGCGCGTTCACCCTCGCGGCGTTTCTCCTCTTCGCGCTGGTCTTCGCCATCTGCTCGACGAGCCTGCCTTCCGGGCGCGCCGCTCTCATCGTCGCCGGCGTGACTCTTTTCGCGATGTGGCTGATGTACCAGCTGCTCTTTTTCAGCCTCACTGACGCGACCCCCGGCATGCGCTACGCCAAAATCGCCCTCTGCACCTTCGGCGACGAGACTCCCAGCCGGCCCGTTCTGCGCGGCCGCATTGCCGCCCTGCTGCTCTCCGCGCTGCCGCTGGGGCTGGGCTTTCTCTGGGCCGTTTTCGATGAGGACGCTCTCGGCTGGCACGATCGCATCACCCAGACCTACCAGCGCAGCTACAAAGAGGGGTAGCAGTGCGCGGGCGCCGGGGAGTTCCGCCCGATCTGATCACTGGTCTCTGATCTCTGATCACTGATCGCTGACGACTGATCACTGAATAGGCTTCTCCGCCGCGGGCCTGTAATCGAAATCCCACTTCTGCTCGCGATTGCCCGATTCGAACCGGTCGTTCCACTGCAGCCGGTAGCGATCGGCGCCCGGCGTCTCCGGATAATGCTCGTTGGCCGGATAGGGATACCGCCTCATCCCGTGGAACGGCATCTGTGCCACCGTAAACGGCGACGCCTCCCACCAGTCCATATCCTTCACAAAGCCGTTCGCGTAGAAGAAGTAGTCCCGCTTCCATCCCGCAGGCAGCGCCGGCAACTCGCCCGCGCCGAACTCCGCATCGATCTCCTCGCCCGTCCCGAAAATCACGTACCGGTTGTCGATGCTCTTCAGCAGCGGCGCCACATCGCCATAGCGCGTGTATACGCCACGCGCCCACAGGAACGGCCCGGTTTCGCTGATGCGCTGATAGTCGTAGGTCAGCTCGCCCGGCGTCGCGCCCTCAATCTGCTGCGGATACCCACGAAACGCCAGGTGCGCCATCGCCAGCGGAACTTCTGTTTGACGCACGTCCAACGCGACCTCCGGCCCGTTGTCCACCCGCACCCGGTCCCAATAGATCTGCAGGTTCGTCGTGATCCGAATCTTCCGCGCCCCCGCCGGCAGCTTGCCGGTCAAATCCACGACAATGGTCCGCGGCAGGCCCGCCGGAAATCCCATATCCTCTACGATCCGCTTCCAGCGGCCGTCCGGCATCTGCGCTTCCACACGCGGCGGAATCGGCTGCAACCCCGCCTGCCACGCCGCATACATCGAGCTGGCGCTGAAGTACTCGATATACCCATCCATCAGCAACCGCAGCGGCCTCTCCGCCGACCACGCCCCTACATCGAGCGTCAACGTGTGCAGATTCGCAAACCCCGCATAGCTCAGATTCGTAAAGTCCCGCAAATATCGATGATCCCTGTCTGCCAGCAGCTCCCGCACATCGCGCCCGTCGTTGTCCCACGCCCCCGCAACCGGACGCGGCGCCGCAACCGCAACCATCTTGCCCGACGCAAACGGCGGCTCGCTCAAAAATCTCTCGTCTGGATAAACCTCGGTCCCCGCCGGATGATCGACCGCCACCAGCCGCAGCTGGTCGATGAAGTTGACCTCCTCCATCGGCTCGCCGAACCGCAAACTCAGCAGCCCGTTCCGCGCCTGCAGCTTGTCCCCATCCACCTTGATCCACTCGTCAGGATCGTTCTGGTTCGTCGCCGTCGGCGAAACCCAGTGTCCCACCACCGCCGCGCCAATCACGTCCGACACGAACTGGTACTGCTTCCCATCCCACGCAAACAGCGTCGGACACGAGCTGCCCCGCCGATCCAGCTCCTTCAGCGCGAGCTGCCCATGCCCGGTTTTGCTCGCGTCAATGTCGATCTCGTCCTGCGGAACCCCGGTCGGCCACAGCAGCCGCACCACATCCACATGCTCGGTCTGCCCCAGCCCGGCAGTTATTTCCGTGGCACCCTGGCTCAAATACCCCCCGCCGCCCGCGACCTCGAACTTCTGCCATTGCCCGCCGGCGAAAACCTCCACTTTGGTTCCAATTGCCGTCTTGTTGTCCGCCAGGCCGGCGAGCGCGATGCGCAGCGAATGATTCTTATTCCCGCCCACGTTCTTCAGCACCATCGGTGGCCCGCCCCATTGCGTCACGATCAGGTCCGCCGCTCCATCGCCATCCACGTCCGCCGCAATCACCGACCGCGGCTCGTGCAACTCAATCTTGTCCAGCCCCAGCGCCGCGCTTACGTCTTCAAACCCCTTCGCGCCGAGGTTCCGAAACACATGCAGCTCATTGCGGCTGCCAACTTCCAGCACCGCCGCCAAGTCGATCCATCCGTCGTTATCGAAATCGATCGGCGTCACGCCCCACCCGCCCGTTACGCCCGGCGGCAGCGGCAGCGGCACTCGCTCAAATCGTTTCCCCTCCACATTTCGCCACAGCGTCAATCCCGGCGCGCCGGCGTGCGTCACCGCAACATCCATCCATCCGTCCTTGTCGAAGTCGAAAACCGCGACCCCGCGCGTCGGCGGCAGAGTTGAATCCTCGTACAAGGGCATCGGCTTAAACGCACCCTCCCGCTGGTTCAGATAGACCGTTGGCGCACCCTTGTCTCCCGTCACCACCAGATCGACCGCCCGATCATTGTTGATGTCCGAAAGAATTGCCTGCGTCGTGCTGCCACCGCCCGCCAGTCCCGTCGGCCCCGTCCACTCGGTGAACGTCGAGTTTCCGTTGTTCCGCCACATCACACTGGGACCGCCCTTCCCAGCTACCGGCGACCCCGTCACGAACAGGTCCAGGTCTCCGTCGTGATCGAAATCCACGAATGTCAGCCCGTTTGGCCGATTCATCTGCGCGATCCCCACCTGCGCCGTCACATCCTCGAACCTCCCAGCGCCCAGGTTCCGATACAGCACAACCCGATCGCTAAGCGCCACCGCCAAGTCCGGCAATCCGTCGTTATCAAAATCCCCCACCGCGCACGCGACACCCGGACCTTTCGCATTGAGGCCCGTCTGTTTCACCGGCAGCTCCTCATACGAGCCATCCCTCAGATTCCGATACGCCCGGATTGCATGCTCGCTGCCGCTCATCACCACCAGGTCCTGCGACCCAGGACCCTCCAGATCGATGACGCACGCGCCGGCTTCGCCCAGCCGCGGCAGATGCAGCAGATCCCCATGGATCGACCCGCCAGCAAGATCCCAGTTCTCACCCGGCAACCCCTTCGCCTCAAACCGCACCGGAATCATCGGCCCCACCGCCGCCAGCGGCAAAGCCATCTCCTCCATCGTCGAGTAATGCCCGCGCTCGCCGTACCCCACGCTCAGCGGCGACGAAATTTTCGCCTGGGTGTAGTGCTGGAAAATCTTCAGGTGCTCGTGCGCCTCATCCGTTCGCCCCGTGCGCTGCAGCGCCCGCGCCAACCCGAACTCCGCCGACGCATGCCGCGGCTGCAGCTTCAGCGCCGCCTGAAACTCCACAATCGCACCGTTGGGGTCGCCGAGCGTCATGTCCAGCGATCCCACAAAATAATGCGCGTCCGCGTCGTTCGGATCGATCGTCAGCACCTTCCGCATATCCTCGATCGCGTCCTTCGGATTCGCCTCATCCATCTCCGTCAGCCCCAGGTTGTACCAGGTCCGCGGATTGTCCGGCGCCATCGTCGCCGCCTCCCGTAACGCTTTCTCCGCCTCCGGCAGTTTCTGCAAATACAGCAACGCAATCCCCTCGTTCAGCATCGGAATCGCCGACTTCGGATCGGCCGCGTGCGCCTCCGCGAACTTCGCCGCCGCCTTCTCCGTCAGCTGCTGATTCATCAGCGCCACGCCGATCCCATTCAGCCGCGCGGCTTCCGTCGTATTTTGATTTTCGGCGGCCGGACGCACCGTCAGCGCGCTCAACGCGCCCAGGAGCACAATTCCCGGCACAACAAAGCGAATGAAATCAAGTGGAGCTTTGCGAATGGAGCGAGTTTTCCTGGATGGCATGGTTCGCCGTCCATTATAGGGACTGGTGAACACTGCACGGGTGGCCCATTCAAGCCTTCTTTTGGCTTGAGTGGGCTTCATCACGCCGGTGCCGGGCCCAAGCCGCCGGTTTTACTGAACGCTGTACGCTGAACGCTGCCCTCAGCCCCCGATGTGCACCATGCTGCGTGAGGGCTTCAGGAACCCCGGCTCGCCAATGTGATGCCGCGCTTCCTTCTGCTCGATCGTCCGCCGGATGAACCGCACCATCTCCTCATCGCTGCCTCCGCGCTGCATCACGCCATACAGGTCGTGATCGCTTTGCGAAAACAGACAGGTCCGAATCTTCCCGTCCGACGTCAGCCGCACGCGGCTGCAGTGTCCGCAGAAAGCCTGGGTAACGGGCGCGATGATTCCAATTTCTCCCACGCCGTCGTCGAAGGTGTACCGCACTGCCGTCTCGCTCGCCGCATTCGGCGCCATCCGCACGATCGGCCGAAAGCTCCGCAGCGCTTCCTCAATTTCCCGCAGCGGTACCACCGACTCCGGCGTCCACAACCGGTCCTCTCCAAGCGGCATGAACTCGATAAACCGCACAATCACGCCCTCTTCGCGCGAGAACCGCGCGAACGGCACGATCTGATCCTCATTGAACCCGCGCAGCAGTACGCAGTTCACCTTCACCGGCGCAAGGCCCGCGCGCTTCGCCGCCCGAACCCCCTTCAGCACCCGTTCGTAGCTGCCCGGCACCCGGGTGATGCGCGCGAATCGTTCCGCATCCACCGCGTCCATGCTCACCGTGATGCGGCTGAGACCGGCGTCACGCAGCGACTCCGCCATTTCCTCCAGAAGATGTCCATTGGTGGTCAGCGCCAGATCCGGCGCCGACCCATCCAGCGTCCGAAGCCGGCTTAACTGCCGCAACAGATCCGTCAATCCCCGGCGCAGCAGCGGCTCGCCGCCCGTCAGGCGAATCTTCTCGATGCCCAACCCCACGAACACCCGCGCCATGCGCAGGTAATCCTCGATCGGAAGCTCCGCATAGGCCGCGCCTTCGTTGCCCGTCCGGCAATAAACGCATTTGTAGTTGCACCGATCCGTGACGGAAATGCGCAGATCGGCGATCGCCCGCCCGTGCGGATCGATCAGCCGCTCGGCCTTGCCTGCGGCGGCCCTCTGGATGGAGTCAAGCACAGTCGCCATGACCTTCTACTGTATTCGATGCGCTGTGCACCCGTCAGCTTCAGCTCGCTGACTGGAGGCTACTCTGCGGGCGTCACCGGTGGATGCTTCCAGGCGTGAAAGCGCGCGTCGCACATCAGGCATCGATAGGCCCGCATGCCCAACAGACGTAACGGTAAGTCAAACCAGCGCGGCCGCGACCGCCGCAGCCCACTGTCGTCATGGCAACCCGGGCACCGTAACGTCTTTGCAGTCAAGCGAAACTCACTTCCCGCCCTCCGTTCCCGGAAAGCCCCTACGCCAGCCTGGGCGAATCGTGCACCCGGCTCGCCGGAATTTGCAGATCTGCGGGCGTCCCAGCAGAGACGCTGAGAACGAACGGGAAACCCCTCCGGGAAGTACCAGAAATCAGATCCGAAGCGGAGTTCTGTTGAATCCGCTGTCACTATCTCACGATCTCACGACGATCCCGCCCGTCGCAAGCGGACCGCCCTTCTCTTAACCGCCCTTACATCCCGTCGTAGTTCGGCCCACCGCCGCCTTCCGGTGGAACCCACGTGATGATCTGGTACGGGTCCATGATGTCGCACGTCTTGCAATGAACGCAGTTAGTGAAATTGATCCGCAGCTCCTTCGCCGAACCGCCTGCGCCGTCCTGCTGCGCGCTGTCCACCATCTCGTACACCGCCGCCGGGCAAAAATACTGGCAGGGATTCCCAAATTCCTTCGTGCAGCGATCGCTGCAGATATTCAGGTCCTGCACCACCAGGTGCACCGGCTGATCCTCATCGTGCCGCGTTCCTGAGTGAAACACATCCGTCAGGCGATCGAACGTCAGCTTGCCATCGCCCTTCGCATTCCCGACCATCGCCGCCCGGTCCGCGTCCGCGGGACCCAGTGTGTCCAGCTGCCGCATCTGCTCGTAGCCCGCATGATTCTTCGCATCCGGCCCCAGATTCCCGCCGCGCATCACCTGCTGGATGCCCGCCTTCACGAAGCCTTCCAGCCGCCCGTGCTCAAATCCCTGATGAAAATTCCGCACCGGCCACAATTCCTCGCGAATCCAGCTCCTGTCGACAGCCGCCTTATATTCGCTCAGCGTGTCGGCCGAGCTGTTGCCCGACAGCAGCGCATCGAACGCCGCTTCCGCCGCCAGCATCCCGCTCTTGATCGCCAGATGAATCCCCTTCAGCCGCTGCGAATTCAAAAAACTCGCCGAGTCCCCCAGCAACATCCATCCATTCCCATAAACCCGCGGCATCGTCAGCCATCCGCCGTACGGCAGGCTCTTCGCGCCGTACCGGATCATCTTCCCGCCCTCCAGAATCCGCCGCGCGAATTTGTGTTCCTTGAAACTCTGAAACACATGATGCGGGTCAATCCGCGGATCCTGATAATCCAGCCCCGTCACGTATCCCACGGACGCCAGCGTGTCCGTGATCCCGTAAATCCACGCCCCGCCGTACTCCCGGCTCGTCAGCGGATACCCGAGCGTGTAGATCACCTCGCCCTTCGCCACGCGCCCGGCAGGAATCTCCCACAGCTCCTTGATGCCCACGCCGTAGGTCTGCGCGTGCTCCGGATCTTCAAGGCCCAGCTTGCCGATCAGCTCCTTCGCAAGGCTGCCCCGCGTTCCCTCCGCCAAAATCGTGACCTTCGCCCGCAACTCATATCCCGGCTCAAAATTTCCCTTCGGCTGTCCCTCCTTGTCCACTCCCTTGTCGTCGGTGATCACGCCTTGCACGCACGCGGTTTCAGCGTCCCTGCTCTCGTCCGCCCACAACAATTCCGATCCGGCAAACCCGGTGAATACCGTGATCCCCGCTTCTTCCACCTTCTGCCCCATCCACTTTGCAAACTTATTCAGCGAGACGACGTAGTTGCCGTGATCCCGCAGCGGCGGCGGCACAATGGGAGCCTTATACTGCCCGCCCTTCGTCAGAAACCACACGGACTCCTTCGTGACCTCGGCATCGAGCGGCGCTTCCTTCTCGAAACCCGGCAGCAGTTCCTTCATCGACCGCGGATCGAGCAGCCCACCCGACAAACAGTGCTGCCCCACCTCGCGCGACTTCTCCAGCACGTAGATGTTTTCCTTCGAGAGCATCTCGTCGACGCCCGAAGCATTGTGCTCGTCGATCAGCTGCGCCAGCCGCAACGCGCACGCCATGCCCGCCGGCCCGCCGCCCACGATCACCACGTCCGCTTCCATCCGCGGCCGCTCAATTCCCTCGATTGGTTTACGAAAAACAGTCATAGGAGACCGACTATCTTAACAGTCGAAAAGATGCATTTGCGGGTTACTCGGGTTTCGATTCTGAGCCCGGATTGCGCGAGCCGCCCAGCTACTGGCTACCAGCTACAGGCTACTGGCTGCCCTTAGCCTTCTTGATCTCTTCCGTCAGCGCCGGCACAATCTGGAATAAATCGCCCACGACGCCCACATCGGCGATCTCGAAAATCGGCGCTTCCGGATCCTTATTAATCGCCACAATCGTCCGCGCGCCCTTCATGCCCACGATGTGCTGGATCGCTCCGCTCACGCCGAGCGCGATGTACAGCTTGGGCGCAACCGTCTGGCCCGAGCTCCCAATCTGCCGCTCCAGCGGCAGCCATCCGTTGTCGCAGATCGGACGCGACGCCGCCACTTCCCCGCCCAGCGCCGCCGCCAGGTTTTCCGCCAGCAGCATATTCTTCTGCTCTTTGATCCCGCGCCCCACCGCGACGATGACTTCCGCCTGCGACAGATTGACCGTCTGCTTCGCTTCCTGAAACACCTCATGCGGAACCACGCGCGCCGGCGTATTAGCCACCACCGCGGTTACATTTTCAACCGCAGATGACCCCGCTGCAGCCTGATCCCCGCGAAACGCCCCGATCTGGATCGTCGCCATCCACGGCGCATCGCCACCAAACGACACATCCGCCGCAAACTTCCCCTGAAACATCTGTCGCGTGAACCGGAGTGCGCCGCCCTCGTATTTGTACCCGGTCGCGTCCGAAATCAGCGTCCGATCCAGCGCCAGCGCCAGCCGCGGCGCAAAATCCCGCACCTGATACGTGTGCGGAAACAGCACCAGCTTCGGCTGCTTCTCCTCAATGAATGCCTTCAGCGCATACACGTACGCGTCGGACGTGTACGCGGCCAGCGCAGCACCATCCAGCTCATAGACCTTCGCGATCGCCTTGCCGGCGAGTTCCTGCGCCAGGGCCGCGACGCCGCTGCCCGGCAGCACCACCTCCACCACCCAGCCGGTTTCCTTCGCGATGGCCTGTGCCGCCGCGATGGTTTCGAACGAGACGCGGTTCAGCTTCCCTTCCCTCTGCTCCGCCACCACCAGAATCATGTCCGCCATACACACGTCAGGGGAGCCGAAGCTCCCCTCAATCCCTTCGAAGAATTTGCGCCTGCTTCACTATCCGGGATTCTCGAACCGCGTTCCCGGCGACGCAGCAGGCTAATCCCTAATCCCTAAACTCTAATCCCTGTCCTTCAGTACTCGTGAACCCGTCCCCGCCGCAGGTACGTTCCGTAAATTCCGAACACCACGGCCACCACGCCCGTCAGCACGTTGTAGTAGAACATCGGATGCACCCAGCCAGGCGAGTACTGCAGATCCTGCCCCGTCCACACCAGCAGCAGCACCGCGAAGAACGCGAACTGTCCTGAGAGCACCTGGAAAACCAGTCCCCATTGCCGCCGCTTATCCAGGCTCTCCACCTGCGCCGGATTCAGGTTCCGTTCTTCCGCTGGGAGGTTCATGTTGGGCATCGTCGCTTCTCTCTCCTTCGTTTTTCTGCGCTCCATTATATCTGCGCCAGCTACCCGCTACTGGCTACAGGCTGTTACAACACCCGCGCCTCGTTCCTCAGATACTCCACGAGCTGCTTCGCCGCTTCGCCCGCCGGCGCGTCAATCTTGCGCGTCTTCTTCTGGCTTCCCGGCACATACAGCTTTTCGATTTTCTGCACGTGCTTTGAGAGCTTGCCCTCGACCTCCGCCCACGCCACTTTCCGCATCGGCTTCGTCTTCGCCTGTTTGATGCCGATCAGCGTCGCGTACCGCAGCTTATTGATGCCGCTTTGAATCGTCAGCACCGCCGGCATGGTCATTTCGATGTGCTGATAATGCC
Organism: Acidobacterium sp.; assembly: GCA_003131625.1. Taxonomy (GTDB): domain Bacteria; phylum Acidobacteriota; class Terriglobia; order Terriglobales; family Acidobacteriaceae; genus Palsa-343. The sequence continues at coordinate 3,140 of PKVY01000124.1, read as the reverse complement.
CCGCCTCGAGCTCCCGCTTCAGCTTCAATCCGCTGTCGGTCTTCTCAATCCCGATAATGATCGTCGCGTGCGGAATCCCCAGAATCTCCGCCAGCAGCACGCCTGTCTGCGCCGCGCCGAAGTCGTCGGACTGCAGTCCCGTCACGATCAGGTCGAAGGCCTCTCCCTCAATCGCCGCCGCAATGGCACGCGCCGTGTTCGCCGCATCCATCTGCGCAAAGCGGTCGTCTTCCAGATGAATCGCCCGATCCGCACCCTTGGCCAGCGCCTCGCGCAGCACCTGCTGCGATCGCGCCGGTCCCGCCGTAATTACCGCTACCTCTCCGCCGTGCTTTTCCTTCTGGCGCAGCGCCTCTTCCAGCGCGTAAGCGTCCGGTTCGTTCGTCTCCCACGAGACGTCGTCGCGGATCCACGTTCCCGACTCGTTCAGCCGCAGTGGCGCGTCCTTCTGCGGCACCTGCTTCATGCAAACCAGAATCTTCAAGCGGGACTCCTTGTATCCTTCATAATGCTACGGAAGCGGCAGCGAAACCGATCAGTATAAACGAGCAATTGGCAATTAGCACTTGGCCGTTCAGGCAGCCTGGATTCATCAACCTCTAAGGACACGAAGGCGCACGAAGGGGGTGAACCTCGACGGGCCTATTCGGTGAAAACTACCGATTGCACGCCGGAAATCTCGAAGCGCTTCCGGCAGCGCATGTTCTTGCAGGCCATCAGATCATCTTTGCGCAGCATGTAGGAGCGGGCCTTGGCAAAGCGGGCGCGGTCGCGCTCGTCGGCGCGTCCGCCGAGCTGGCGTTTCTTAGTGCGGACCACCCACGTGACTTCATACTCGGAGGGCTGGTGGCAGTGGGGACAATTTAGAGTTGCTGGTTTCTTCTCGGTGCGCTCGTCAAAAAAATCGCGTTCTTCCATGGTCGGTCGCCGGTCGCTAGTCTTGGTCGTCGACCGGTTGCGTGCTCCTTCGCAACTACGAGCCGGTCGATTCAACCGCGAACGATCATTATTGCAGTTTTGCTGCGGACAAAGCTATGGCAAGATGAGTCTTGGGTGAGAAAGAACTATGGCGCGCAAGAAAAAAGTAAAACGGTTTCAAGCCGTGCAGGCCGTGAAGGAACTGGCGCGGGAACGGATGGGCGCGCCTCCAGCGGGGAAGGTGGTTCCTCACAAGAACAAGAAGGCAGAAAAGCACAAAGATACGTTGGGCAGACTGCTGGCTGAGCGCGAATAGAAAAATCGCGCGTCCTCAGTTGAAGGTTGCGGTCACGGTAGTATTAAAGTTGAGCACGACTGCGCAGGTATCGCCGGTAAAGCTACTGCAGTTCGTCCAGGTCACCTGCGAGGCCCCGGTGCCTGGGGTCGCGGTCAGCCCGATCGTGCTGCCCAGCGGGTAATCAGCCGAGCAGGTTCCAGGACATTTAATCACGCTAGTGGAATCAGTTACACTGCCCGCGCCCGCTATGTTGACGGTCAAAACCGCCTCGTTGCAGGCCGCGGTGCCCGCACCATCTCCGGTAAGAAGCGCCGAACCCGTGACAAGGTTCGGACTGTCGTAGTAGCTGGCCGTCAGGTTTCCGCTGCCGCAGATGCTTAGGGCGGTCACGAGACTCGTGTTCGTGATTGTGACCAGATTTTGCGAGTCGACCGACCACGTAACTATATTGGTAATATCTTTGGTCTCGGGCGGGTGATCGTAAGTGCCCATCGCCTTAAATATGATGCTCGACCCAACTGCGGTAAACGTCGCGCCCGGAGGAACGACCTGAATCGATACCAGATGCTGGTTATATCCACAACTGGACACGTTCAATAAGAATGTCGCCGCGGCAACTAGGACAATAATGCTGAACCACTTCCGGGTCATCAACGACTCCTGGGATCAAAGCAATCCGGCTGATCGATTATGTGTTTTGAGGATGGGCCAATTTAGTCAAAAATCGGGGAAAAAGCAATTGTTAATAGCCCAGTTGGACAATGTTTATCATTCCTTCACCGCCTTCGCGACCACCTTCACAAATTCGCGGATGTCGTCCTCCGTCGTGTCGAATGAACACATCCAGCGCACGATCGATTCCTCCTCCATCCACATGTAGAAAAAGTAATGCTGCCTGATTTTTTCTATGGAGTGGCGCGGAATCTGCGCGAAGACTCCGTTGGCTTCCACCTTCCATGCAACTTTTACACCTGGAATGCGGCTCACTTCTTTTTCCAGCAAGCGGGCCATGCGGTTGGCATGTTCGGCGCTGCGCCGCCAGAGATCGTCAGTGAGCAGAGCCTCAAATTGCGAGGCGATGAAGCGCATTTTCGAAGCCAGCTGCATCCCTTGCTTGCGCAGGTAGAGAAAATCCGTTCTCAGTTTGGGATTGAAAAAAACGACCGCTTCCCCGCCCATGATTCCGTTCTTGGTTCCACCGAAGCAGAGCACGTCCACGCCAAGATCGCCCGTGGCCCGGCGTAGAGTTTGACCGAGCGAAACGGCGGCGTTGGCGATGCGGGCACCGTCCATGTGCAGAAACATTTCGTGCTCGTGCGCAAACTGGGCCAATGATTGAATTTCTTCCGGCTGGTAAACCGTCCCCATCTCGGTGGATTGTGTGATGGAAATGACGTGCGCCTGCACATGATGCTGGTCGCCAATGCCGTGAAAAGCGTGGCGCACCGAGTCGAGCGTGATCTTCCCATCCTGATGCGGGAGGGGAATCAGTTTGCATCCCGTATGTTTTTCCGGCGCGCCACATTCGTCGGTATAGATGTGCGCGAACTCGCTGCACAGCACGGCGTGATCGGAGCGGTTCAACGATTGCAATCCGAGGACGTTCGCGCCGGTTCCGTTGAAAGTAAAAAATACGGCGATGTCCGGGCCAAAGTGTTCTTCGAACTTCGCGATCGCTGAGCGCGTGTAGGGGTCGTCACCGTAAGCGACTACGTCTCCCTGATTGGCGCGCGCGATCGCTTCCAGAACTTCCGGATGCACCCCGGCATTATTGTCGCTTGCAAAATTGCGAGTAGGTTTGCTGGAAACCTGCGGCATACCGAAACAATGTAGCAGAGTGGCTTGTAGTGGCGCAGCGTAAGCCTCAACCGGATCCACGGTCGTGGCGTCATCTTGACCGAAGCCGTTTTTCAGGCGAAGGGAA
>PKVY01000025.1 GCA_003131625.1 Acidobacterium sp. | reverse complement strand
CAAACTCTCGTTTGAAACCTGAGGATTCCAACCCGAGGACGGAGGTCTACGGGGAGGAATCCGGCTTCGCCTGCGCTCGAAAACGCAGCGAAGCACTACATTGTGAGAATGATCAAACCAGATCTTTCCGCATTCTCACGACTGGCATGTTCTACCTGATTGTCAAAGATCCTTAACGGTTGACCGCCTGAGCGGACCGCTTTGGATCAAGGCCGCAACTGATTTTTCAATCGGTTGCGAGTCCTCGAACTTGTTGCGCTTCATTTTTGCGCGAACTTTTCGAGACTATCCAATCTCGGTGGCACCTGTCAAGGTGAAGCGATTAACTTGCCTGACACCCTGCCGTGCCGTTCGCGTGTTACCGAGGCCCTTCTGTGTGGAAAGGAACTCGGGGAAGCGCCAAACTTTGAAAGACCTTTCGCGAGCACAACTCGCGGGGCGGCTGACCGCCCATAAGGAGTTTTCGAGGCATGCAAAACCCTCGACTCCGCTTGCAATGGATTGTTCTGTCTGGCTTACCGTGCGCCCCTGGCGCACCGAGTGTCGAACAGATCCGCTTCGCTCTCTTCACAACCGGATCACAAGAACCCGTCCGCGAAGCCCTGCCACTGCTATCAATCTTGTCTACTTTACCATGACTGGCTGCGAATCGCAAACCGACGGGCGGAGGGCGACTGGATTGATGGTACGCGAGGGACGGGAGGGGCCGCAAGCTGTTGAAAACGGGGCGAAACTGTCGAAATTTCTAAGGGATGCGGCCCGCAATCGAATCTGGGGTGCGGGGGCTGAAGGTCGTTCGTTTCGTGGGCTTTGGCGGCGGGACTGAACAGCTCGCGCAAAAGGTGCTTTCCCAAAAAGGTCCGGCAGATTTCCAGGGACGGTACTGTCGGGCGAAGAACGGGATCAAATCCTTTGACTATGCGATGGCAGGAGATTTTACTTCTTGCTGTGGGGTGAACCTGGCCGTTCGGCATTGGGGTTGGCTTTGGTTTTTTGCAGCCGCCGGGACGCGGCCAGTCGTGCCCTGACCCCAACGCGCTGGTTTGATACCAACCCACTGGTTGCAGCCTTCAATGGCGGTGGATGAGGCCCAAATCGGTGAGGCCGTTGACGAAGAACTGCATGGCGAGGGCGACGAGGAGGAGTCCCATGATGCGGACGAGGACGCGGATGCCGGTTTCGCCGAGGAAGACGCGGATGCGATCGGCACCGGCGAGGACGAAGTAGCTGACCAGAGCGGTGATGGTGATGGAACCGAGGATGGCCAGCATTTGCCAGTGGTTCGGGGCCTGGCCGACGAGCACCATGACGCTGGAGATGGCGCCGGGACCGGCGAGCATGGGAATGCCGAGAGGGACGATACCGGCGTCTTCTTTGGCGGCAGCTTCCTCGGTTTCGTCCTGAGATTCCTGAGTGGGGGAGCGGCGCGCCTCGATCATGTCGATGCCGATGAGCATCAGGATGAGGCCACCGGCGATCTCGAAGGCGGGGAGCTTGATGCCGAAGAGCGAAAAGATGAACTGTCCTGCCAGAGCAAAGGAGAGGAGGACGATGAAGCAGGTCAGGGCGGCTTTCCGCGCCATGCGGCGGCGACGAACGGGATCGACGCCGGAGGTGATGGCGATGAAGGAGGGAATGGCGGCGAAGGGATCGACGAGGAAGAAGATGGAACTGAGGGCGAGCAGGGAGAACTTGACGTAGGTGGAGTTGAGGGCCTCTTCGGCCGCAGCGGTGGGCGAGACGAGCCAGGCCGCAACGGGGGCCGCAAGCTGCTGGATCAATTGAGGGTGGACGTGCATTCTCTCAGGTTAACTTTCAGCTTAACTGTCAGCTTAAACTGTCAGCTTAACCCAGGGATTCGATGCGGTGGCAGGGCAAAGGGGTCCGGCGACAGGGTAATTCAGTGAACGGCGAGCAGTGATCAGTGATCCGGGCCGGTGCAACCTGCCGGGGTGTCTTCAGCGAAGATTCAGGAATCCGGAGTAGTCTGGCTGGGCTTGCTGGTCAGGCGGGAGGGAAAGTCCATCATGAAATTTTTCCGGGGAGCGGCGTGGTTCGCTGTAGCGGGTTGCGTGGTTGCGATGAGCGGGGCGGCACGGGGACAGAGTGCTCCGGCCAGCCCGTTTCACGTTGTGCAGGAGTGGAAGATTGGCGGGGATGGCGGATGGGATTACATGGCCGTGGATCCGCAGTCGAAGCTGCTGTATGTGACGCGCGGCAATCATGTGATCGTGATCGATACCAGCGCGGGCAAGCAGGTCGCCGATATCACGGGGCTGCACGGGACACATGGTGTGGTGTTCTCGTCGGATGGCGTGCATGGGTATATCACGGATGGCGGCGCGAACCAGGTAGCGGAGTTCAACCGGCAGACGAACACGATCGAGAAGACGATTCCGGCGGGGACGGGTCCGGACGGCGCGGTGTTTGAGCCGGTGACGAAGACGGTGTGGGCGTTCAACGGGCGCAGCCACGATGCAACTGTCATCGACACTGCTACGAATACGGTGGTGGCGACGGTGGCGCTGCCGGGGAAGCCGGAGTTTCCGGTCGCGGATGGGAAGGGATTTGTGTACGACAACATCGAGGACAAGAGCGAGATTGTGAGCATCGATGCGAGGACGCACACGGTGACAGCGACATGGCCGGTGGCGCCTTGCGAGAGCCCGTCGGGGCTGGCGATCGATCGGGCGCATCACCGGTTGTTCGCGGTGTGCGACGGCGGGAAGATGGCGGTGGTGGATGCGGAGAGCGGGAAGGTGATCGCGACGCCGGCGATTGGGGATGGTCCGGACGCGGCTCGGTTTTCGCCGGGCGACCAATTCGCATTCAGCTCGAATGGCGCCGGCACGCTGACGGTGGTCCACGAAGACGACCCGGATCATTACACGGTGGTCGAGGATCTGCCGACGAAGCGCGGCGCGCGGACGATGGCTATGGATCCTGACGGATCGCATTTGTTTCTGGTGACGGCGGAGTTTGGGCCGCGGCCGGCGGCGACTCCGGACAATCCCAGACCGAGGCCGACGATTGTGCCGGGGAGCTTTGAAGTGATTGTGGTGGGTAAGTAGGCAGATCGCTGGATTCGGCCGAGTTTTCACCGGCCGGAGAGAAGAGCCCGCCTGGCGCGGGCTTTTTTCTTTGGATTCATCGGAGCAATTCGGCGGTTCGGAGAGAAGGGTTCGCCCCTACACTGAATGCGACGATGAGCGTGGCGATCGAGTTTCGCAACGTGTGCTTTGCTACGGCCGAGGGACGGCTGCTGCTGGACGGGATTTCGCTCGCGGTGGAAGAGGGCACGACGACGGCGGTGCTGGGGCGGAGCGGGTCGGGCAAGACGACGCTGCTGCGCACGGTGAACCGGATGGTGGAGCCGACGAGCGGGGAAGTGCTGGTGTCGGGGAGGAGCGTGCGCGAGGCGGATCTGATCGCATTGCGGCGCAGTATCGGGTACGTGATCCAGGAGACGGGGCTGTTTCCGCACATGATGGCGGAGCGCGACGTGGCGCTGGTGCTGGAGGCGGAGAGTCGGCCGCGCGAAGAGCGGGTGCGGCGCAGTCGTGCTCTGTTGGGGGCGGTGGGACTGGAACCGGAGCAGTTTGCCGGACGGTATCCGCATCAGCTGTCGGGCGGGCAGCGGCAGCGGGTGGGGCTGGCGCGGGCGCTGGCGGCGGAGCCTGGCGTGCTGCTGATGGATGAGCCGTTTGGGGCGCTCGATCCGCTGACGCGAGCGGAGATGCAGGACATGATGCGCGGGCTGATGGCGCGGCTGAAGAAGACGGTGCTGCTGGTGACGCACGATCTGGACGAGGCGCTGTATCTGGGGGATCGGATTGTGCTGCTGAGCGCGGGCAAGCTGGTGGCGAATCTGGGGCCGGAGGAGTTTTTGCGGTCGCAGCAGCCGGAGGTTGAGGAATACGTGCGGGCGTTTCATCGCGGCGAAGAGCGTGCCGCCGAGGAGAAGCGAGCATGAGCGGCTTCCTGGCGCAGTATGGCGGCGAGATCGCTGAGCTGACGGTGGAGCATTTGTGGCTGACCGGAGCGGCGATGCTGTTTGCGACGGCGATAGCCGTGCCGGTGGGCGTCTGGCTGACGCGGCGGCCACGATGGGCGAAGCCGGTGATTGGCGTGGCGAATGTGCTGCAGACGATTCCATCGCTGGCGATGTTTGGATTTTTGCTGCCGCTGCCGTGGCTGGGCGAGCGCGCGGCGCGAGTGGCGATTATTGCGCTGACGGCCTATGCGCTGCTGCCCATTCTGAGAAACACGTACGCGGGGATTCAGGGAATCGACCGGTCGCTGATCGAAGTGGCGCGGGCGCTGGGACTGACGGATGCGCAGCGGTTCTTCAAAGTGGAGCTGCCGCTGGCGGCGTCGTTTATTTTGGCGGGACTGCGGACGGCGACGGTAACGTGCGTGGGGATTGCGACGATTGCGGCGGCAGTAGGCGCGGGAGGACTGGGGGAGCTGATTTTTCGGGGCGTGGCGTCGGTCGATAATCGGCTGGTGCTGGCGGGGGCGATTCCGGCGGCGCTGCTGGCGCTGGTGTGCGATGGAGCGCTGGGGCTGATGGAACGGTGGTTCCGGATTCCGGCGCCAGGGACGGCGGCGTGAGACGGATATTTGTCACGGTCGCGGTGACATTGTGCGTGCTGCTGGCGGGGTGTTCGCCACCGCGTGCGGATGGGCCAGTGATTGGAGCGAAAAACTTCACCGAGCAGGTGGTGCTGGGGGAGTTGCTGGCGCAGGAGATCGAGGCGAAGACGAATCTGAAGGTGGATCGGCGGTTTTATCTGGCCGGCAGTTACATTTGCCAGCAGGCGATGGTGGCGGGGCGGATTGATGCTTACGTGGAATATACAGGGACGGCGCTGACAGCGATCCTGAAGCAGCCGGTGGATCGGGATCCGATGCGGGTGTGGACGACGGTGCGGAATTTGTATCAGTCGAAGTATCACATTGTGGTTGGGCCTTCGCTGGGATTTGAGAACACGTTTGCGATGGTGATTCGCGGGGACGATGCACGGCGGCTGCACCTGACGACGCTGAGCGAGGCGGCGCAATACACGCCGCAATGGCATTTAGGAGTTGGATACGAATTCGAGCAGCGGCCGGATGGGCTGCCGGGGTTGAGCGCGGCGTATGGATTGAAATTCGCCGGGCCGCCGCGGACGATGGATTTGGGGCTGCTGTACCGGGCGCTGGAGGCGCATCAGGTAGACATGATCGCGGCGAATTCGACGGATGGGCCGATCGAGGCTCTGGGACTGACGGTGCTCGAGGACGATCGACACTATTTCCCGCCGTATCAGGCGGTGCCGCTGATTCGAGCGGAGGCGCTGGAGCGGTGGCCGCAAATTGCGAATGCACTGGCGGATCTGGCGGGGGATATCAGCGCGAAGGAGATGCGAGCGATGAACGAGGCAGTGGATGGCGATCATCGCGATCCTGCCGAGGTGGTGCGAGAATTTCGGAGGGAGAAGGGACTATGAGTAGTCGAGGTGAGGAGATGACGGAAACGAAGGGAGAGATGTCGCCACGTTTGCAGGCCAGGATCGCAGGGGCGTTCTATCTGGTCAGCGTCGTGACGGCGGTGTTCTCTGAGTTTATTTTTCGCGGACGGCTGGGCTTCTTCGCGGCGGTGGTGGTCCCGGTGTCGTGCTATATCGCCGTGGTGCTGCTGCTGTATGGCATTTTTCGGGCGGTGAACAAGAGGCTCTCGTGGGTGTTTGTTTTCTTCGGACTCGCGGGGCTCGTCTGTGAGGCGCTTCATCTGCAGACTCGAGGCATGAACCTCGGCATGGTTTTCCATGGATTTTACTGCGTGGTGCTTGGCTTCCTGATGCTGCGGTCGACGTTTCTGCCTCGCATCCTGGGAGTGCTGATGGCCTTTGCCGGATTGGTTTGGCTGCTCTATCTGTTGCCGCCGCTGGCCCTCCATCTGGCGCCGTACAACACAGCCGTGGGCCTCGCTGGGGAGGCGTTGCCGATGCTGTGGCTGCTGGCGATGGGCGTGAACGAGGAACAATGGCACGAGCAGGCCGCGGCCATCGGGAAAAGGCCCAATCGAGGGGCTGCGGCGGGCGGCGCCTGAGGAGGATCGGCACGGCCAGGGCCGAGCGGGTGAGAATTTGCGGGTCCTGAAAGGCCGGCTGGCCGTCTCTCAGGTGCATCGTGAAGTCGGCGGGCTGGATTGGCGCCGCCGAAGAAGTCAGGATCGAGGCACGCAATGTTGGGCGGCAGGACTGGTCTTTTTCTCTTTGGTTTGGGCCTTGTGGTTGGTTTGAGTGGATGCGCGGGGCCGGGCAACACAATCCAAATAACTACGCAGGTGAATCCCACCGCGGTAATCTGGGTGGCGCCGCCTCCGACGTCGATGGCGGTGAGCGCGGCGGCGACGCTGTTCGCTGCGACGACGTATCCGATCAGTCCCGGCAGTAGCGGAAACGCAGCGGTGACGTACACGATGACGTGCGGAACGCCGAACGCCTGCGGGGCCTTCAGCGCGAGCCCCGAAGGCGGCGCGGTGACCTATATGGCTCCTTCGGCAATTCCGGCGGGATCGACGGTGACGGTGACAGCGACGTCGGTGGCGGATACGAGCCTGTCGACGTCGGCGAAGATCACGATCGTGCCGCCGATTCCGATAGCGGTTTCATTCTTTGCGCCGCCGGCATCGCTCGAGGCAGGCGCGCAGTTTTCGATGAGCGCGGGGATCACGAACGATGTGTCGGCGAATCCGCAGGTGAAGTGGGGGGTGACGTGCGGAGGGACGGCCTGCGGGTCGTTCAATCCGACGACGACCTACAACGAAGCGCAGACGACGTATACCGCGCCGACGGCGATTCCACCGGGCGGGACCGTGGCAGTGACGGTGACGTCGGTGACGGATCCGACGAAGTCGGCGACCACAAGCATCGCGATCACGGCAGCGGCGGCGACGCTGGCGAACGGGACGTATGTTTTCCAGATCGCGGGGCAGCCGGGACCCAACGCGAGCTTCTATACAGGCGTGCTGGTGGCGAACAACGGCGCGATCACGGGCGGGGAACAGGATGTGGCGAACTACCTCGAGTCCGATGACGACGGTAACTACGCGTACACCATGCAGGAGACGATTACGGGCGGCAGCTACGCGACGACGCCGGATGGGAACCTGCAGATTTCGATTCAGCTGGGTGCGTATGGGCCGGAGACGCTGGACGGGACGCAGCGCGCAGGGGGGCAGGGGTTCGTGGCGGGGATCGACGGAATGCCCGCGACGGGGACGCTCGATCTGCAGACGAGCACGGCGGCGCCGGCGGGCGGATACGCGTTGTCGCTGTTCGGCGGCGATATGTATGGCGACGATGCGTGGATCGGGGGGGTGCTGAACATCGACAGCGCGGGAGGGATTTCGGGAAGCGGGAGCGAACTCGACGTTCTGGACGGGCAGGTGGGTTTGAGCGGCGAGGATATGGTGGGGGCGAGCACGGTTTCCGCGCCGGATGCGTTTGGGCGGGTGACGATCAAGCTGTATCCGGGAACGGGCTCATCACTCCAGCCGGTGTATCTGGCGGGGTACATCGTGGACGCAACGCACATGCGGCTCATCGAGACGGAGGATGGCGTTGATGCTACGAATTTCCTGGGAGTGCTGGGAGGGACGGCGCTGGGGCAGGGCGCGAGCACGGGACACTTCACGACGGCGTCGATTGCGGGGACGAGTTATGTCTTCGGGGCGCAGGGCAGCGACGAGCATGGACCGCTGCAGATTGCCGGGGTGCTGACGCCGGCTGCGAACGGCACGGTAACGGGGACGCTGAACTGGAACGATCTGTCGGGCGGCGGGACGCAGGCGCCGATTACGGTGTCAGGGTCGTGGACGGTGGATACGACGGGGCGGATGACGGTGTCGAATCTGGTGAGCGGATCGAGCCCGAATTACGCGATGCGCGTTTATCTGACCGGCGATGGGAATGGGTTGCTGCTTTCGAACACCAGCGACAGTATTTTTGCGGGTCAGGTTTTCGAGCAGCAGGCGACGACGTTCATGGCGGCATCGTTCAGCGGGGCTTATGGCCTGAATGGGACGGAATATGTGCCGAGTGGCCTGTATGGCGAGCTGGGCGTGGAGGGTCCGTTGACGTCGAGCGCGAGCGACGAAAGCGATGCGGTGTCCGGCTTTGTGGACAACGCCAATGGCGGGGCGGATTTCGCGGTCAGCGGGAGCTTCGCAGCGAGCGGGAACGGCGTGTTCACGGGCGAGCTTGCGGGGTTCGCGCCTGGAGCGCGCACGGCAAGCAACAGCGTCACGCTGTATGTGGTGGATGGAACGCAGGCGGTGGTGATCGAGACGGATGATCAGCAGTTGATGCTGGGCAGGCTGGAGAAGGTTCAGTAGCGAGAAGCGTTTAGCAAGAAGCGAGTGGCACGAGCGAGGGGCGAGGCAAAAGCGAGCGAGTAGCGATTAGCGAAAAGCAGTTTGGGAAACGGAAAGGCCGCCAAACCTGGCGGCCTTTCTGTTTGATCCATGGGCGGGTTATTGGCCGGCGGTTGAGGAAACGTACTGGGTGGCATGGTTGCCGTGCGGGACGGCGGCGACGCAGGTTGCGGTCCCGGTGACCGAGTACGGAGAATTCTGGACGCTGGTGAGTTCTCCGGTATTGGGATTGAGCTGCGCGGCGGCCACGGCGTTGAACTGCGAGAGCGAGGCGTAGACGTAACGGCCGAGAGCCGGATCGACGAGGATGCAGGTGGGACCTGGGTCGTGCGTATCGAAGGTGTTGGACGCCAGGGCAGAGGGCTGACCGGAGGCCTGGGAGATGGTGAATGCGCTGATGGTGGAGGCATTGTAGTTGCTGACGTAGAGGTATTGGTCGCGGGGGTCGACGACCAGGTTGACGGGGAAAACGCCAGTGGCGAAGGGGCCGTTGGTCAGCGGCTGGAGAGCGCCTCCGGAGAGGATGCCATAGGCGATGAGCTCGTTCTGGACGCTGTCAGTGGTGTAGAGGAAGCGGCTGGTTACATCGATGGCTATACCGGTAGGAGTGGTGCCGGCTGAGAACGGGCTGCCGGGAACGCTGGTGAGTACGCCCGAGGAACTGACGGAGAAGCCGGAGATGGTTCCGCTGGTTGGGCAGGTGGTTGGAGTGGGAGGCGGCGTTGTGGTGCTGGGCGGCGAGGTGGTCACGACAAAGGAGTTGGTGTTGGAGACGTAGGCGTAGCTGCCGTTGGGCGCGACGGCGACGCCGGTGGGGAAGCACTGCAACGTGGTGTACGGCTGACCACCGGAGGAGGCCGGAGTACCGAGAGTGCCGTCGGAGTTGACGGGAAAGACGACGAGCGCACCGGGACCGGGAGAGGCGTCGGTGAATCCGGGACCGTAGAAATCGAGGACGAAGAGGAGGGTGCCGGCGTTGTTGATGGCAAGGGCGACGGGCTCAGAGCCGGGGGTCGTGTAGGTGTGGCCAGAGGAAAGCTGGCCGTCGGTACCGATGATGAACTCCGCGATATTGTTGCTGCCGTGATTGGCGACGTACAGGTGCTGCTGGTTGGGCGATGCGACTTCAGCGACAGGGTTGGCGCCCTGGGAGGAGACGGGCGAGCCGGCGACCTGGCTGATGGCGCCCGACACGGAGTCGACGTGCCAGGAGCTGACCTGACCGTTGCCGCCAGCGCTGGCGCTGTTGGAGGTGACAAAGAGATAGTCGATGGTGTCGCTGGGGCTGCACGAGGTGATGCCGAAGCCCAGTCCCAGACACGCTGCCGCGGCCAGCAAACCCTGACCGATTCTCGTCCACTTCATGCTTTTCCTTCGTCCCTCGCGGGAACTTCGTTCCATTCTAGAGTCCGGCGCGGGAGCCGGGGAAATGCTATGCACGGAAAATGTCATGCGAGCCGCCTAGAGCCCATTCTTGTTGCCGCCAGGGTGAGTGATGGCCGCTACGCAGGTGGGCTGTCCGGATGTCACGTAGGGGGTACCCTGGTTGGTAATGATGGTTCCGGTGGACGGATCCAGCTCGGCGCCGCCGACGGTGCCGCCGATGTAATCGGCGGTGTAGAGGAAACGCTGGGTATTAGGATCGGCGATCACGCAGAGAGGTCCTGAAGAACCCGCGTTGCTGGTGGTGACGAGGGATGGCAGTCCGGAGCTGAGCGAGTAAATGCTGATGGAGCCGTCGGTGTAGTTGGTCACATAGAGAAACTTAGAGTCCACGATGGTGCCGCCCATGGGCATGGTGCCGGTGGCAACGGTGGATGCCAGGGAAAGAGCGCCGCTGGACTGAATCGAAAACGTGTAGAGCTTGTTGAGGAGAGTGTCGGTGACGTAGATGGATCCGTTGCCGGGATCGGCGAGGATGCCGGTGGGCTCAGAGCCTGCGCCGGTCGAGAACGGGCTGCCGGAAACCTGCGTGAGCGCGGAAGAGCTGATCGAGAAAGCGGAGACGGTGCCGGAGGACGGGCAGGAAGCGGGGAGGGTGGGCACGGTTCCGGTGACGGGAGGCGAGGTGGTGACGACAACGGCGTTGGTGTTGGTGACGTAGACGAAGTTGCCGTTAGGGGTGACGGTGAGATTGGAGGGAAAGCACTGCACAGGGAAATAATTGGCGGCGCCGACGGTGAGGGGCGAGCCCAGAGAGCTGAGGCCGGAGGGACCGGGGGTGATGGGATACACGATGAGGGCGCCGGGGCCGGGATTCAGATCGGTAAAGGAGGGCTGACCGGGCGCCGCGGGTGCGTAGTAATCGAGCACGTAGAGGGCGGTGCCGGAGGGATTGAGGGCGATGGCGACGGGTTCGGTGCCGGGTGTGGTGACCGTCTGCAGAGGATACAACTTGCCGTCAGTGCCGATCGCGAACAGGACGATGCTGTTGTCGTCGTGATTGGCGACGAAGAGATTCAAGCCGTTGGGAGTTGCCACCTCATAGACCGGGTTGCGTCCGCCGGAGGGATAAGGGGAGTCGGGGATCTGGAAAAGAGCCCCGGATTCGGAGTTGACCTCGTAGACGTTGATCTGGCCGGGACTCTGGAGGTTGCTGGTGACGTAGAGAAAGTCGATGGTGTTGCTGGCGCCGCAGGAGAGGATGAGCAGCGACAGGGCCGCGGTGGACGCGGCGGCCAGGAGCCGGGCGCCAAGTTGCCTGAACTGCATGTTCCGAAGTCCTGCGCGCATCAGTCTGTATTGGAACTGTAGAGGCACCAGGTCGGCGTTCCGACGGTGGCGAACGTGGAGCCTTTGCGGAGGTTGGTCAGGATGCCGGTGTTGGGATCGATCAGCGAGCCGGAAACCGTGCTCGAACCCGCGTCCGCGGTATAGAGGTATTGGTGCGAGGGATCCTCGAAGATGCAAACAGGATTGGATCCGGTGCCGAAATAACCGGGAGCGAGCGTGGTCAGATCTCCGCTACTGCCGGTGATGTTGAAGGCGGAGATTACACTGCCGGATTGATTGAGCCCGGGGGACACGGTATTCGCGATGTAGAGGAACTTGGAGCCGCTGTCGGTGGCAAGGGCAGACATGCCGGCGGCTCCGGTGAAGTTGGGATAGGCTCCGCCGGAGATGGCCGAGAGCAGGCCGTTTCCGCCCTGAGTAAAGGTGTAGATCATGTTGGCGCCGGAATCGAGGAGGTAGATCCAGGAAGCATTAGCGCTGGAGCCGATGACGCTGATGCTTTGAGCACCGGTGATAGGCTGCGCGCCGCCCGGGACCTGGAGGAGCTGGCCGGTGGAGCTGGCGTTGTAAGCGTAGACCACCTGGGTATTGCCGGTGGCGGGATCGCTGGCCTCGGCGGTGTAGAGGTAGTTGGAGACCAGGTGGAAATCAATGGGAAAGCAGCCGACGGGAAAGTAGGAAAGCGGACTGCCCAGCGCGTTCTGCTGCTGCTGATTCTGGACGAGGAAGAGGCGACCGGTGGAGGGATCGATGCTGAACACGGTGATGTCGCCGGCGGGACGGTAGACGCCGCTGGCGGAGTCGTAGCAGGGAGTGGCGGCGCTGACGGAGGTGGATGCGGCGGTGGTGCTGGGGGTGGTTCCCGGCTGGTATCCATCGAGGACGTAGAGGTAGGTGCCGCTGGTGCTGAGGGCGAGGCGGAGCGAACCAAAGCCCTGGCTGGGATAGGAGAGCTGGAAAGCCATACCGCCGTCGCCGCCAATGCTGAAGAGGGAGACATTGGCGCCGGTCCAGGTGATGGTACCATCGGCGGCTTTCGTGGGCTTGCCCTGATTCAGCACGTAGACATAGCGGCCGCCGGTGAGCAACAGAGCGCGGATGGGGTTGGTGCCGCCGGAGCTGAGCGGATCGTGGGGGGCGGCGGCGAGGACGCCGGTCTCGTTGTCTTCCCGATAGGACGCAACCTGGTTGTACTGGGAGCCGGTGACGATAATGTAGGCCTCAGTGTAGTCGTAATAGCAGGATTGAGTCCCAAATCCGATGAAAAGGGATGCAGCGAGGGCCAGGGTAAAGCGGCCGAATTTCCTGAACTTCATGCGCTTCCTTCACGCCGGGCCACCTGGGAAGGCGGCCACGACAAGCTGTATGGATAATCCCGGACCATTGTAAATGGAACGGGGGACTTGCGCCGCGATTGCGGAGAGCCGAACCGCCGCTGGGGGAAGCGGCGGCCCGGTCCTGGATAGTTAGACGGGCGTCACCAGACTCGGCAAGCGTCGTCGGGCATCATTGGCTGGCCGACATGGCAGCCAAAGGCTTTGCCGAATTCGTCGAAATTGCGGACAGTGCCGTTGGCGCGGAACATGCCGGGGGAATGGGGGTCGGTTTTGGCGGCGACGCGCGAAACCTGCTCGGTGCGATTCTCGCACCAGATCTGCGCGAAGGAGATGAAGTAGCGCTGGGCTTCGGAATAGCCGTCGATTTTGTCGTCGATGGTCTTGCCCTGCTGGGCGAGGGTGGCGAGCAAGGCCTGCCAGGCGATGCGAATGCCGCCATTGTCAGCGGTATTTTCGCCGAGGGTGAGCTTGCCGTTGAGATGGACGCCGGGAACCGGCTCGAATCCGTTGTACTCGTCGATCTCGCAGGCGAGACGCTTCTGGAAGGCGGCGTTATCGGCATCGGTCCACCAGGGTTTGACGTTGCCCTGGCCGTCGTACTTGCTGCCTTCATCGTCGAAGCCGTGGGTCATCTCGTGGCCGATGACGACACCGATGCCGCCGAAGTTGACAGCCGGGTCCTTGCTGAATTCATAGAAGGGCGGCTGCAGGATGCCGGCGGGGAAATTGATGTCGTTCTGCGGCGGATTGTAGTAGGCGTTGACCGTAGGCGGCGTCATGCCCCACTCTTTTTCGTCGACAGGCTTGCCGACCTTGTTCATCTCGTAGTTAAACTCGAACGCGGAGGAATGGTCGAGGTCTTCGATGAAGTTGGTGCGGGTGACCTCAAACTTCGAGTAGTCGCGCCACTTGTCGGGATAGCCGATTTTCTGGCGGAAGGCGTCGAGCTTGGCCTCGGCCTGTTTTTTGGTGTCAGCGGTCATCCAGGGAAGAGCCTGGATATCGGCGGCAAGAGCGGTTTTGAGGGCGGCGACCAGTTGCTCCATGTTCTGTTTGGCCTGGGGCGGGAAGTTTTCCTTTACCCAGTCCTGGCCGACGGCTTCGCCGAGGGCGCGATCGGTGGCGGCGGTGCAGCGCTTCCAGCGGGCGGTTTGTTCGGCCTGGCCGTTGAGGGTTTTCTGGAAGAAGTCGAAATTGGCATCTTCAAAGGGCTGGGAGAGCCACGACGCAACGCCATTCAGGACGTGGAATTTGAGGTAGGCCTTGAGAGCGTCGAGGCTCTGATCGCCGATGACCTGGTTCTCCGCTTTGAAGAAGTCGGGCTGGCCCACGTTCAGGTCGCTGACTTCGGGGGCATGGATGCCCTTGAAATAGGCGGCCCACTCGAAGTTGGCATCGAGCTGATCGAGGGCGGTGAAGGTCATGATGTGGTAGCGGTTCTCGGGGTCGCGGAGTTTGACGCGCGGCGTGGCGCCTTTGGCGAGCGCGGTTTCGATGTCGATGATCTGGCCGGCTTCGGTCTTCGCCTGGTCCTCGGCCTCGCCGGTGAGTTTGAGGACGGTGACGATGTAGGCGCGATACTTGTCGCGAATCTCCTGCATATGCGGATCGTCCTGGATGTAGTAGTCGCGGTCAGGGAGGGTGAGGCCACCCTGATGGACGGCCTCGATCTGTTTCGACGAATCGACCTGATCCTGTTCGACACCGAAGCGGAAGAAGATACCGGTCGGGGTTTTTGAGTCAAGATACGCGGCGACAGCGGCTATGTCCTTCTTATCCCTGATCGCGTCAATGCGGGCGAAGAGCGGGAGGATAGGCTGGTCGCCGAGCTTGTCGGCGAGGCCGGTGTCCATGCAGGCGGCGAAGAAGCTTCCGTACTTGCGCTGGAGAGGGGTGGACGGAGAATCCGCGGCCTTTTTGAGGTCGACATAGAGGAGGTAGCGATTGCGCTCGGAGAGCTCGTTGAAGCGGCCCCAGCGGGACTGGTCGCTGGGAATGGGGTTGTTCTTACGCCAGTTGCCGCAGGCGAACTGGTAGAAGTCGGCGCAGGGATCGGCGGCCTTGTCGATAGCCTCGAGATCGAAGCTGTGCAGAGCCTTCGGCTCGACCGGCGCCTGGGAGGTGTCGGGAGCGGAGAGGAACTGCTGGGCGGAAAGAGCGAAGGGGCTACAGAGCAGAAGCGCTAAGGCATGGGACCGGAAGGCTCGAAAGCCGGCAGAGTGAACGATGCGCATCGGGAATCCTCAGGAAGGCGGTGACGGGGGAACCGCGGTGAAATGTGTGCAAAAACGATAACACGGAGGAGAGGCGGGGTGCAGGGGCGAGGCGCGGCTGCTCAGAAGATTTTGACGTGGAAGGTGAGGTATTTCTTGGGGTCTTTGCGGATGGCAGTCACCAGGTCGCTGGAATCGGTCATGACTTTGTCGGCGTGGTCGTAGAGTTTACGGTCCTTGAGGAGCGCACCGATGCTGCCCTGGCCTTCGTTGATTTGGGTGAGGACGGAATCGAGCTTATTGATGGTGTCGCTGAGCTTGTCAGCCATTTTGGGATCTTTGGTGAGCATGCCGAGACTGCCCTGGCCGGAGTTGATGGTGGCAGTGATCTGATTCAGGTTGTGGGTGGTTTCTTTGAGCTCGTTGTAGAGGGTGTCGTCTTTGAGCAGCTTGCCGAAGGTGCCCTGGCCTTCGTCGAGCTTCGTGGTGATGTCCTCGCCTTTGCCAATCATGTCGTTGAGGCGGTTGTACATCGTTTCATCCTTCACCAGCTTCCCGATGGAGCCCTGTCCGTTGTTGACTTCGTCGACGATGGAGGACAGCTCATTGAGGGTGGCGAGGGCTTTTTTATAGAGGGTCGGGTCGTTGATGAGCAGGCCGATGGAGCCGTTCTTTGAGTTGAGGGTGTTCGCGATCAGGTTGACCTGATCGAGGATGGTGTCAAGGCGCTGGATGGTTCCCTGGCTGGCCTGGATGACATCCTGGAGGTTAGGGGTTTCGGTGGTGGGGAGCTCGGTGTTGTTCTGCACGAGGCCGGCGGTTGCCAACTTGCTGTCGATGTCGACGACGGTATCGCCGAGGACGCCCAGGGTGGTCAGGCTGGTTTTTGAGTCCTGGCGAATGCCGTACTGATACTTCTTATTGATGCGCATGGTGACTTCAACCGGGGTCAGTTTGCGGTCGGGAACGATGCGCATGCCGGTGACGCTGCCGACGGTGAGTCCCTCAAGGCTGACCGGCGCGCCGATTTTGAGACCGGCGGAGTTCTCGAAGTACGAGCGGACCATGAGGTGACCAGACCAGAAGCCGCCGGTGCTGTTGGACATGAGGAATATCAGCGCAGCGAGGGCCGAGAGGGCGACGATGACCAGCACGCCCACTTTCAGTTGTGACCATCGCACTTCCTGTTGACCAGGCACCCTTTTCCTCGGAAGAAAGAAGACGAAAGCCGCTGCGCAGAAGGATAACAGAGGATGGGCTCAGGGCTCAGGAGACGGGAAACACGAGTGCTTCGCGCCGTTGTCGCGGCTCCTCAGTGGGCGGCGTAGTCCATCGTCTTTAGGGTGCGTGGGTTGTAGACCGAGAAGCTGCCTCGGGGGGAAGCAGTCAGTTCGAGGCCAAAGCCGGTATCGGGGCCATGGAGGTTGGCGATGAAGGGGTCGGGGGGATTGTCGGGGCCGGCTTCTTCGGAGTAGTGGAGCTGCCATTCGGCCTCGAGGCCGGGGATTTTGCGGATGGTCTCGACGGTGGGCTTCGATCCGCCTTTGGTGGCGCCGTTATCCATGATGGCGACGCGGGGGGTGATGGCGTCGACGAGAGCGGGGCTGGAGCTTTGATTCCAGCCGTGGTGCGAAACGATGAGGATGTCGATGTGGCCGATGACGTTGGTGGGACACATCATGTCCATTTCCTTATCCCAGGTGAGATCGCCGAGGTCGAGAATGCGGAGCTTGCCCCAGGTGATAAGGGTACCGAGGGAGCGGGCATTCTCGGTCTGATCGGCGGGGCGGGAGGGCGAGTCTTTGCAGAAGGGGTTGGGCTGGCCAGCACCGGGGAGCGGGTGGTCGATGAAGTTGCCGTCGGCGGTGAGGACGAGGCCGGAAAAGCCGGGAATGGGAAGCCGGTCGCCGGGCTTGGCGACGATGTGGCCGTATTTTCCGGTGGCAAGGACTTTTTGATAGCCAGCGAAGGCATCGGCGGTGGGTTTGTCACCGGGTTCGCGGAGCGGGCCGTGGTCGATGAACGTGCCGACGGGGATGCGGTCGACGAGTTGGGGGACGCCTCCGGTGTGGTCGACGTGGTAGTGGGTGAGGAGGACGTCGTCGATGTGGTCGAGGCCGGCGCGTTTGGCGGCGGCGGCGATGCGGTCGGCGTCGCGGCCCTGATAGTCGGGCCAGCCTGTGTCGATGAGGAGAGAGTGGTGATCGGGGGTGACGAAGAGCGTGGACTGGCCGCCTTCGACGTCGATGAAGAAGATCTTCAGGTCGCCGGTGGGGTGCTGGGCGCGGAGGGTGGCACAGAAGGCGACGAGCAGACAGGCAACGAGAGTGAGGGGGCGCGTGAGGCGCAGCGCAGACTTCATGGAAGGCTCCGAGGGGCGAGATTTCTCGACCGAGACATCATAGACCGCAGACATGCTTCACGGGCGCGGCTCAGCCGAAGTGGACGAAGCCAAGGGCGGTGGCGACGATGCCGGCGAGGCCGAAGACCATCCCCATATACCAGTAGCCGCGCTGGCGGGTGAGCAGAGTGATGGAGGTGATGACGAGGCCGATTTCGAGGAGAGCTTCACCGAGGTCGAAGCGGTCGGCCCGATACTCGGCTTTGTGGACTTCTTCTTCCTGCTCGCGGGCGGCGGCTTCGGTGTCGGCGAGGTCCTGGTTCCACTTCTGCAGGTGGGCCTTGTAGCCGTCGGTGATCTTATCGGCGGAGGCCTGATCGCGGATGGGCAGCGTGGCGAGCATGTCGGAGATCAGCTGGGTATCGTACTGACGGATTTTATGCGCCTGGTAAAGGTTCCACTCGTCGGTGGCGCGGGCTTGGAAGAGTACAGCCTCAGTGTGCGAGCGGTGGCCGAGGACCGTGACGATGGCGACGACGACCGCCAGCACGCTGATAGTGAAACTGACGGGGTGCAGGCTCGGTTCCCCTGCGGCGTGTTCGTGCTGCTCCTGGAGTTCGTTGGCTTCGCTGGCGTCCATGGGAGACAGGGTACAGGGTACAGGGTGCAGGGTACAGGGGTTTCTCGGCGGGAGCAGAGTGCGGCCAGCGAGAGACTGCCTGCGAAGTTGTCCGCTAAAGACAGGGCTCGATCCTATTTGTGCTTGGCGGGAGCGGCGGCGACGCTGGCGGTGGAGTTCTCGGACTGGAGGACGCTGACGATGCGGGTGCGGAAATCGTCGTAGGTGGGGGCGCCGTCGATGGCGCCGAGGGTGGCCGATCCTCCGTTGAAGAAGCTTACTAGGGCAAACCGGTGCAGGGTTGAGCCGACAACGTCGGGATGCTGCTGGTGATAGGCGGCCTGATCCGGATCGTCGGCGGCGAAGGCGTAGGAGCCGAGGAGCGCGCCTTTGTCGTCGTATTCGTTGAAGCGGTAGAAGATGTGATCGGGACCCTGGGGATCGAAGTATTCGATGGCATCGATGGTTTTGTCGCCGGCGTGGAATCGTTCGATGACAATGCCGTTGGTTTTGGCGGCGGAGGGATGATGGCCGTCGGCGTGGTATCCGCGGAGGATGGAGCGCTCGATATCACGATCGTGGCGATCGCCGGTTTCGGAATAGGCCTCGAGAAGGCCGGCATGAACATCGGTGCTGCCGGGCCAGGCTGCCTGGGCGTTACGGAAACAAACCAGGGCTTCGTCGGGCTTGCCGTAATCGAGCAGGAGCGTGCCGATCATGAAGCTGGCTTCGGCGTTGCCGGGGTGGCTGTTGAGAATGGCTTCTGCACCGCTGAGGGCTTGCTGGCGGTTGCCATTGAGGAGATCGGCGCGGACAGCGGCGAAATCGGATTCGACCAGGGGCGAGGAGGATCGGGGCGGAGGAGGGGAGCAGATGGGACGCTGGGCCTGGGCCAAGGCGATCGAAGGAGCCAGGGCGATCAGGAGGGCCGTGGAAAGCAATTTCATCCGCTACCTCGGGGGCTGGGGGAGACCCGGTCGTGCCAATAGTATGCGGCTTTGTGAATGGAAAGGCAGCCAAAAAGGATGCCTGGATGGGGTGGGGAATACAGGACATAAAGGAGAAGCCCTTTATTTTAGTGCCGGGAAGGCTGGCCAAGTTCGGTTTAGAGGCGGAAATAGAGGCCGACCATGGGTTCGGCGGTGTGGGTGAAGGCTTTCGCGGAGCCGTACAGTGTGTGGTCAAGTCGGGGGCTCTGGAGACGTTTCCGCAGTGCTGGGCGCGCAGGCCGAAGTGAGGAAGAAGGCCCCAGTCGAGGCCGAGCCCATAACGCCTCTTAGAAGCGGACGTAGACGCCGACCATGGGCTCAGCGGTGTGGGTGAAGGCGTCGGTGGAGGTATAGAGCTTGCTGAGGTCGGGCGCTTTGTAGAGGTTGCCTCGGTACTGGAGGCGGAGGCCGATGTGCGGGATGAGACCCCAGTCGACTCCGGCTCCGTAGACGTAGACAGGGGTGGTGGAGGTGCTGGCGCCGGTACTGGGACCGCTGGTCGAGCTCCCTGCGCTGTTGGTAGTGGTGAGGGTCTGATTGCCGGAGGGGACGTTGAGGAGCAGGCCGACCCCGAGGACGCCGAAGGGGCGAAGATTGGCGATGTGGACGGACGGAACCCAGTCCGCAGTGACTTCGTGGGCGTCGGCCGGGACTTTGAGGTTCTGGGTATAGGGACCGCAGGGCGAGGGGCAAACGGGGACCGGAGGGTAGAACAAATTGGAGTAGTTCTGGTCGGCGCGATTGAGGGAGTAGGTGGCTTCGAAGCCGAGGATGGGGTTGGAAATGTGACGGACTTCAACGAGGCCGCCGGCCTGATTGGCGGGGCTCTGGGTGGTTCCATTGCCGGTAGTGGTTCCGCTGAAGGCGCCGTAGACACTGGCGGAGATGCTGGTTTGGGCAAGAGCCGTGGTGGTGGCCAGCGCGACGGCTAAGAGGAGGAAAGTGGTGTGGATCCGGGGGATACGCATGAGGTCTCCAGAGTGAGATGCAGAACTGACAGGCAGAGCTGACACGCAGAACCGGGAAGTGGTTCTGCGCCATTTGAGTTTGGACGCGAATCCGGAGATTTTGTTGTCCAGGGGCGGCTATCGGCTGGGGCTGTGCTGCATCGGAGTGCGGGCTTCGCGCAGAAGATACCAGGATCCCATGGCAATGCAGAGCGCGGCGAGGAGCGCGCCGGTGACGGCAAAGGTTTCGGCGGATCCGGTGAGGAGAGGCGCAAAATCGGTGTGGAAGGAGAGCTTCCAGCTTACGGGCGGGTGCAGAGCGCGATGCAAGAGGGACCAGACGAGAAGGGCCGGGACGTAGACGCAAGTGAGCGCACGCAGAGCGCGGAACCAGAAAGCGGCGCGGTTGCGCAGGTGCAGGCGAGCGCGGCGGCGAGCTTCCAGCCACACGTGGGCAGCGTCGGGAGGGCGGTTAGCGGCGTTCATGCGAGAGGAATCTTCGAGGAGAGCCGCGGTGACGGCACGGGTTTCAGAGCAGGCGGGGCAGGATTCCGCGTGATGCTCGAGAGCGGAAGGCCAGAAACCGGTGCGCACGGCGCGCGAGACGCCGGATTCGTGTTCACAGCGGAGAGGGGTCATACGAACCTCTTTTGCGGGACGGGTTGCGCAGGTCCTTCCGGCGCCAGCAGATGAGCGGCCTTGCGGCGCGCGCGGAAGAGCAGGATTTTGATACTGAGGGGACGGAGGCCGGTGGCGGCGGCGATTTCCTCGTGGTTCATACCTTCGACGTAGGCGAGCCATAGCAACTCGCGCTCGCGTGGTTTGAGCTGGCGCAGGGTGGAGCGGACGTCGAGGCGGGCTTCGAAGTTGGGCGCAGAGCCTCGCTCGGGAATCTCGGGGACAAATGCATCGATGCGGCTGCGACCGCGATCGTGGAGGAGATTGGTCGCGATGCGGAAGAGCCAGGAACGGGTTTGCGATGCATCCATCACAGGGCGCCTGCGCATGAGGTAGCGGCAATAGGTCTCCTGAAGAAGGTCGTCGGCGACGTCGGGACGCCGGCAGACGTGCAGGAGGTAAGCGTGGAGCGGCGGAGAGGCTGCGTCGTAGAGAGCACGGAAGTCCGCCTCGTCGACGGCGCCAGCCTGGGCGTCGAACATGAGGCTCGCGATGCCGGGAGTTCTTTCCATGCCTTGACGTACGTTTTCACGCCGCTCCGGGTTCCCTTCCGATGAGCTGCCGGCAGAACCGGATCAGGAGCGGGCGGCCGGTTCTGTTAACCCCAGCGCGCGATAGAGGTACCAGGAGACGAAGGCAGCGACTTCAAAGGCGATGCCGAGCGCGAGAGCGAGGACGCCGGGAACGATGGTATCGGAATCGACCGCACCCATGGCGCGCAGGATACAGAGGGCCGATCCCAGGAAGATGATCACGATACCCCAGCGGACGCAGGCGAGCATGGGGCCAAAGGGCGTCTCGTGTTCGAAGCGAATTCCCGTAAGAAACTGCTTCCCGGCATCGGTTTGGGCATAGGCAGCCATGTTTTGTGCGGAGTCGAAACGGGAAAGGAGGATGGTTTGCACATCGGCCTGGACGCGCGCCATTCTGAGCTTGCGCACCGACGAGAAGATGGTCCAGGTGATGAAACTGATGGTGCCGAAGACGGCGATGAGGGCAACGACGTCGGTCTGCATGGGCTTACCTCTTTCTCAGGATTTCCATTGCACTGAGTAATACGGAGATGAGGGGGGATTGGTTAACAGATATTTTGAGGGAGGCACGGTTTCCGAGGGCGGACGAGGATGGGCGGCTCTGATTTATGCTGATGCGGCATTGGTTTCAGGAGGGATGATGATGAGAATGCTGCGGGTGGTCGCGGTTGCGGCTTTGACGATGGGCGCGGGATGGGGCGTTGCACAGGCGGGTCCCGCGGTGCAGCAGGGTGACTATTTGGCGCACGATTTTCATTTCCGGTCGGGCGAGTCGCTGGCGGAAATGAAGCTGCACTACCGAACGCTGGGCGCGCCGCATCGCGACGCGCAGGGGCACGTCGACAATGCTGTGCTGATCATGCACGGGACGGGCGGGACGGGCGCGCAGTTTCTGGCGCCGTATTTTGCCGGCGTGCTGTTTGGACCGGGACAGTTGCTGGATGCGGCGAAGTATTACATCGTGCTGCCGGATGACATCGGGCACGGGGGTTCGTCAAAGCCGAGCGACGGGATGCATGCGCATTTCCCGCACTATGACTACGACGATATGGTGGCGGCGGAGCATCTGCTGCTGACCGAGGGGCTGCACGTCGATCATCTGCGGCTGACGATGGGGACCTCGATGGGGTGCATGCATTCGTGGGTGTGGGGCGAGACGTATCCGGGGTTCAGCGATGCGTTGATGCCGCTGGCGTGCCTGCCAGTCCAGATTGCGGGACGGAATCGGATGATGCGGAAGATGGCGATGGATGGAATCACCGGGGATCCGGCATGGAAGAGCGGCGACTACACGACGCAGCCGCCGGGCCTCAAGACGGCGCTGGAGATGCTGCTGATCATGGGATCGAGCCCGCTACAGATGCAGGAGCACGAGCCGACGCGGGACGAAGCGGATGCGTATCTGGAGAAATTCCTGGATTCGCATTTTGCGACGACGGATGCGAATGATTTTCTTTATGCGTTCAACTCATCCCGCAACTACGATCCTTCGGCGAAACTGGAGACGATCACGGTACCGGTGATGGCGGTGAATTCTGCGGACGACTTCATCAATCCGCCGGAGCTGAACATCATGCCGGGGATGATCAAGAGAGTGCCGCGCGGCAAATATGTGCTGCTGCCGATCACAGAACAGACGCGGGGACACGGAACGCACACGATGGCGGCGATTTGGCAGGGCTATCTGGCGGAGCTGCTGCAGGAGTCGGGGAAATAAGGGCAGGCCTCGGCTGGCCTTCCGGCTCATCCAGTGCGGATTAGTTCACGGTGAGGGTTAGAGACGTGCCGGCCGTGAGGCTGGCGGTTTTCGTGTCAGTACCGACGAGTGTGAGCGAATAGCTACCGGCGGCTACTTCGGTACTCGTCGGGTTGGTTCCGGCCGCGGCGGTGCCGCTACTGCTGCCGCATCCGGTGGAGAGGCCGAGCATTACAACGAGGACCAGGCAGCTCAGGACGGACCAGGCTTTCCTCGATTTTCTGAATCCGAGGAACAAGACGCCGGCAAGGGCCGCAGCACTGATGGGGATGGATTTGCGCAGCGGCGGTTGATGATCGCGGGAAGAGGCGACGCGGGTGGCGCTGCCGCGAGCGAAAGAGTGCGCGCCCGAGACGCCGCTGCATGCGCTCTGCGAGGTGTAGATGGTGAGCGCGGCGGTGGCCGTCGCTCCCGCCGTGACCGCAGCGTTGTTGATCGCGTAACAGCCGTAGGTATTGAGCGAAGTGCTGGTCGACGTGAGCGAGAAGCTCACGGTCCCGGCGTACGAATTTACGGAGACGACGCTGACGGTAGAAGTGCCGGAATTCCCCTGGGTGACGGCTACATTTGTGGCGGAAAGCGTGAAGGATCCGGAAGTGCCGCCGCCACCACCACCACCACCCGAGCCACCGGTCCACGCGTTCATCAGATTATTGAAGTCGACAGAGCCGAGGCCGGTGGCTTCGTCGTAACCGGTGGCGGTGGGATATTCCGACTCACCCGCGGCGGAGCAATAGGTGGAACCCGCGGTGCATTGATTACCGCCGCTGACGATGTCGTGGAAGGCGGAGGCATAGGTGGAGGAATTAGCGGCGAGCGAGTAGAGGGTGCTGCTGGCAACGCCCTGGCCGCTGGAGTTTTCCTTCTGGTTGACGATGGCGATCATGCCCGCGAAGATCGGCGTGGCGAAGCTGGTGCCGCCGGCAGCGGTGAGGTCCTGTGTGGAGGAGTCGCGGAAACCGGAATTGCAGCTGGCCTTTTGTCCGCTGGTCCACGCGGAGGTATCGCTGGTGCAATAGAGATAGGGCGCGTAATCCGCCGAGGAGTCGAGGGAGACATCGGGCACAAGACGGAAGCTTCCGGAGGAGATGCCGGCGACGCCCTTTTGCCAGCTGGGACGCGGCGTGAGCGTGCTGATGCCGCCTCCGCCGGAGGAGAGCGCGTAAAGGGCTCCGTATTGTGTGCCGATGGAGGCGCTGTCGTCATTCCATGCCTGTTCAGGAATGTACGAGAGCGCGGAGCTGATGAGGTCGCTGCCGCTGGTGGATTCCCAGTAAGTGGTGTTGGAGGCGGCCACGTCGGCGGCGGGAAACTCGGTTCCGCCAACACCGACGGCATAGGCGCTGCTGGCAGGATAATTGACCGCGAGGACTTCCATGGCCGCGGTTACGCCGCTCTTCGAGGTCGGATCGTAGCAGGCGGTTGAGCCGGTGTCGCCGGACGCGGCGACGATGGTCTGTCCCTGGCTGGCGCCCTGCTCCATAATCCCCTCCAGCGTGGAGTAGTCAGTGGAGCTCAGGCTGGTTTCGCAGATGCCGTAACTGATGTTGATGATGGGAGCGGTCTTCTGGTCAATGGCGTATTGCAGGGAATCGAAGACGCTGTAGTTCTGGTTATTGCCGACGTAGACGAAGTCGAGAGTAGCGCCGCGGGCGGTGCCACTGGAGTATTCGACGTCGAGGTCGGACTCGGCTTCGTCCCCGGAGGAGATGGCGGCGGTTCCGGAACCGGGCACGAGAATGATATTGGGCGCGGCAACGGTGAGGCCTGCCGCGGTCTGGAAGGCTTCGATGTCGGAGGCCAGAATTTCGGACTGGCCGACGACGGCGATGGCCTGGCCGGAGCCGTTGTACCCGGAGTTATAGGCGGCGTTGATGTCGTAGATCGTAGCGACGTCTTTGGGAGTGAGGAAGTGCCCGCCAGTTTGGGCCGAGGTGAAGGCGGGCGACGGGCGGAACTGGGGGCGTGGGCGGAAGTCATCGAGATTGCGGACGGAGCGAACAATGCCGAGCAGCGCCGAAGGGATGGAGAGATCGGTCGCGTTGGCGAAGTGGGTCTCGGATCCGATCTGATAGCGGTGCATCTCGGTCTGAAAGGCGTTCTCGATCTGGGCGGAGGTTCCGGAGAAGGTGATGCTGGTGCGGCTGTTCGGGACGCGCTCGATGTTGAAGCCCTCGGACTCGAGCCAGCTCTGGATTTTGGCGAGGTCGCCGTCACTGAGGCCGAAGCGGGTGGCATACTGCGCGGGCGTGAGCCACGCGTGATATTCGGGAGAGCCGGGCGTTTGCTGCGCCTGGACGAGCGCGTCGAGTTGGGCCTGCTGCTCGGCAGTCGGCTGGAAGTACATCGTGACGCCGTTGAGAGGCGTGGCCGGATCGAGGCGGCCGAAGTCATAGACCGCGGCGATGCGGGGATTGACGGAGCCGGGGAGTTCGGCGGCGGAGCGGGCGTCGATCTCCTGGAGGATTCGGTTGGGCTGCTGTGCCGAGGCGAGCGTCGCAGTGAGAAGAGCAGCGAAAATCAGGCCTGAAAGCGGGCGATACAACGACGAGCGCATTGGGGGAACCTCGTTAAAAAGAATTGCAAGAGGCAGAACAGTACTTCCAGGCACAGCAGCACAGATTGCGTATTTAGACGCCGCCAGGCCGCAATTTGTTACGCGAAGCGGTAAACAAATTGAGGTCCTGGGCGGTCTGACGCCGGGGTGGTTTTCTCTCTCCTTCGAGTCTAATTTTGCTTTTGCTCTGCGGAATCAAAAACTTGCTGCCGGGCAAGGTTATACTCGGTTTCACTCCAAAAACCGAGGTGGACTATGGCTTTTCTTTCGCGGGGCCGTTTGGCAGGATTCGCAGTATTCGTAGCAGCGGCGAGCACAATTTCGGGCGCACTGGTTGCCCAGGAGAAACCCAGCGAACGAGGCGGCGATGCGAAGGCAGCGGCGGGCGCCGCCACCACTGTTGCAGCCCCGGATTCGATTACTGAAGGTACGGTGACGGTGAGCGGGCAGGCGATCGCGTATCGCGCAGTGGCGGGCACGATCACGGTGGGTGCGACCGACCAGCAGGATGCGACGCTGGGCTTCGACGGAAGCCTGCTGCCGGATTCGGGCGTGAAGGCGCCGGCGGATCCTGCGGAAGCGCCGCCGACGGCGCGCATCTTTTATGTGGCGTACTTCAAAAAGGACACGACGGACGAGAACCATCGGCCGGTGATGTTCATCTACAACGGCGGGCCGGGGTCAGCGACGATGTGGCTGCACATGGGGACGTTTGGGCCGAAGCGCATTGAACTGCCCGACGTGGATCATCAGGAGGCCGCGCCATACAACGTGGTGAGCAACCAGTATTCGCTGCTGGACGCGAGTGATCTGGTGTTCATCGACGCACCGGGAACGGGTTTCAGCCGGACCTTTGGGAAGGATCGCGGGAAGGCCTTCTACGGGATCGACCAGGATGGACAGGCGTTCAGCCATTTCATTCGGAAATTCCTGACAAAGTATGACCGCTGGAATTCGCCAAAATATCTTTTCGGCGAGAGCTACGGGACGCCGCGTTCGGCGGTGCTGGTTGCCGATCTGCAGGGTGTCGATCTGAACGGGGTCATTCTGCTGTCGCAGATCCTGAGCTTCGATAACTCGATCGACGAGCCGACTCGGAATCCCGGTGTGGATCAGGCGTATGCGCTGGGGCTACCGACGTTTGCGGCGACTGCGTGGTACTTCCACAAGCTGCAGAACCCGCCTGCGGCGCTCAAGCCGTTCCTCGACGAAGTGGAGAAGTATGCGCTGGGCGACTACATGGCGGCGCTGCTGAAGGGCAGCGAGCTGAGTGACGCGGAAAAGCAGACGGTTGCGGAGAAGCTGCACGGGTACACGGGTTTGCCGGTGGATTACCTGATGCGCGCGAATCTGCGCGTCTCCGGCGGCGACTTCTCCAAGGAGCTGAAGCTCGACGACAACACGACGATCGGACGGCTCGATACGCGCTATCAGGGGCCGGATGTGAATCCGCTGAGCGAAGGCGCGGAATACGATCCGCAGAGCGACGCGATCACGTCGGGCTGGCTGGCGGCGATCAACGGATACCTGCGCAATGACCTGAAGTATGGGATGCAGGCAACGTATTTCCCCAGCGGCCGCATGGGCGGAGACTTCAACTGGGACATGCACCACAGCGCGCCGGGTTTCGGTCGCGGATTTGGCGGCGACTGGAGCGGGCCCAACGTGATGCCCGATCTGGCGTACCGGATGAAGATGAATCCGAAGATGAAGGTGTTTCTCGCCGGCGGATACTTCGATTTGGCGACGCCGTATTTTGAGGGTGAGTTCGAGATGCATCATCTGCCAATGCCGAACAAGCTGCAGTCGAACATCAGCTATCACTATTACGAAGCTGGGCACATGATCTACGTGAAGGAAGATGTGCTGAAGCAGTTTCACTCGGATGTGGAGGCCTTTGTCCACTCGACGGAGAGCGGGCAGTAGCAGGTAAAGTACGGCGTGGAAATTCTGCGCTTGGCAGCGCAACCTGGCAGAGCGGAGCGGGTCTGGAAGAACAGGTCTGGGAAGGCAGGTTCGGAACATCGAGCGCAAGCGAGCCGTTCGACTCGTCGCACCGGGCGACTTGCCGACGGCAGGTTCCAGCTCTGCGCGAAAGAGAACGAGCAGCCATGACCTGCTCGATCTGTTCCCATGGAGGGCAGCACAAGGGTCGATGACGAATTCCCTTCCCCGGACTTCTTAACCCACGCAGCACGAAAGGAAAATCGTGATGAAGAAGATTCTGTGTTTGGCGCTCGTGTTTCTGCCGTTTGCACTGATCACCGGGTGCTCGCATCCTCAACCGGTGGTCGTTTATGCTCCGCCACCGGCGTACAGCGAAGCGGCGCAGCAGGGCTACCGCGATGGCGTTGCGGCTGCTCAGCGTGACATTCACAACGGACTCGGGCCCGATGCGGGCCGGCATCCGCGGTTCCGGAATCCTCCGGTGCCGCCGCCGTTACAGGAAGATTTTCGGCGCGGCTTCCGTGAGGGGTATCAGGCGGTGTTTCATGGCGGACCTGGACCGGGCTACTGAGGCTGCCATCAACCTACCTGTCATTTTTGAGTGACAGGCGGATCTCGAAGTTGACGTAGATCTGGGTGTGGACTCGGACAGGGCCGCCGTTCACCAGGTAAGGCCTGTAGCGGTTGGTTTTGGCGGCGGTGAGGGCGGCGGTTTGTAGCAGGCTCGGGCCGCTGACCACATGAACCTCCTGCACGGTTCCTGTTTTGGAGATGATGGCGTCGAGGGTGACCATTCCGTGGGCCTGGGCGAGTTTGGCGAGGGTAGGAACCTGGGGCGTATCGCCGGAGATTCTGAGGGCTGCGGCGTCGCCGGGGGAGAGGTCGAAGATCGGGTCGGCGGCGGGCGATGGGGCTGGAGCCGTCGGTGGCGGCGTGGCTTTCGGAGCTGTGGATTTCGGGGTGGTGGGTTTCGGGTTGGTGGCGACGGCTGGCGTTGGAGCTGGGGTTGGGGTTGTGGCCGGCGGGGTTGAGTCGGCGGTGGGTGTTGGGGTTGGAGTGGTGGCGGCTGAGCTGGGCGAGGGTTCCGTCGATGCGGTGGGCGACGTGTTGCTGGCCGGTTCGTTGAGGGAGTGGACGATGATGAGGACGAGGACGAGTCCGACGACAAGCGGGACGACGATGGCGAGGATGTTGATGTAGCGGCGAAAGCCGGTGGGCTTCGAGTCGTCAGCGTGGGTTTCGAAGGCTCGGCTGGATTCGGGTTTGCGGGGCGGGTCGGGCATCGGAGGCGGCCATTTTACCGGATTCGCAGGGCGGCCGAAGGGCGGGGCGTTTCCGGTACTTAAGTCATGGGCCCCCCCCACCCCCCTCCCCCAGGNNACCGTGAATCAGGTATTACCCTGCAAAGCGGCGTTCAGCGTTCAGAAACCCTATCCTACCCCCCACCCAGCTCTGACAATAGAAAAGCTCTGCGGGCAGGAAGCCGGCAGAGCACCCCTTCTCCACTCTCAGAACTGCGGAGGGAGAAAACTACAAAAGAAAAGGACCGTCGCTGTGGACAGTCCTTTCCCAACTGTATTGATGGTTACAGGCGTGGGGAGAGAGTGCAAGGAAAATCGGAGGGTGCGGGGGTACGAAGGTACCGCGATATACTTGAGGTATGGCGAAGCCGTCGAATGGCGCAGGGAAAACCAAGGTGCGCTATGTGCTGGGCGATGAGAATTTCGCGGCCATCACGGCTGTGGAAGGGCTGAAGTTGAGCGCGGAAGGCGAGAAGAGGCTGAGGCGGGCGCGGTCGATGAGCCCCGCGAAGCGCCGCGCTGCGACGATCGCCGCCAATAAGGTTCACTCGGTGACTAGGGATCGGTAGCTCACGAGGCCGCGGGCGACGAATATATTCACTATGCGGATGGCTTCGGCATGGCTCCGCTCTCCGCCGGCCAACGCGGCCCTGATGATCATCCGGTCCTTATCTCCCCAGCCGTACGTAGCCCAGCCTTGGCGGTCTTCCTCAAGGATTACCCCGAGGCAGTGAATGGCTTCATATGGATATCGAGGTGCAAGTTCAACCAGCCGCTCGACGACAGCAAAATCAGGGTGCAGATTTCGGAAGCGATCGGCGACTGAGTTTGCCTGACCGATGGCCCAGTCGTCAGGGAATTTCTTGCTTTGAAGCCACCAGCCGAATGAACCCATTTCGCTGCTTGCAGTCGTTCCTTCTTTGAGCCCCGCCTCAAATCGGGCCCGCCAAAGATTCATGAAACGAGCCTGCATTGTTTCGTCGAGTGGGTCCGTGTCCTGTCCGAGCCTCCACCCCACGTCGCCGACCGTCTGGGCTCTGAGTGCTGGACTCGCCTTGGAGAAGAATAGCGCCAAGAGAGGATCGTCGAGTTCGATGGTTCCCGCGGCGAAAAATCGCATGAGATGGTCGCCGAGAGCGCGGTCCGTGTCGTCGACCTCTTTTGACTTCGAATCCAGCGAGTTGATCGCCCGCTCGTAGCGAAATCGCATCGCCTGAAGCATTTCGCTTATCGCTGGCGCGAATCGGAGGTACGAACCCCACGCAAAGCGGTCTAGTATTTGGTGCGGCTTCTCGGGAAAGAGCGCTGGCAGCTGGCGCCGGAACCATTCGTGGTCCAGCCAAGCCAAGCGGCCGAATTCCATCGCGAACATTTCTCGGACTCCAACAGAATCGTCGATGCTCGGGTCCAAATGGCTGCTCAGCAGTTCGAAGATATGCGGCGTCCCGTTCGCGGTTACGTCGAGGCCGGCGGTTGAGGATTTCAGCCAAACGGCGAAGCGAATGACCGCTTGGAGTGCGACTGGCCTGGTGCTATTCAGCGCCATCATTCCGAAATCCCACTTCTTGCGATATTCTCTCTCGTCGTCGGCCGTTGGTGATGCAATCTGGGCGGCTAGTTGGAGGGCGGGCCAGAATTCGCCATTTCTCTCGACCGCGAGACGGTCTGGGTGTAGAAAGAGCTCCGTCAGAAATCGGGCCGATGACATGTAGGCCCAGCTCCAGCCGGGGTCTTCTTGCCAGGTGAAGGGTTCCTGGCTCTCTACTTTGGTATGACTGAGTAGCCACTCGATGGTCTTGGTTATCGCGAAGATGTCGAATTCCTTGTTCGCCTTCAGCGCACCAGTGAAAGCATCCAAGAGCGTTCGCAGGTAGGTGGGGTGAAGTTCTGTGTCCTGAAACAGCTCAAGGATGCTCGTAAAGAAAGCTGGGGTTTCCAACGCCCAAGTGCCCAGGTGCACCGCGATCCCCGCTCTGCTCGGCGCTTCGGGGCCAAATTCCGGAGAAGGGGTCCAAGTTTTCAGATATGAGATCACCTCCGGGGGCGTTAGCTTCCGGAGATCCTCATAGGTGATTTCGCTGGAGTGCCCAACTGCGAATGCTCGACTTACGGAGGCGCGTTGGGGCGTTCCACGCCTTGATCTAAGTTCTTCGAGTTCTTTGGTCCTTTCTGGATCCAAACTTCCTTCTAATGCGGAAAGCCAGCGAAGTCTCCAGTCTTCGCGCAGCCACTGTTCTGCTTCAGCTCTGTTTCCCTTCGATTCCTGGTTCTCAAGGAAATGCGAATAGCGGGTTAGGTCAGGGCCGCTATCAATAATGTCAAGAATCCTTGCTTTCGTTTTATCGTTGATGCCCCCGCTAAACCAGCGGCCCAAGAGGTCGTTGAACTCAGGGTTTTCTGTTGGGCTCTCATAGCGGCTGGTGTCGAGCAACAATTCGTCCATAACTGCTTCAGGGACGGATTGAGCCTCCGACAATGCATACGCCTCAAGTCGCCTGAAGATGGGCCATCTGTGTACATCGAACACACGGAGCGCGATTTCGTATCCGTTTGGGACGCCGCGTGCCAACAGTAGGCTGGTGCTTTGCAGGTTGGTGACTTGAGTATCGAGGATATCGCCGTGGTTCCCGTGAGCAACGTAGGGTCTCCAGATTGTCGAGAAGTCCTCCTCGTTTCCTCGACCGTTGTCATGAATCCGAAGCGCGTTATCCAGGTTGTCTGCAAGCATGGACAGGAAGGATTCGGGGCAGGTCGCGATCAATGGTTCAGCTACGGCGTTCATCAGACGCTGTGTATCCCAAGGCGCCATTCGACCGACCGGGTCAACGCTCCAGCGTAGGGGCTGCCCGTCGATAATCGTTTCGCGCGGCTCCTTCCGCTTGGCCGGTGCCCTCACCTCAAGTATTTGCCCCAAAAGCATTAGCGAGGAGTCGGCTTCGCCTTCCTCAACAAGGTGCCTAATGAGGTCGGTGCTCCTGCTTGTGTACCCGTTTAGAAGCGCGGGTTGCCCGGAAACCCATTCTGCCTCTGCCCTCGCGATTTGAGCGGCCGGTGCTCCCGGCAGTTTCGTCGCGATTTCAAGGAGGATTTGGTGGACGGTGTGGTTGTCGCTCCGATAGCACCCCGGGCCCAGTGCCCCGAATACTTTTTCTGGCGCTTCTGGTGCCATCCGGTTCAGATATTCGCCCTCAGGCCAGCGTGGAAAGCGGACGGAGTTCCCTTCAGAAACCGCGCCAGGAGGATGAGAAAATCGTCCGCGGCTCTGAAGTGGCTCGATCCAGTCGGGGCTGCTGAGCTGCGAAAAGAAATATTCGTAATTTCCGCCCCCTTCAGCGACCAGCGCGAGCGCACGGTCGACGATTTCGTCATTGACCATTTTCGGCCCCCCTGATGAGGGTATCGAGTTCCCTGAGATGCTCGATTGATCGCGGTTGGAGCCTGCGCAGAAGCGTTCGTTCGACCAGGTCCATGTGGCCGAGAAACTGGTCGCGGTCTACGTTGTCGTAGCGGTTGTGCGCTACGTCAGTTAGGTAGTCTTCGGCTTCCAGCCATCTCTCAACTTCAGCTTCGAAGAAATCTATTGGTAACTGGGGCCCAAAGCCCGAGAGCTCACTTAGGCTTTTCGCCGCCCTTTCCCGTCTTTTGGGTCGGTTCGAGTCCTGCCATTCAAAGAACTTTGCAAGTTCACGGGCGAGAGCGCGAATCGGCCCTGCGGCGGCTTCGAGACCTGTGGTGTCGTCGAGGTTTTGGCTGCGGACCCCTGCATCAAATATTTCCCTCGCGGGTTTTATTCGGTTCCCCATTGTGTCGCCCTGCGGAAAGGCCTGCCCGTTTGTTAAGAGCGGAGACTTTTCGATGAGCTCCCGGAGACTCTGCGCGGCGAGTTCAAAGCGGCAGGGGTTGTTCTCATCGGATAGAACCACTAGACCGCCGCGATAGATGCGAGCTAGTTTCGGGCTGCGACGAGCTAACGATGTGTAGAGGGCTTCCTGTTCCTGCCTCGTTGCCATTTGTCTGGCCCAGCGTTTCAGTCGATTACAGTCGAGGATACCGCCGACGCGCCGACGCGGAAAGGAAGGGTCTTCAGCTCATGGCGGAGAATGTGTCCGCGTTGGTCAACAAAGATGGCGGCGCCGGGGTTGTGCGCCGCCTGTTCTGTCTGCTATTGCGCTGAGGTTAGCGGATTGTTATGTCGCGGATGAGGAAGCTGGAGACCCGTTCGACGCGCACCTCGCTTCGCTCAGTGCTTGCTCAGGGCAGGCTGTGGGCGTTTTCGTAGCGCTTGTCGAGGACCTTTTGCTCGGCGGTCGGGTCTCCGTAGTGCTTCATGCGCAGGGGGTAGATCTTGTCGCCGATGCCCCGTTCGACGCGCGCCTCCGCTTCGCTCAGCGCTTGCTCAGGGCAGGCTCTGGGCGGAAGCGGCGGGGATGGCGGCCAGGCCCCTCCCCTTCGCCGGTCGTTTTCCGAGCTGCGCGGTTGGGGGCCTGGGTGCGTGGGGCTACCGCACGGGGAACCAGAGAAAATTGTCGAATGCCAGGGCAACGATCCTCATGATCGTGTCGGCGGACGAGGAGGACGCCGCGGTTGAGGTGGACATGTATTTCACTGGCTTGTCCCCAGACGCGCGCATCAGAGCTGCTGCGTTCCTCGGCATACCGGACAGGGTGATGGCGACGAGGGAAGTGGCGAAAGCGAAGTTGCGGATGCTGGATTTCATGGCGATTCTCCTTTTGGCTTTAGCGGCCGGTTGTTGAGGCGTTCCGAGGTTGAGAGAGCGGTTTCGTCGACATTCGCCTTAGAGAAGAGGGAGTACAGAGAGGGTGAGGTCGAGCGCGATGACCACTTCCGGGATATGTGTGCCCTTACACGCAAAGGAAACGGGCGGAATGGGTGTAGTGGTGGCGGAGGCGCGATACGGGGTCCCCGCGAGGGCGAGGGCGGCAAGGGCGACGAAAGCGAAGTTGCGGATGCTGGATTTCATGGCGGTTCTCCTTTGGATAGCGGCCTTGATGACCGCCTTCACTGATGAGTGCGCGGTGGGCGGGAAAAAGGGGCAACGGCGATTGGGATTTTTTTTGCGAAGTTTCGGCGGGGTTGAGGGGGCCGGTTTTGGGCCCGGGTTTGGGGATTTGGATTGAGGCTGCCTGGCCGCGAGGCCGTGGTACTTTGATAGCGACGTTGGGGCGGAAACAGCAAGATGAGCCAGCGGGAAACCATCGCGGAGCAGCTGTTTGGGGAGGCTCTCGATCTGCCGCGCGAGGAGCGGGCGGCGTTTCTGGACGGGGCGTGCACGGGGAATCCTGCGCTGCGGCGGATGGTGGAGGATCTGCTGGACGAGAATGACCGGCTGAGCGGATTTCTTTCGGGGCCGTTGTATGGGAGTGCGCAGGCCACGGCGACGGCGACGGCTGTGGTGGCGGCGGGGACGCGGCTGGTGGAGCGCTACCGGATTGTGGAGCCGCTGGGCGCGGGCGGCATGGGGGTGGTGTATCGGGCGCGGGATGAAAAGCTGGAGCGCGAGGTCGCCATCAAGATGCTGCCGCCGGGGGTGCTGACGGGGGAGGAGGCTCGCTCGCGGTTTCGGCGTGAGGCGCGGGCGCTGGCGAAACTGAATCACGCGCACATTGCGGCGGTCTACGACGTGATCGAGCAGGACGGCGCGGATTTTATTGTGATGGAGTTGGTGGCGGGCCAGTCTCTGGCGGCGAAGCTGCGGGCGG
>PKVY01000020.1 GCA_003131625.1 Acidobacterium sp. | reverse complement strand
GTGGGTGAAGCTGGCAGGGACCTTTTTCGGGGGGGGCGATTTTTTGCAGTTTTTAGCGGGAGTGAGATTTGGCTATGACGACGAAGAATCGATCGGTGCCGGCGGACACGGTGCTGCCGCATGTGGTGTATCAGGATCTGGCGGCGGCGATTCCGTGGCTGGAGCGGGCGTTCGGTTTCCAGGAACATTACCGCTACGGCGGCGGTCCGAGTGGCGCGCAGATGTATGCGGGCAAAGCTGTGATCATGGTAAGGCAGGCACGCGATGGAGAGAGGACACCGCGCGAGGCGGGGTTCGGGACGCAGTCGCTGACGATTTTTGTGGAGGATGTGGATGGGCACTGCGCGCGCGCGAAGGCGGCGGGCGCGAAGATCGTGGAAGAGCCGCATGAGACGGAGTACGGGGAGTATCAATATGCAGCGGAGGATCTGGATGGACACCACTGGCTGTTCTCGCGGCACGCGACGGATCGCGCGCCGGAGGAGTGGGGCGCGGTGGTGGCTGGCCCCGTTCGACTATGGGCGCAATAGCGGCCTGTGCTCAGGGCAGGCTCTAACGCGCTTCGCGCGTGACGGGCGCAAATCTCAGGCGGCCACCGCGGGGTGAACGATCGCGCATCGAATCGGGACGCGGCACCAGGCGCATCTGGTTTCGAGGGTTGTGGCGGTCTGCTCGATGGTCTGGGGGAAGGCCCTGAGGCACTNNTCAGGACAGGAAATCGTGACGTGCATCTTTCCAGAAGCATTGTCCCCGTTGCTCGGAACCCAGATGGGCGCCAGTATCCGGGCGCGGCGGGCGAGCAGTGACTGGCCGGGGCGAGTTATTTCTTCGACGATGCGGAGCAGGAACGTCGGGTGGGTTCCCTTTTGATAGAAGGCGTCGGCGGCAACTCCCTGGGGGAGATCAACGCCCGCATAGGCGCTGCTCATGGCGATGACACGAACGGAGGGAAAGCGGCGCCGAACGACGGAAAGGAACTCAANNCGCGAATGGAGGGAAAGCGGCGGCGGACGACGGAGAGGAACTCAAAGCCGGACATGCCGGGCATGTTGAGGTCGGAGAGAATGAGGTCGGGAATCTCCTCCCGGATTGCGGCCAAAGCGGAGAAGCCGTCAGAGGCATTCCGAACCGTATAGCCGGACCCGGTGAGCATGTCCGACAGACACATGCGGACCAGCGCTTCATCGTCCACTACGAGAAGGCCTGGGGTGAGGTAGAGCATGGGGCACCTCGGGGGCGGATTGAACATCGTCCAGACCCAAAGTGTGGCATCGCGCCGAAATCCGTGGTGAGCAGTATTGAACAGGGCCGGTCCCACAAAAGGGTCATACGGGGAGAGCTAAGTTAGTAATTGAGTGGTAAACATACAACTGGAGTAGAACTGCGAAGGCGCGTAGTTATTTCTGACGGGTGGCCGTCCAACGGCCGTCGGCGCGGCCTTCGACTTTGGCGCGGCCGTTGGCTGCATCGCCGTCGACCCATCCAGCCAGGGTGGCGGTGACGGCGCCGGGTTGGTCGGGCCAGGTTCCGCTGAAGGTGAGCTCGACATAGCCGTTGCGCCAGGTGCCGTACACGGGCTGGTCGGGACCGAGCGGGCCGGAGTAAATGCCGGCGACGCTCGAGTCCTGGCGGACGAGCTTTAGAGTGCCGCCGAGGCCGCCGGCATCGATGAGGAAGGCCGTGTCCCGGGTTCCGGCAATTTCGCCGCTGTTGTGGAGTGGGGCGGGTTGGGCGTTTTCAATTTTCATGTTGGAGAAATACGAGGCTTCCTCGGAATAGGTCCACAGCGCGACGGGGCCGTCGAGCTCGTCGCCCTTGAGGCCGTCGACGATGAGGCTGGGATGGGGAGATCCGTTAAGGAAGATCTGCGCCTTGCGGCCATGGACTTCGAGGCGGAGATGCGTCCAGGCGAGAGGCTGGAGGTCGGTCCAGGATTCGTAAATGGAGGGCCACTGACGGCGGAGTTTTTCCCAGCCATAACCGGGCGAGGCGACGTACTGGACGGACTGGTTACAGCGGGCGTCCTGCGGGGCGGCGACGGCAGAGACGAAAAGCAGGGATGAGGCGAGGGCGATGAGGCGCGGGAGATATGTGCGGGCGTTCATGCGGACGAAGGTAGAAGAGGGGAACCAGGGGGCAAGGATTCTGTTACGAAGTGGAGGGTTGAGGGGATGAAGAGCTACCAGATCGCGCGGGGGTAAGCCTCGCGGATGCGACGGTCGGAGGTCACGAGCCAGGCAAGGGAATTGGCGCGGGCGTGCGCGACGATGAGGCGGTCGAAGGGGTCACGGGTCCAGTTTTCGGTGAGCGCGGTTTCGGCGATGAGGGGGAAGCTGAAGTCGCAGACGGTGACGGCGAATTCGGCTTCGAGCTTGCGGCGAATGTCGGCGGCGGGCAGGAGAATGCGCTTGATCTCGTAGAGGAACTGCAGCTCGAGGAGGACGGTGGGGGAGAGGCGACGGTTGGGGGAGAGGGTCAGGTGATCGAGTGCCGCGGGGCTGATCTTGTCCAGCGATTTTTGGGCGAGCCAGACGGCGACGCTGGTGTCGAGATAGGTGATCACAGATCAGCCCAGTCGCTCTCCCACTCGCGGATCATTTCTTCTTTCCAGGCGGGATCGTCGAGATCAGGACCGTTGGGGTTGACGATCTGGAGCGGGGTGAGGGCATCGAGGCCGGTGCTGGCGGGGATCTCCGGGACGATGCGGAAGCGGCGACCCCGGTGGGTGATGTAGAGGGGCTCGCCCTGGGCGGAACGCTCGACAAGCTGGAAGAGGTCGCGGCGGAACTGGGAGATGGAGACTTCCATAGAGAGATTTTAGCACAGCATGTACATGACTAGCGTACATGATGTACGTTGCTGAAGATGGGATCTCCAAGCCTACGGAGGGTGTGAGGGGAAAGTAGAGGTAACGGGGCTCCCCCGAACAGGGCATCGACAAATCCCTGGCCCTATGGTTTTGTGGGCAAAGTGGTTAATGGAATATCGTCCGCTGACAGAGTTGTTATGACGAGTGCGATCGACAGGTCCCAGCCTGTCGAGCCCATCACGGATCTCCTGGCCAATGGCGTTGGATATGGCGGGGTCGATCGTGTGCTCAGGACCGTGCGCAAATACCTGGGGATGGACGTAGCGTTCATCGCGCACTTCCGCGAATCGGATCGGGTCTTCGAGCACGTGGACACGGATGGGCCGGCGCCGATCGAGCCAGGGCAGGCGCTGCCGCTGGAAGTGGGGTACTGCGCCAAAGTGGTGCGCGGCGAGCTGC
Source organism: Acidobacterium sp. (assembly GCA_003131625.1). Classification (GTDB taxonomy): domain Bacteria; phylum Acidobacteriota; class Terriglobia; order Terriglobales; family Acidobacteriaceae; genus Palsa-343. Next base: position 16,872 of record PKVY01000020.1, on the reverse strand, counting down.
CTCAGCTGATTCCGGATACCTCCCGAGTGCCGGCAGCGATGGCGATCCCGGAGACGACGGCGATTCCTATCGGGTCACACCTGAGCGTGCCAATCGTGCTGGACAGCGGGGAAGTTTACGGGACGCTGTGCTGCTTCGGTCACGAAGCTGACCTGACGCTGGGCGAGCGGGAGATAAGGATGCTGCAGGCGTTCGCAGAGGTGCTGGGGACGCGCATCTCGGAGATGGAGCAAGCGGAGAAGACGCAGCTGCGGCGCGCGGACCAGGTGAGGAACGCGATGGCGGCGGGAGCTCCGCGGATTGTTTACCAGCCTGTGTATCGGCTGCGCACCGGAGAGGTGGCGGGGGTGGAGTGTCTTTCGCGGTTCGATGTGGAACCGCAGCAGCCGCCGGACCAGTGGTTCGCGATGGCTCATGAGGTGGGGCTGGGGGACGAGCTGGAGCTGCGGGCGATCGAGAAATCGCTGGTCGCCCTGGACCGGCTTCCTCGAAACTTCTTTCTGGGCATCAACGCTTCGCCGGGGCTGATCTGTTCAGGCAAGCTGCCACCGGTGCTGGAGGGTGTGGATCTGCGGCGCATTTTGCTGGAGATCACTGAACACGCGATCGTGGACGATTACGAATCGCTCAAGTCCGCGCTGCAGCCCCTGCGCGACAAGGGACTGCGGCTGGCGATTGACGATGCGGGGGCGGGGTACGCGAGCATGCGCCACATCGTGAACCTGCATCCGGACATGATCAAGCTGGACATCAGCCTGACGCGGAACATCGACACCGACCACAGCCGGAGGTCGCTGGCCAAGGCGCTGATCACGTTTGCGCGGGACATCGGGAGCATCATCAGCGCCGAAGGGGTAGAAACAGCGGGCGAGCTGGAGATGCTGCGCAGCCTGGGCGTGGACAAGGCACAGGGGTTCTACCTGAGCAGGCCGGTTCCGTTCGAAGAGGCGCTGCGAGTGCAGCCGGTGGATGTGCATCTGGCGGTTACGGCGTAAAACTGAGGCCTTCGGGTCCGCGACCCTCTCACGGTTCTGACAATTTGCCTTTTCGAAGGCCGAAATTACGACGCCGCTCGTCCAGGCTACGTGCAGATCGCTTATCCCGCGACGGGATCGAGGTCAAGAGCTTCCCACGGGGAGTCGCGAGGCTGGGGCGGGAGATGGCAATCGGTAAGTTACGGTCGGGGCGGGGTCCATTCGACTCCCCTTCCGTTCGCTGCGCTCACTTCAGGGTTCGCTCAGGATGACCCGCATGCGGGTCAGTTTTTCGGAACTAAGGAGGCTTCGGCTGCGTATGATTGCCCATGAGTCATGCTGGAACCATCACGTGGGGCGGAACCTGGAGCCTGGGGATGATGGGGTTCCCGGCCCGGCCTGCGGATCGGGCAGCAGCGCGGGCCGAGGAAGCCAGACCCGGACAATACCGGGCGCCGGGAAGAGACGAGCGCAAGCCGGCGGAGCGCTGGCAGCGCAAAGAGCACGAACGCGTTGGGGAGAAGCCTGTGGAAGGGGAGTGGCAGGTCCTGGTGGAGCGGTGCCTGAAGGGCGACTCCTTTGCCTGGACCGAGCTGGTGAAAGCGCATCACAGGCGGGTGTATGGTTTGTGTTTCCGGTTTACGGGTTCGACGACGGACGCCGAGGATCTGACGCAGGAAGTTTTTTTGAAGGTGTACGGGAACCTGGCGACGTTCGACCTGGCGCGCGGGACGTTTCAGACATGGCTTACGACGATGACCCGCAATCTGCTGGTGGATCATTTCCGCCGGTCGCGAGCGCAGCGGGTGACGGACTCCATGGATGCGGGCTGGGACGGCGACGAGGATATGCCGCTGCTGCAGCGGCTGGCGGATAAGGGCCCGACGCAGCATGATCGGGCGGTACAGAAGGAAATCGAGAAGATGGTGCAGGAAGCGCTGACGCGGATTTCGCCGGAGCTGCGGGAAGCGGTGATCCTGCGGGATCTGCAGGATATGGATTACAAGGAAATCGCGCAGGTTTTGCGGATACCCGAAGGTACCGTGAAGTCGCGCATCAGCCGGGGACGAGCGGAACTGGCTCGTTTACTGGAGCGTAGTAAAGGACAGGTGGTATAGCGGTGGCGGACGAGAGCAAATTCGGACAAAAGCCGGGCTCGACCCTCAAGTGCGAGGAGTGGGAAGCTCAGCTGACGGATGCGCTGGACGGTTTGCTGCCGGCGGCGGAGGCGGCGGCGTTCACGGCGCACAGCGATACGTGCGCGAACTGCGGCGATCTGCTGGCGCACGCGAAGCAGGGACGGGAGTGGCTGGGGTATCTGCACTCGGAGCCGGAGATTCCGGCGGGACTGATCGGGAAGATTCTGGAGCAGACGGTGGGAGCGGGCAGCGTGCCGCTGCCGGTGATCGCGGCGGCAGGGGCCGGCGGAGGAGCCGTGGCCATGGCAACTCCGTGGCGGCGGAACTTCCACGAGACGCGGTTGCTGATGACGGTGGCGATGGCGTTCTTCTCGATCGCGCTGACGCTGAACCTGGTGGGCGTGAAGTGGGGGAGCCTGCGGCTGGCGGATCTGCGGCCGTCGCAGATCGGGAGCACGCTGTCGCGGGGGTTCTTCACGGCGCGCGGATCGGTGGTGCGGTACTACGACAACATGCGGTTCTTCTACCAGCTGCAGTCGCGGATGCGGGAGCTGCGGAGGAATGTGGAGACGCAGCCGCAGCCGCAGCAACAGCCGGCGAATCAGCAACAGCAGAAGCCGGGCGGCAAGAACGGAAGCGCGATCGCGGCACCGGAGCCGGGTGGAGTGCTGGATGCGGCTGAGGGTACAGGGTTCAGGGTGCAGGGTGCGAAACAGGGATTAGGGATTAGGGATCAGGGATTAGAAGAGGGACAGAAAGCGGCAGAGGTAAGGGTGCTGGTTGGAACTGGAAGGTTAATTTCCCTGGGTGAATCAGAAACCGGGCTGCAGGAGGCGGTTGCAACTGAAACCGCTGGGTACGTGGAAGGGAGCCTGGTATGAACTGCGTCAATCATCCCGAGGCGGCGGTAACCGCCTTTTGTCAGAACTGCGGGAAAGGGTTGTGCACGCAGTGCTCGCGTGAGGTGCAGGGCAACGTGTTCTGTGAGCCGTGCCTCGCGGCGCGGGTCACGGGCACTTCGGCTGCGCCGGGGGCACCGGGGGCCTATCCACCGGGATATGCGCCACCTCCCGTGGGTGCGCCAAATCCGGGAACAGCAACGATCCTGGGGTTCATTCCTGGCGTCGGGGCGATGTACAACGGGCAGTACATCAAGGCCATTGTGCACGTGCTGGTGTTCGTGGTACTGATCTCGATCACCGAGCACTACGGGATGTTCGGGATTTTCGTGGGCGCGTGGGTGCTGTATCAGGTTTTCGATGCGCACCAGACGGCGAAGGCGCGGCGGGACGGGCTGCCGCTGCCGGATCCGTTTGGACTGAATGAGTTGGGGAATGCGTTTGGCGGGCACACGCCGCGGCCGTACACGCCGCCGACGCCGCCGCCCGCGGGAACGCCACCTCCGGCAGGGACCGCGGCTGGAGCGGGGCCGGCCCCGGGGCAGCCGTATGCGGACTGGGCGGAGCAGGCGCGGCGGCAGGCGCACCAATATGGACAGCAGGGCGCGGACTGGGCGGAGCAGGTGCGGCAGCAGGCGCATCAATATGGACAGCAGGGCGCGGAGTGGGGCGAACAGCTGCGGCAGCGCATTGTGGCTGAGACGACGCAGGCAGCGCGGCCATTTACCCCTGGCGGCCCTGGAACATGGGGCACGCCTCCACAGCCAGGCGCAGGATTTGCGCCGGGTGCGGTTCCTCCGCCACCCGGATGGACGGCGCCTCCGGGCGCAGTGCCGCCGTTTCCGCCGGTGCCTCCGCAGATGGAGCTGGAGCGGGCACGCAGGGAGCCTATTGGGGCGATTGTGCTGATCCTTTTGGGCATGCTGTTCCTGTTCAACACGCTGGGCTTCTTTAACTTCGGATGGGTGAGCCACGGGTGGCCGCTGATCATCGTGGGCATCGCGGTGTGGCTGCTGGCGCGGAACAGCGGACGTTTCCGCTATGTGGCGCCGGTCGGACCGCAGCCGCCGGTTGGTACGCAACAGGCGAATCCTCCGCAGCCGGTGGGGACTTCGCACGAGCCGCCGGCAGGAGGTGGGCAATGAACCAGTACCTGTTTTTGCGGCGCATGCGGGGACCGATCATGCTGCTGACGTTTGGGATCACGGCGATTCTGGATGAATATGCGGGAATCTCGTACGCACACAGCTGGCCGCTGTACATCATCGTGTGGGGATTGCTGAAGCTGGCGGAGAACGCGATCCTGGCGCAGAATCCACCGCAACCTGGAGTGGGATATCCGGGATATCAGGCGCCGGTGGGATATCAGGCGCCGGCAGCAACGGGTTACACCTCGTACACCGGGGCGACGCCCGCTGATCCGACCACGGCATCGACGGGGCTGGTACCGCCGCCGGACATTCGAACGCACGAAGAGGAGGGGAGGTAGCTTATGGGAACGACACCTCCATCCTGGACATCGCGGGAAGCGCGGTGGCAGGCGAAGCAGGCGGCGCGGGTGCAGCGGGACCAGTGGAAGGCCCAGATGCGCGCGCAAAAGGACTACTACAAGACGTACTGGCGGGGCTGGCACAGGCCATCGTTCGTGGGGCCACTGATCCTGCTGAGTTTCGGCATCATCGCGCTGCTGATGGAAACCGGCAAGCTGGATGCGGTGGAATTCTGGGGCTGGTACGCGCGCTGGTGGCCGCTGCTGCTGATCGTGATGGGCGGGCTGCTGCTGGCGGAGCACTTTCTGGACTGGAACCGACCGTGGGGCGGGCGACGCTCGATGGGCGGGATTGTCTGGCTGGTAATTCTGATGGTGTGCCTCGGATGGGTTTCGCGCGAAGGGCATCTGATGGGGCCGTTCTCGTGGGGATTTGGCGGCGACGATAACGGCGACAACTTCTGGAACTGGATGGGCGCGGAGCACGACAACGACGTGCAGATCGACCAGGCGCTGACCGCGGCGAAACCGTCGGTGACGATCAACGATCCGCAGGGAGACATCACCATCACGGCGTCAACGGATAACCAGATGCATTTGCGGGCGCACGAGATGGTGCATCGCGATTCGGATTCGGAAGCGCAGAAGATTTTCACGCAGCTGAAGCCGAGGGTAGACGCCTCGGGCGGCGGAGCGGTGATCACGGTGCCGGAGAAACAGGGCGCGCGCGTGGATCTAACGCTGGAATTGCCGGCGGCGGCGTTCGCCACGGTGACGGCGGGGCATGGCGACGTGACCGCGGATGGGCTGAACGGCGGCGTGCAGGTGACCGCTAATCACGGCGAGGTGAAGCTCGAGGATATCGGCGGCGACGCGCAGGGGCACATCGACCACGGCGACTTTTCCGCGCACAACGTGCAGGGGCGCGTGCTGGTGGATGGGCACGGCGACGATGTGACGCTGTCGGAGATCCAGGGACCGGTGACGATCAACGGAGACTTCTTCGGGGATATTCACCTGGAGCAGATCGGGGCGGATATTCACTATCACTCGAGCCAGACGTCGCTGGATATTGCACGGCTGGCGGGCGCGCTGACGCTGGACAAGAGCGACCTGAGCCTGAGCCAGGCAGCGGGGCCGGTGCGGGTGATTGCGCGCTCGAAGGATATCGACCTGACCCAGATTGCGGGCGATGCACACATTGAAGATTCGAACGGCGACGTCAACGTGGTGGCGGCGAATCCGCTGGGCAACGTGCAGATCACGGATCATACGGGGAACGTGATCGTGACCATGCCGGAGAACGCGAACTTCAGCGTGACGGGCAGCACGAGCGGCGACGAGGCGGTAAGGACGGACTTTCCGCTGAAGATGTCGACGGACGGCGGGCGGCAGACGCTGGAGGGCTCAGTGGGCCACGGCGGCGTGCAGCTGCAGCTGGAAACGGATCATGGAAACCTGGAGCTGCGGAAGGGCGAGAATGCGACGGTGTCGATGACGCCGCCGAAGCCGCCGACTCCTCCTGCGGCAGCGAAGCACTTCAAGGCGCCGGCTGGGGCGAAGTCGGAAGAGGAGTAGGACTGGCCGTCCAGGCACACGCGCTTCGCGCAGGGCGGTCATCAGGAATGTTGCAGGCGGGGCAGCGGCCTCACCTTGATGGTGTTGTGCTTCTGCACTTGCCAGAGATCGTACTGGGCCTGCATGCCGAGCCAGACCTCCGGCGATGAGGTGCCGAAGGCTCCGGCGAGGCGCACGGCCATTTCCGGCGAGACGGCTGCCTTGCCATTCAGCACACGAGAGAGCGTGACGCGGCCGACACCGAGGTGGTCCGCTGCCGCGGAGACGCTCATGTCACCGAGATATTCGCGAACGACGTGGCCGGGATGCGGGGGATTGTGCATACGCATGTCTTTGACTCCTGAGCTAGTGATAGTCCAGATAGTTGACGAGGATCGCATCTTCGCCGTCGAACATGAAGGTCAGACGCCAGTTGCCGCTCACCGCAATCGACCAGTGATCCCGCAACTTTCCCTGCAGACGGTGAAGCTTCCAGCCTGGCGCATTCATATCCTCGGGCTTACGGGAGTTATCCAGCATAGCCAGCTGAAGCCGGAGGCGATTCGCATGTTTCGGCTGAATTCCAGCCAATGATCCGGTGCGAAAGAACCTCTCGAGACCCTTATGTTCGAAAGTCCTGATCACACATCACCAGTGTATCGCATAGCGATACAGAAAGCAACCGACAAACTTTAGCTGGTCAAATGCGGAGCTTAGCCTACTTTTTCGGCGGAGGCACGGCGGTTGAAGAGCGGGCGGACGAGGTCTTCGATGCGGGCGAGGACCTGATCGAGGGTGAGGCTGGTGGAATCGATCACGATGGCGTCGGAGGCGGGGCGCAGTGGGGAGTTGGCACGATTGCGATCGCGCTCGTCGCGCTCGCGGATTTGCTGAAAGACAATCGAAGGGTCGGAGTTGGACGCGGGCAGAGTGCGATCCCGGGCGCCGGCATTTTGCTCGTAAGCGCCGGCGTTCTGTTCGTAACCGGAGTTGTTGGACGGAGACTTCGCGCCGGAGTTCTGCTCGTAGCGGCGCTGGCTGCGCGCCTCAGGGGAGGCATCGAGAAAAACTTTGACGTCGGCGTCGGGGAAGACGACGGTGCCGATGTCGCGGCCTTCCATGACTACACCGCCGCGGCGGCCGAGGTCGCGCTGGAGATCGACCATCCAGGCGCGAATGTGGGGATGAACGCTGACGCGGGAGGCTCCCTGGGTGACGTCGGAGTCGCGGATGCGCTCGGTGACGTCGGCTCCATCGAGATAGACGCGGCTGCCGGAGCGATCGGCTTCGAGAGCGATGTCGGTGTCGCGGGCGAGACTCTCGAGGGCGCAGGCGTCGTCGAAATCCTGATCGGACATGATGGCTTTGAGGGCGAAGGCGCGGTACATGGCGCCGGTTTCGAGGTTGAGAAGACCGAAGTGCTGCGCGAGATGACGGGCGACGGTGCTCTTGCCGGCGCCGGCGGGGCCGTCGATGGCGATGATGGGGCCGCGGTTCATTCGGGGTTCTCTTCCTGACTATGATTCTTGCGCGGATTTGGTTTGGCGGGGGCAGATTTGCGGAATTTGTTTTTCGGTTTGGCGGGACGGGCGGGATGCGAGCCTCGAAACGGGGGCCGACTGGATTTACCGGAGGAAGATTTTCCGGTCCGAAACGGACGAACGGGGCCGTCGGCACGGGGCTTACGGGGGCCGGGTTTTCCGGAGACGGGTTTCCCGGTTCCGGGCCTACCGGAGCTGGTTCTAAAGCCGGGTTTTCCGGAGGCGGCGAAGCGGGGCTTTGCAACGAACTTCTTGTAAGGGCGCGAGGGTGCGGGGCGGGAAGGACGGCTGTCGCCGAAGCGTGTCCCTGGGGTCGCTGATTCCTTGTTCGACGGAGGACGGTTTTGAGGGCGCGGAGGATTGGTGGGGCGCGGTCGATCGGAGGAGCGCCAGCGGTTTTCGGGGTGCGGGCGTTGATCAGCGCGGGGCGGGCGTTGTTCGTCGCGCGCGGGCCGGTTGAAGGACGGGCGATTCACGGGTGCTGAGCGTTCCGGATGGCCAGCGCGGTCTTCTTTGCGGAATTCCCGGCCGCGCAAAGGAGCGCTACTGCGGCGCTGCCAGGGTTTTGTATCGGGGCGATGCGGGCGACCGAACGGCGGACGGGGACCTGGGGTTGGGCGGGACCCGGACGGAGGGCGGGAACCGAGCGCCGGGCGGGGACCGGAGGCTGGGCGGGACCCGGAGGCCAGACGCGCATTAAACGCTGGACGCGCACCGAAAGCTGGATGCGGGCCGGCAGACGGCTTCCCTTCCCGGCCCCGGCGCTCGGGCGAGGGCTGGGGGCGGTTGGCGGCGGGGGGCTTTTTCTGCCAGGGGCCGCGGGGCCGGTCGCGCTCGGAACGTGCATCGGGGCGGGGCAGCTCCCAACGGGTGGGGCGTGGTTGTTTCTTGAACGGCACGCGAGCGGGGACGGATGCTTCGCGCGGGACCGGCGGCTGCTCGGGTTCGGCGGCGTGTTCGGGGAGGGAGCCTTCGACGAAGAGCAGGGTTTGCGAGGCAACCGACATGGTTCCCAGCTGGCGGGTGGCCGTCATGCCGTGCAGGACTTCGCGGATGCGCGAGCGGGCGGTAAGCGGCGAGAGAAAGACCTCGGCCTCTTCCGCGGTGGCGGCGACGGCGGAGCGGAGATAGATGGAGAGCAACGCGGAGAGCGCGGTGGCCTGCGCGGTGTTGCTGCCGGTGGTGAGCTCCGCGGGGTAGAGGTGTTTTAGCAGGCTCCAGCGCGTAGGCTGGCCGGAGGCATAGGCGGGAACGGCGCGGAGGGTGGTCCAGAGTTCGATGAGAGCGCGAAGGACGGCGGCTTCGGTGAGTTCACGGCCGAGAATCTCGCGGAGTTCGATGGCGGATTTTTCGCCTTCGCGGTCGAGGGCCTCCCAGGTACGCAGGACGATGGGAGCGGTGCGGGCGTGGGGCGGGGACTTCCATTGACGGTCGCCGCGGACGGCCGCAGCCCAGTGCAGGACGTCGGGGGTCATGAGGAAGTCGGGTTGCTCGGAGAAGGTCCCGAGAAGATTGAGGGGGATGGCGCGGCGTTCGGAGATGAGGCGGTAGGCGAGTTCCGTGGCGAGGGCGATGGCGGGTGAGGGCGGGGTGACGCTGGCCGCTCCGAGGCAGGCCTCAACGAAGGAAGGCGCGGGCGCGGGAAGCTGGGTGTGGCGCGGGAGAAACAGGCAGAGGCCGATGTCATCGAGCCAGCGCGCGGCATCGTCGAAGGTCAGCAACGGGGCAGCCGGGACGGTTGCGGCGGTCTGGTGCCACAGCGCGGCACGCGCGATTTGTAACTGTTGCTGATTCAAAAAGAGCCCATTTCAACTGTTGAGATCGAGTGACCAAGGTCTAAATGCGCTGGAACGCGCGCTGAATGTCTTTCCATGAATATCGTAATGCAATGGGGCGGCCGTGGGGGCAGCTGGTGGGGTGGTCAGTCCTCGCGAGCGCGGCCAGCAGCCATTCCATACGGGCGGGATCGAGGGGCATGTTGATTTTGATGGCGGCATGGCAGGCGATGGAGGCGGCGATGCGGGTGCGAGCGGTTTCGAGGTTGTCGGATTGGACGGCGGCGCCGGGCTGCTCGAGGACTTCGAGGATCATGCGCTCGAGCTCGGCTCCGTTGAGGCCGGAAGGCGCGGCTTTGATGGCGATGGTGTGGGGGCCGAAGGGCTCGGCTTCGCAGCCGTTGCGGTCCAGCTCCGCAGCGAGCGTGGAGAAGACGACCATTTGTTGGGGGAGCAGGTCGATAAGCATGGGCATGAGGAGGCGCTGGCGCTCGACGCGTTCAGTTTGACGCTCGCGGAGGATTTTTTCGAAGAGGACGCGCTCGTGGGCGACGTGCTGATCGATGATCCAGAGGCCTTCGTCGTTGGTGGCGAGGATAAAGGATTCGCGCAGCTGGCCCAAGGGCTTGAGGGAGGCGAGGGAATGGAGGGTCGGCGCGGGTTCGCCGTCGTCGGTGAGAGCCGGTGCGGCGCAGGCGTGGCCGTTGGTGAAGGGGTCGGCCCGGACGGAAACCGCAAGGTCGTTCGCTTCGCTCCCGGTGACGGTTGTGGAGGCGAAGGGGAGATGGATCTCTTCCGGTGGCGGTTCGGGCGGAGCGAGGTTGAAGGGCGAGGCGTCGCCGGGTTGGGGAGGATCGTCGGAGCCGGGGATTTCCGCGACGGGCTGAGAGTCTGTTTCCAGAACGAGCGAAGAGGAAGCGCGGGGGGTGTCGGTGAGCGCCGCGATGAAGCTTGCGGCGGGGCGTGTCTTCATCAGCGTGACGCGGATGCTCTCGCGGACGAAGTCATGGACGAGGGACTGCTGGCGGAAGCGGACCTCAGTCTTGGCGGGATGAACGTTGACGTCGACCTCGTGCGGCGGCATTTCGAGAAAGAGGAGGACGACGGGGAACGAGGTGGGAGGAATGATGTTGCGGTAGGCCTCAACGATGGCGTGAATGATGAGTCGATCGCGGATGAGGCGCTGGTTGACGAAGATGTAGATGGAATTGCGGTTGAGTTTTTGCAGCGCGGGGCGGGAGACGAAGCCGCTGACGCGGAGGAAGCCGGGATCGGGCGGAGTGTAGTCGCGATCGCGACGCCAGGGCGCAGGTTCGGGGAGGCCGGCGTGGTCGAAGCGGCGCTCGGCGGCCAGGGGTAAGAGCTGGTCGAGGGTGTCGCGGCCGAAGATCTGGTAGATGCGCTCGGAGGGTTCGCGCACGGGCGGTGCAGTCAGCAGCGCGTGGGTGGCGGAGTGGAGCTCGAAGTGGATTTCAGGATGGGCGAGCGCGTAATGCGTCACCAACGCTGTTACATGAGCGAGCTCGGTGGTTTCGGCGCGCAGGAATTTGCGGCGGGCGGGCGTGTTGAAGAAGAGGTCGCGGACGGCGATGGTAGTGCCGGGCGGACCGCCGGAGTCTTCGACGGCGAGGATTCTTCCGCCTGCGATCTCGATGCGGGTCCCGGCGGCGTCTTCGGGCGGGCGCGTGACGAGTTCGAGGCGCGAGATAGAGGCGATGGAGGGTAGCGCTTCGCCGCGGAAGCCGAGAGTGGCGATGGAGAGCAGATCGTCGGAGGAGCGAATTTTGGAGGTGGCGTGGCGCTCGAAGGCAAGCAGGGCGTCGTCGCGCACCATGCCGCAGCCGTCGTCGGCGATGCGGATGAGGCGTCGGCCGCCGGCTTCGATTTCGATACGGATGCGGGTGGCGCCGGCGTCGAGGGCGTTCTCCAGGAGCTCCTTGACGACGGAGGCGGGGCGGTCGACGACCTCGCCGGCGGCGATCTGGTTGGCGACCTGGTCGGAGAGAACGCGGATGCGGCCCATGCTGGGTCAAGGATATGCGCTACGAGGGTGTGGAGAACTGGTTCAATTTCGGACGCGGAATGGGACTGGCACGGCGATTGCGCGGGGTTTGCTCACGTTGTTGCGGAAGTACGCCGAAGTCCTGAGTGTGCGGCTTCGCAGAGGGTGCGGCCATGGATGTGGATCGGATTTCGGCGATGGGCGGAGTGGGGCAGGAGCAGAATCCGGCGTGGACGCGGGGCAAGATGCGGAGGCGGAAATTCGCGGAGGAAGTGGAGCCCGAGGTTGAGGGTGAGCAGGAAGCAGAGCCGGTCGAAATGGATGAAGAGCACGATGGGGTGCTCGATTTGATGGCGTGACGGGCTAGAGTTTGGAGTTTAGGGATTAGAGTTTTGGGGGCTTCGGAGCGTGCACACGACTTAGTCCGCATGGTGGCAACGCAAGCTGCTTGCGGGAGTTGAAACAAGCTAGAGCGCGGCGAGGATGGCGTCTGCGATGCGGGCCGCTTCGACGGCGGGGCGGACGTCGTGGACGCGCACGATGCTGGCTCCGGCGAGGATGGCGGCGGTGACAGCGGCGAGGGTCGCGTTGCCGCGGGCGTGCGGCGGGAAGTCGGGCGGGTTGGTTGCGGGGGAGATGGTTCGCGCCAGGGTTCGGCCGAGGAAGGATTTGCGTGAGGCGCCGGCGAGAATGGGCTGGCCGAGAATGAGAAGCTCCTCCTGGTGGGCGAGAAGCGGGTAGTTATTGTCGTAGGCTTTGCCGAAGCCGTAACCGGGATCGAGCACGATGCGGCTGCGGTCGATGCCGGCGGCGAGAGCCTGGTCCAGAGAGCGGGCGAGGCCGGATTGCACCAGCGGTACGACTTCTTCCTGGGAAAGATGCGGCTGTGTACGCCACTCCGGCGGGCGGCCGCGCGTGTGCATGAGCACGACGCCGCAGCCTGATGCGGCGCAGGTGCGGGCCATCTCCGCGTCCCACTGAAAACCGCTGATGTCGTTGACGATTTCTGCGCCGGCAGTGACGGCGGCTCGAGCGGTTTCTGCTTTATATGTATCTATGGACAGCACAGATTGGGGACGTTCGCGGAGGATGGCTTCGAGGACGGGGAGGACGCGGGTCTGCTCTTCGCCGGAGCTGATGGGCTGCGTGGAGCCGGGGCGAGTGGATTCGCCGCCGATGTCGATGAGGTCCGCGCCGTGATCGAGCATGGCGAGCGCGTGTTCGAGTGCGGCATTGGGCTCGAAAAATGCGCCGCCGTCGGAAAATGAGTCGGGCGTAACGTTGAGGACGCCCATGATGAGCGTGCGCTCGCGGAGCGCAAGCGAGCGGGTCCGGAGCTGCCAGTTGAAGCGAGGGCGGCGGACGAATGCCATACAGAAATCGATGCTACACTCGGGGGAAATTCAGCGAAGAAACGGTTAACGATGAGACTGTCAGCGGAAAAGCGGTTAGCCAGGAGACGGTCAGCGAAATCCTTCGCGACATGCGCTCTGGTGATGTTGGCGCTGATGGTCACCGCTCATGCGGCGACGAAGCATCAGACGGCAAGACCGGTTCACAAATCTGTGACCCTGGACGCGGAGATCCGGCAGATCCTCGCCGATCCGGCGGTTGCGCGCGCGCACTGGGGGATCTCAGTGACGACGCTGGAGGGCAAGACGGTGTACGCGCTGAACGATGCGGAGTTTTTCGAGCCTGCGTCGAACGCGAAGCTGTTCACGACGGCAGCGGCGCTGGCGTTGATTCCCGCCGATGCAACGTGGACGACGACCGCGGTCACTTCGGGATCGATCGATGCGAGCGGGACGCTGACGGGCGACGTGCGGCTGCTGGGCGCGGGCGATCCGACAATGTCGGGGCGGACCTATCCGTGGAGTGGGAAGACGGAGCGGCCGAATCCGCCGCTGCAGGCGCTGGAGAGCATGGCGGATCAGATTGTCGCGAGCGGCGTGAAGACGGTTACGGGCGACGTGATCGGGGACGATACGTGGTTCGTGTGGGAGCGGTACGGCGGAAGCTGGGCGTGGGACGATTTGCAGTGGGATTACGGCGCGCCGGTGTCGGCGCTGACGGTGAACGACAACGTTGTGTATCTGAACATCACGCTTGCTGCGCCGGCGGCGGCCAACGCGGGCGCTCCGGCCGGCAGTGAGGGCGATGCGGCGCAGACCGCGCCGATGACGATCGCGTGGAATCCGGATGTGCCGTACTACAAGCTGGAGAATTCGCTGACGCCGCCACGGGCGGGGGGAGCAGGGCATCCAGGGATCGATCGCGCGCCGGGGAGTCTGGCGATCCGGCTGTTTGGCTCGCTGAGCGCGAACGGGATGCATGAAGGCCTGGCGGTTGAGGATCCGGCGCAGTTTGCGGCGACGGCGTTGCGGCAGATACTGCTGGCGCGCGGCGTGACGGTGACGGGGCTGGCCACGGCGTGGCACCGGCTGCCAATGGATACGGAGAAGTATCGGGACGAGGTGGATCAGGTAGTGGTGCTGCGGCCGTTGGCGCTCACGACGATTGAGCCGCCGGTGACGGGACTGAAGGTGCTGGCGACGCATGTGTCGCCTACGCTGGCGGAGGATGTGACGGTGACCAACAAGGTGAGCCAGAATCTGCACGCGGAGTTATACGAGAGACTGCTGGGGCGGCTGGAGGGGGAAGACGGGACGATTGCGCAGGGGGCGCGGGTGGTGCGGCAGTTTCTGGTGAACGCGGGCGTGGATCCCGGGGATTTTTTGTTTTCTGACGGGTCGGGATTATCGCCGGACGATTTGATCACGCCGCGCGCGGCAACGACGCTGCTGGTCTACGCGGCGCGACAGCCGTGGGGCGAGCTGTATAAGTCGACGCTGCCCATTGGCGGCGTGGATGGGTCGCTGGATGGACGGTTTATGGGAGCGCTGAAGGGCAAGGTGTTCGCGAAGACGGGGACGCTGTCAGAAGTGAATGCCCTGAGCGGGTATGTGAAGGCGGCGAGCGGAAAGACGCTGGCGTTTTCGATCCTCTGCAACGATCGGCAACCCACGGGCGATGCGGCGCGGGTTGCGCTGGACCGGATTGTGGAGATGATAGCGGCGGGGAACTAGAGTTTAGAGTTTGGAGTTTAGCGAAGCAGCTTTTTGCGATAGAAGAAGAGCGGTTTGGGTTCAGGGTTAGAGATTGGAAGCGGTGCGGGAAGCCAGGTTGCGATTGAAGATTACGGTTGTTGTTATAGCGGCGGTATTTGCGCTGAGTGTTGTCGGGTGCGGGCCGTCGCTGGGGCCGTCGAAGCCGGCGAGTGCATTCACGCCGCAGGAGGCGCGGGGGCGCGCGGTGTATCAGCAGTATTGCGCGAGCTGCCACTACGCGAATCAGAGCGGCGATCTGCATGGGCCGAGTTTGTTTGGGGTGTATCGCAAGAAGTATCTGCCCAGCGGCGCGCCGGCCAATGACGAGAGGGTGACGCCGGTCATTCAGCGCGGGCGGAACATGATGCCGGGCTACGGGAATGACCTGAACGACCAGCAGCTCGCGGACCTGCTGGCGTATCTGCACACGTTATGAGCGAAGAAGAAAAGCGCGGCCTGCTGCCGGGGATGGCGGCGATTGGGGCGTGGATGTTCATGCTGTGCCTGATCGGGCTGGTGGGCGTGACGCTGCACAAGCTTCCGCTGGTGGTGCTGATTTTGTGCGCGGCGTTTGTTGCGGCGGGCCAGGGGTTGCTGCGGCTGCGGCGATGGGGATGGGCGCTGACGCTGGCGGCAGTTTTTTGCTCGGGTCTGTATGGGATGTGGGTGCTGGTGAAGTTTCACCAGATCACGGAGATCGTGATGGTGGCGCTGAATCTGGTGTTCTTTCTGTATCTGGTGCGGCCCGAGGTGACGCAGCGGCTGCGGTGAGCGCAAGGTCAGGGTGCAGGGTACAGGGTGGAGGGTACAGAAGAGCAGGCCACGAACCACGTTCAAACAGCACAGAGTCACTAATACTTATCACTAATACTTATAAAGCAGGCAGATCAAAGCGGACGCCGGTGAGCTGTTCCGAAACCTGCCAAAGGCGGGCGGCGAGGGCTTCGTCATACGCCTGGGCCTCAGCGCGGACTTCAACGGGATAGCCGCGCATTTCGCGGAAGCCATTGGGGCCGTAGAAGTGGCCTCCCTGAACCTGAAAAGCGGTGGCAGCGTAGAGCGTGGGCAGCGCGCCCTGCGCGTCGGATTGCGCGAAGAGCCTGATGACGAGCGGCGCGATTTTGGCTTGCATGCCTCCGCCCGATCCCGGTCCTGCGGCGAAGAGATTAGTAGCGGAGACGCCGGGGTGCACGACGATGCTGATGGCGGGCGCGTGAGTGCGTTCGAGGCGGCGCTGCAGCTCGAATCCGAAAAGAAGATTCGCGAGTTTGGTGCGGCGGTAGGCGGGCCAGGGTTTGTAGTCGTGCTCCCACTGGAGGTTGGTGAAGTCCATGGTGGCGCCGCGGTGGGCGAGGGAGCTGACGGTGATGATGCGGGCAGGCTTTGACTGGCCGGCCTGGAGCACGGCGGGAAGCAGGAGGCCAGTGAGGGCAAAGTGGCCGAAGTGGTTGGTGCCGAGCTGGAGCTCGAATCCGTCCGGTGTGACGCGGCGCTGGGGGAGGGCCATGATGCCAGCGTTGTCGATGAGGAGGTCAAGGCGGCGGCCCGTTTCGAGGAAGGATTGCGCGGCGGCATGGACGGAGACGAGGCTGGCGAGATCGAGGAGGGCGATTTCGATCTGGGCGGCGGGGACGGCGGCGAGGATGCGCTGGCGGGCGGCTTCGGCTTTGGCCTGATCGCGGCAGGCGAGGATCACGGTGGCGCCGGCACGGGCGAGCTCAAGCGCAGCGTGGAAGCCGATGCCGCTGTTGGCGCCGGTAATGTACGCGAGCTTGCCGTGCTGCGGAGGGATTTGGGCGGTGGTCCAGCGGGTCATCGTTACGTCATTGGATGTGGACCGGCCGCTGTTTGACTCTTTGACTCAGGCGGATTGGTCGTGGGCTTCGCCGAGGGTGACGCGGGTGGTCATTTTGCGGCGGCCGCGGAAGAAGGTGACGGTGACGGTGTCGCCTGGCTGGTGTTGGTTCATGATTTCGGCGATGTCCTGGGAGTTGGTGATCTCCTGGCCGTCGATGGCGACGATGAGGTCGCCTCCGATGGAGATTTGCATGTTGCCGAGGTAGGCGACCTGATTGCCGCCGTGGAGGCCGGCGTGATCGGCGGCGCCGCCCGGGACGGTGCTTTCGATGAGGACGCCGTACTGCGCGGGCAGGCCCATCTGCTCGGCGAGATCGGGGCCGATGGGGAGTGTGACGACACCGAGCGAGGGACGACGGGAGTGGCCGTACTTCTGGATGTCGGCGAGGACCGCCTTGGCGGTATCGATGGGAATGGCGAAGCCGATGCCTGAACTCTGATTGGCGCCGTTCGAGGCGATCATGGTGTTGATGCCGATGACTTCGCCTCGCGAGTTGAGCAAGGGTCCGCCCGAGTTGCCGGGGTTGATGGC
>PKVY01000023.1 GCA_003131625.1 Acidobacterium sp. | reverse complement strand
GACTTCTGACTCCTGTCTCCTGACTCCTTCCCCACATGCTCACCTCGAAAGAAAAATCCGACACACGCAGATTGCCGATGATGCCCATCCGGGACGTTGTCATCTTTCCGCACATGATGACGCCCTTCGTTGTAGGGCGCGAGTCGAGCGTGCGTGCGCTCGAAGAAGCTCTGGCCAGCGATAAAAAAATATTTCTTGCCACCCAGCACGACGCCTCCATCGACGAGCCGAAGTCGAATGAGATCTACCAGGTGGGCACCATCGTCAATATCGTGCAGAGCCTCAAGCTGCCCGATGGAAACATTAAAGTTCTGGTCGAAGGTATTGAGCGCGGCCGGCTTCTGCAGGCCACCGATTCCGATGGCTACATGCAGGCTTCAGTCCGCGTGGCGCGATATCCCGTAGAGATGAACGCACAAATCGAAGCGGGCATGCAGCGTGTGACCACGCTGTTCGAGCAGTACGTGAAGCTTTGCCAGGCGCTGAATTACGAGACCATGATCTCAGCCGTACGCATGGAAGACCCGGCCAAGCTCACCGACATCATTGCTGCTAACCTGCAGCTTTCCATTGAAGAAAAACAGGAACTGCTGGAGATCTTCGATCCTTCGGAGCGCTTGAACCGCATTGCCGATGTGCTCGACGTGGAAATTGAAAAGCTGAACGTCGACCGCACCATCCAGTCGCGCGTAAAGCGGCAGATGGAAAAGGCGCAGAAAGAGTATTACCTCAACGAAAAGATTAAGGCCATTCAGAAGGAACTGGGCCGTGGCGAAAAGAGCGAATTCGACGAACTGAAGAAAAAGGTCGAAGCCGCCGGCATGCCGAAAGAAGTCAAAGACAAGGCCCTGCAGGAGCTGAAAAAGCTGGAAGCGATGCCGCCGATGTCGGCGGAATCCACGGTTTCGCGCAACTATCTCGATTGGCTGCTGGCGGTGCCCTGGAAGAAACGTTCCAAGGAAATCCGCAATATTTCGCGCGCGGAGAAAGTTCTCAACGAAGATCATTACGGCCTGGAGAAGATCAAGGAGCGCATCCTCGAATTTCTCGCTGTGCGCCAGTTGGTGAAAAACCCGAAGGGCTCGATTCTTTGTTTTGTTGGTCCTCCGGGCGTGGGTAAGACTTCGCTGGGCATGTCGATTGCCAAGGCGACGGGACGAAAGTTCGTGCGCATGTCGCTCGGCGGGGTGCGCGACGAAGCAGAAATTCGCGGCCACCGCCGAACTTATATCGGCGCATTGCCCGGCCAGATCATTCAGATGATGAAGAAGGCTGGCACGAAAAACCCGGTCTTTATGCTGGATGAAGTCGACAAGATGTCGATGGACTTCCGCGGTGACCCATCTGCCGCACTGCTCGAAGTGCTCGATCCCGAACAGAATTTCATGTTCGTCGATCACTACCTCGACGTGGAGTATGACCTGTCGCAGGTTTTCTTTGTAGCTACGGCGAACGTAATGCACACCATCCCTCCTGCGCTGCAGGATCGCATGGAAGTGCTGCGGCTGCATGGCTACACGGAGCAGGAAAAAGTTGAGATCGCCAAACAGTTCCTGGTGAAGAAGCAGATGTTGCAGGCCGGACTCTCGGAGAAGAACGTGAAGTTCTCCGACGACGCGATCACCACGCTCATTCGCGCCTACACCCGCGAAGCTGGAGTTCGCAATCTGGAGCGCGAGATTGGCAATGTCTGCCGCAAGGTCGCGCGCAAGGTAGTAAAAGAAGGCGCAAACTATACCATCGCCGTCACGGGCGAGAATGTCACCGACTTCCTCGGCGTCATCAAGTTCCGCGACACGCTGGCGCATGAAAAGAGTGAAGTGGGATTGGTCACCGGCCTGGCATGGACCGAAGTCGGCGGCTCGATTTTAAGCACGGAAGCGACGGTCGTCGATGGCAAGGGTAAGCTCACCTTGACCGGAAAGCTGGGCGATGTAATGCAGGAGTCGGCACAGGCAGCAATGTCATACGTGCGTTCGCGCGCTGGCCGGCTGGGCTTAGCGCGCGACTTCTACCGCAATATCGATATTCACGTGCACGTGCCGGAAGGCGCGACGCCGAAGGATGGTCCGTCGGCGGGCGTCGCCATGGTCACTGCGATCGTTTCGGTGATGACCGGCATTCCGGTGCACCGCGATGTGGCGATGACCGGGGAAATCACGCTGCGCGGCCGCGTGCTGCCGATCGGCGGCTTGAAGGAGAAGCTGCTGGCGGCGCATCGCGCGGGCATCTTCGAGGCCATCCTGCCCGAGGACAACCGGAAGGATCTGCCGGAGATCCCGGAGAACCTGAGAAACGCGATGAAACTCAACTTCGTCGACACGATGGACGAAGTTCTGAAGATTGCGCTCGAAGGGCCGTTGCCGGAGCTGCGGGAAGAGACGCCGAATGTGCTGGAGCCGGGCGTGCTGAACGTGCCGCCGGCGCCGGAACAAAGACCGCATCAGTAGCGGAGTGCAGGTTACAGAAAAGCCTGCAGCCTGCGGCCCGCAGAAGTCCTCCGCTCCGCGGTGACGTGAGCACCGATTCGAATAGAGAGTTGCACCTGGTGCTACAATCGATTCTGTGGCGAATCCAGGCTTTGCTCGCACGTTCAAGACAGCGTGGTTCGCAAGGGCGGCGCGGAAAGCCCACATTACCGATGAGCAGCTTTGTTCGGCAATCCTGCAGGTGATGGCCGGGCAGGCGGATGACCTCGGAGGCGGCGTATACAAAAAGCGGTTGAGGAAGAACCAATATCGCTCGATCATTCTCAGCAGAGCCAGGCAGCTCTGGATCTACGAATATCTGTTTGCCAAGCAGGATCGAGCGAACATTGAGGACGACGAATTGGACGAGTTTCGAAAACTCGCCCGGGTGTATGCGGGACTCTCAACCTACCAGGTGAACCAGTTACTGCGCGAGGGGGACTGGGTGGAGATTTGCGATGGCAACCAGGCGTAAATTCAGGAGCGATGCGTTTCAGGCGATCCACTCTTCGGCCTCCGCCATGTACAAAGTGGGAGCGATCGACAAGACCACGATGCGACACTTCGATGAGTCGTGTCTCCGCACTCCACCGGTATTAAAGCCAGCTCAGATCAGAAAGCTTCGGCTGCGGCTTCGGGTCAGCCAGCCGGTCTTCGCTCGTTATCTCAACACCAGCGAATCCACGATCGAAAAGTGGGAAACAGGTGCAAAACAGCCCAGTGGCATGGCACTCAAGCTTCTGTCTGTTGTCGAAAAGCATGGGCTCGAGGCACTCGCATAGGCCGGCGGGGCCCTGCATATCTAACTCTCTGCGGCAAAGGCCGCACCAGTAGCAGGGTGCAGGTTGCAGCAAAGCCTGCAGCCAGCGGCCTGCAGACTGCAGCTGGCTGCTAAAACGCTGCGAGCTAAGAGCGGTTCGCTGAAAAGCGGATAGCGTTTCAGTGAACGACTCCGCCGGCGCCTGCACTCCAAACACCCATTTGATCTGGTGCGCGCGGCCCTTGCCAGCGCGCCAGATCGAACGATTCTCCCGAGTGAGCATTTGTCTTCGCGACGGGACTAAAGTGGAGCGGCTTGCCCGGCTCGCATTGCTGCGGCTTTTCGCTGGCCTCGTAGAAATCTGCTTCGCCATCCTTTTTCCCTACAACCTGGGCGTGGCCGTCGGGATCGACGAGGACGGCAACTTGTTCATCGACACCGATGGCGCGGATGGTTTTTGTCTGGCCGGATGCGAGAATACGGGCCATGAAGACCAGCAGGCGGCCTTCGCGGTGGCGCGTGTCGAAGTGGGAGTCGGTGATGATGCCGTGCAGGATCGGAATGCCGAGCAGATCGGGAGCGATGACGACCTGACGGGCGAAGGGATCGGCGAGGGCTGCGTCGGAGCTCAGATCGGGACCGTCGGGCGGATCGTTTTGGGCGGAGTAGATGTACTGGCCGAGGACAGCGAGTCCGGCGCTGGTTCCTCCGATGGGGATTCCTCGCTTCACAGCATCGCGCAAAGCCGTTTCGGCGGGGGTTCCGGCCCAGAAATTGATGTAGCGGGCCTGATCGCCGCCGGATATGAAGATGGCGGCGGCATTTGTAATGGCGGTGGTGACAAATGGATCGCCGGCTGCGGTTCGCTCCGGAATGATCAGGGTAGCGACCGAGTTGAGGTGGCAGAGGCCCTGAATGTATGGGTTATAGGCGTCGGTTCCGGTGGCGCGGAGGACCAGCAGGTCGCCGCCGTCAGCGTGATTGCAGAACCAGCGGAAGGCTTCGTCGAGATCCTTACCGCCACCCATGAGGGTGTATCCGGCGTGGGGATGGACGTGGATGTTGGTGGGCGATCCGACCCGGAAATATTGGTATGCCGGAACAGACTGAGCCTGGCTGCTGAGCGCCATGGCCAGCAGCAGAAGAAGGGCGGGCTTCATATGGCTGCGAGAGCCTGATCCAAGTCGGCGAGGATATCGGCGATGTCTTCGATGCCGACGGAAATGCGTACCAGGCCTTCGGTGATGCCGATGCGCCGGCGTTCTTCCGGCGAAACCGCAGCGTGCGTGGTGGTGGCCGAATGCGAGATGAGCGATTCGACACCGCCGAGAGATTCGCCGTTGGTGATGATGCGGACGCTCTGCAGGAGTTTGTCGGCGTTGGCGCGTGAGCCGACTTCGAAGGCGATCATCGAGCCGAAGCCGCGCATCTGGCGTTTGGCCAGCTCGTGCTGCGGGTGCGATTCAAGGCCGGGATAGAAGACGTGCTGAATTTTCGGGTGCTTCGCGAGGTAAGCGGCGACCTGGCGGCCATTTTCATCGTGCTGGCGCATGCGGACAGGGAGGGTTTTGACACCGCGCAGGATGAGCCAGCTCTCGAAGGGGGAGAGAATGCCGCCGGTGCATTTTTGCACGAAGCGGAAGGTCTCAGCATGCTCGGGTTTGGTGGCGACGAGGACTCCGCCGAGGCCGTCGGAGTGGCCGTTCAGAAACTTGGTGGTGGAGTGCATGACGATATCGGCGCCGAACTCGATAGGGCGCTGGAAATACGGCGACATGAAGGTGTTGTCGACGCTCATATCGATGCCGTGCT
The DNA here is from genome assembly GCA_003131625.1 of Acidobacterium sp. Taxonomy (GTDB): domain Bacteria; phylum Acidobacteriota; class Terriglobia; order Terriglobales; family Acidobacteriaceae; genus Palsa-343. Next base: position 12,046 of record PKVY01000023.1, on the reverse strand, counting down.
CGTGACAGACATTGGCCACGGCGCGAATGTCGGTGAGGGTCATCATCGGGTTGGTGGGCGTTTCGATGTGGACGAGCCTCGTAGTGGGGCGAATGGCGCGGCAAACGTTCTCGGGATTCGAGGTGTCGACGAAGGAGAACTCGATGCCATGACGGACGATGACCTGGCTGAAGAGGCGGGTGGTGCCACCGTAGACGTTGTCGCCGCAGATGACGTGATCGCCGGCGTTGAGCATGGTGACGAGGGCAGCGATGGCGGCCATGCCGCTGCCGAAGACGTGACCGGAGGCTCCGCCTTCGAGCGAGGCGAGATTGGTTTCGAGGGCGTCCCGAGTGGGGTTGGAGACGCGGGAGTATTCCCAGCCGCGGTGTTTCTCGATGCCCTGGAGTTCGTAGGTGGAGGTGAGGTAGATGGGGACGTTGACGGCGCCGGTGCGCGGGTCGGGTTCCTGTCCGTCGTGGATGGCGCGGGTGGAGAAGCCGTGTTGGGTGTCAGTCATGTCAAAAACAGGGTACAGGGTACAGGGTGCGGGGTACAGGGCAGCCGGGGGGGACCGAAAAACGAGAAAAGGGGCGAGCCGGACCGATGCCAGGCCGATTCCCAAAATGACCCAGAGCAGTACTTTCGAGGTGTAACAAGCATCAAGTCGTATTGACAATCCCAGGCCAGAAGCGTTCGCTACTTGCTGTGGGGTGAACCTGGCGGGGTTGGAGGTTGTTGGTTGTGGGTTTTGGTTTGGGGTGTTGCTCCCTGAGCGGGCGGCAGTGTAGTCTTACTCGGTAACCGATAGGAGAGCGGGTTGAGCAAGCCTTCGGAACTGGTTCAGGGGACCCTGGACATGCTGCTGCTGAAGATCCTGGCGCTGGAGCCGCTGAATGGGTGGGCCATCAGCCTGCGCCTGAAACAAATCTCCGGCGAGGTGCTGGGGGTCAGCGTCGGGTCGCTCTATCCGGCGCTGCACAAGCTGGAGCAGCGGGGCTGGATCCGGGCGCAATGGGGATCGAGCGCCAACAATCGTCGCGCCAGGTATTATTCGCTGACGCGGATGGGGCGGAAGCAGCTGGAAAAAGAGGCAGCGGCCTGGAACCGCCTCTCCGACGCGATTACCGCCATCGTGAATCTCAGGGAGGCCTGAGGATGAGCTTCGCCGAATGGTTTTCGTCGCTGCGCGTGCGAACGCGCGCGCTGTTCCACCGCGAGCGAGCCGGCCAGGAAATCGACGATGAGCTGCGGGATCATCTGGAACAGCAAATCGCAGAAAACCTGGCAGCGGGCATGCCGGCCGAGGAGGCCCGCACCCAGGCGCTGCGCGCACTGGGCGGGATCACGCAGATCAGGGAACAGTGCGTGGAGGCGAAGCGATTCAACGCGGCGGAAGATTTTGTCGAGGATTTGCGGTATGGGCTAAGGCAACTGCGGCGCAACCCGGGATTTTCCGCCTTGGCCCTGCTGTGCCTGATTTTGGGAATTGGCGCGAATGCGGCGGTCTTCAGCTGGCTGGAAGGAGTCTTATTCCGGCCCTATCCGATGGTGGCCCACCAGGAGCGGCTGGTTGCGCTGGCCGGGACGTCACGCGGCGAGAGCGGGGCAACGGAGATCGCGTGGCCGGATCTGCTGGTGGTGCGAGAGAGCTGCACGCAGTGCGAGGCGGTCTTCGTTAGCAAGATTACCTCCAGCACACTGAACATCGGAGCGCGCGCGGAAGTGACGGTGGGCAGCATTGTTTCCGCCAACTATTTCGAGGCGATCGGCGTTCGTCCTGCTCTGGGGCGCGGTTTCGAACCCAGCGAGGAGATCGGGAGCAATGGGCATCCGGTGGTGGTGATCAGCAATCAGCTTTGGCGGCGGCGGTTCCACGGGGATCCGAACATTGTCGGAAAAGTGCAGCGACTGAATAACGTGCCGCACACGATCATCGGAGTTGCGCCGGCCGGATTCTATGGAACCTTTGTAGGCTGGGCGATGCAGTTCTGGGTTCCGGCCTCAATGGAGGAGACCTTCGAGAGCGGCGGATACAAGCTGGAGGATCGCGGGGCGCGGTGGGTTGAAGCGTATGCGCGACTGAAGCCGGGAGTGACGCGCGCGCAGGCGCAGGAGGAAGTGTCGGCCATTGCGGTCAGGCTGGAGAGAGAGTACCCGGCGACGAATCGCGGGCGGGGGATGCGGTTGTGGCCGTTGTGGGCGACTCCGTTTAATAACGCCGGCACATTGCTGCCCACGCTCGAGATCATGATCGTGGTGGTGGCGTTCGTTCTGCTCATTGCGTGCGCGAATGTCGCGAACCTGCTGCTGGTGAGGTCGTTCGGGCGGCGGCAGGAGATGACGGTTCGCCTGGCGCTGGGGGCCAGCCGGGTTCGCTTGCTGAAGCAGCTGCTGACGGAAACGCTGATCCTCGCGGCGCTCGGCACGGGCGGCGGGCTGCTGGTGGCGTGGCTGAGCCGGCACGCGCTGGTTCTGCTGCTGCCGGCGCGCTCCGGGGTGTCGATGTACCTGCCGGGCGAGATCGACTGGCGGGTGATGATGCTGAACGCGGGCATTTGCCTGGCGGTGACGCTGATGGTTGGGCTGGTTCCGGCGCTGCAAACGCGGGAGCTGCAACTGGCCGATGCGCTGCGGTCTGAAGCGTCGGCAGTGGTGGGGGCGCGGGGCAGGGCATGGATGCGGTCCGGGATGATTGTCTTCCAGGTGGCTCTAAGCTTCATCCTGCTGGTGGGGGCGGCGCTGTTGATGGAGAGCCTTGAGAAGATCCGGACGACGAGTCCTGGATTTTCGACGACCAGCGTGGTGCAGACGGGCGTGTCGCTGGTGGCTGCGGGCTACGATGCGCCGCGGGCCCGAGACTTTCAGGACGAGCTGATGGATCGGGTGCGGGCGATGCCGGGAGTGGAGTCGGCGGCGTATGCGCGTCTCTCCCCGCTTGGCAATGGCAGTTACTCGTCGACGCCGATCGCGGTGGATGGTTATGACGTTCCTCTGGAGGATCAGCCGACGGTCGAATACAACCAGGTGGGTCCGGACTACTTTGCGACGCTGGGGATCGGGTTACTTACCGGGCGGGAATTTACGCGGAACGACAACGAGAACGCGCCGCTGGTGGCGATCGTGAATCGGACGATGGCGGTGCGGTTCTGGCGCGGTGAGGACCCGATCGGCCGCCGCGTGAAGATCAAAGGCGGGTGGGCGAGGATGGTCGGAGTCGCGGCCGATGCGAAGTACGAGAGCATGCGCGAGGACCCGAAGCCGTTTTTCTATGTGCCGCTGCGGCAGGATTTCGCGCGAGGGCCGGTGTTGTACGTGCGCACGACCCAGCCGGTGCGGGCGGTTGCGGAGGCGCTCGTCAGTCAGGTGCATGCTCTGGACGCGAATGTCGCGCTGTATGAGTTACTGACGCTGCAGGAGCAGGTGAACCGGTCTACCTCACCGCAGCTGGTGGCGGTCACCCTGGTCAGTCTGCTGGGAGGATTGGCGGTGATCCTGGCCGCGGTGGGGCTGTATGGGGTCATTTCCTATTCGGTCGCGCAGAGCCGGCGAGAGCTGGGGCTGCGCATGGCACTGGGCGCGGACGGTCCGCGGTTGCTGCGCATGGTGATTGGGCGCGGGCTGCGATTGACGGGGGCCGGCATTCTGCTGGGGGCGGCGGCGGGGTTCGTGCTGACGCGGATGCTGGGGAAGCTTCTTTTCAACGTGAGCCCGCACGATCCGGTGGCGTTCGGGTCGGCGCTGGCGGCGATGACGATCATCGCTATCGCTGCGTGTCTGCTGCCGGCGTGGCGGGCAACACGGATTAATCCCACACAGGTATTGCGCAGCTAAGGGTTCTGCCGTGCAGGACGGGCGGACGCGCGCTTGACACCTGGCGTCGAGTGGGATCACTATATGTTGCTATGCAACCTATGCGAGTGAAACTGTTCGACCGGGAACTGAAGAAGGGGAGCGCGGAGCTGCTGATTTTGTCGCTGATCGAACACCGGCCGCGGCACGGGTACGAGATCAGCAAGCTGATCGAGCAGCGGTCGGACGGGGTGCTGAAGTTCAATGTGGCGTCGTTTTACCCCTTGCTGTATCGGCTGGAAAAGCGGGGATTCATTTCGGGGCGGTGGGTGGAGAAGGCGGGGCAGCGCAGGCGGCGCTACTACCAGCTGACGGCGCAGGGGCGGACGGTGCTGAAGGAGCAGCGGAGTTCGTGGGCGGATTTCGTGAACGCGATCAACCGCATCACCGGAGAGGAACATGCCTGACTGGCCGCAGGAGATTCGGGCGGCGATTGCGAGGCTCGACCTCGATCCGGCGAGGGAAGCCCTGCTGGTGGAGGAGCTGTCACAGCATCTTGCGGACCGCTACAACGAATTGCGGGGCGAGGGCGTTGGGGACGGGGACGCCTGCCGCTTGCTGCGAGCGGAATTGAACGACGGCAAGCTGGTGGGGGAGCTGAGTTCGATTCTCGCGCCGGCGCGGGAGGCCGCTGCCCCGGGGCTGGAGGGGCAGGAGCGATTTTTCGCGGGGCTGGGACGGGATCTTCGCCAGGCACTGCGGCTGCTGCGGCTGAATCCTGGGTTTGCGGCGGTGGCGATTTTATCGCTGGCGCTTGGGATTGGCGCGAACACCGCGATTTTTGAGCTGCTGGATGCGGTTCTGCTGCGCACGCTGCCGGTGGGGTCGCCACAGCAACTCGCGGAGATTCAGGAAATCCACGGAGGGCGCATCGGAACCACGGTGGCGCGGCAACGGGACTTCTCCTCTGCCATATGGGAGCAGTTGCGGCATCAGCAAAAGGCGTTCTCCGGCATTGTGGCATGGAGCACGGAGCGGCTCGACCTGGGACAGGGCGGCGAGGCACGTTACGCCAACGGCATGTGGGTGAGCGGCAGTTTCTTCGATGTGCTGCAGGTGCGGCCGATGCTGGGGCGGCTGATCGCGCCGAGCGACGACGTTCCAGGGTGCGGCGTGCGGGGCGTGGTGATCAGCAACGCGTTCTGGCAGCGGGAATTTGGCAGCCGCAGCGATGCGGTGGGGAGCAAGCTGTCACTCGACGGCCATCCGTTTGAGATTGTGGGCGTCACGCCAGCGGGTTTTTATGGGCTTGAAGTCGGGCGCAGCTTCGATGTTGCCGTGCCGCTGTGCAGCGAGCCGGCGATTCGAGGGCAGGACGCGTGGACTCACAGCTCGACGACGTGGTGGCTGGCGGCGATCGGGCGGCTGAATCCTGGATGGACTTTGAAGCATGCGACGGCGCAACTGGCTTCGACCGCACCGGGGATTTTTGCGGCAACGCTGCCTTCGGACTACGATGCGTCGGCGANNGGCGCGGTGGGATTCGTGCTGCTGATTGCGTGCGCGAATCTGGCGAACCTGATGCTGGCGAGGGCCGGCGCGCGGCAGCGGGAGATGGCGTTGCGGCTTACGCTGGGCGCGTCGCGGGCGCGGCTGGTGCGGCAACTGCTGGTGGAGAGCCTGGTGCTGGCGGTGAGCGGGGCGGCGGTGGGCGTTGCTCTGGCACAGGTGCTGGGCCGAGGCTTGATCGCGTTCATCGGCAACGCACAGGACCCTGTGTATCTCCCTCTGTATCCGGATTTGCGGGTGCTCGGGTTCACGGTGGGCGTGGCGCTGCTGACGTGCGTGCTGTTCGGGGTCGCTCCGGCGCTACAGGCTGCGCATGCCGATCCGGGGACGGTGATGAAGGCGAGCGGACGCGGCCTGACGGCGGGGCGGGAACGGTTCCTTCTGCGCCGAGGGCTGATTGTGTCGCAGGTGGCGCTGTCGCTGGTGCTGCTGGTTGCGGCGCTGCTGTTTGTACGGACGTTCAGGAATCTGCTGGCGGAGAATGCCGGGTTCGAGCAGGACAATGTGGTGGTCGCGGATTTCGATTTTTCGCCGCTGCATCTCCCGGTTGCGAGTCATCTGGATTACAAGCGCGAATTGCTGGCCAGGGTGAGGAGCACGCCAGGGGTGACGGCAGCGTCGGAGATCAACGTCGTGCCGTTGAGCGGCAATGGATGGAACGAATTCATCGACATTCCGGATACCTCGATTTCTCGAAAGCTGGTGTACTTCAATTCGGCGAGCACGGGATTTTTCGAAACGATGCGGACGCCGCTGCTGGCGGGGCGGGATTTTAACGAGAACGACACGCCGACGTCGCCGCTGGTCGCCATCGTCAACGAGAAGTTTGCGCGGACCTTTTTCCCCGATGGGAATCCCATCGGCAGGACGTTTGGGAAGAGACAGTTGGACGGGAAGCCCGATCAGGTATATCGGATCATTGGCGTGGTGGGAGACACGAAGTATCAGGATCTGCGCCAGGATTTCGTCCCGATCATCTACGTAGCCTATTACCAGATGACGGACCCCGGCACGGATTCGACGTTCCTGGTGCAGTCGAGCGAGGCCCCGGCGTCGCTGATCGCGTCGCTGAAGCGGACGGCGGCCGAGACCAGTCCTGGGATCGTGCTGAATTTCAGCGTGTTCAGAACGTCGGTTCTTGAGGGATTGATGCGGGAACGACTGATGGCGACGCTGTCCGGTTTCTACGGCGCGCTGGCGGCGATTCTGGCGATGGTGGGGATTTACGGGATCATCTCGTATATGGTGGTGCGGCGCAGAAACGAGATTGGGGTGCGGATCGCGCTGGGCGCGGGGAAGACGAATATTTTGGGCATGGTGCTGCGGGAGACCCTGACGCTGCTGACGATTGGGGTGGTGGCAGGTGCGGTGCTGGCGGTTGCGGCAGGGAGCGTGGCGCGGGCTATGCTGTTCGGGCTGAAGCCGGCCGATCCGCTGGTTCTGGTTCTGGCGGTGGGGAGTTTGACGCTGATTGCGCTGGCTGCGAGCGTGCTTCCCGCTGCGCGGGCGACCGCAGTCGACCCTATGCAGGTGCTGCGGGAGGAGTAGAGCGGCTGGCGGGGCGCTGGGTGCGTTCCTGTGGTCACATTGGGCGCAATTTCATGGAACCTTCTGACGGTCTGGTCCGTCTGTGTCGGGTTGTGAGGAACGACATCACTCGACGATGAAGGACAATAGATTCCATGAAGACTGATACTGGCTTTTTTTCTGCTTTGCGTGCGCAGGTTGAGGACTCGAATCGACTTTTTACAGGAAATTTTGGGCGTGCGGCGCTGTGCGTAGCCGCGCTGGCGGTGGGAGTGGCGGCCGGATGCGGATCCGGCGGCACGACTACGTCGGGCGGCGGTGGGTTCAACGGCGGAAACACGCTGATGACGGTGGTGGCATCGAGCGCGGCCAACGATCAACTAACGCGGTTCAGCTTAACGCTGAACAGCCTGACGCTGACGGAGAAGGCGGGTACGAGCGTGGCGGTGGTGAACGGTCCGCAGCAGGTGGAGTTCATCCATCTGAACGGAGGCGCGGAACCGCTGCTGACGGTGAGCGTGCCGCAAGGCGTCTATACAGCGGCGACGGCGACGGTGGGCGGGGCGTCGTTCACATGCGCGGTGCAGCAGCAGGGCAGCGACACGACGAGCACCTATGCGTATGGGGCGACGCCGAGCAGCCAGGTGACGGTGAATCTGCCGCAGCCGCTGATGGTGAGCGGGGACACGATGGCGGTGTCGCTGCAACTGCTGGTGTCGCAGTCGGCGAGTTTTCCTTCCAATTGCTATGACCAGGGAGCGCAGTATTCGATCACGCCGACGTTCAACCTGGCGGCGATGACGGTGGCGGCGCAGCCGGTGAATTCGACCAACGGGAAGATGACGGCGCTGGAGGGGCTGGTGCAGAGCACGGGCGGGGAGCCGAACAGCTTTACGGTTGCGTCGGCGGACGGCACGCCGGTTGGATCGACGATGAGCACTGTATGGCGCGTGAACACGAGCGGGAACACGGTGTTCCAGGGAATCGGCAATGCGGAAGGACTGACGGCGGGCATGCCGGTGGACATGGACGGAATGCTGCAGGCGGACGGGTCAGTGCTGGCGACGCGGGTGGCGGTGCCGGATGCGAGCACGACGACGCTGACGGTGAACAGCGGGCCGCTGGACCAGGTGACGTCGTCGGTGTCAATCCTGAGCGAGGTGAATCAGGAGGCGGAGGGGTCGCAGATGTACATTAGCGGCTGGCCGGTGTTCAACTTCAGCAATACGACGCTGGCGACGTGGGGCGGGCTGACGAACGTGGCGAGTTTGCCGTTTGCGGCGAGCTTCAACGCGGCGAACATGGTGCCGGGGCAGATGGTGGCGATCACGACGCACGCGACGCAGGTCGAGCCGTATCCGACGGTGGTCCCGGCGACGGTGGAGACGCTGATGCCGCAGACGATCAACGGTACGGTGGAGGCGGTGGGGACGGCAGGAGCGTTTACGACGTACACGGTGGAGCTGGCGCCGTACGACTTGTTCCCGCAGTTTGCGGTGCAGGCTGGAGAGCCGACAGTGCTGACGAATCCGCAGACGGTGGTGGTGTACGCGGACACGAATACGCAGGTGGTGACGGCGCCGTCGGCGGGGAGTGTGGCGCGGTTCACGGGCGTGATCTTCGACGACAACGGGACGCTGCGGATGGACTGCACGCAGGTGTTGGCGGGGGTGGCGGAGTAGGGAGGGCCGAGTCGAGGCGCTCGAGTTGCTAGCTGGGGTGCTTGTCGCGAAAGCTGATGCTGAGCATGATGCTCATGGCGGCGATGCCGGTGAAGGAGGCGACGAGGGCGGGGAGGTTGTCGGCGGAGACTTTTCCGACGCGCGTGAGGATGTAGCCGACAACCAGGTTCAGGAGAGCCCAGAGGACGTTGACGGTGGGCGAGGAGAGTCCTTTGCCGGGCGGTTTGGAGAACGGGGAGGGGAAGGGATCGCCGCAGATTCCTTTGACGAAGTGGGGGACGAAGTTGGCGAGAAACATTCCGGCGAAGAAGCAGGCGACGTAGGTGTACCAGGGCATGAGGAGAGGGTACAGGGTGCAGGGGACAGGGTACAGTCACTAGCCGGGAGCCGGGAGCCGGGAGCCGAGGTGGGGGGGCCCCCGAGTCAGTTCGGACCCTGGGAAAGCTTTTGGCTCATTTGCTGGAGCTTGTCGAAGTTGGCTTCGACGAAGGCGGCGTTTTCGGGAGTGACGGAGTTGGGCGGGTAGTCCTTGATCATGCCCTGCTTCTTCATGCCGACGAAGGTGACGTCGTTGATGAAGGCGATGCTGACGATGATGAATTCGCGGGTGGTGAGCGACTGGGCGTGAATGGCGGTAGCGACCTGGGGGAAACTCGCGTCGATATTCTTCGCGCGCTGATCGATGGTGAGGTTGGGGCCGGAGTCGGCATCCATTTTGGCCTTGAGGGCGGGATCGGCGGCGGTGAGTTTGTTGACAGCGTCGAAGGCGGCGACGAGTTTCTGAACCTTATCCATGGTGAGGGTGTACTTGCGGGCCTCGGCGAGGTCGGGATTGTCGGGGGCCTGAGCGACCGCGGTGTGGAAGGTGGCGGCGAGCGCGAGGACGGCGAGGCAGACGGGCAGAACGCGGAGAGGCTTCATGGGCGGATGGACCTTGTGGGTGCGGATTTGAATCATGCCGAAGGAATTAGGTCAGCAGTGTACCGCAGCGGGGTTGGGGATGGCAGCAGGATTTTGGCACAGCTCCAAGGGGGCGCAGCGGTCGTCAGGCGCCGCGGGGATCGCGAATGGAGAGAAGAACGCCGATGTACTGGCGAACTTTGGTGAGGAGAGCGGGTGTGGCTTTGGAGTGAAACTCGGCGCCCCGGCTCGACCAGTCCAGGCTCTTTAGCTGATCGACCAGAACGGCGCCTTCCACTTTTCCCACGGTAGCGGGCAGGGCGAAAGGGTAAGGCTTGCGCTCGCTCGTGAGTGGGCAGACGACGGCGAGGCCGCTGGCGCGGTTGTAGCGGACATCGGTGAGAACAAGCGCTGGGCGGCGCTTTGCCTGCTCGCGACCGACCTGCGGATCGAAGTCGAGGAAGACGATGTCGCCGGCACCGGGGACGTAAGAAGCTACCATTCGACCGATTCCTTCGCGCGTTCCCGGCCGGCGGGGATCTCCTCATAGCGATTCTCGGGGGTGATGCGGGAGACGAGAGCGGCGAGGGTCGGAATCTTGCCTACGCGGTGAAGGTGGACGGCGCCTTCGGTGGAGACTTCGATCTCGAGAGGGTCACCGACGCGGAGTTTGGCTTCGTCCGCGATGGGTTTGGGAATGCGGACGGCGAGGCTGTTGCCCCACTTCAGCATTTGGGCACGCATTTCGAGCTCCCGGTCGACTGGGTTATACGCCGCATTATCAACGTAGATACATTGTATCATTTGGTTGGGGCGACAAACGCCCCGCGAGGGCGAGGCGTTTGGGATCGGTCCTTTGGGTATCGACCGTGAGCCCTCGTCCGCGGCGATCAGGGGATGGCGGGTAGTTCCCCGGCGATGGTTGTGGCGGCTGAGCTGCAAACTGGGTGGCCCCAGCCGGCGGCGCTGACGCCGATGCCAAGGTTGGGCGCGTTCGTAATGTCGTAAACGATATTGTCGGGCCTGGCGTTATCGCCGCTTACTCCCGCCGGGACATGATCGAGCGCGAGGGAATGGCGGGTGCGCCATGCGATGTTGTGGTCCGCGCAGGAGGAATCGCCGCTGACGCCAAGACCGCCGAGTAACTGACCCTGGGCGTTGTAAAGGCCGAGGCCGCCGCCGAAGACGTTCACGCCGCCGATGTGGAAGCCGACCATGGGATCGTTCGACTGTCCATAGTTTCTGGGATCACCGCCATAGGCGACGATGGGATCGATGGGGTTGCTGGCCTGAAGGCCGAAGAGGCTGCCACCTGGCTGGGTGGCGGAATACAGATTGGCCGTGGACAACGCGAGCTGAGGGAGGCTGAAGGCGTTAGCGGTGTTAGCCTTTTGCGCGGCGATATTGCGGCTGCCGGGCCACTGCGAGCCTCGATTAACGCCGGTGAAGGCAACGGCGCAGACAATGCCATCACGATTGACGATGACTCCCCACATATCAAGGTTGAATCCGCCGTTGGATTGTGCGCGGGCGGACATGAGGGCGGTCTGCAACTGATTGTGGTTGGGCAGCCCTTTGCAGGCCGAGGCAAGGCCGTCGTCGTGGGTGGAAGCGGTCTGCGCCGAAGCCGCGAGACTGACGCCTACGCCTACGACGAGGATCGTCGACAGGAATTTGATCTTGTTCATGAGTGGTTCTCCTCGTGGGTTGGGGAGCGCGTTTCCTGCGGGGGGATTTCGGATACCGGCTCCGGATTCGTGGCGGAACGGTAGCACAGTGAAGAAAGAGCGGGCAACCGTGATGGATGGAAATTTGTGGCGGGCGGGAACGGCTGGGTCAAGGCGGCGTGGAAGGTGTTCCTGGACGTCAGAGACCGCCGGCGAAGATGTTTTTGGAGAGGTAGCGTTCGGCGGAGTCGGGGATTAGGGTGGCGACGCGTTTGCCTGGGCCGAGGCGTTGGGCGATGGCGCAGGCGCAATGGATCATGGCGCCGGAACTGGAGCCGGCGAGGAGGCCTTCTTCGGCGGCGAGGCGTTTGACGGCGGCGAAGGCTTCTGTATCAGGGACTGCTACGATTTCGTCGCAGACGGAGCGGTCGAAGGTGTTGGGGATGAAGGAGACGCCGATGCCTTCGACTTTGTGGGGGCCGGGTTCGCCTCCCTGCAGGATGGAGCCCTGGGTTTCGACGGCGACGGTGAGGATGCGCGGGTCTTGCTCCTTGAGGAAGCGCGCGATGCCGGAGAAGGTGCCGCCGGTGCCGACGCCGGCGACGAGGATGTCGACCTTGCCGTCGGTATCGCGCCAGATCTCCTCACCGGTCGTGCGGTAGTGAACCGCGGGGTTCGCCGGATTGTCGAACTGACCGGGCTGGAAGTACTTGGCCGGATTCGAAGCGACGATCTCTTTCGCTTTGGCGATCGCACCCTTCATGCCCTCAGCTCCGGGCGTGAGGACGAGTTGCGCGCCGTATGCTTTGAGCAAGTTGCGGCGCTCGATCGTCATCGTCTCGGGCATGGTGAGAATGAGCGGATAGCCCTTCGCCGCGCAGACGAACGCGAGCGCGATCCCGGTGTTGCCGCTGGTCGGCTCGACGATGA
>PKVY01000056.1 GCA_003131625.1 Acidobacterium sp. | reverse complement strand
TGTGGAGGCGGCAAAAGCGGGCGCTTCGCGCAATCCCGGGTCTCAAAATCGAGAACCGGGCCAGCCAAGTCTACGAATAGCGAATGCAAGCGAATGGCCTGGGATCACTGCCGGCGATGAGGGAGAATGGTGCTCAAGACTACTCCCCTGAAATGAGGAAGCGTATGACGACGGTGAAGGCGGTGGTGGAGGAATTGCGGGCGAAGGGGAAGGAGAAGACGCGCGCGATCTATGTGCGGCATGGGATGCCGGCGGATGGGCGGACGCTGGGGGTGAGCACGGCGGATATGAAGCTGGCCGCGAAGAAGCTGCGCGGGGAGCAGGCGCTGGCGATGGAGTTGTATGCGACGGGGATCTTCGAGGCTCGCTATCTGGCGGGGATGTTAGCCGATGGGCGGAAGATGACGCGGAAGGAGCTGGACGCGTGGGCGGAGGGCGCGGCGGGGATGCCGATGATCGCGGAATACACGGTGCCGTGGGTGGCGATTGAGAATGCCGCGGGGCGGGAGTGCGCTGCGCAGTGGATTGATTCGAAGAAGGAGCACGTGGCGGCGGCGGGGTGGTCAACGTGGGCGGGGCTGGTGGCGACGCGGCCGGATGAGGAGCTGGATCTGGGGGAGATCAAAAAACTGCTGGGGCGGGTGGTGAAGGAGATTCACGGGGCGAAGAATCGGGCGCGATACACGATGAATGTTTTTGTTATTTCGGTGGGAGGGTATGTGAAGGCGCTGCTGGGCGAGGCGAAGGCGGCGGCGGCGAAGATTGGGGATGTATCGGTGGATGTGGGAGAGACGGCATGCCAGGTTCCGGTGGCTGCGGCGTACATCGCGAAGATGGAGAAGATGGGGCGGGTGGGGAAGAAGCGGAAGACGATGCGGTGCTGAACCGCGAGCGGACAGCGTTCAGCGGATAGCGGAAGACAAGCGGATAGCGGATAGCGGAAAGCCCCGGGGGGCGACTGGGGCGGCGAGACTTTGGGCCGGAGTTTGCGCGGATCGCTCGATGCGCAGGTCAGTAGGCGAGGGCGCAGCCGTCGGCGCGCATTTCGCTGCCGGCGGCGTAGACGCGGCCGGCGTAGGGGCCGTCTTTTTGGTTGCGGAGCTCGATGCACTCGTAGCGGCCGAAGCCTCCGTCGCTCGCGCCCATGGGCCAGCCGAGATCGATGAGAGCCTGGCGAGTGGCGGCGGGGACACCGGCTTCGAGGCGGAGAATTCCTTTGGGGTCGAGGTTGGGCGGGTCTTCGCCCATGGACTGCGAAGAGCCTTCGTGGTGCCAGCGCGGTGAGTCAGCGGCGGATTGGACGTCGAGGCCGTAGTCGACGCGGTTGACGATGATTTGCGTTTGCCCCTGGGGCTGCATGTCTCCGCCCATGACGCCGAAGGCGAGCCAGGGTGCGCCGTTGCGGGTGGCGAAGCCGGGGATGATGGTCTGGAAGGGGCGCTTGCCGGGTGCGTAGAGGTTGGGGTGTCCATCCTGGAGGGAGAAGAGCTCGCCGCGATCCTGGAACATGAAGCCGAGGCCGTCGGCGACGAGGCCGGAGCCCATGCCGCGGAAGTTGGACTGGATCTGGGAGACCATCATGCCGTCGGAGTCGGCGGTGGAGAAGTAAGTGGTGTCGCCGTGGCTGGGAGCCTGGCCGGGATAGATGGGGGTGAGGATTTTGTCGAGACTGATGAGCTTGGCGCGTTCTTTGGCGTAGTCCTTCGAGTTGAGCCAGTCGATGGGGATTTTGGCGAAGTGGGGATCGGCGTAGTAGCGGGCGCGGTCTTCGTAGGCGAGGCGCTTGGCTTCGGTCATGACGTGGAGGGCCTGGGGCGACTGGAAGCCCATGCCGCGGAGATCGAAGTTCTCAAGGATGTTGAGCATTTGCAAAGTGGCGAGGCCCTGGGTGTTGGCGCCCATGCCGCAGACGTCGACGCCGCGGTAGTTGGTGACGAGGGGATCGATCCACTCGGCCTGGTGGTCGCGGAGATCGTCAGCGGAGAGCCAGCCGCCGATGCGTTTGAAGTAGGCGTCGATGGTTTTCGCGATGGGGCCATCGTAGAAGGCGTCGCGTCCGCCTTCGGCGATCAACTTATAGGTGCGAGCTAAGTCGGGATTGCGGCGGACGTCGTACTCGTTGGGGGACGAGCCGCCCGGGGCGTAGGTGTGCATCGCGTTGGTGGTTTCTTCGACGCCGGAGCCAGCGCGGAGAAAGATGGCGAGGTTGCGCTTGATGTACCAGCCGATGATCTGGGGGTTGGGCGCGCCGTTTTCGCAGTAATGGATGGCGGGCTCGAAGAGCTCGGCCCACTTGAGCTTGCCGTAGCGTTGATGGAGGGCCCACCATCCGCCGAGGGCGCCGGGCGTGGAGACGGAGATGGCGCCGAGGGGCGGGATGACGCCGTTTTTGGCGCGGGCGCGGACGGTGGCGAGAGAGAGGGAGCGAGGCGATTTGCCGGAGCTGGCCATGGCGACGACTTTGGCGAGCTTCGGGTCCCAGACGAAGGCGTAGCAATCGCCGCCGAGGCCGGAGCTGGTGGGCTCCATAAAGCCGAGGCAGGCATTGATGGCGACGGCGGCGTCGACGGCAGAACCGCCGCGCTTGAGCATGTCGATGCCGACCTGGGTGGCGATGGGGTGGGCGGTGCCGGCGGCGCCGTTGCAGCCGAGGGCGGGGGAGCGGGAGGAGAAACTGGCGCCGGCGGGGCGATCGCCGGCGTGGACATCGGGGCGGAGGAAGCGCTCGTCGGTGGGGGAATGGAATTTGGGGAGTTCCGCGGAGGAGGTGGCGGTTTGGGCGGCGGCGATGGGAGCGCCGGAAGCAGAGACGGCGACGGAGGATCCGGCAACGGCGAGGGGGAGGGTGGCAAGGAATTGACGGCGGCGCACGGTTACAGGTTACAGGTTACGGGTGACAGGTTACAGGTTACGGGTGACAGGTTACAGGGGACAGGGGACAGGGCACAGGGGACAACAGAACATTCATTGAGGGTCAACACCGTTCGGGAAAAATTTCGCGGGCTGGGAACTAAGGGGTGCGGAGGTGCGTATGGGCTCCTGTGGCGATACCACAGGTTCTTGTGAGATGCTTCTGTGGGCATAACACAGGAGGGCGAATGGGAGATTCAAAACTGGATTTGTTGCAGGGGACGCTGGACCTGATGGTTCTGCAGACGCTGGCGGCGATGGGCGAGCAGCATGGGTATGGGATTGCGCGGCGGATCGAGCAGGTGAGCGGGGATGAGGTGCTGCTGAACCAGGGGACGATTTACGCGTCGCTGGTGCGGCTGCAGCAGCGGGGATGGATCGACGCGGAGTGGGGTGTGTCAGACAACAACCGGAAGGCGAAGTTCTATTCGATTACGAAACGGGGGCGGAAGCAGCTCCAGGAGGATGCGGAGTACTGGCATCGGCTGACGGCGGTGATGGGGAGAGTGCTCAAGGCAGGGACCAGGGAGTAGCGGGGAGCCGGCAGGCTGCAGGCTGCAGCGAGCAGGTTACAGGTTACGGGTTACAGAAAGCGCGGTGGAGCGTGATGGGTTTTTTGCGGCAAGGGTGGAACAGAGTGCGAGCGTTTTTTCGCAAGGGGCCGCTGGATGCGGATCTGGATGCGGAGATGGCTTCGCATCTGGAGATGGCGGTGGAGGAGAATTTGCGGCGCGGGATGGCTGTGGAAGAGGCGCGGAGGCGAGCGATGGCGCGATTTGGCGGAGTGCAGCAGGCGCGGGAAAAACAGCGGGCGGCGCGGGGATTGCCGTTTGTGGATGTGCTGGGACAGGATTTGCGATACACGCTGCGCACGCTGGGGCGCGATGCGGGATTCACCGTGGTGGCGGTGCTGATTTTGGGGCTGGGGATTGGGGCAAACGTCGCGGTGTTCAGCGTGGTGAATACGCTTTTGCTGCGGCCACTGCCGTTTCCTGATGCCGGGAAACTGGTACGGATTACGACCGTGAATCCGCCGTGTGGCGAATCGTGCCGGACGTACTCCGCGGATGCGACGCGGGAGCTTCAGGAGCGAAACCGGTCGTTCGAGCGGGTGTCAGGGTATTTTGCATTCACGTCGGCGGACAACTACAAGCTGATGGGGCGGGCGGTGCCGCTGCCGGTGACGGGAATTCTGGTGGATCAGAGCTTTTTTCAGACGCTGGGCGTGCAGCCGGTATTGGGTCGGCTGTTTCTGCCGGAAGAGTGCCTGCACAGCGCGCGTCCCACGGTGCTGCTGAGCTATCCATTCTGGAAGCGGCAGTTCGGGGGCAAGCGGGACATTGTTGGGCAGGCGGTGGACTTTAACGGGACGCCGGTGACGGTGGTGGGGGTGCTGCCGGATACGTTCGATTTCGGCTCAGTGTTTTCGCCTGGTGCGAAGGTGGACATTTTTACGCCGTATGTGATGTCGGATTTTGAGGAAGACGGGAACGATCTGGCGCTGGTGGGGCGGCTGAAGCCAGGGGTGACGATGGCGCAGGCGCAGGATGAGGCGAATTCCCTGTTCCCCAAGCTGGATATCGATCTGAAGCATCCGGAATATAACGCGAACTACCACTACACGGGGCAACTGATCGGGCTGAAGGACTACGTGAGCGGGAAGCTGCGGCGGTCGCTGATTGTGTTGTGGTGCGCGGTGGGAATGATTTTGCTGATCGTGTGCGTGAACCTGTCGAATCTGTTGCTGGCGCGGGCAGCGGCGCGGGGCAAGGAATTTGCAATGCGGAGCGCGCTGGGGGCGAACCGGGGGCGGCTGGTGCGGCAGTTGTTGACGGAGAGCCTGATTCTGTCGGGGGCGGGCGCGGTGCTGGGGTTGGCGATTGCTTTGGGGGTGACGGGGTTTCTGGCGCACCAGGGATCGATCGCACTGCCGTTGCTGTCGAGCGTGCGCATCGACGGAGAGGCCGTGGCGTGGACGGTGGCGATTGCTGTGGCGGCGGCGGTTCTGTTCGGACTGATGCCGGCGCTGCGGATGGCGAGCGGGAATTTGCAGGAGGCGCTGAAGGATTCCGGGCACGGGGCGAGCGCGGGACGCAGGCACGAGGGGTTGCGATCGGCGCTGGTGGTGGCAGAGATTGCTCTGGCGTGCGTGCTGCTGGTGGGAGGGGGTCTGTTGCTGCGGAGCTTTCTGCATCTGCTGGACGTAGACCTGGGTTTTGAGCCGGCGCGTGCCACGGCGATCACCCTGGACTTTGACGACGGGCAGAAGGCGGCCGCACGGGTGGCGCAGTGGCAGGAGATTATTCGCCGGGTGAAGACGATTCCCGGGGTCGAGACGGCAGGCATCAGCGACAATTTGCCGCTGAGCCGGAACCGGAGCTGGGGAATCTCCGCGAAGGGGGTAGAGTATCGGCCGGGTGAGTTGCAGGGGACGTTCGTCTTTATCGTTTCGCCGGGTTATTTGCCGGCGATGGGGATGCGGCTGAAGGAGGGGCGAGATTTTCAATGGGACGATGCCGATCCGGTGGTGATCATCAACGAGACGGTGGCGCGGAAGCTGTGGCCAGGACAGGATCCGGTCGGGCGGATCGCGCGGGCGGGAGGCACGGACGCGCGGGTCATCGGAGTAATAGCCGATGTGCATGAGAGCAGCGTGGAAGAAGCCGCCAACCCCGAAGTCTTCGTGCCGGTGACCCAGGGGTCGCCCGAGGGCGGNNGCAGCGTGGAAGGCGAAGCGGGCTGGCAGATGTATCTGCCAGTGACCTCGCCGAAGTTTGGACCGGAGGGGGCTGAACTGGTGGTGCGGAGCACGCTGCCGGCGGGAACGCTGGCGAAGAGCGTGATGGCGACGGTGCGGTTGATCGATCCCGGGCAACCGGCGACGGAGTTTCGTCCGGTCCAGCAGCTGGTGGATCATGCAACGTCGCCGCGGAGGTTCTTTGTGCTGCTGGTGGGGATTTTTGCGGGGCTGGGATTGCTGCTGGCTTCGCTGGGAATTTATGGGGTGATTGCGTATTCGGTGATGCAGCGGACGCAGGAGATCGGGATCCGGATGGCGCTGGGGGCGAGCCGGGGGCGCGTGCAGCGGGGCGTGCTGGGGAAGACGCTGGGCCTGGTGCTGGCGGGGTTGGTGGTGGGGACGCTGGGATCGCTGGTGGCGACGCGGATGATTGCGTCGCTGTTGTTCGGGACCGAGGCGACGGATCCGCTGACGTATGCGGGAATGATTGTGCTGCTGATGGCGGTGGCGCTGTTGGCGGGATATTTGCCGGCGCGGCGGGCTTCGCGGNNGAGACAGGAGACAGGAGACAGGGTCTTATTCCTGGCGGAGGATTTGGACGGGGTCTACTCTGGCGGCGCGCCATGCGGGGAATAGGGATGCGGCGGTGGCGACGGCGAGGATGAGGACGAGAACCGCGATATAGGTGATGGGGTCGAGCGGCGAGACGCCGTAGAGCATGCCTGCGATGAGGCGGCCGGTGGCGAGCGAGAGGGCGAGTCCGGCGACGCAGCCGATGAGGGTGACGCGGAGACCCTGGAAGAGAAACTGCGTGACGATGCGGCTGCGGGCGGCACCGAGGGCGAGGCGGACGCCGACTTCGCGCTGGCGCATGCGGCCGAGGTAGTTGAGCGTGCCGTAGAGTCCGATGGAGGCAAGAGAGACGGCGGTGGCGGCGAAGAGCGCGAGCAGGACGGTGCGGAGACGATTGCCGGAGTAGGCCTCGTCGAGGTGTTGCTCGAGAGGCATCATGGCGTAGACAGAGCGGGCGGGGTCAATTTGGTGGATGCTGCGGCGGATGGTTTCGGCCATGGCCATGGGATCGCCATGGGTGCGCACGAGGAAGTTGGGGAAGGGAGTGGGCGCGCTGTAGCAGGAGTAGACCGTGGGGACAGGGGCGAGGTTGAGGCCTGCCTCGCGGGCGTCGCCGACGACGCCACGAATCTGGCCTTTGGTGGAGAAGTCGTTGTAGGCGGCGGCTGCAATGTTATGGCCGAGGGCGGCGCCGCTGAGGTAGAGGCTGGCGAAGGCGCGATTGACGAGGACATCGGAAGGCGGGCCGCCTCTTCTGCAGGCTTCTCCCTGAAGGAGGGGAATGGCGGTGGTGTCGAAATAGCCCCAGGAAACCCAGCGATTGTCAGCGAGAATTTTGCGGTTGGGATCGAGGCTGCCGTCGAGATTGAATTCAACCTGATACAGCGAAGGTATGCCGGGCAAAATGGCGGAGGTAGCCGCGGATTGGACGCCGGGAATGGTGCGAATGGTGTCGAGAGTCGAATCAATGCGGCGGTTGAGGGCGGGCATGTCGGCGGTTTCGCCCCAGGATCCGCTGATCTGAAAGGTGAGGACGTGGGAGGGATCGAAGCCGGGATGGACGCGGCTGAGCTGCTGGAGGGAGCGGAGCAATAATCCCGCGCCCGTGAGTAATGTAACAGCGAGTGTTACTTGTACGGCGACGAGGAACCATTGGAGAGGGTTGCGCGCGGAGGTTTGGGTACGGCCGGTTTGGGCGAGGGAGTGGGCGAGGTCGCGACGGGTGCCGCGGAGGGCGGGAAAGAGTCCGCAGAGGAGGGTGGTGGCGACGGCGCAGAGGAGCGAGTAGAGAACGATGGTTGGGTTGAGGTTAATTTCGGAGGCGCGCGGGAGGGTGTTGGCGAGGAGATGGAAAGCGCGGGTGGCTCCGGCGGCGATGGCGAGGCCAAGGAGCGAGCCGAGAAGGGCGAGGGCGAAGACTTCAGTGAGGAGCTGGCCGACGATGGCGCGGCGCGAGGCGCCGAGGGAGAAGCGGATGGAGATTTCGTGCTCTCGGTCGGCGGTGCGGGCGAGCAGAAGCGCGGCGATGTTGGAGCATGCGATGAGCAGGAGCAGAGTGACGGATCCGTAGAGGAGCCAGAGGGAGTCGCGCACCTCGGAGACGATGGTTTCTTTGAGGGGCGCGCTCTGGACGGTAAGGTCGGCGTCGGGTTTGGGGAACTGCTGGCCGAGCCGTGACTGGACAGTGGCCATATCGGCCTGGGCGTGGGCGAAGGTGACACCGGACTTCATGCGGCCGAAGACGGTGAACCAGGTGGCGTCGCGACGCTGCGCGTAGGGCGCGTCGGGCGGGCTGGGGGCCCAGAGGTCGATGTCGCGATTGGGAAACGCAAACGACGCGGGCATGACGCCGACGATGGACCAGGAATACGCGCCAAAGCGGAGTTTTTTGGTGAGGATGGCAGGATCGCCGGCGAAGCGACGCTGCCAGAGGTGGTTGCTGATGATGACGGCGGCCGGCCCGCCAAAGTGGAATTCATCACGGGTGAAGTTGCGGCCGAGGACGGGCGGGACCTCAAGGACGTCGAGGAAACGCGGGGCGACCAGCGCCATGGTGAGCCTTTCCGGAAGCGGGCCGGAGATCTCGGAAAGGTCGTCGGTGTAGTAGCCGCTGATGCCGGAGAAGGTGGAACTCATGCGGTTCCAGTCTTCGAGGCGCTGGGGGGCGACGGAGGTGTTGGCATCGCGATTGCGGGTGTCGTGCTGATTGATCTGCACGAGCTGGTCGCCGTTGGGATAAGGCAGCGGGCGGAGAACGACGGCATCGATGGCGGAGAAGACAGCGCTGTTGGCTCCAATGCCGAGGGCGAGGGTGAGAATGACGGCGGCGGAAAACGAGGGCGAGCGGCGGAGGAAGCGCAGGGCGGCGCGGAAATTGAAGGCGAGGGTTTCGAGCAGCGGCGAAGTATGGACTTCGCGGACCTGCTGCTTGACCTGTTCGCGGCCGCCGAACTCGAGGATAGCGCGGCGGCGGGCTTCTTCCGGGGAGAGGCCCTGAGCGATGCCGGCGCGGGTGAGCTCGTCGATGTGGAAGGCGATCTCACGATCGAATTCAGGGTCGCGAGGGGACTTGCGGAAGGGATTCCAGGACATTTAGGCCTCCTGCTGCGCCGCGCCGAGGATCAGCTCGACCGCTTCGGAGAGGCGATTCCAGGAGGCTTCTTCCTGGGCGAGCTGGCGGCGGCCTTTGGCGGAGAGCTTGTAGAACTTGGCCTCGCGGCCGTTTTCGGAGTCGCCCCATTCGGCTGAGAGCCAGCCGCGTTTTTCGAGACGATGCAGAGCAGGATAGAGCGAGCCCTGCTGGACGTTGAGGACTTCTTTGGAAATCTGGCGAATGCGCTGGGAGATGCCGTAGCCGTGGACGGGGCCGAGGGCAACGATTTTGAGGATGAGCATGTCGAGGGTGCCCTGCAGGAGGTCAGTTTTTTCGGTGGGAGCCATGGTGGGGTCTCTCTCCTTGACGTTCTACCTATTGTGGCGCGGATAGGTAGATTGTCAAGGAGAGAGTGACGGACGGACAGGGTGCAGGGTGCAGGGTACAGGGTGCAGGGTGCAGGGTGCAGGGTACAGGGTGCAGAAAGTGCAAGGCGAGCGAACTGCCAGCGAGCCGGGAGGTGTCCGGCTGGTAACGAGCGGAGTTCGCTCAGGACGACAGAGCGGTTCGTCACAAAGGCGCTGATTTTCTATGCATAGATAATCTATGGTTGCGGGAATTATGGCGAATAAGCCGGAGTTGATGCCAGGGACGCTGGACATGCTGATCCNNGGTCGCTGTATCCGGCGCTGCAGAGGCTGCTGCTGCAGGGATGGGTGAAGTCGGAGTGGAAGACGACGGAGACGAACCGGCGGGCGCGGTTTTACACGCTGACGGCGGCGGGGCGGAAGCAGATGGGGATCGAGTTGTCGAAGTTCGAGCAGATGATCACAGCGATTGGGCGGGTGCTGGCGGATGCCGAGGAGGCAGGATGAGCGCGGGTTATTGGTGGAGAAAGGTGCGAGCTGCCCGGCGTGGAGTCACTGGGACTGACCACCGATCTGCCGGTGCAGTGTTTCTGCAATACGGACTGGATCCGCATTCCCGGCAAGCCATTCCACGGAGAGCACAACGACGTGATGGAGCGGGACATCAGCCCGGATTACATGGGAACGCTGGGGGCGAAACTGGTGGAGGGCCGCATGTTGACCGTGGAGGACGATGAGAATCACCCGAGGGTAACGGTCATCAACCAGACGCTGGCGCGGAGGTATTTTCCGGGCGAGGACGCGGTGGGAAAGACGATCGGGGATATCAAACTGTCTCCGAAGTCGCTGCGCCAGGTGGTGGACGCGCTTCGCGCGTTATCCCGGGTCTCAGAATCGAGACCCGGGGCAGCCGGTTCAGGGCGGAGATCAGTGACCAGTGATCAGTGATCAGATATCCTGCTCGGCTATTCGATGCGGAGGGCTTGCTGGGGGTCGAGGCGGGAGGCGCGGGTGGCGGGCATCCAGACGGCGAGCAGGGCGACCAGGCTTAATACAACCGGGACGGTTACAAATACGAAGGGGTCCCAGGTTTTGACGCCGAAGAGGAAGCTGGCGATGAAGCGGGTGAGCCCGAAGGCCGCGCCGATGCCGATGACGACGCCAGCGATGGCGAGGCGCATGCCGTGCCAGACGACGAGGGAGCGGATGCGGGAGCGATCGGCGCCGAGAGCCATGCGGATGCCCATTTCCTGGGTACGCTGCTGGACGGAATAGGCCATGAGGCCGTAGATGCCGATGGCCGCCAGGATGAGGGCGGAGGCTCCGAAGGTGGTAAGGAGGAGCATGTTGAAGTCCTCACGCGCGGTGGAGTTGGCGACGACCTGAGTCATGGGGCGAACGCGGGCGACGGGAAAGCCGCCGCTGGCCTGGCGGAGCTGTTCGGTGATGGCGGAACTATATTGATGGGGATCGCCGTGGGTGCGGACNNTTGAGGCCGCCGTCGCGGATGTCGCCGGCGACGCCGATGATCTGACGGGCGGGCTCATCAAACTGCGGGCCGACGCCTTTGCCGATGACGATTTGCTGACCGATGGGGTCCTGTTTGGGCCACCATTTTTTCGCCATGCTTTCGTTGATGATGACGACGAGGGGGGCGGCTGCGGTGTCCTGGTCAGTGAAGTCGCGCCCACGGATGGGAATGCGGAAGGTGGCGAAATAGCCGGGGGAAGTGTTCATCCAGCCAGCGCCGCCGGTGTTGGGATCTTTACCGTGGGGGCGGCCGACGATGTCAAAGGGCAGGCCGAAGCCGCCTTCGAGCGGCAGGCAGCAGGTGGATGCGGAGGCTTCGACGCCGGGGATGGCGTTGAGGCGCTGGCGGGCATTGAAGACGAGCTGGGCGACGGCGGTGGTTTTCTGAAAGCGGTCCCCGGTGAGGGACATTTCCATGGTGAGAACGTCGTGGGGATCGAAGCCGGGATTGACGTGGCGCAGAGCGATGAAGGTGCGGATGAGGAGCGCGGCTCCGATGAGGAGGACGAGGGCGAGGGAGACTTCGCTGATGACGAGCAGGGAGCGCATTTTGCTCTGACGGAAGCCGGTGCCGGAGCGGTTGCTGCTTTCCTTGAGGGTGGTGTTGAGGTCGGGGCGGGAGGCTCCGATGGCGGGGAAGAGTCCGAAGAGAATGCCGGTGAGGAGGGCGACGGCGAGGGTGAAGAGGAGGACGCGCCAGTCGAGGCCGACGAGGGCTCCATTTTCGCCGATGCGGGGTAGGTCGGCGGGCGAGACGGCGAGAAGAGCGCGGACGCCAGCATAGCCGAGGATGAGTCCGAGGATGCCTCCGGTGAGAGAGAGGACGATGCTCTCGGTGAGGAGCTGGCGGATGATGCGGGCGCGTCCGGCGCCCATGGCGGCACGGATGGCGAATTCACGCTTGCGGCCGGTGGCGCGGACGAGGAGAAGATTGGCGACGTTGGCGCAGGCGATGAGGAGGACGAAGCCGACGGCTCCGAGGAGGATGAGGAGCGAGGAGCGGGCGTCGCCGACGATGGAATCGCGCAGGGGCTGCACGGCGAAGCCGGCCTTGGGATCGGCGAGGGTCCAGCGGCGGCGGAACTCGTCGTAGGCGAGCTTGAGCTGAGCGTTGGCCTGGGCGAGGGTGACACCGGGCTTGAGGCGGGCGGCAGCGAGGAAGTAGTGGCCCTGATTGGTGCTGTTGGGATCGATCTGGAAGGGGAGCCAGATGTCAGAGACGGGATCGGACTGAAAGGATTGGCCGAGGACGCCGAGGATGGTGTACGGCTCATTGCCGAGGGAGAGCGCGGTGCCGACGATTTTGGGATTGCCGCCGAATTTACGCTGCCAGAGTCCGTAACTGATAACGACAACGTGACCGCCGTTGGGGGAATCTTCCTGGGGCGTGAAGGTGCGGCCGAGCATGACGGGCGCGCCAAAGAGGCGGAAGTACGCCTCGGAGGCGTGGATACCGTGGATCTGCTCGGGAACGGCGCCGGTGAGATTGAAGCCGGGACCGCCGAAGTCGTAGGCGGTGACGTCCTGAAGGACGCTGGTTTGCGCGCGCCAGTTATTGAATTTGGTGGGGGAAGCGGCGGCCCACTGGCCATCGGGGCCGGTGTTCATGAGCTGGACCATGCGGTCGGGGTCCGGATAGCTGAGCGGCTTGAGAAGGACGGCGTCGACGACGGTGAAGATAGCGGTGTTGGCTCCGATGCCGAGGGCGAGAGCGGCGACGGCGGTGACGGTGAACGCCGGGTTGGCGATGAGGACGCGGAAGGCGTAGCGGAGGTCCTGCCAGAAGTCATCCATGAACTGTGCCGCTTTCGAACCGGGGAACTGAGGCCCAGGGGAAATCGGGCCGTATCGGGCCAGTCTACTGTGAGGCTGGGACGAACGGCATCACGATGTGACGGGTGGTAATGGAGAAGCGGGGCACCGGGCACGGAGTGGGTTTGTTTATTTAGCCGTTGGTGCCGGTGGGCATGGGCATGGGGATGGGTCCGGCAGAGGCGGTGCTGACCTTGTCGAGGTAGCTGAGAGAGGGGAAGTAGACCTGGGGGTTCTGTTCCATCACGTCGAAGTAGCCGCGGAGGAATTCTTCGGCGATGGTCTGGGGGTTCTGTTCCATTTCGGCGGAGAGAACCTGGCGGGCCATGTCGAGGAGGAGGGCGTCGACTTTTTCGCCGAGGCCTTCGGCCTGCTTGAGCTCACGGCGATCGATGTAGGTGAAGGAGCCACGGTTGGAGAGGACGATCATCTCTGTTTCCTCGCCGATGGCCGGGTCGTACTTGCGGGCGAGGTAGTTGAGGTAGGTCATGCGGAGGACGGTGGAGCGGAGGCTGAAGCTCTGATTGAAGCGTGGGGTGAGGAGCTTGAGCATGGGGTTGATGGAGCGAGCGCCGGCGCCGACGATGCAGGGGCCGAAGGTTTCCATGACGGTGGAGGGGGGCTCGCAGAGGAGGATGCGGCCGGCGTTGTCGTCAGTGGAATTGCTGGCGACGAGAAACTGGATGGAGGGAATCTGGGCGACGCCGTAGGAGCGGAACCAGTCACCCATGACCCGCTTGATGCCGGGAACGATGTCCTGGCGGGAAGCGGCGTTGCAGGCGACGGAGGCGATTTCGGAGGCGAGCATTTTTCCGGCGCGAGGATCTTTGGCGGCGTAGGTGATGGCGAAGATGCGCTTGCCGGAGGTGACGGACATGAGGGCGGCATCGATTTCGGGGGCGGACGATCCATCGCTGGCCTCGATTCGGGAATCGGCGCAGAGGATGGATCCGCCGGGAAACGGAACCGCAATCCCAAGGGTCATTCGGGCGGGCCTTTCGCAATCGTAGAGACGCGAGACAGAGTCAGGCCGCTTGCGGCATTTTCACGTTGAATCTGTGTTCATCCGGGACGCTGAATCTTTGGCCGTTCCTCGACAGAAGTGCTGCTGTGCCGGATGGGATGCAAGTGGAAAATGCTCGAGCGTGCTCTCCTTGTGTCTGTTGGTGACTTCGGCCTCCGCAAAAGCACCGCTGGGAAAGGGATCCTGCGACACGTCTCCGAGATGACGGCAGTAATACAAACCCTCACCGTTATTCGATACGCGGCGAGGAGATGGGGTCAACGGAATAGCGGAATAGATTTCCACCGGGAATCAACGGGTTCAACAGTGGCGGGGAAGACAACGGTGGAGATTGGGCGAAAGGTAAACGGGAGGTTCTTCCCTTCCGTCACGCGGCTCTGGGTCGTGCAGGATGACATATGATCGAGAATTGGCGCAGCGAACCCATTACTACTCAGGATCACGATGAAAACCGGCATTATCGGCCTGCCGCAGGTGGGCAAGACTTCTCTGTTCAAGATATTGACGCGGGCGAAGCTCGAGGACCGCGGGTATTCGCGGGACGCGCATTTGGGCGTGGCGAAGGTGCCCGACGACCGGCTGGACCGGCTGGCAGCGCTCTATAACCCGAAGAAACTGATTCACGCGACGGTGGAATACGCGGACGTTGCGGCGATTGGGCAGGAGGCGCTGAAGGAAACGGCGTTTCTAACCAGTTTGCGGAATGTCGACGCGCTGATCCACGTGCTGCGGGCGTTTGAGGACGATGCGATTGCGCACGTGGGGGCGATCGACCCGCTGCGCGATGCGAAGAGCGTGGAGTTCGACCTGATGCTCAGCGACCTGACGCAGGTGGAGAAACGGCTGGAGCGGCTGGAAAAGGATTTGAAAAAGATGCGGACTCCGGAGCTGGAGAAGGAGCAGGCGCTGCTGATCCGCTCGAAGGCGTCGCTGGAGGCAGAGATACCGCTGCGCGAGCTGGAGATGACGTCGGAGGAGCGGAAGTTGATTCGCGGGTTCATGTTCCTGTCGCAGAAGCCGGTGCTGTATGCGGTGAATGTGCAAGAGAGCACGACGCTGGGGGCGGATCTGGAGACGGCCGCGGGGAAGTTTGGGCTGACGGAGATTGCAGCGCGTCCGAATGCGGGGGCGACGGCGTTTTGCGGGAAGGTGGAAGCCGAACTGGCGGAAATGGACGACGAGGAAGCGACGGAGTTTCTGGCGTCGTACGGGCTGCAGGAGAGCGGGCTGGTGCGACTGATCCGGCGGAGCTATGAACTGCTGGGGCTGATCAGCTTCTTTACCGTGGGAGAAGACGAGTGCCGGGCGTGGACCGTTCCGGCGAATTCGCGGGCCCAGGAGGCGGCGGGGGCGATCCATACAGATTTGGAGAAGCATTTCATTCGTGCGGAGACGATTCACTGGGACACGCTGCTCGAGGCGGGGTCGGAGGCGGCGGCGCGCGCGCAGGGGACGCTGCGGCTGGAGGGGAAAGATTATCTGGTGCAGGATGGGGATGTGATGCATATACGGCATAGCGGGTGAGCCTGCAGCCGGCGGCCTGCAGGCGGCAGCCGGGCTAAAAAGCGGTCAGCGAAGAGCCGGTCAGCCGAAAAACCGTTAGCGACAGGCGAGCAAAGAGCGGTTAGCGAAAAGCGAGTTAAAGGCAAGCGAGAGGCGAGCAGGTAGCGAAGAGCGGTTAGCGGAAAGCGCATGATTCTTTCTCTGGTGCTTGGGAGCCTGGCCGCGGTGGCCGACATTGTCGGCGGCGTGGTGCTGGTGCAACGGAACTGGACGCAGAAGTATCTGCGCTACTCGATTGCGCTGGGCGCGGGCTTCATGATGGCGGTGGCGATCCTGGACATGCTGCCGGAGAGCATGAAGTTTTCGCCGGTGTGGGCGCCGGCGCTGGTGCTGGCGGGGTACTGCGCGATCCATCTGATGGAACACACGATCACGCCGCATTTTCACTACGGCGAGGAAACGCACGCGCATGAATTTTTGCACCGGCGGACGGGGTGGTCCGTCCTGTGCGGGCTGGCGGCGCATTCGTTCTTCGATGGAGTGGCGATTGCGTCGGGGTTTGTGCTGTCGAATGCGCTGGGGTGGCTGATTTTTGTGGCGATCATCCTGCACAAGGTGCCGGAGGGATTCACGATTGCATCGGTGATGCTGGCGTCGGGGCAGACGCGGCGGACGGCGGTGGTGTCAGCGACGGCGCTGGCCGCCGCGACGATTGCGGGCGTGCTGATTATCGGGTTTTTGCCGCGATGGGTACAGGTGGGGTTGCCGCTCTCGGCGGGGGTGACGATTTATGTGGCGGCGACGGACCTGGTTCCGGAAGTGAATCGGGAGCCGGGGATCAGGATGGCGCTGGTGTTCTTCCTGGGCGTGGCGATTCTTGTTTTGGTGCGAGTTCTTGCTCCAATTTAGGTCGCCGGTTTCTTTCCCCTGGCCTGTCTTTCCGGAAAACTCACCACAGAGTGCACAGAGTGCGCAGAGAACGGCGCTGCAGGGAGTGCGCGGCCTTCGATGATGCCGCTCGAATGGCGGCTATTTGTGGAAGAACAAGCTGTAGAGCAGGATGACGAGGACGATGGCGCTGATGGCGGTATAGAGGTGGTCGCGCTCGAATAGAAAGCCGACAATGCACATGCCGACGCGAGCGACGGGCGTGGCGATGAGGACCAGCAGGCCGAGCATGATGATGCTTTCGGGGTTGAGGGTGGCGACGCCGTGCAGGGTGGGGGTCAAGTGGGTGAACTGCGCGGGCTCGGCCTGGAAGTGCTGGTAGTTGGGGCGGGGGCCGTGGCTCTGCGCTAAATAAAGGATGCCGCCGGTGAGGACGATGGCGGCGGCGAGCAGGACGCCGGTGCGGAGAAAAATGCCGACCAGGATTTCGATGCGGAGATCGGTCCAGCTTTTGGGCGAGGCGGGTTGTGGCGCGGTCGAGGACATAGGCGGGCTCACAGTTTGCCGGTCAGGCTGTTGACGATCATTTCGATGCCGAGCACGACGATGACGAGGGCGAAGACGATTTTGAGAGTGCGGACGTGGACTCGGACGAGGAGACGCGATCCGATGAGCGACCCCACGAGGACGCCGAGCATGACGGGCATGACGAGGGCGGGGGCGAGATAGCCAGCGCGGAGGTAGAGTCCGGCGCTGGCTGCGGCGGTGACGCCGATCATGAAATTGCTGGTGGTGGTGGAGACCTTGAAGGGCAGGCGCATGGCCTGGTCCATGGCGATGACTTTGACGGCGCCGGAGCCGATGCCGAGGAGACCGGAGAGGGTTCCGGCGAGGGTCATGAGGCCGAAGCCGGCGGGGACGCGCTGGGCGACGTATTCCTGCTGGACGCCGGGGCTGGCGGGGAAGCTGCCTTTGAGTTTGAGGCGGAGGGCGAGGGGGTCGGGTTTTTGGGTGAGGTCCTCGTGGTACTGCCGAAGCGAGGAGTACGCGGAGTAGAGGAGCACGAGGCCGAAGATGAATCCGATGGAGTGGGTGGGGACGCGGGTGGTGAGCCACGCACCGAGGAGCGCGCCGAGGGTGGTGGCGATTTCAAGGAACATGCCGACGCGGATGTTGGAGAAGCCTTCGCGGACGTAGGCGGCGGCGGCTCCCGAAGAGGTGGCGATGACGGAGACCAGCGAGGCGCCGATGGCGTAGTGGATGTCGACGTGAAAGATGATGGTGAGGACGGGGACGATGACCACGCCGCCGCCGAGTCCGCTGAGTGCGCCGAGGAGTCCGGCGGCGAGGGAGCTGAGGAGGAGGATGAGGGAGAACTCGAGGGCGGTCATCGCAAAGAAAGGGTACAGGGTGCAGGGTACAGGTTACCGATTAGCTGGGAGCTGGGAGCCGGTAACGATATCGTCATTCGGATGTTAGAACAGCGACGGTGTCCGGTGGGAGGGTGAGGGAGTTGTTGTTGATTTGGATTTCGGGCGAGGATCCGAGGGCGATGGTGGAACCGGGTTGGACTTCGAGCTGGATTGGTTGGGGGGCGAGGGAGAAGGCTATGGTGACGGAGCCGCGTTCCATGACGAGCCAGTGATCATCTTCGTTGAAACGGACATGGGTGTGTGCGAGGTCGGGATCGGTAAGGCCGGGGGTGGAGCGGCGCAAGGCGATGAGGCGGCGGTACCAGTCGAGCATTGCGGCGTGAGGGGGTTGGCTGCGCTCGTCCCAGTTGAGTTTGGAGCGCTGGAAGGTTGCGGGGGACTGCGGATCGGGGATGTCGGCGGGGTTCCATCCGAAGGCGGCGAATTCTTTGCGGCGGCCAGCGGAGACGAGCTTGCCGAGTTCCGGGTTGTGGTTGGTGAAGAACTGGAAGGGAGACGAGGCGGCCCACTCCTCGCCCTGGAAGAGCATGGGGACGAAGGGGGCGGTGAGCACGAGGGCGGCGGCGATTTTGGCGCGGCCGCTGGTGACGATGCTGGAGAGGCTATCGCCCTTGGCACGGTTGCCGACCTGATCGTGATTCTGGGAGTAGCCGAGGAAGCGCGAGGCGGGCAGGTTGGGGACGGGGCGGCCGTGGATGCGATCGCGGTAGGGCGAGTAGCGGCCGTCATAGACGAAGACTTCGCGGATGGATTTGGCGAGATCGGCCAGGGAGCCGAAGTCGGAGTAGTAACCGCCGCGGTCGCCAGTGAGGACGGCGAAGAGGGCGTGGTGGAAGTCGTCGCTCCACTGCGCATCCATTCCGTAGCCTCCGGCTTCGAGCGCGGTGACGAGGCGCGGATCGTTGAGGTCGCTTTCGGCGATGACGACGTAGCTGCGGCCGGTGTGAGCCTCGAGCCCGCGGACTTCGGTGGCGAGCTGTTCCATGAAGTTGATGGCAGAGCGGTCGGAGTAGGCGTGCACGGCGTCGAGGCGAAGGCCATCGAAATGGTAGTCGCGGAGCCACAGGAGGGCGTTGTCGCAGAAGAAGCGGCGGGATTCGCAGCTGCCGCGGTCTTCGAAGTTGACGGCGTCGCCCCAGGGCGTGTGGTGGGCGGTGGTAAAGTATGGGCCGAATTTCGCGAGGTAGTTGCCGTCGGGGCCGAGGTGGTTGTAGACGACGTCGAGGAGGACGGCGAGCGAGCGCGCATGGCAGGCGTCGACGAAGCGCTTGAGGGCATCGGGCGAACCGTAGGGTTCATGCGGGGCGAAGAGATCGACGCCGTCGTAGCCCCAGCCCTGGATTCCGGGGAAGGCGTTGACGGGCATCAGCTCGACGTGGGTGATGCCGAGGTCGCGGAGATAGTCGAGTTTGGTTTGCGCGGCGTCGAGGGTGCCTTCGGGGGTGAAGGCGCCGATGTGCAACTCGTAAAGGATGGCGGCGGAGAGCGGAGGGGCTTCCCAGGCGGCGTCGGTCCACGGGAAGGCGGCGTGATCGAGAAGGCGGGAGGGGCCGTGGACGCCGCTGGGCTGCCAGGGGGAGCGGGGATCGGGGAGGGCGAGGTTCTCGTCGTCGAGAAAATAGGCATAGTCCATGCCGGGGCGCGCGGCTTCGACATCGGCTTCCCACCAGCCGCCGTCGTGCTGCTGGAGCGGGTACATTTGTCCGGCGATTTGGACGCTGACCTTGCCGGCGTTCGGCGCCCAAAGGCGAAAGCGATGCATGCGGACCAAGTCTCCTCGAAGTGAGTGTAACGGGGCGATGCGGCGATCCAGAGAAGGAATTGGGTCAGGACCGGGGAACGAGCTCCGCGTGGCCATGGTGGTGCGCGCGTTGATGAGGGTCTTCTTTGCGTTCCAGATCGAAGGCGGCGTTTACGAGGGAGATGTGGGAGAAGGCCTGAGGAAAATTGCCGGCCAGTCGCTTGCGATCGATGTCGTATTCCTCGGAGAGCAGGCCGAGGTCGTTCGTGAGTGAGAGCAAGCGGTCGAAGAGCTTGTGGGCGTCAGACGCGCGGCCGAGGGCTTTGAGGCAACTGACCATCCAGAAGCTGCAGGCGAGGAAGACGCCTTCGCCGGGAGGCAGGCCGTCTGGTGATTTTGTGGTGTCGTAGCGGAGGACGAGGCCGGCGGGCATGAGTTCGCGCTCGATGGCCTCGATGGTGCCGCGCACGCGCGGATCGGTGGCGGGGAGAAAGCCGACGATGGGCATGAGGAGGAGTGCGGCGTCTAATTGCTGCGCGCCGTAGAACTGGACGAAGCTGTTTTTTTGTTTGTTGAAGGCTTTGCGGCAGATTTCATCGTGGATGGTGTCGCGCAGCTTTTGCCATTTTTCGATGGGGGCGTCGGTGTTCAGCTGGTTTGCGATCAGGATGGCGCGATCGAAGGCGACCCAGGCCATCATTTTCGAGTAAGTGAATTGTTCGCGGCCGCCGCGGGTTTCCCAGATGCCTTCGTCGGGGCGCTGCCAGATGGTTTCGAGGTGATCGAGAAGAAGCATGAGCGCGCGAAAGTCGTCGACGGTGTGGCGACCCATGCCGCGGAGGGCGTGATAGAAGGTGTCGAGCAACTCGCCGTAAATGTCGATCTGGAGTTGACCGGCGGCGGCGTTGCCGATGCGTATGGGGCACGAATTTTCGTAGCCTGGGAGCCAGTCGACCTGCCACTCGACGAGCTGACGCTCGCCTTTGAGGCCGTACATGATCTGGACCTGGTCGGGACTGCCGGCGATGGCGCGCAGGAGCCAATCCTGCCATGCGACGGCTTCTTCGAAATAGCCCGCGGTGGTCAAGGCGAGGAGGGTGAAGGTGGTGTCACGGAGCCAGCAATAACGGTAGTCCCAGTTGCGTGTGCTCCCGATGGATTCCGGCAGCGAGGTGGTGACGGAGGCGACGAGGCCGCCGGTGGGACGAAAGGTCATGGCCTTGAGGGTGATGAGGGAGCGCTCCACAGCGCCGGCGTACTCGCCCTTGTATTTCAGCTGCGAGCTCCAGCGGGTCCAGAATTTTCCGGTGTCCTTCAGGGCCTGCTCCGCGTCGATGGGCCTGGGATCGGGCTTAAAGGATTCGCCCCAGGTGAGGGTGAACCAGACGCGCTCGCCCTGGCTGATGGTGAATTCCGCGACGGTGTGGAGATCTTCGCCGCGAACGGGGACTGAGGCGTGGAGGACGGCGACGCTGGGTCCGGCGACGGCGCGAATGCCGTCGTCGATAGCCGTGACCCAGGGGACGGTGCGGCCGTAGTCGAAGCGCAGGGAGAGCGCCATGCTGAGGTTCACGCTGCCGCGGATTCCTTCGACGATGCGGACGACGTCGGAGTTGTGCTCACGGATGGGCATGAAGTCGATGAGGCGAACGCAGCCGGTCTCGTTTTCGAAGATGGTTTCGAGGATGAGGGAGTGGTCGCGATATTTGCGGGAGGTTTTCCAGTCGTCGCCGGCGGGACAGATTTGCCAGTAGCCGTTTTTCTGGGTGCCGAGGAGCGAGGCGAAACACGCGGTGGAGGAAAAGTCGGGCCAGCAGAGCCAGTCGATGGAGCCGTCGCGATTGACCAGGGCAGCGGTTTCACAGTCGCCGATGAGGGCGTAGTCTTCGATCTTTGAGGCCATAGACAGGGAAACTTACTGTTCGTGATAATTGCGCATCAGCCCACCGTCGACGAGGAAGGTGGCGCCGGTTATATAGGATGCGTCGTCGGAGGTAAGGAAGGCGACCATGGCGGCGACATCTTCGGGGGTGCCGAGGCGGCCGAGGGGAATGTTCGCGAGGAGGGCGTTGAGTTTGGGCTTGTCTTCAAGGAGAGCTTTGTTGATGGGCGTAGCGATGGCGCCGGGGGCGATGTTGTTGACGGTGATGCCGAGGGGGCCGAGCTCGACGGTGAGGTTGTGCATCATCATGCGCATGCCGCCCTTGCTGCAGCAGTAGGTGGTGAAGCCGGGGAAGGCCATGTCTTCGTGGACGGAGCTGATGTTGATAATGCGGCCTGGCTTTTTGGCGTCGCGGAGACGGCGAACGAAGGCCTGAGCAAGGAAGTAGGGACCGCGGAGATTGACGGCCATCTGGCGGTCGTAGTCCTCTTCTTTGGTATCCCAGAAGTCGGAGCGGATTTCGAGGCCGGCGTTGTTGACGAGGATGTCGGCGGAGTCGAATTTGTTCCAGGCGGTATCGACGAGGTTGCGGAGGTCGTCCATTTTGGTGACGTCGCCCTGGATGACTACGGACTGGCCGCCGCAGGCTTCGATAGCGCGGCGGGTTTCATCAGCGCCGGCTTCGCTGCCGCGGTAGTTGATGAGGACCTTCGCGCCTTCACAGCCGAGGCGTTTGGCGATGGCCTGGCCGATGCCCGAGCCGGCTCCGGTGACGATGGCGACTTTTCCCTGCAGACGTTGCATGGATTCTCTCCGGAACTGCTGAAGTTCTGCGATTCTCCTGGATGCTGATGGGGGCGGGGACGGGCCTGGGAGGGGTGTTTTCGAGGGAACCCGGAACCTGTTCCGCGCGTATCCTCACTGTACGCTGGAGAGGCAACGGCTCGGTCAACAGGGTGCTGCCGCAGTTGCCGCGAAGAGCGTTATGCTGGGTTTCTGTATCGGGGCAGAGCGCGGCGGCTGAGGGAGCTCCGAAGGAGGATTGGCCATGGCTGTATTTTGCAGGAATTGCGGAAAGAGTCTCGCCGACGATGCCCGGTTCTGCTCGGGATGCGGCGGGCAGATGCAGCCGCCGGTGGCGCCGCCACCTTATTATCCGACGACCACGGTGACGCGGCTGGTGAGGCCGCGGATGGGCAGGATGATTGCGGGCGTGTGCCAGGGTCTGGCCAATGCGTACGCGTGGGATGTGGTGTGGGTACGCGTGATCACGGTGCTGCTGACGGTGTTTGGCGGAGGATCGGGGCTGCTGGCGTACATCATTTTCTGGATTGTGATGCCGGAGGAGCCGCTGATATTTCCGCCGGGAATGCCTCCGGGAATGCCTCCGGGGGTGCCGCCGCCACCGTACCAGCCGCCGAGCTAGTAGATAGCTTAGCCAGTCGAAGGTGGGTCTTCGGCTTCAGGAACTTGCCCACCTCGGCCCGGCTCCAATCCGTCACTTCCGGCATTTCCGAGAGATCAATGTCGGAGTCTTTTTTCTCCCTGAGTTCCGCGATCTGTCGTTTCTGCTCTTCCGTCAGCTTCTGCATGGCGGTGAGGTTCGGCACGATTCTACAGTCTGTCGCCTGATGATAGGCTGTCGGTTGGATTTGCGGTCGCCATGCTTTATTACTCTGACGGATCGAAGTTGTTCTACACGGCGGTGGGTGGGGGGCCGGCGGTGGTGCTGCTGCATCCGACGCCGGTGGATCACCGGTTCTGGCTGCCGGTGGCCGAGATTCTCCAGGAAAAATACCGGGTGATTGTGCCGGATCTGCGCGGGCATGGCCAGTCGGAGCTGGGGGAAGGCCCCATCACGGTCGAGAAGCTGGCTGCGGATGCGGGGCGGCTGCTGGATCATCTGGAAATCGGGAAAGCGCTGTTCGGGGGCTGCTCGATTGGCGGGTACACGCTGTTCGAGATCTGGCGGACGATGCCGTCGCGAGTGGAGGGGTTCGCCTTTTGCTGTTCGAAGGCACAGGCGGACACGGAGGTTGGGCGGGCGAAGCGCGAGGAGACGATCGCGAAGGTGCGGGAGCGCGGGACGGCGGAGTTCATCGAATCGAATCTGGAGACGGTGATGGGGTCGACGGCGCGGCGGCGGTGGCCGGAGAAAGTGGCTGAGGCGCGGGAGATGATGCAGGCGGTACCGGTGGAGTCGATTGTGGCGGTGCAGCAGGGCTTGGCGGCGCGGCCTGACTCTGTGGTAACCGCGCGGACGATGCGGGTGCCGTGCTGCGTGATTGCGGGGGGAGAAGATTCGGGCAGCACGCCGGCGGACATGAAGTTGCTGGCGGAGCAGATTCGCAACGGCGGATACGGCGCGGAGTACAACGAGATTCCGGACGCGGGGCATTTTGCGCCGTTCGAACAGCCGGAGCTGGTAGGCCGCATCCTGCGCAGGTTCTTCGATTCAGTAATATAAAGGATGCGGCAACGCGCGGACGACGCAACTTCAGGGTGCGTTTCCGTGTCCCATAGGCTGAGAGAACCCCGGATCTGAATGTGCTGGGGGCCGCTCCGCACTTAAACGGCCCTGGCAAGGGCTGAGAGGAACACTCCATGAAAGACATATTTGAGTTTCGACTCACGGCCGGCACTTATGCGCGCAAGTGGATGCGCCGGCTCGCCGCAACCTCGCTTGAAGCGTCAAAACGCGGCATCGCGCTGGTTCTGGTTGGGCTGATGATTCCGATGGGGATCGCGCAGGTGTCAGCTTTCGCGCAGGAGGCGCCGCCGCCTCCGCCGGATCAGCAGGGACCGCCGCCGGACGATAACGCGGCGCCGCCGCAGCAGTGGAACGCGCTGAGCCCGGACCAGCTGAACGAGCTGGTAGCGCCGATCGCGCTGTATCCGGATTCGCTGGTGGCGCAGGTGCTGGCGGCATCAACGTATCCGACGCAGATCGTGGAGGCGGACAGGTTTGTGCAGTCGCAGGGCGGAGCACCGCCGGACCAGATTGCGCAGATGGTGAACGGGCAGAGCTGGGATCCGAGCGTGAAAGCGCTGTGCGCGTTTCCGTCGGTGCTGGCCAACATGGACAAAAACCTCGACTGGACGACAAACCTGGGCAACGCGTACTACAACCAGCCGCAGGACGTGATGAATGCGGTGCAGGGGTTGCGGCAGCAGGCGTACTCGGCGGGTCATCTGCAGTCGAGCCAGCAGCTGGCGGTGACGTACGCACCGGGTGACATCGAGATTGCACCGGCGAATCCGGCTGTGGTGTATGTGCCGTACTACGATCCGTGGGCGTACTGGGGATTCCGTCCGTACTACGCGTGGTATGCGCCTCCGCCGCCGTTTGGGTGGAGGGCCGGCTTCGGGTTCGGCTTCGGCGTTGGCATTGCCGTCGGCGCCTGGGGCGGCTGGGGCTGGGGATGGGGACACTGGGGCTTAGGCTGGGGTCCGCACCCGTACCTTGCGTATGGACGCGGCGCGTGGGTGTCGCGCAGCGTGACGGTGGTGAACCACGGCTACTACGGGCGGTTTGACCGGGCGCCGGGGGCACGGGCGTACAACGTGCAGGCGGCCCACACCGCTTACAGAAACGGCTACGCGGCTGGGGCGCGCAACGGTTACAACCGCGGCGCGGCGAATGGCTACAACCGCGGGGCATCTCCGAATAACAATCGGGGTCCGGGCAATAACAACTACAATCGGCCGACGACGAATAACTACAATCGGCCGACGACACCGAACAACAACCGGCCGAATACGCCGAACAACAACAACCGGCCGCAGACGAATAACTACAATCGTCCGCAGACCACGAATAACTACAATCGTCCGGCGCAGAACACGAGCCGGCCTGCGGCGAACACGAACAGCCGGCCTTCAGGCGAGAGCAGGCAGGCGCCGAAGAGCCAGGGCAAACCGTCAGGCGGAGGTGAGCATCCGCGCGGCGGCAACGATAAGGGCGGGCACCCGCACGGCCGCTGAATCGCTGGAATAAGCAACCATGAGAGGGATGGCGCGATGCCATCCCTCTTCGCTTTTTGGCCGAGTTTCGGAAGTACCGCGTGAGACTCGGGCGCGGCAATCGTGAAGAGATTCATGTGTGGTAAAACGGTTTGTTACTCCGAAGGGAGAACCCGTTATGAGTACGAACCAGGATCGCCGCGCATTTTTGAAGGGGACGACTGCTGCGGCAGCCGCCGTGCTGACCGGAGCCGCGCTGCCGCGCGGAGCGAGCGCCGAGACGCTGGCCGCAATGCCCGACGGACTTCCCAACAACCCTCGCACGCAGGATGCGATGCCGACGCGGAACCTGGGCAAGACGGGCTACAAGGTTGGGATTTTCTCGCTGGGCGGGCAGGCGGCTCTGGAAAGGCCGGACAATGCCGCGGTGGCGGTGCCGATTATCCACCGCGCGCTCGATCTGGGGGTGAATTACCTCGATACTTCGTCGATTTACGGTGGGCCGATGCGCTGGAGCGAGCGCTACGTGGGCGAGGTGATGAAGACGCGCCGCAGCGAGGCGTTTGTGGCGACGAAGACGAAGGAGCGGACGCGCGAAGGGTCGATGCGGATGATCGACGAATCGCTGAAGCTGCTGAACACGGATCATGTGGACCTGTGGCAGCTGCACGATATCGGGACGATGAAGGATATTAATGCAATCTTTGCGCCAGGGGGCGCGATCGAAGCGCTGGTGGCGATGCAGGAGCAGAAGGTGGTGCGGTATCTGGGTGTGACGGGGCACTTTCGTCCGGATGCGCTGGTGGAGGCTCTTCATCGCCACGATTTCGACTGCATTCTGATGGCGCTGAATGCGGCGGATCCGCATCACTTCACGTTCCAGGAGCAACTGCTGCCGCTGGCGGTGGAGAAGCAGATGGGGATTATCGGGATGAAGATTCCGGGGCGCGGACGGCTGCTTTCGACCTGGACGCCACCATCGCTCGAGGCACAGAAACACTCGTGGGAAGGGATGGTGCTTGCGCCCACGCCGGGAACGCTGACGATGCGGGAGGCGATCGGGTACACGCTGTCGCGGCCGGTGAGCACGATTATCGTGGGGTGCGATTCGATTGCGCAGCTTGAGGAAAATGTGCAGATCGCGCGGGATTTCACACCGTACAACGATCAGCAGATGGCGGCGCTGGCGACGAAGGCGGAGCCGGTGTCGAAGCCGTCGCTGTTTTTCAGGTTCTACGATCACGACAATGCGTGAGGCAGAGTTTAGGGATTAGGGATTAGGGATTAGAAAACCGGGGTGTGGGCGCGGCTGCGGCCATACCCTTTTCATTTGAATCAGCACTTGGACTCGCAAGCCTGATCTCTGGTCCCTAATCCCAATCGCTAGTCCCTGCTCTTCAGCTGATGTATTCGTGGATGAAAGGGTCCTGGGAGTTAACCAGCTCCTTCGTGGTGCCGTCGAAGACGAGGCGTCCCTGGTGGAGCATGAGGAAGCTGGTGTTGGGATCGGTCTGGTGCGGGGGCAGGGGCACCATCTGATTGTTTGCGAGGTCGAAGCAGTGCATCGCCAGCACGAAGGCGTCCTGGAGGCGATGCGTGACCACGATGGAGCTGGTGTGGGAGACGTCGCGTTGCTTCATGACCAGCTCGATGATGGTGGTTGAGGTGATGGGGTCGAGGCCGCCGGTGGGCGAATCGTAGAGGATGAGTTTGGGATTGGTGACGATGGCGCGGGCGATGGCGACACGACGGCGCATACCTCCGGAAAGCTCGGAGGGGAATTTATCGAGGGTCCCCTCGAGCTCGACGAAGCGGAGCGCTTCGGTGGCGCGGGCGGTGATCTCATCGTCGGGGATGTGCTCTTCGAGGAGCCGGTAGCCGACGTTGTCGCGGACGGTGAGCGAGTCAAAGAGGGCGCCCTCCTGGAAGACGGTGCCGATGGCGCCGCGGATCTCGAAGAGGTCCTGCTCGCGCATGGCGCTGATTTCTTTACCGAAGACGAAGATGCGGCCGGAGTCGGGGCGCAGCAGGCCGTTGGTCAGCTTGAGGAGGACGCTTTTGCCGACGCCGGCGGGACCGAGGAGGATGCGCATTTCGCCGGGGCGGACCTGGAAAGAGATGTTTTCGAGGACAGGCTTCTGCTCGAAGCCGATGGAGACGTCTTCAAAGATGACGACCGGCTCCGCCGATGATGCGGACTGTGGTGTGGGGGGAGTGGCTCCGCTTGCGCCTCCATCCGTGATCGGATTTCCGCCCACGTGTTTTACCGTCCGAAGATGGCGATCAGGAATCGGCTGATCATGAAGTCGGTAATGATGATCAGGATCGAGGACCAGACCACGGCCTGGGTGGTGGAGCGGCCGACGCCCTGGGTTCCGCCGCGAGTTCTCATGCCGTAGAAGCAGCCGATGGTGGCGATGATGAAGCCGAAGAAGACGGGCTTGACCAGACCCTGGAGGATGTCGGGGAATTCGAGCGATTGGTAAGAAGTGTGGAAGTACTGGGAACCGTCCTGGCCCAGCATGGAGACGGAGACGAAACCGCCGCCGAGGATGCCCACTGCGTCAGAGAGGATGACGAGGAAGAAGAGCATAACGACGGTGGCGACGATGCGGGGCATGACCAGCTTTTTCAGGGGGTCGGTGCCGAGGGCGCGCATGGCGTCAATCTGCTCGGTGACGATCATGGAGCCGAGCTCGCTGGCCATGCCAGAGGCGTTGCGGCCGGAGACCATGAGCGCGGTGACCACGGGGCCGATTTCCTTGATCATGGAAAAGCTGACGAGCTGGCCGGTGAAGGCGGCGGCGCCGAACTGGGTGAGGGTGGCGGCGGATTGGAGCGCGAGCACGCCGCCGAGGAAAAAGCCGGTGAGGATGACGATGGGGAGAGAGCCGACGCCGATGATGTCGGCCTGCATGAAGACGTCGGAGCGGTAAAACGGTTTGCGAAAGATGTTGCTGACGGCGCGGCCGGAAAGGAGGGCGTACTCCTGGACGGCGAGAACGCCTCGCCTGGCGGCAGCATCGATGGTGTCGAGAGCCATGTTCGTTACAGGGTACAGGGTACAGGGTACAGGGTACAGCACCGGGCACAGGGCACCGGGCGCCGAGCACGGAGTGGCAGGGGCTACAATCCGGGCGGGAGGGGGCAGGCGATGAAGAGGATTGCGTTGTTGGTGCTGGTGGTTCTGGGTGCAGCGCTGGGGGCGGCGCAGGCGCAGACGATTCAGGTGGACAAGAACAACCGCACGATTGCGGTGACCGCGAATGACAAGGCTTCGGCTCCGGCGGATACGGCGGTGGTGACGGTGGGCTTTCAGATTTATGCGCCGGATGCGGTGACGGCTTACAGCCAGGGGTCGCAGCTGTCGAACGCGATTCTGGATGCGCTGAAGAAGGCCGGTGTGGCGGATAAGGCGGTGGAGAGCCAGGATCAGAAGCTTGCCTATACGGAGTTTCCTGAAAACGACAAGAGCACGCCGGAGCAGCGGATGCAGAAGGCATTCACGCTGTCACAGAGCTGGACCGTGAAGGCTGGGGCGGCGGATGCGGCGAAGGTTCTGCATGCGGCGATTGAAGCCGGCGCGAACGAGAGCGGGAACATCGAGTGGGATTTGGCGGATCGGAACGGGTTGCAGGCGCAGGCGGCGGAGAAGGCGCTGGTGCGCGCACGGCAGGTGGCGACGCAGATGGCTGCGGGGCTGGGTGCGCATCTGGGAGCGCTGATTTATGCGAGCAATCAGACGCCGATGACGCGGTTTTCCGCAACGCTAAACACGGAGTCGGTCAGTATTGGGGGAGCGGTCCCCGCGCCACCGCCGCCGCCGTTGGCGATTCGGCCGCAGCAGGTCGAAGAGTCGGCGACGGTGTATGCGGTGTTCTCGATCGAGTGAGGCGGTACTCAGGGGCTAAAGCCCGACTTCCAGTGCAATCTTTTCGGCACGACTGAAGTCGTGCCCTGACACAAAGCTTCTGCAAACGTGAAGTTATCCCTTGGTCGCGCGTTCTAGTCGCGGGAGCGCTTGCGGATTTCGATGTTGAGGCGTTTGATCTTCTGATTGAGCGTGGAGAGGGGGATGCGGAACTGCTCGGCAGCTTCGGTTTGGTTGCCGTTGCAGCGGTCGAGCTTGTCGACGATGATGCGCCGCTCGATGTCTTCCATGATGTCGAAGAGGGAGGCGTCGGGGCTGTGTTCAAGCAGGCTTGAGGAGTAGCTGGAGCCGGTGAGATGGCCGGGGAGCAGGTCGGCGCCGATGGTGCCGCCGGAGGAGAGGACGACGCCGCGCTCGATGACGTTTTCGAGCTCGCGCACGTTGCCGGGCCACTCGTAGTCGACGAGGGCGCGCATGGCTTCCGGAGTGAGAGCACGGGCAGAGAGGCCGTTTTCGTCGGAGTAGTACTTGAGGAAGTGAGTGACCAGGGCGGGGATGTCTTCGCGGCGGCTGCGCAGGGGCGGCAGTTCGATGGCGATGACGTTGAGGCGATAGAAGAGGTCCTCGCGGAATTTACCTTCGCGCACGGCCTGGCGCAGATCGACATTGGTGGCGGCGATGATGCGGACGTCGACCTGGATTTCCTGGACGCCGCCGAGGTGCATGAAGCGGCGATCCTGGAGGACGCGCAGGATTTTCGCCTGGGTATCCATGCCCATGGTGGCGATCTCGTCGAGGAAGAGCGTGCCGCCGTTGGCGACTTCGAAGAGGCCCTTTTTGGCGGCAATCGCGGAGGTGAATGCGCCTTTGACGTGGCCGAAGAGAGTGGATTCGAGGAGGTCGGTGGGCATCGCGCCGGTGTTGACCGGGACGAAAGGCTTGTCTTTGCGGGTGGAGTTGGCGTGGAGGGCTTTGGCGATGAGCTCCTTGCCGGTGCCGCTCTCACCCTGGATGAGGACGGTGGAGCGGGTGGGCGCGACCTGGGCGACGAGGTCGAAGATGCGCAGCATGACGTCGCTCTTGCCGACGATATTGGGGAAGTTGTAGCGCTGGCGAAAGGCGCGCTTGAGCTGGACGTTTTCTTCTTCGGCGCGATAGCGCGCGACGGCGGTGCGGATATCGGCGAGGAGTTTTTCGTTGTCCCAGGGCTTCTGGACGAAGTTCTGGGCGCCGCCGCGGATGGCGTCGACGACGTTGTCGACGGTGCCGAAGGCGGTGATCATGATGACGGGCAGGTTGAGTTCGCGCTCGCGCAGGGTGCTGAGGATTTCGATTCCGTTGCGGCCGGGCAGAGCGAGGTCGAGCAGAACCAGGTCAAAGGGCTGTTCGGCGATGCGTTCGAGGCCCAGCTCGCCGTTTTCCGCGCTGTCGACGGCGTAGCCTTCCATGGACAGGAGGGTCTCCAGCGATTCGCGAATCGCGGCTTCGTCGTCGATGATGAGAATGCGCGGGAGGGAATCCGAACCAGCAGTTTGAGAATTGTCCGGAACCGCGAGGGTGCCTTCAGACATGCGCGGGTTTCCTCAGCAAGGGAAACTCAAGATAGAAAGTCGTGCCCAGTCCCACCTGACTCTCCACGTGGATTTTGCCGGAGTGCTCCTGAATGATGCCGTAGGTGACGGCAAGGCCGAGGCCGGTGCCGCGCGGCTGGCCATCGCGGCGCGCGGTCTTGGTGGTGAAGAAGGGATCGTAGATGCGGCGCAGGTGCTCGGGGGCGATGCCCGATCCGCTGTCGGCGATGGAGATGCTGACGTGGCCGTTGACCTCAGTGGCGATGCGCAGGGTGCGGCTCTCGCCGGGGGACGCGGCTGCTCCGGCCATGGCGTCTTTGGCATTGAGGAAGAGATTGAGGAAGACCTGCTGGAGCTTGCCGGCGTTGCCCATGATGGCGGGAAGGCCGGGCATGAGGCTGGTCTCGACGTTGATCTGAGCGGTTTTGAACTGGTGATCGAGCAGCGTGAGCGTATCGCGGATGATGGCGTTGACGTCGGTCTCGCGGTATTCGGCGCCGCTGGTGCG
The DNA here is from genome assembly GCA_003131625.1 of Acidobacterium sp. GTDB lineage: Bacteria > Acidobacteriota > Terriglobia > Terriglobales > Acidobacteriaceae > Palsa-343. Next base: position 37,013 of record PKVY01000056.1, on the reverse strand, counting down.
GGAGAAGTTGAGGAGGCCGTTGACGATTTCGGAAGCGCGGAAGGTCTGCTGGGTGATTTTGTCGAGCAGGGGGGCGAGCTTCGCATCGCCTTTGACCTGGCGGGCGAGCATCTGCGCGTAGGAGGAGATCACGGCCAGAGGAGTGTTGACTTCGTGGGCGACACCGGCGGCGAGAAGGCCGATGGAGGAGAGCTTCTCGGCCTGGGCCAGCTGGCCTTCCATCTGGGTCTGGTCGGTGATGTCGTCAATGAGGATGATGCGGCCGACGGTGCGGAAATCGCGGGAGATGAGCGGCGCGATGGCGATGTTCGCGATGCGGGTTTCTTCGGCGCGGGTCTCGAGACGGAATTTGTAGAGATTGTGGACGCCGGGCTGATCTTTGACGCGGCGGAATTCCTCGACGAGATTGACGGGAAAGACAGCTTCGAGGGGCTGGTGCAGCGCCTCCTGGCGGGCGAGCGCGAACATGACTTCCATCTGCGAGTTCCAGCTTTCGATGCGCTCTCCGGGGTCGATGGCGAGGATGCCGACGTTGATGGACTCGACGATGTTCTCGTTGAATTCCTTGAGGCGCTCGTACTCGATGATTTTTTCTTCGAGGCTGGCGTAGAGGGTGGCGTTCTGCAGGGCGATGCCGATGTAGCCGGCCAGGGATTCGAGCAGCTCCATATCCTCGCTGGAGAGGAAATCGCCGCCCTGGCGGCGGCCGAGGCCGATGACGGCGATGGTGCGATCCTTCACCTGAAAGTCGCGCACCTGCCACTCGCGCGCGCCCGGAACACCGACGCGACAGGGGAGGAAATAATTCATGTCGAGCAGGGCCGCGGTGCGTTGCTCGGCAGGGCTGAGGTTCAGCGCCAGTTGGGGGTTTTCGAGGAACAGGTGGCTGCCGGCGTTGGGCTCATCGAAATCGAGGAAGCCGAGGTCGAGGCGGCCGTGTTCCAGGGTCTCGGGTAAGCCGTGCTGGGCGGCGAGGCGGTATTGTCCGGGTGCGTCCTGGAGGAAGACGGCGACGCGATTGACGAGCAGGGTGCGGGGCAGGCGATCGACGATGGCATTCAGCAGCGGTTCGAGATTGGTGAAGGAGCTGAGGCCTCTACCGAAGGAGATGAGGGTGGCACGGTAATCGTAGCTCTTGCGGTCGAAGAGGCGGTCGACGCGCATCTGGATGGTTCGCTTGAGAGGCTCGAAGAGGAGCGCCGCTACGATGACGGCGGACAGGAGTCCCCAGATACCGAAGCTGCGCAGGCGGGCCTGAGCGAGAGCGGCGGCGACGGCAAGAAGCGCGAAATAGACGCCGACGAGGGCGGCGGTGGCGAGGGTGTAGGTGACGCCGCGCTTGAAGATGAGGTCGACGTCCATCATGCGATAGCGCACGATGGCCCAGCTGAAGGTGAGCGGGAGGATGACCATGCAGATGCCGGCGATTTTGGTGAGGGCATCGGGCATGGCGATGTCGGCCATGTAGGGAATGGCGGACAGGAGCGTGAAAGGCGCGACGGCGAGCAGGGTGCCGCGGGTGAGCCACTTGAGCTGCTGGCGTTCAAGGGGGGCTTTGGTTTCGCGGTAGTGCACGTAAAAGACGGCGGCCGCGAGGACATAGAAGAGCGCCTGATGGCCGACGGCAACCTGGTCGAGACGATGGCGGAGGACTTCCGTTGCAGACCAGAACTCGATCGCCATGACCTGCAGGGCGATGATGGCGGCGGCGGGGAGATAGATGAGCGGCACGAGCCAGCGCCGGCGCTCTCGCTGTTCAGAGGAAAATGCCAGTGCGAAGTGCAGGAAGAGCGCGGGCTGGAGTGCGTTTGCGCCGATCTTGCTCCACTCGACGATCCAGTCGAACTCGTTGAACTTGCCGGTGGTCCAGAAGGAGTAGAGGACGAAAGAAACGAGGCAAAAGATATAGAAGTGGGTGGAATGGGCGGCGGTCCAGCGTCGCAACAGCACATAGAGGCCGATGCCGAGATAGACCAGAGCGATGAAGCGGAAACCCTGGTGGATGCCGCGGTCCTGCATGTCGAGGACGACAGGAACATCGGGCAGGCGGATGCCGTCGCGCACCAGGGTGTAGTGGATGGTGTTGTAGGCCCGGGTGCGCCAGATTTCACGGGCCAGGTCCGCGCCTACGGGGGTCGGCTGGTCGTTGGCTGCGACGAGCAGATCGCCGGGCTTGACGCCGGCTCGCTCGCCGGGGCTGTCGGCTGGGACGCGCTCAGCCTTTAATCCACCCTGTGCTTCGATCCACCACACGCCGTCGGTGGGCGACTGGTAGCGGTTCTCCTGCACGAGATTGAAACCGGCACACACCATCGCGGCCCCGGTGAAGAGGGCCAGCAGCACAGCGGCAATCCGGGTTTGAAACGTGCGTTGCATGACGAGGTGCGGTGCTCCGGAAGCGAACACCTCTGGGGACCCAAACTAACTATTGTCTATCCCCGGTGTACAAATTTCTGGAGAAGATCGGGCTGTAGAACTGTTATGTGCAACTTGGGTGCCACTGGGGTATCTCGGATTACGGATTTTTACGCCAATGCGTATGTCTATAGATGCCGGAGATATACGTTCGAAAAGAGGATGCGGTGACGAATTGACGTGCCTGGGCTTGCGGACGATTCTCTGAAAAGCTGTCAGTGGATATGAAAAACCATATCGCCGAAACGGTTTCGAGGATGCCACTTTTGGAGCCACTGAAGACTCAGTGATGGTGCTCATCCGCTCGCCGGCTTGTCGCCCAAAGAATGCCGCCAAGAAAGATCACGATAAAGCTGCCTATCACCAGATAAACCACGGTCGTTCTCCTTGCAGGATCGACGCGAAGAGCGCTCTTGCCTCAGCATAACCGATGACTGCTTCGCGTGCGTGCACAGGCAGGCTCCACGGGCGGCGTCCGACGCGATAGAGTAAATCCGGGGAATTTCCGATGAAGAGGTCAACTGGGGCCCGGGGGTTTCCGTTCGCACTTCTCCTGGCTTGTTGCGCGCTGGAGGGGCCGGGGTTTGCTCAGAACGGGGCTCCGGCCGGTGCAGGTCCGGCAGCGCCGGCCGCGACGCCAGGCACGGGCACGACCAATCCGACTCTTTCCCTGGGGATGGCAGAGTTGCAGGCCAACCGGGCGCGCCAGGCGCTGATCGATTTTCAGGAAGTGCTGAAAACGGATCCGGGCAACACGGCAGCGAACCTGCTGGCTTCCACGGCGGCAGTGGAACTTTTTCAGGGCCAGCTCGCAGTGCAGTACGCGGAGAAGGCGCGGCAGCTCGACCCGCGGAACTGGAAGATTCACACCACACTGGTGGCCGCGTATTCGTCGGCCGGCATGAAGCAGCAGCGCGACCAGGAGCGCACTTTGCTGCACGAGCTGCACAGAACCGGGGCCGCTGACGCGCGACTGGCGACGGGATTTCTGGTGGAGATGTTTCCGCTGGGCAATGACCGGGTGGATGCCATCGAATATTTCGAGCCGATGGGCAAATTTCACACGTATTACCGCTTTCTGGTGCGGCGGGCGGATGGGCACCGGGTGTGGGAAGTTGACGTGCAAAGCGACGATTTCGACCAGAAGTCGTGGGCCGCGGCTCATGCAACGGAAGCGGCCGCGGGCGAGCGGCAGTTTCAGCTGACGGGACATGGGGACGACAACCAGGAAGTCGACTACCGGATGTTCTCCGGCCATCCCGACTACGACGATATTCGCGTGATGGTGGTGGAGGCTCTGCGGGCGCATCCGATTCCGGGCGGGCAGGGCGGATGAAGCGGGCGGCGGGGCGATCCAGAGTGGTCACAAGAGGCAGGAAACGTGGAAATTTCCACTGAGTGTCCCGAAAGGACCCCATTACATTTCGTGGTAGCTATAGATCAGAGCATCACGAGCGAGCAAACGCCAGAAGCGGCTGAATGTCATTTTTATCCGCAGCCCGAAGAGCGTCGATGTAGCTGCGCCTGAAGTCACCGGCTCGCACGATATCCGCGCTACCCCATGTGAACACCGGACTGCCCAGTCTCCGCACAACGACGTCTGCCATGAGCCGAGCATGGCGACCGTTGCCGTTAGCGAACGGATGAATCCAAACGAGCTTATGGTGAAACCGGACAGCGAGTTCGTCCGGCTCGTAAGTTTGATGCTCTACCCAATAGCGCGCATCGCCCAGCAAGGCTGGCAGTGCCTCTCGGATCTGGTAGTGCGGAATCCCGATATTCTTTTCCGTGGCCCTGTAGGCCCCTGCCCACTTCCAGGTTTGGTCGAACATGCGCAGGTGCAGTTCTCTCACATAGGCTTCTGAGAATGGGTCCTGCCGATTGAAGTTGCGCGAATCAAGTGCCCACGCAGAGGCTTCGAGGATGTTCTGGCGCTCCCACTCATTCAATTCTTCCTTCGTGGTGAGATCAGGGATGAGATCGTCCTGCTCTTCGGGAGTCAGCGGTGTATTGCCATCTCCCGTAGTGAACAGGGTCATCGGGATGCGCGCTTTCTGACCAGGCGGCGCGTCTCTGCTTCGACCGCCTCGTCGATTCTGCCGACCGCCTGATTCTCAAGCGCCATCGAATGCTCGACGCCGAGGACGCGGTTCTTCGCCTCGGCGCGCGCGCGGTTTTCGATCAACTCCTGCATGCTGCCGGAACGCGGAACAAGGGCATAGACCAAGTCGCAATCGAGCGCGTTGGCTGCCGCGCGCAGGCTCTTCAAGGTGACGCGGTCTTCCGCCTCCCCCTTCTCCAGTTGCAGGGGAAGCTGGCGGCTCGTCCCCAGCCTCCGTGCCAGTTCGCCCGAGGAGACTTCGAGCGCCTGCCGGATGGTGCGTATCCATCCCTTTGATGGACGCGGAACCTCCCGCGCCGCGCGGTATGGCTCCAGAGCGCGATCCAGTTGTTTCAGACGGAGATTCTTGAACTCGCTGCGCATGACAATATAAATATAGTCAATGCACATAACGCTGACAAGCATTTTATTGTCAAATATGATGTACTTGACTAGCTTTGGCTTGTCATGTCTGCGACTGGAGATTGATTCTTAAGTCTTTGAACACAATACCCGCTGAACGGATATTGACGGGACGATCAATACTAGATGCCTTCGCCCATGCTGACGAGGCCGGAGCCGGACTGCTCGCTGCGGTACTGGTCGCGCTCCTCTTCCTCGACCGTGAAGGAGCGGACCTCGTCGAGGTCGCGTGCGGTCAGTTCGAGCTGGCCATCGAGGACATCGACACGGAGGCGCAGCCGCTTGACCTCATCGGCCAGAGCGATGATGACGTGCGAGAGCGGGTCCTTGATCTGGTTGGGATCGGTGATGAGCACGCGCTCGCCGTTCTGATAGACGATGTGGGCGGGGACGCCGACGACGGTGGAGTTGGGCGGGACGTCCTGGAGCACGACGGAGCCTGCGCCGACGCGGGAGTTTTCGCCGATGCAGATGTTGCCAAGAATTTGCGCGTTGCTGCCGGCGAAGACGCCATCGCGCAGGGTGGGATGACGCTTGCCGTGTTCGTGGCCGGTTCCGCCGAGGGTCACGCCCTGATAGAGGGTGACGTCGTTGCCGACGATGGTGGTTTCTCCGATGACCACGCCCGCGCCGTGGTCGATGAAGACGCGGCGGCCGATGACAGCGCCGGGGTGGATTTCGATTCCAGTGAGGAGGCGTGCGCATTGCGAGAGAAGGCGCGCGATGAGGTGGAGTTTGGCTCGCCAGAGGCGCGCCGTGATTCGATGCATCCAGACGGCGTGCAGGCCGGGATAGCAGAGCACCACCATCAGCCATGAGCTGGCCGCGGGGTCGCGGTCCAGGATGGAGCGGATATCTTCGCGGATGGTGGAGAACATGAAAGCAGGGTACAGCGTGCAGGGTACAGGGCGCAGGCCCCGACGGCTGTCCTACACCTTCGCGGGCGCCTCGATGGGCTCGGCTTTGAGCTGCTGGGCCTCGTTGCGCAGGTTCTCGAAGAGCACGGTGGAGATGTAGCGTTCGCCGAAGCTGGGAATGATGGCGACGATCAGCTTGCCGGCGTTTTCAGCGCGCTGTGCGACCTGGACGGCTGCGTGAACGGCCGCGCCGGAAGAGATGCCGACGAGCAGGCCTTCTTCGAGAGGCAGTAGGCGCGCCATGGCGATGGCGTCGTCGTTCGAGACCTGGATGACTTCGTCGATGAGTTTTGTGTCCAGCACTTTCGGGACGAAACCCGCGCCGATTCCCTGAATCTTGTGGGGGCCGGGTTTGCCGCCGGAAAGCACGGGGCTGTCCGTCGGCTCGACGGCAATGGCTTTGAAAGAAGCCTTGCGGGGCTTGATGTATTCGGCGACGCCGGTGAGCGTGCCGCCAGTACCGACGCCGGAGATGAGGATGTCCACCTGGCCATCGGTATCGTTCCAGATTTCTGGCCCGGTGGTGTTGAAGTGAATCCTGGGGTTCGCGGGGTTCTCGAACTGCTGGAGCATGTGGCCGTTGGGCGTCTCGGCGAGGATCTGCCTGGCCTTGGCGATGGCGCCGTTCATGCCGTTGGGGCCGGGTGTGAGCACGATTTGCGCGCCGAAGGCAAGGAGCAGCACGCGGCGTTCGAGACTCATGGTCTCGGGCATGGTGAGGATGAGTTTGTAGCCTTTGACCGCGGCGACGAAGGCGAGGCCGATGCCGGTGTTGCCGCTGGTTGGCTCGATGAGGACGGTTTTGCCGGGATGAATCTTTCCCTCGTGCTCGGCCGCTTCGATCATGGCGAAGCCGATGCGGTCTTTGACGCTGTTGACGGGGTTGGCGCTTTCGAGCTTGGCGACGACGCGTGCGTGGGCGCCGGCGGTGACGCGATTGAGCTGCACGAGCGGGGTATTGCCGATGAGGTCGGTAACGCTGCTGGCGATCTTCATGGATGAGTCCTCGATGGGGATGAATCCGGCCTTCAGTGTAGATGCTGTGCGGGGGAATGGGACTCAGCCGCGGTTCCCGGCTGAGGTTCGTCAGGGGCGGCTGCCTCTTCGACTATTTAGCGAACAATTCGCTATGAGAACCCATACGGACCAGGCGCAACGTGTTCTCGTCCGGCTTCTTGTAGATCAGCAACAGGTCCGGCTTCAGGTGGCATTCGCGATGACTCTTCCAATTGCCGCCGAGGCTGTGGTCGCGATGTTTTTCTTTCAGGGGTCGATCATCAGCGAGTTGGCCTGCAATCTCGGGCAGCAGGGTCTCCACGTCCCGATGACGAGGCGCTACCCTAATTCGCTTGTAGTCGCGTTTGAAGGCTGAGGTCCACTCAATGGTCCGCATTGAGATCAGCCATCATCGCGGCGACGCTCCTGGCTCGGGAGACCTCGCCCCGCTCACCGGCATCGATTGCGGCACGTGTCGCACGGTTGGGAACCCTCACTTCGAACGGCAGGGCTTTCTCGGCGGCGACCCGCACAAGCAGAATGCGGACGACGTCGGACAAAGACATGCCCATGGCAGCCAGCGCTTTTGTTGCCCGCTGCTTGACCTTCTCGTCCACGCGAATATGCACTGTCGCCGTTGCCGCCATGGTTCTCAAAGCTCGGTGTAATACATTGTAGCACGCGTGCGAGAGCCAGATTCAGGCGGCAAGTTTTTGCAGGGCAGCGGCGGAATGGAGCCTGCGCTCGATGTGGCGTTCGAGGGCCTGGGTTGCAAACAGGCGGAGGTCGGCAGCGCGGCTCGCGGGCCATGGCTCGCCGGCGAGAGCGGCGATGGGAGACTGAAAGATGCGACGGGCCAGCAGCAGCGAGGCCGCGGAAAGAATGCGGCTGCCGGCTTGTTTGTGACGCCGGCAAACGAGGCCATCGGACTGCGCCTCGAACCATGCGTCCTGAGCGCCGAATGGATCGCCGCAGACGGTGCAGTGGGTCAGCGAAGGCATCCAGCCGAGGAGGCGCGTGATCCAGAGAGCGAAATAGGTCACCGGCATCCAGACCGGGCTGGTGCGCGTCTGGTCGAGGACCGCGAGCACAAGGCGGAAGACGGCTTCGTGGGGATCGTGATCGGGCATGGCCTCTTCGAGGACTTCGGCATAGAAGGCGAGAGCCGCGGCGCGCGGGTAGCTCACAGGGTCGGAGAGCGGGGAGGCAATGACTTCGCAGGCGTCGAGCCGGACGAGGTCCTGCTTCGGGTTTTCAACGTAGCTGGCGGAGACGAAGGTCATGGGTTCGAGCGCTCCGCCGAAGCGGCGCCGTGATTTGGCGGCAGCTTTGGCGACGCCGCGAATCCTGCCGTGCGTGCGGGTAAAGAGGGAGACGATCTCGTCGGCCTCACGGACGGGCCATTTGCGGAGGATCACCGCTTCTGCCTGATGGGCGCTCATATTGCCGGTTCCAGATTAGTGGGTATGGAGCGGGAACGAAACCGGGTGGGAGCGGGCGCTGGCCGATAAGGAATACGAATGCCGGGCATCAGTAGTTTTTATAGGAAGACATGCCCATGGCTTGCGCGATACCCTGAATGCGAGCCGCCAAACCTTTTGCTCAGCACTCAAAATCGCGCCACTCCGGCGAGGATTATTCTGGTGCTTCGGCTTCAACCGGCTGGCGCGGCAGCCCAACCATTATTTCAATCACGAATCAGAGGAGAAGCATGTCGAGTGAATATCGGAATTTCCTGGCGCTTTCCTACGACGAGCTGGAGGAACTGAATTTAAAGGCAAAGGATCAGCGCAAAAAGCGCGTGGCCGCCGACAAGATTCAGGAGGAGCGGCTGAAGTTTCTCACGGATCACAAGGGCGTGAAGGCGGTCACGGTGCTGTTCTCCGATCTGGAAGGCCGCCTGCACATGCTCGATTACGACAAGAAGTTTCTTCTGAAGGCCTACGAGAACCTGACCTTCGACGGCTCTTCGATTCGCGGATTTACAGCGCAGAAGGAGAGCGATCTGCGGCTGGGGATTGACTGGAGCGCGTTTTACTACGGGCCCGCGGATGTTTTCGGCGCCGGCAAAATCCTGGTGTACGGGGACGTGATCGATAAGGACGGCAGCCCCTATGCGGGCGACACGCGCGGCCTGTTGAAGACGCTGGCGAAGGAGGAGTTCGACAAGCACGGGTACACGCTGAACGCAGCGAATGAGATTGAAGGCTTTCTGTTTGCGGGCGTCGACGCGGAACGCCGTTTTCCCGAGACAGGGAAGTTCGAATATGTGAACGCGGGCGGCTATTTCCACTCTCTGCCCAGCGATCCGCTGCGCAGTTTCATCGACACCGTAGCTGAAGTGCAGCGCGCGATGGGCTTCGAGAACGAGAAGGACCATCCCGAGGTCGCNNTTCGAGATCAACTACAACTACGGCGAGGTAGTGGCGGCCGCGGATCAGATTCAGCTTTACAAGCTGATTTGCCGCCAGGTGGCGACGAATCTCGGGATGACCGCGTCGTTCCTGCCCAAGCCGGTGGCCGGGGTGAACGGAAGCGGCATGCACACCAACGTTTCGGTGAGCAAGAACGGGAAGAATCTGTTTTGGGATCCGAAGGGCCAGGAGAAGCTGGCGAAGTTCGGGTGGGATTTCCTCGATCGCATTCTGACTTATGGGAATGACATCTGCCTGCTGTTCAACTCGAGCGTGAATGCGTACCGGCGGCTGGATCCGCATTTCGAGGCTCCGAACCGCCTGTATGCGTCGGCAGTGGATCGCGGAGCGATGATTCGGATTCCGATCGGCAACGAGCGCAGCATGAGAACCGAGGTGCGCGCGGTGGCTCCGGATGCGAATCCCTACCTGGTGTTGCTGGCGATTTTCAAGTCGGGGCTGCAGGGGGAAGTGTCGAAGGACGCAAACCTGAGAAGCTCGGAGCGGAAGCTGCCGGACAACATTTACACGGCGATTGCAGATTTCCGTAATTCGAAGTGGACCACGAAGCTGCTGGGCGGTAAGGACGTGAAGGGGCGCTACGCGGATCTGAAGGAGGCATCCGCGGACCGCTGCCCGCGCCTGTTGGGAACGCTGGTGAAGCCGCAGGAAGTGCAGTTCCACCACGAGGTGTACAACCAGTTTTTGTGGAACCAGTTCTAGGATTGGCTCTGCAGGGGGTGCGCTTCGCGTAGGAACAATTAGGGAAGTCAGGACGCCCCGGTGACCAGACGGGGCGGCGTTTGATTGTGCCGCATTTGCGAGACCGCCGGATGGTATACTGAGTCGATCGAGCCTAACTGTTTTGCGGACGTAAGGCTTGCGCGAATCGATTTGCGGCATCTCAGCGCGATTCCCGACAGCGGACTCAGCCTCCCATGCTCGACTGAGAGACGTTCAAACGTAAGAGCGACCCGTCCTGCGCCCGGTGCCTGCCTTAGCCCGCAGAGGCGGCGACACCCATGACGATTGCTACCCCAAACAACGCCTTGAGGGACAAGATCGTTTCAGCTTGCCGGCGCTGGATCAGCCTGCGGACGGTGCTGATCGCGGCGGCTATTCTGCGCCTCGCCTCCATCCCGGTCCTGCGTAACTATCTCCATCCCGTAACCTGGGAATTCGGACCGATTGCCCGATCCATTCTTGCCGGTCACGGGCAGACGTTCCTTTTACCCAACGGGATGCGCGTGCCCTCCGCTTTCGAGCCGCCGGCGTATCCCTATTTTCTGGCGCTCTTTTACCGAATGTTTGGCGAGACGCCTCTCGCCTACTTTCTGATCGAGACCATTCAGGCCGCGGCGGGCGTACTTCTTGTGTATGTCGTCTATCGCATTGCGGAGCTATTTATTGGGAAGAAAGCGGGAATCGTCGCAGCCTGTGTAACTGCCATATTTCCCACACAAGTGTATATGTGCAACGAGTTTCATCCCATCAGCTTTTATATCGTCGTGCATTGCCTTGTCGTTTTTTGGCTGGCCCGCTATATCGAGAGGACCCATTCCAGGATCGATCTGGTTGCTGCGGGATTTTCGATGGGGGTTTTGCTGCTTTTCCGATCCGATGCGCTTGTCCTCCTGTTTGTGTGCGCCGGCATCATCGTAGTGCGCCGGGGACTGAAGGCGGTCGTTCCCGCCCTTGTGTTCTTCGTCATCGCCTGCGCTTGCCTTGCACCGTGGACGATCCGGAACTACCGGGCTTTCGGCAAGTTTATTCCCGTAACCAATCTGGCCGGGATCAATCTCTGGATAGGGCACAATCCGGAGGCCACTGGAGGCGCGAAGTACGAGTACTTCAGTCCTCCTCTCCCGCCGGACGTGCAAAACGCTTTCGATCGAGTCCCGCTCGATCCGGACTATGAGGTGTCGAAGGATGCCGCGCTGCGAAAGCTTGCCGAGGAATATGCCCGTTCGCATCCCCGGCGGGAAGTCGAATTGGCATTGAAGAAGTTCCTGTATTTCGTGGCGTTCGATCCGGAACATCCGAAAGGGCGGCAGCCGCTTTATTGGGTGCCCTCGATCTTATTGACGATCCTGGCGATCTACGGCGCAGTACTGCGGGGAAGAAAGCTGTACGGCGAGGATTTACTCATGACCACATCGATCGTGCTCGCGCTGGCGATGGTCGTGGCCGTCGTGTATCTGCCTCGCTACCGGATCATTATCGATCCGTTTCTTATCGTCTATACGGCTAACGCGATTGTTCATGGAAGGCTATGGATGTGGCTGGGGTTCGGAGAATCGCGAGAGGAGCCTGCTTCGCGAGCGGGAACATTTCGAATGAATTAGATTTCCGCGTCAGACAGAATTGCGGGATTAAGTTGCGTTAAGGCGGGGCCTCCGTCTGAAAGGTCGTTTCTAATCATCGATAACGAGGATGACGGTGTGGCAATCGAGATCAGCATTATCATGCCGTGCCTGAACGAGGCGGAAACCATTGAGGCCTGCGTGCGCAAGGCCGTTAGCTACCTGTCCGGCTCTGGAATTGCGGGTGAAGTTGTAATTGGCGACAACGGCTCGACGGATGGCTCACAGGAGATTGCGCTGCGCGCTGGAGCTCGCGTTGTGAACGTGCCCCTGCGCGGCTATGGCGCGGCTCTTTACAGCGCAACCCTTGCGGCTCGCGGCAAGTACGTCATCATGGGCGACTCCGACGACAGCTACGACTTCTCGGACCTCGATAGCTTTGTGGGGAAACTGCGCGAAGGCTATGACCTGGTCATGGGCAATCGATTTGCCGGTGGGATCAAGCCGGGCGCCATGCCCTGGAAAAACCGATATATCGGCAACCCTGTTCTCTCGATGATCGGCAAGGTGATTTTTCATTCTCCAGCCAACGATTTTCATTGCGGATTGCGCGGCTATTCGAAAGACGCGTTCAATCGAATGGACCTGAGAACGACGGGCATGGAATTCGCTTCCGAGATGGTGATCAAGGCCACCATGACCCGCATGAAAATCTGCGAGGTTCCAACCACACTGAGTCCGGATGGACGCTCGCGCCCGCCTCATCTCCGCCCCTATCGCGACGGTTGGCGCCATCTCCGTTTCATGCTGTTGTTCGGTCCGAACTGGCTGTTTTTGTACCCCGGCCTGACTCTCATGCTGTTCGGGATCGTGGCCTCGTTCCTGCTGATGCTGAACCCGATCGAATTGCATCATGTGCGGCTGAGCATCGGCGCTCTCATCTTCTCGGCCTTCGCCATCGTCATGGGCTTTCAGTCGGTCCTTTTTGCGGTGCTTTCGCGCGTATATGCGGTGCAGGAGCGCCTCTACCCAGCCGGGAGAGCCTACCACTATCTGTTTCGCCACATCAATCTTGAGCGCGGCCTCATTGCGGGTCTGGTGATGGTGGCCGCGGGCCTGATTTCCACCGTGTACGTGGTTCTCCTGTGGCGCCAGGCCGACTTTGGGGCGATGAACGTGGAGCAAGTTTCGCGTATGGCGATTGGTTCGGGACTTGGAACCACGCTTGGCTTTGAGACCATCCTGTTCAGCTTTCTCTTGAGCACGCTGGGTTTGAACGTACGCCATCACTCGGCTGCATTGCCCACCGAGCGCGCTGCGGCGCAGGTTTCAGATCCCCTGGTGCGGCAGTGAGGCCCCGCTGCCGGAATGGCACGATGCACTAGGTGGTGGTTCCCGGAACCACAGACGATTCGTGCTAAAGGCGAGAGCCGCTTTATGACCCCACGAACCGCGCGTAGAGGGTTCTTGCTACTGCGATGTCGGTTGTTCCGTGGATGATGGCGCGGCCATCGGCGAAGAGGGTCAAAGTGTGGTCGCCACGCTGAAAACGCAGCAGCATATCGTTGCGCAGCACGGAGCCGTGAGGACGGAGCCGCTCTTCCATTGCGGCGAGGTCGATGGGGCGCGAGCGCTCATGAATCTGGACGGAGTTGCGGCCGCACAGTGTGATGTGTGGCCGGCCTTCGCCGCGGAGATGCGCAAAGTCGTGTTGCCCGCAGACCGCGCAGTCCGGTCGTGGAGCGGCTGCGGAGATTTCCGTCCATTCACTGGTCCAGACGTCGCAGGAGAGCAGCGACCGGCGGATCTTATCGCGTGCTCCGACGATCCACTTGAGCGCTTCCGTAACCTGGATCGATACCGCCAGGTTGACGGCAGTATTGAGGATTCCGGCCGTGTCACAGGTTTCGACCGCTCCGCCGGGAGGCTGGGGAAAAATGCAGGCCAGGCAGGCGGTTTCGCCGGGGATGATGTTCATGGTTGCTGCATACGAGCCCACCGCGGCAGCGTAAATCCAGGGTTTGGATTGCTCCACGGCGTAGTCGTTGAGGAGGTAGCGGGTTTCGAAGTTGTCAGTGGCATCGAGAACGATGCCAGCTCCCTGCAACAACTCATGAATGTTGCCGGGAACGAGGTCTGCGACATGGGCGTGGATCTCGATTTCGCTGTTAAAGGCCGCGATTTTGCGCCGCGCCGCGTCCGCCTTGGGACGAGAGTCGCGCGCGTCAGCCTCATCGAAGAGGACCTGGCGCTGCAGATTGCTTTCCTCGACGAAGTCGCGGTCGATGAGGGTGAGAGTTCCCACGCCGGCGCGCGCAAGCAGGCCCGCCGCAGCCGCCCCGGTGGCTCCGACGCCCACCACGGCCACATGGGCGCTCTCGAGCCGGGCCTGGCCCTCGGGACCAACGCCTGAGAACAGGACCTGGCGCGAATACCTTTCCTGCACGGTCTGAGACGAAGCCGCCATCTCTCAGTAGTATAGAAACTTCAGAGTCGCGCACGGTTTGGCCGGGCGATGGCCACGCCCCTTCGGAGCCGGCATCTCATGGTTCAAGGGCAAAGCCGAGGATGCGAATCCCGGGGATGGGCCGTCGAAGCTGAGGCGATTCGAAGAAAAACTCGCCCCGGCCGAGTGGTGTTAGACAGGAGAGAGATTCTCCGGCTTTGCCGCAGACCTTTCCGAGGCAGAACGAGGGCGGTTTGGGTTCGAAAGTATTTCCTGTGCGCGACAATCTGCGACGGGCTCCAGCGGGGACCGCGGAACGACCTCCCACATCCCTGCTCCGGTTCGGGTGGGTTCTGTCCTGGTTTGCGCTGGCGTGGACCCTTAGCGCGCTTCCCGCGCAGGCGCAGGAGCCAATCAATCCCGCGGCCCAGGCGCCCGCCGCCAACTCGCCCAAGCAGCAGCAGAAAGGGACCCCGCCGGCGCCGCCGGACAGCGTGCCGCCCTCCTACAACACGACGCGGGAGCAATCGCCGGTAAAGGCGCAGCCGGTGCCGACTTCGCCGAACTTCGACGGCTGGGCGGGACTGCCGGTGGTGGAGATTCAATTTGAGGGAGTCAACCGGGCGGCTCTGGATCCGCTGCCGGAACGGATGGAACAGCAGCCGAATACTCCCCTCGATCCGGTGAAGGTGCGCGCCAGCCTGCGCCGCCTGTACGCGACGGGGCTCTATCGGACGATTGCCGTGGACGGGCAACGGCAGGGCAACGGAGTTGTTCTGGTTTTTACAGGGACGCCAACGCTGTTCCTGGGGCGCATTGCGGTGAAGGGGGTCACGAACAGCCATCTGAGCAACCAGCTCAATTACTCGACGCGGCTCAATCCCGGAACCCCCTATACGGATCAGAAGCTGAGCCACGCCAGCGATCTGCTGCAGCAGATGCTTCAGCAAAATGGCTACTATCAGGGATCGATCACGCGACACACAGCGACGGACAAGGCCGACGCGGAAGTGGTTGTCCAGTTCGACGTGAGGACGGGAAAGCCTGCGCGGGTGGGCGATGTGGCTGTGCAGGGCGACAGCGGGATGGACCTGCCGACATTCCGCAAGAAGGCAAAACTGAAGGCGGGGTCGAAGGTGAACTCAGACACCGTGAGCCGGGCTCTGACCAGCCTGCGGAAGCAGTACCAGAAGCAGCAGCGCCTGGAAGCCAACGTGAGCCTGGCGTCGAGCCAGTATCAGCGGCCGGCCAACCACGTGAATTACAGTTTCGAGGCCAACCGCGGGCCCATCGTCAGAATCATCGTGGAGGGCGCGAAACTCAGCAAAGGAAAGGTGCGCAGCCTGGTTCCGGTCTATTCGGAAGGCACGCTGGACGAAGATCTGCTCAACGAGGGCAGCAAGCGCATCCGGGATTATTACCAGCGCCAGGGCTACTTCAACGCAAAGGTGACGCACACTTCGGACGCGAAGGACGGCGTTACGCACATCACGTACGACGTGAACCTCGGGCCACGACAGCGAATCGAGTGGGTCGGCATCCACGGGAACGGCTATTTTGGAGCATGGCTGCTGAAACAGCGCCTGAGCGTGCAGGCTGCGTCGACATTCGTGCCCCACGGCATTTACAGCCAGGCGCTTCAACAGGCCGACGTAAACGCTGTCACGGCGCTCTACCAGAGCAACGGCTTCACGAACGTGAAGGTCACACCGGAAGTTCGCGAGTCGTCCACGACGTCGAAAAAGGGCGAGCACAGTCTGAGGGTCACCTACGACATTGTCGAAGGCGCGCAGCAGAAAGTAGGGATCTACCAAATCGACGGAGTGAGCCCGGCGCAGCTGGCGGAGATCCAGCCGAGGCTGAGCCTGCAACCAGGCCAGCCGTACTCCGGGAACAATCTTGCCGCCGATCGCGACGCGATCCTCGGTTATTTTCTGGATCACGGTTACGACCATGCGCTGGTGAACCTGCAACAGAATCCTTCGGCGAAGGACCCCGCCATGATCGACGTGAACCTCCATGTCGTTCCCGGGGATCAGATCTTCGTTCGCAGGGTGCTGATCAGCGGATTGCGCTACACCCATCCGGGCACGGTGAAGCACCAGATCCTGGTGAAGGACGGCGAGCCTCTCGACCAGGCGAAGCTTCTTCAGACGCAGCGTGAGCTTTACAACCTGACGCTGTTCAACCAGGTGACGACCGCGGTCGAGAATCCGGGAGGCGACGAGCCGAGCAAGAATGTGCTGGTGCAGTTCGACGAAGCGCGGCGCTGGGATGTGACGTACGGCGCCGGATTTCAGGCGCAGACGGGCACGCCGAGCACGAACTGCCCTAATCCTCTGAGCCTGATCCAGCTGGGCATCAATCCGTCGACATATTCCTGCAGCCCGAACGGCAAATTCGGAGTGAGCGCGCTGGTGGAACTCGACGTTTCGCGGATCAATCTGTGGGGGAGAAACCAGTCCATCACTTTCCGCTCTGAATACGGGTCGCTGGAGCAGCAGTTCACGGCCAACTACAACTGGCCGCGATTCCTGAATCACAAGACATTCGATTTCTCTTTTGGCGGCGGCTACATCAACGCGCAGAACGTAATCACGTTCGCATCGTCGACGGCGGAAGGCGATTTGCGCATGACGCAGCACCCGAACCTGATCGATACGCTGATTTATCAGATTTCCTATCGCCGCGTGAAAGTCGACCCCAACACGATTCAGGTCGCGCCCAACCTGATCCCGCTGCTTTCCGAGCCGGTACGCGTGGGCGGCCCGGAACTGACCTGGATTCGCGATACGCGCAGGCCGGAGCCTCTGGATGCGCAGACGGGCATGTACAACAGCATCCAGGTCTTCGCCACCGACAACGTCTTTCTGACGTCGGAGGCGAATTACGCGCATTTCGACTGGTCCAACTCCACCTACTACGGTCTCGGCAAAGAGAAGAAATACATTCTGGCCCGCAACACCCGTTTCGGCATGGAGCGCGTCTTTGGAGAAGCGAAGTTTGAGGCGATCCCGCTGCCCGAGCGTCTGTACGGCGGCGGGCCGGAGTCGCTTCGGGGATTCCCCATCAATTCGTCGGGACCGCGCGATTCGCTGACCGGCTTCCCCATCGGCGGCGCGGGGGTGTTCGTGAACCAGACGGAACTTCGCCTGCCCAATCCGCAGCTGCCCTATTTCGGCAACTCGCTGGGATTCGTGCTCTTTCACGACATGGGGAACGTCTTCAACAACTCTTCTGACATTTGGCCGAGCGCCCTTCGGATCAAGCAGCCCCACAGCTACACGTGCACGGCACAGGCCTACCTCACGGTGGCGCAGCAGGAGCAGGTGACTCGATCATCCAGCACCAATCCGACGGGTCAGTGCGACTTCAACGATTTCTCGCACACGGTCGGCATTGGATTGCGGTATCACACGCCCATCGGACCGATCCGGTTCGATATCGGGTATGACCTGAATCCCCCGGTTTTTCCGGTTCTGGTGACGTACGGCAACAGCAACGCCACCAACTCGAACAACCTGACCTGTTACCCCAACCCGAGCGCAACCCAGTGCTACGGGCAGGCGGCGCACTTTAACTTTTTCTTCAGTATTGGGCAGGCATTCTGATGAAGACGAGCGCGCGCATCACGACTCTGCTCGCCGCCCTTGCGGTTGCCGCATGTCCGGCGCGCGCGCAAAGCGGGTCTCCTCAGGCGCCCGCGCCTACGTCCGCGTCAGCTAACGAGCCGGTTGAGCTGGATCACGTCGTCACCATGATTGGATCAAACGTCATTCTGCAGAGCGATGTCGAACAGGAGATGCATCTCTCCGCGCTGGAGCCGCTGCTGATCCTGCCGGGCCAGAACACGCCGGATTCGGCGCTGCTTCGCCTGATCGATCGCACGCTCATCCTGCAGCAGATGGAACAGCAGCAGCAACCGACGACGACACCGGGGGCAGAGGCCGAGAAGTCTCTCGCGGAGCTGCGCAAACAAATCCCCGCCTGCTCGCAATTCCGCTGCGAGACGGCGGAGGGGTGGGCGGCGTTTTTGCGGTCGAACAATTTGAACGAGGAGGTGGTAGATGAACGCTGGAGCCAGCGCATGGCCATGCTGAGCTTCATCGATCTGCGGTTCCGGAGCGGGATTCGCATCACCCAAGAGCAGATCGCGACGTATTATCAGAAGACCCTGCAACCGGCTCTTGCCAAAGACAATCAAAAAACGCCGCCGCTGGCGGAGGTGTCGGCGCGGATCCAGGAAATCCTGCTACAGCAGCAGGTGAGCGGATTGTTTCAGGACTGGGTGTCGAGCCTGCGCGACCAGGGAAACGTGCAGATCGTCGACCCGGCCTACAGCGCCGATCTTGAGCCCAAACCAGCGGTAGCAAAGCAATGAACGCGATGCCACAGTCGACGCCCGAAGAAGGACCCCTTCGCGAAGGCCCGTCACGGCGCAGCCATCGGTTGCGGAATCTGGCGCTCTTCACCACGTTGTGGACTTTTGTAGTGGTTCTTGTTCTGGTTGGCGTTGCCGCATGGTATGTGAATACACCGTGGTTCGAGAACCAGATGCGCCGCGTGGTGATTGCCGAACTGGCGAAGTCGACCGGCGGCCGCGTGGAGCTGAAGAAGTTCAGCTGGCGTCCGACGCATCTTGAATTTGAGGCTGACGATCTGACGATCCACGGCCTCGAGGCGCCGGGAGAGGTTCCCTACGCGCATGTCGACCGGCTCTTCGTTCGGCTGCAGATCCTCTCGTTCTTCCGGCGGAAGATCGGCCTGAGTTATCTCGAGGGCGATCATCCGGTGATTCACCTGATCGTCTATCCCGATGGGTCGACGAACCAGCCAAAGCCGAAGCATCCTTCAACGGGGAATACGACGGAGGAGGTTTTCAATCTTGCCGCCGGCCGCGCGGTTGTCAACAACGGTGTGGCGATCTTCAACGAGCGGAAGATCCCATTCAATCTGGCCGTCGATCGCCTTGCGGCTCAGGTTAGTTATGTTCCGGCGCGCGATGTTTACGCCGTGACGCTGCACGCCGAGGACGTCGATGCGCAGCGCGGCGGGGACACCCCGGTGCATTCGCAGCTGGACGCCTCAGCGGAAGTGGGCCGCAACAGCGCCAATCTGGTTTCCCTCACGTTGCTGAGCGGAGCCCAGGGCAAGAGCCAAAAGACAGTGCTACGGGCCAGTGGGACGCTCAATAACTTTGCCGATCCGCGGTGGCAATTCACGATGAAGGGGGCGATCGACGCGCTCGAGTTTGGCGCCCTGACGGGCACGCCGGGGCTTGCCGGCGGCACAGCGCAAGTGGACGCGAACGGGCACGGCGGCAGCTCGCAGTTCACCATCGACGGGACCGCTCGCATCAATGGGGGTGCGTATCGCATCGGCACGGTGAATGCCAGCGGCATCACGGTCGACGCAGCCGCGCACGTGACACAGGACCTGATCGCGGTGACCGGGATTCGCGCGCGGTTTGCGACGGGCGGTTTGGTCACGGGTGAAATGCGCATCGTGAACTGGGAAACGCCCGAGTCCGCGCAGTCCGGGCAGACGGCGAAGAACGGAGCGCAGCAGGGAACGATCCGCACGCGCGTGGAGGGGTTCACGCTCGATTCACTCCTCGATATGGTTGCTCCGCGGGGTTTCCGGCGGCTGGGCTTCGATACGTCGGCCACGGGCACGGCCAATGTCGACTGGAAGGGCAGCCTCGACCGTCTCACGGGTTCTGTCAACGTCACCCTCGCGCCGCCGCCTAACACCAGTCCGAATGAGGTTCCGGTGACGGGAGTGGCCGGTGCCGATTACATAAACCGGGCCGGTACCGTAGTGGTGCGCACACTGGATGTGCACACGCCTGCATCGGAGATCCAGGTTACGGGAAGCCTGGGCGTCTATCCGATGACGCGTCCATCGCAGATCAAGGCGAGCCTGGTGACGCGCAATGTTGCGGAGTTCAATCCTGTACTCGCAGCGTTTGGCATCTCCGCGCCGGGGCAGCCGACGCCGATCCCGGCGGCTCTGCATGGGGAAGCGCAGTTTCACGGATCGGTGACGGGAAATCTGAACTCGCCGGATTTCCAGGGACACCTTCAGGCAACCGACTTCAACATTGTTCCAGCGGGTACGCCTCTGACTACGCAGGCGGCCAGCAATCTTCATTTCGACAGCCTGATTGCCGACGCGGAGTACAGCGCGGGAGCGCTTTCAGTGAGTGCAGCCACGCTTTTGCAGGGAAAAACGACGATCCAGTTTTCCGGCGAGGTGCGGGGACGCCCTGACGAGCCGAGCGACCTCTTCGCGGACTCTTCTACGATTCATGCCAGCGTGCAGGTGCGCAATGCGGACCTTGAGCAATGGATGGGGCTCACCGGGAAAAGCTATCCCGTCTCGGGGACTCTGAATCTCCACGCGCAGACAGACGGGACGATCGGCGATCTGAACGGCACAGGGCAGCTGAGTTTGACCGAAGGAGTCGCCTATGGCGAGTCCTACCGGGCGTTGACGAGCGATGTGCAGTTCCGGGGCAGGGAGGTAAGCGCGAATCATCTGATGTTCGCGATGGAGGGCGGCCGAATCACGGGCGACGGCGGCTACGACTTCACCGCAAAGACGGCGCACTTCGATTTGCAGGGCAGTGGCTTCGAGCTGGCTCATATACGGCGCCTCGAAAACGAGCAATATCCGGTGAGCGGCACAGTTGAGTTTGAAGCGCGGGGCAGCGGCACGCTGGAATCGCCGTCGCTCGAGGCCAGCGTGCATGTGCGCGGACTGCGCGTGGCGCGAGAGTTCACCGGATTGGTGGATATCGACGCACATACGCAGGGGCGGGCACTCGAGCTGCATATGACGTCGCACCTGAACACATCACATCTCGAGCTGAACGCCGAAACGCAGCTCACCGGCGACTACCTGACGCGCGCCAGCCTGAACATTTCACAATTCAACATCGATCCGCTGCTGCGAACCTTCAGCGTTACAGGAATCCGCGGGAGCTCTTCGATTGCCGGGTCGGTGACGGTCTCGGGTCCTCTGCGCCATCCGAAGCAACTGAACGGCGATGTGCGGCTAAGCGAGCTCGCCGTCACTCTTGAAGACGTTCCCATCCACAGTGACGGCGAACTGCATGCCACGCTGCGCGACGGGACATTTCAGATGGACCCGGTGCACATTGTCGGTACCGATACCGATCTGCGTACCGAGGGATCCATCGGCGTATTCAGCGATCCGCGGCCGATTCACGGCAGGGCCAGCGGGTCGATCAACATGGCGCTGGCGCAGACCCTGGATACGGACATCATTTCGTCGGGACACGTGGACTTTACGGTGACCGCGGAAGGCACAGTGCAGAACCCGGACCTGAGGGGCCAGGTGAAGTTCACGAATGTGAACGCCGCTCTGGAAGGGTACGTGAACGGACTGAGCCGCATGAACGGAACCCTGGCTTTCGACCAGGACCGGCTGGATTTTCAGAACGTCACCGCGTACAGCGGCGGCGGGCTGATTCAGGTGGGCGGTTTCGTCACCTATCATCGCGGGCTCTACGCCGACCTGACCGCCGAGGCGAAGGACGTGCGCATCCGCTATCCGGAAGGGGTCACGTCGACGGCCAGCGCGAGCCTGCGCTTCCAGGGAAGCCAGTCCAACATGCTGCTGAGCGGAAACGTAACGCTGACCGGTTTCGCCATCAGCCCGGATGTCGATTTCGCGGCGGTAGCTGCGTCATCCGGGGGAATATCGTTGCCGCCGAATCCGAGTGCGCCGTCGAACCGGGTTCGCCTCGATATCCGCATCGCGTCGGCGCCGTCGCTCAATTTCCAGAACTCCTTTGCGCGTCTGGCCGGCAATGTGGACCTGGCGATCCGCGGCACGCTGGCGCAACCGACGGTGCTGGGACGAGTCACGATCACCGAGGGCACAGCGACGTTTAACGGCGAGAAATTCGAACTGCAGCACGGCGAGATTTATTTCAGCAATCCCGTGCGCATTCAGCCGGTCATCGACGTGACAGCGACGACTACGGTCGAGGACTACACCATTACGATTGCGCTGCAGGGGGCGACCACGAAGCTGAACCCGACGTTCCGGTCTGAGCCGCCTTTGTCTGAGCCGGACATCTTCTCGTTGCTGGCCATGGGGCGGACGCAGGAGGAACAGCAAATCTACAGCACGCAACAGCAGCAGGCCGGGGTGAACTCCACGGCGGACTCGCTGCTGGGCGGGGCGCTCAATGCAACCATCAGCAATCGGATTCAAAAACTTTTCGGCGGCGGGAGCGTGCGGATCGATCCAACGTTCGTGAGCGGGGTGGGCAACGCGACGGCCCGCATCACGGTCGAGGAGCCGATTTCGAAGACGGCTACCCTAACCTACGCAACGAACGTCAATTCAACAGCAGAGCAGTTAATCCAGGGCGAGTGGCGCGTCACGCAGGACTTTTCGGTGGTCGCGGTTCGCGATGAATCGGGTGTTTTCAGCCTGGTTTTTCGGCTCAAGCGGCGGTATCACTGAGGACGGGAGCTGTGTCTCTTACTGCTGCCGCTGGCTTCCTGAATCATTGGTTGGCGCCCCGCCCCAAGCCCCCGATTGACCAGAAATTTCGACCTGAACGCGCATCCATTCAGGGCTTTTGCGTGTCTGATAGATCGA
The DNA here is from genome assembly GCA_003131625.1 of Acidobacterium sp. GTDB lineage: Bacteria > Acidobacteriota > Terriglobia > Terriglobales > Acidobacteriaceae > Palsa-343. Next base: position 14,358 of record PKVY01000056.1, on the reverse strand, counting down.
GAGGCTGCCTCCCCGGCAAGCGCAACCGCTGGCCGGACAAGCCGAACAAAACTCAGGAGGCAGCCCGGGAGAAAACCTTATGAAGAAAGTATTTCTTTTCCTTGTTGCCGCGGCTCTTGCTATGCCTGCGGTCTTTGCGCAGAACGACTCAGACACACAGGCTGCCGTCCAGAAGGCTCTGAGTGCGTCGCGCTTCAAAGGCATTCAGGCATCGGTGCAGGGCGGCGTGGTAACGCTGACGGGAACGGTGGATCTGGTTGCTACGAAACTCAACGCGGATCAAAAGGCGCATCACGCGCACGGAGTCATGGCTGTTCGCAACGATATTGAGGTTGCCGGCAGCGAAATGCCCGATGCGCAGCTGCAGGAGAAGTTGCAGAAGGCCATTACGTACGACATGGTGGGTTACGGCACCACAGCGTTCGATGCCATCACGGTTCAGGTGCAGAACGGTGTAGCCACGCTGGGCGGCCATGCCTACGGGCCGGTCGATGCTTCCGACGCGGTAGCCATTGTTGCCAACACGAAGGGCGTACGCGACGTGATGGATAACATCCAGGTCGATCCGGTTTCTTCTAACGACGACCGCATTCGGCGCGCGGTGTTTCGTGCGGTCTACAGCTATCCGCTGCTGAACCAGTTCCTCATCGACCCGGCGAAGCCGATCCGCATTCAGGTGGCGAACGGGCACGTGACACTCTACGGCACAGTCGACACGAAGGCGGAGAGGGATGCGGCCGGCATCCAGGCGAATACGGTTCCGGGCGTTTTCAGCGTGACCAACGATTTGCAGGTTGCGAACGCGACGCCGGAGAAGCCGTCGAAGTAAGGCAGACAACGTGCGGGGCCTGCCGGCGGAGCAGGCCCCGCGCAACCGTTACACTGAAATGGATCTCATCGGGATACGATGAGATCCATTTTTCTTTATGCCGCTTTTCCGCAGCATCGGCGTCACGCTGGAAATGATCAAGTGGGAGCATTCTGTTTTTGCGCTCCCTTTTGCGCTGACGGGCGCGATGCTGGCTGCGCATGGCTGGCCGCCCGCTGCGAAGCTGGCGTGGATCGTCGTGTGCATGATCAGCGCGCGTTCGGCAGCGATGGCCTTCAACCGCTGGGCGGATGCCGATCTGGACGCCGCGAATCCTCGCACGCGCATGCGGGCTATCCCGGCGGGTCTGCTTGCCCGCGGTTTTGCGGCGGGGTTCACGGTGGTGATGGCGGCGGTGTTCCTGCTGGGAGCATGGAGACTGAACCGGTTGACGCTGCTGCTGTCGCCGGTGGTGCTGGCGGTGCTGTTTCTCTACTCGTACACGAAGCGGTTTACGCGCTGGTCGCACCTCTTTCTGGGCCTCGCGCTGGGTCTTGCGCCGTCGGGAGCGTGGATCGCGATTCGCGGCTCGCTCGATCCGCGCATCGTTGTGCTCACGGTTGCGGTGCTGTTCTGGGTTGCGGGGTTCGATGTGCTCTACGCCTGCCAGGATGAGGCGCATGACCGGTCGGCCGGACTGCTCAGCATTCCGGCAACTTTGGGACTGGGGCCGGCATTCTGGATCGCGCGCGCGATGCACCTGATCATGCTGGGTCTGCTGGTGTGGCTGGTGGTGCTGTTCCACCTGGGCCCGGTCGCGGGGATTGGGATCGCGGCAGTCGCAGCGCTGTTGTTGTGGGAGCACACGATTGTCTCCCCGCGCGACCTGACGCGGATGAACGCGGCGTTCTTCATGATGAACGGCGTAATCGCGGTCATCTTTTTTGTGTTTGTCGCGGCTGACCTGCTGATTCGCCGTCACGCGTAAGCGAGTTGGGTGCGGCGCCGCATCCAGCAGGCAGCGAGAAGCATGACCGTTAGCAGCAAATAGATGCCGGGACGGCTGCTGGCCGCGACCGTGCCCGTGAAGTCGAGGCCGGAGATGTGATGGGCCGCGCCGGTGTACCACCAGACGGTGTAGAGCGCCTCGAAGGATTTGCTGCTGCCGCTCCAAACGCCAAGGGCGAGGGCGAGGCTGGGAATAAAACACGCGGCGACGACGAATCCAGCGAGGCCATGCAGATCGCGGGCGATCAGGAGACGGATGGCGAGTCCACCGCCGGCGGCCAGCGTGACCAGAACGCCCGCGACCCAGACAGCCGGCAACTGGCGCTGCAAAGCGTGCGGCGCGGAGAAGATGAGCGAGCCAGTGGCATAGCGGGCTTCGCGGCTGCCCATCTGCGACCAGATCAGGATGGGCCAGATCCAGGCGGCGAGGATAATGCCGCCGCTCGAGGCGGATAGCGGCGCCGCGAGACAGGCGACGATGAGGCCTCCGGCAACCGCGTACCACCACCAGCGATGGCCCTGCAGCATGAGACGAAGCTCGGCAACGACGACGGAGAAGAATCGGTTCTTCACGCTGGCAGGCGGCAGAGGCGTCAGCCTGCCGGCCCATGGATCGCTGCGCACCAGTTCGCGCGCTGCTGCCAGCTCCTGCACAGCCGGGCGGTCCGGGGCCTCCTGTTGTTTCCGCGCGAAGCGCTCCCGCGCCGGGTCGAAGCGATGGAAGAAGAGAGAAGCGAGCAGTGCGGCGGCGATGGCGTAAGCGAACCACGTGAGCCGCGCGGCCACCTGGACCGAGTCCCAGCGAATGCCGGTCCAGACAAAGCGATGCTGCGGCGGTTTCCCCCCGATGCTGAGGGAGATACCGTCCTGGAAACCGGGGTCGACCTTCAGCAGTGCCGTTCGCATCTGGACCACCATGGTGGGAAGGCCGCTGAAGTCGTGGAAGTAGTCGGCCCTGGTGAGCGAACCGCCGTGGGTCACTGCTGGGCCGATTCCGGCTGCTAACAGCCCGGTCCAGAGGAAGAACCAGGCGACATTGCCGACGCCGCCGCGCAGCACCGGCAGCGTCTCGAAGAGAACGGCGAGCGCGGCAACGAAGGCCATCGCGGGCAGGGCGTAGAGCAGCAAGGGAGAAAGCAAAGTCCAAAGGTGCAGCGCGCGGTCTTCGGCGCGGAACATCTGCATGCAGAGCGCCGCACCTGCCATCACAAGCACCATAGCGGCGAGCACCGCGAAGTTGCCCAGAAATTTGGCCAGCGTGTAGAAGCTTTTGCTCATGGGTGTGGCGGCCAGGATCTGGCCCACGCGTGTGGTTTCGTCGCGCAGGATCGCGCCTTTCACGATGTAGAAGCCGACCAGAGTGAGAAACGAGCTGGTGACCACGCCCATGAGCGCGCCGACCCACGCCGAGTTGTAGACGCCGCGATAATCGTCGAGCCGCAGAACGACGTGGCCGGCGAAGGTCTGGTAACCGAGGAAAACGGCGAAGGCCAGAGTGACAAGGAAGCTGGTGCGGCGCACGCGGCCGAGGAAGTCGGCCTTGACCAGGTGCCAGAGAACACGGCCGCGCTTCATGCGGTAGCGCCCGCGCGATAGATCGACAGCGAGTCGAGGTAGGCATCCTCGAGCGTGGGTGCGACGGGCTGCGCACCGGCTGGGGGCTCCTCGGTGAGCACGCGCACGTGGACGCCGTCACTGCGCCGCGCGGTGTTGCTGATGCGGTAGCACTGTTTCACGGCATTCAGATCGGCGCTGGGCACGACCCACTCCCACACGCGGCCTTCTACCCGGCGCAGCAGGTCTTCCGGCGCGGCATGGGCGACGAGAGCACCGTTCGAGATAAGGGCGATGTCGGTGGCCGTCGCTTCAACGTCGGAGACGATGTGCGTGGAGAGAATTACGATGCGTTCGCCGGATAGCTCAGAGAGCAGATTGCGGAAGCGAACACGCTCTTCGGGGTCGAGTCCGGCGGTGGGCTCATCGACGATGAGGAGCTGTGGGTCGTTGAGCAACGCCTGAGCGATGCCGACTCTCTGCTTCATTCCGCCGGAGAAGCCGCCCAGGGGGCGACTGCGCACATCGGCGAGGTTGACGAGGTTCAGGAGCTGGTCGATGCGCCGGCGCGCAGCCGTCGCGTCCAGGCCTTTGACGGCGGCAAGATACTCCAGGAATTCCTGCGTGTTCAGGTTGGGATAAACGCCGAAATCCTGGGGCAGGTAGCCGAGCACCGTGCGCAAAGTATTGGGATTCGTAGCCAGGTCGGTATCGTTCCAGGTCACCTTGCCTTCGGTAGCGCGCGTAATGGTGGCGAGGATGCTCATCAGCGTGGTTTTTCCCGCGCCGTTGGGGCCGAGCAGGCCGAGGACGCCGGACTTCAGTTCGAGGCTGAAGCGGCGCAGCGCCCACACCTTGCCGCGATAACACTTGCCGACATTCTCGATGGATAGCTTCAACCTGGGGACCTCATGGAACTGCTGAGCCGAAGGTACGGAGATGGGCGGGCGCTGGTTCCCGCGTTTGGCGACTATTCACAATGTCACGGGGCGTGCGGCAAGGCTGTTGAGGATCGCTACGGCCCTGTGCAAGGTTTTTTGCTCGTGAGGGCTGAGGATCGCGATCTGTCGCGCTAAGGAGCGGATGCGGCGACGGCGCGCCTGAAGGAGCAGGCGCTTGCCTTTCATGGTCGCGGAGAGGTGGATGGTGCGGCGATCGCTCGCGCTGGCGGTCTTTGTGACGAGTGATTTCGCTGCCAGCGCGTTGACGATGCGGGTCATGGTTGGCGGGCGGACCTGTTCCGCATCGGCGAGACGGCCGAGGGTGATGGGGCCGGCAAAGACGATGACGGAGAGAGCCGAGAGCCGGGCGGAATTGAGGCCGGAGGCTGCATCGGCGTGGCGCAGCCTGCGCAGCAGATGAATGGCAGCCGAGTGAAGAGACTCGGCGGTTGCTTCGGAATCGATGCGCTTTCTGGTTGACATGTGTAGCCGGGTTCATGATAGATCATTAGCTGAGCTAATAAAAAGGAGAATTCGCGATGACGAAGGATGCGGTGGCGGTTCATCTGGGGGAAATCGGGCAGATTGCGGTAACGGTTCCGAATTTAGAGGAGGCGAAGGCGTTCTATGGGGACGTGCTGGGGATGAAGTTCCTGTTCGATGCGCGGAGGATGGCATTCTTTCAGTGCGGGACTGTGCGTCTGCTGATCGGGGCTTCAGAACCGGGAACGGAGAAGCCGGCGGCCGGGATGGACGGAACGATCCTGTACTACCGGGTGGCGGATATTCAGGCTGTTCACGCGGCACTTAGGGAAAAGAACGTGGAGTTCGTGCAGGAGCCGCATCTGGTGGCGCGGATGAAGAGCCACGATTTGTGGCTGGCGTTCCTGAAGGATCCGGCAGGGAATATGCTGGCGCTGATGGAAGAGAGGGCGAGAGAATAGCGCGCCTCTCCGCGATTTGGAAATCCTTTTCGTGAAGATTCGCGGCAATGCCGCGCAGAAAGATGATTCAAACGGAACCTTTGTGCATCGTTGGGTGTGATGGCGATCGAGGAGGGCGGGCATGCCAGCAACTGGAAACGGAATTGTGAGCGAGCGCAGTCACCACACGGTGGACCAGACGGTGGACCGGCTGAAGAGCCTGCTGCAGGCGAAGGGCGTGACCCTGTTTGCTCTGGTGGATCACAGCGGCGAAGCGGCGAAGGCAGGAATCCAGATGCAGCCGACGAAGCTGCTGATCTTCGGGAATCCGGCGGGAGGGACGCCGGTGATGCTGGCGGCCCCGAGCATCGCGATCGATTTGCCGCTGAAGATTCTGGTGTGGGAAGACAACGAGGGTGTGGTGTGGCTCTCGTGGAACAGCCCCGAGTATCTGCGGACCCGGCACGGCGTGCCCGAAGCGCTGGTGAAAAACATTNNGCAGGCCGGAGCCTGATCATTTCAGCGGCCTTCACGGTCACGCGCGAGGAGAACCACGAGGATCACGCCACCGAGCATGACGGCTTCTTCAAGATGTTCAGAGTTGCGGTGCAAGCGGTCGAAGTCCGCGTGACGCGGGTCCGATTGCGGGACGCTGTCGATGGCTCCGCCCGCGGCGATGCGGTCCTTCTCCATGTGAGGGATGATCGAGTACTGGGAGAAGGCGGTGAGTCCGAGCATGACGAGGGTGACGACGATGCCCACGACGATGCTGGGCCGGAAGACGCGCGTGGCCATGCCAATCGCCAGAAGCAAAACGATAAGGCATCCGGCGACGAGGCCTTCATGATGCAGAACGTTGAGGCATTTGGCGACGATCGTGCCGGCGGTGTGAGTGTCAGCGATGGTGCTGAAGGCAGCCGTGGCGGCGACGGGGAAGAAGAAGAGTCCGCCGAGCCACACGATGAGAGCCAGCCAGACCAGGGTGCGCAGCAGGGTTTTCATGCAAGACAGGGTACAGCGTATGGAGGCCAGGGTGCAGGAAATCAAAGACGAGCAGGATCGGCACGAAGTGAGGCCGTCGTTAGCAAGCCAGCCGGTGAGCAGGTATAGTGGCGGAGCTATGAAAAGAACCTTAGCTTTGGTGCTGTTGCTGGCGGGTGCGGGAACAGGTCTCAGCGCGCAGACGCTGCTGGTCGCGAACCAGGCAGATCGCACGGTGAGTGTCATCGACCCCGCTTCCGGACAGGAGATTGCGACGATTGGCGAGGATGTGCCTGGGCAGTGGGGGCACGAGATTGCCGGCTCGTCGGATGGGCATACCGCGTTTCTGCCGATCTACGGCAACTCCGGGGTGGGCAAGCCGGGCATCGACGGGCAGAAGCTGCTGGTGATCGATCTCGGCCTGCAGCAGGTGAAGGGTGTAATCAATTTCGGGCACGGCGTGCGACCCCATCAACCCGTGCTCGATGCCGCGCACGGGCTGCTCTACGTCACGACCGAGCTGGACGATGCGATTACGGTGATCGATCCGCAAAGCCTGCAGATCGTGGACAAAATTCCGACGGGGCAAAAGGAGTCGCACATGCTGGTGCTGTCCCACGACGGCCGGATGGGCTACACGGCGAACGTGGGGCCAGGCACGGTTTCCGTGCTGGACATGATGGGGCGCAAGACGGTGGCGGTGATTCCAGTTGCGGGAGAAGTGCAGAGGATTGCGATTTCGCGCGATGACCGGCTGGTGTTCACATCGGATGTGAAGCAGCCACGGTTGGCGGTGATCGATACGGCGGCGAAGCAGGTGAAGACGTGGGTGGATCTGCCCGGCATGGGCTATGGGGCGGCCGCAACGCAGGATGGAAAGTGGCTGTTGCTCGCGATTCCCGCGAAGAACGAAGTGGCGGTCATCGACCTGGGGTCGTTGCAGGTAGCGCGCACGGTCAACGTTGCGGCGGATCCGCAGGAGATTCTGATCCGGCCGGATGGTAAGGTCGCGTATGTATCGTGCGAGGGCACCGGACAAGTCGCGGCGATCGACCTGGCGGAATGGAAGGTCGAGAAGCTGATCAGCGCGGGCAAAGGCGCGGATGGATTGGGATGGGCTCCGAAGGCTGCGAGAGTGCAATAGGCAACGGGATGTATGTTCCGATCGCCGTGTTCAGCGCTGCGGGGCGCCGTAAACGCTGGGGCGGCCGATGAGCCGCTCAATCCGCTTCGCGATAGGCGGATGCGTCGAGAAGAGATTCGCGAAATCGCCGCGGCTGAGCAGCGGCTGCACGATGAACAGATGCGCGGTCGAGGGCGAGCCCAGCATAGGTATGCGCTTCGAGTACGCATCCAGCTTCTCCAGAGCGCTGGCCAGCGCGTAAGGATTGCCGGTGATGTGGGCGCCGGTAGCGTCGGCTTCGTATTCGCGCGAACGCGAGACGGCAAGCTGGATCAGCATGGCCGCAATGGGCGCGAGGATCAGCATGAAAAGCGCGCTGATGCCGCCGCCGCGGCGATCGCGTCCGCCTCCGCCAAAACCGCCGAACATTTCCGCCCACCAGGTCATACGGGCGAGCAGAACAATGGCGCCGGCGAGTGTGGCGGCGATGGAACTGGTGAGAATGTCGCGATTCTTCACATGCCCAAGCTCGTGGGCGAGGACGCCCTCGAGCTCATCGTCGTTGAGGAGTTGGAGAATGCCGTGGGTGACGGCGACCGAGGCGTGCTTCGGGTTGCGTCCGGTGGCGAAGGCATTGGGTGCGTCGGTGGGGATGACGTAGATCTTCGGCATGGGCAGACCGAGGCGCTGGGTCATGCGCTCCACCACTTCATAGGCGCGAGGCAGTTGCTCTCTGGTGACGGGCTGGGCGTGGTACATGCTGAGGGCCAGTTTGTCGGAATAGAAATAGCTGAAAAAGTTCATGGCGGCAGCGAGGATGAAGGCGAAAATCATGCCGTTTTCGCCCCAGTGGCTGCCGAGGAGAACCAAAAGCAGAGTCAGGGCGGTGAGCAGGAATGCAGTCTTGAGAGTGTTCATGGATTGCCCCCTCTTCGAGGCAGGTTTCTTCTATTTTTTCATAAGTAAAGGGTGGGGCGCTGGACGAGGCTGGTTTGGGTATAAGGGACGGAGGCGGTGCCGGCGGGAACCAGTGGAATGGGAAGGTCCGTCGCTAAGGTACGTGTGGCTCTGAGATGCCATACATTCCCACGAAAGTGCTATGAATTTCTGGATGAATGCCTTTCAGCAGTAGTTATTAGTATGACAACTACACGAGTCATTGTTTACTATTAAATTAGCTATCAGAACTCTGCGTAAAGACGGTTCAATCCGTTTAATATCATCAGTTTATGGTCGGACCAAGGCGTCGCTGTCTCATCGGGTGTGCCCACTAATTATTTGGCACGCTGGATTGGCCAGAGAATTGCGCTTAGGTCCTCGTCCCTCTCGCAACGGCTGTTCTTCCTGAAGGGGGTCTGGATCGCGAATTCCGGACCGGAAGTTCAAACACTTTCAATCACACGAGGACCGAAAAGTCATGAAAAAGCTGCAATTCTGGCAAAAGGTTGCCGTCGTAATAGGCCTGATGGCCGCGCTGGGCACGGCCTATGCGGCAGACGTCAATGGCCGCATCAAGGGAGCGGTCATGGATCCGCAGGGAGCCGTCGTTGCCGGGGTCAAAATCACGGCCACGAACGCTGCAACCGGGATAAAGTTCGACACGGTATCGGCGTCGGACGGCGTGTATCTGTTCCCGGACCTCCCGGTCGGAACCTATTCCATCACCGCGTCGGCTCCGGCGTTCAAGACGTTTACGGCCAACGGCATCGTCCTCACCATCGACCAGGAGTATGAGGAAGCGATTCACCTGACGGTGGGATCGCAGACCGAGGTCGTGCAGGTCAACGCGGCTGCGGTGCAGGTGGATACCAGCCAGATGCAGCTAAGCAACGTGATCAACTCGCAGCAGATGGAAGAGCTGCCGCTGATCGGCCGCAACTTCACAGGTTTGGAGCTGACTCTGCCGGGCGTGCAGGCCTCGAGCGATCGCTTCGGAACCTACTCGGTGAGCGGCGCGCAGACCCAGCAGTCGAGCTTCCTGATCAACGGCGCCGACACGAATGACATCGCGCTGAACACGCTGGTCATCGCACCGAACCTCGACGCCATTGACCAGTTCAACCTGATTGAAGGCCCGCTGAACGCCGAGTACGATCGCAACTCGGGCGGCATTGTGAGCGCCACCATTAAGGAAGGCACCAACCATTTCCACGGCGACGTCTTCGAGTTTTACCGCGACACGTTCCTGAATACCGCGAACTTCTACTTCCACAGCATCCAGACCGGTGATCCTACAGTTACGAAGTACCACCAGAACATCCCGGGTGCAACGGTTGGCGGCCCGATCCTGAAGGACAAGCTGTTTTTCTTCTTCGGTTATCAGGGGACCCGCCAGATCACGCCGGAGAGCGGCGGCAACGTTACAATCCCGTCCCAGGCGGAACTGGGTGGCAACTTCTCGGTGGATGCTGGAGCGGCAGGAGCAAACCCAGGAGCTACGGGTACCTGGGGTGCATTTACGGCAACGCCAATTCCGTCGACCATCTCCATCCCCGGTTGCGCTGGCGATACCTGGGCGCAATGCGCATATTCGAATGGCGGGGTGTTCCCGTCGTCGGCGATCAACCCGATCTCCAAGACTCTCTCGTCGAAATACATCCCTGCGCCCAACAACGGTGCCAGCTATCTTTTCGACGCGGTGGTACCGGAGACGATTAACCAGTACATCGCCCGGATCGACTACGCTCTGAACCCGCAGAACCAGTTCTACGGGATCTACATCGATCACCGGGTAAACGAAACCGAGACGCTGCCGTTTACGGGCGCCACGCTGCCCGGTTTCGGGGACATGGATACAGAGAACATCCAGCAGATCACGTTCGACTACGTGCACCAGTTCGGTCCGACGCTGGTGAACGACCTGGCCGCGCATTACACTCGCTTCAACTTCCAGGCGGTGATTCCGCAAACCCCTGCGGCTCCATCGAGCGTCGGCTTCGATATCAGCCCGGAGAACACGGCGGGTGAAGGCTTGCCGTCGATCTCAGTGAGCGGATTGAATGGCGTCGGCTTTACGCTTGGCTTTAGCACGAACGGACCGCAGCCCCGCATCGATCAGGCACTGCAGCTGGACGACTCCGTTTCCAAGGTGATCGGCCGGCACGCGCTGAAGTTTGGGTATGAAGGAGAACGCTTCAACGTTTCCAACCCGTTCTCCGCCAGGAATAACGGCGCGTTTGGTTTCGATAACACCAGCAGCCCGTTCACCAGCGGCGACGGCACGCTGGACTTCATGCTCGGCGTTCCGGATACCTATGGACAGGGTTCGGGCGCCACCATTCAGGCGGATGCGTTCCTGAACTATTTCTTCGGGCAGGACACGTGGAAGCTGTCGGACTCGCTCACGCTGGACTACGGTCTGGCCTATTCGATCGATACCCCGTTGCGCAACCATCAGTACGGCGGTGAAGGGATCGCCTGCTTCAACAATGGGTTTAACTCCACACTCTTTGGCGGGGCGCCGACCGATATCGCGTATCCGGGCGAGGGTGGCTGCCTTAATTCGGGCGAAGCAACGACCAAGTACGACGAGTTTGGGCCACGGCTGGGATTCGCATGGGCTCCCAACGAGGGCTGGCTCTCGGGTGGCGAGAGGAAGTTCGCAGTCCGCGGCGGGATCGGCATCTATTACAACCGAACCGAGGAAGAGTCGTCTCTGCAGACGCTGGAGACGCCTCCGTTCGGTCTGACCTCGAGCGGCGTGCTGGACTATGCGGCCAACGATCCAACGGTCACCGGTCCTTCGTTCGCCAATCCCTACCAGGACATCAACACCGGTACTGTGTACACCAACAAGTTCCCGTATGCCTTCCCGCACAAGGGTCAGACGATATCGGCCGCAACGTGGAACACGCTGGAGCCGTTCGACATCAGCACCTACGGACCCAGCTTCCGCGCGCCCTACGCGGAGAACTTCCAGCTCGGCATAGAGCGACAGTTCCCGTCCAACGTCGTCGCGCGCGTGAGCTACGTGGGTTCACTGGCGCGGCGTAACCAGGTCACCTACGAGAGCGATTACGAAACCGCGGCGGGTCATGCCGAGTGCCTTACCGATACAACCTGCCAGGCGGACCGCAACTACCAGCCGCTGTATTACCCACAAAACACGATCGGCAATGACGGCGCCATCGCCAGCGTGGGAACGGTTGGCTCGTACGGCTCCTCCAGCTATCACTCGATGCAGGCATTTGTGCAGAAGGGCGCGACGCACGGGCTGATGTTCCAGTTGGCCTACACCTATGCGCACGCGCTGGACAACGGGTCGAGCTTCGAGAACGCCGGCTTCGGCGAGAGCGGAACGCGCGGCTACAACCAGTTCGATCCGGCGCTGAACTATGGCGACTCGGCGTTCGACGTACGGAACCGCCTCGTCTTCTCACCGGTGTATGTCGTGCCGAAGTTTGCCGGCAGCGATTATTCGGCGAAGAACATTGCTCTCTCGGGCTGGGAGATTTCCGGCATCCTGACGTTGGCGCAGGGCTTTCCGTACGACATCTCGTATGCGGGCGGCACCTCTCGTTCGCTGTGGTGCGCGGCCGGCGTCAACTTCTATGCCTGCCCGGACGTGCCGGAGCAGACCGGCAAGCCGGTCTTCGGCAATCTGAGAAACCGGCAGCCCTATGGAGCCAACCTGGCGGGTTCCAGCATCTACATGACGAACGCCCAGGCAGTATCCGGGTTTACCGGCCCAGCAATCTTTTCGGCTGAGCCGCTGGGCACCTTCGGTAACGTCCACCGCGATCCCTACCACGGACCCGGAATCAATAACACCAACATGATCCTGGCCAAGAACTTCATCATCTCGTCGGAGCGGGGCATCAGCCTGCAATTGCGTATGGAGAGCGACAACGTCTTCAACCACACGCAGTTCTCGAACCCCACCAGCACGTATGGGAGCAGTGCTTTAGGAGTGGTCTCGGGAGCAGCCGCAGGACGTCAATCGCAGATAGCCGCGAAGATCTACTTCTAGCCGTAACCTCACTCAGAAAACAAAAGGCGCCTTCGGGCGCCTTTTGTTTTCTGGAACGACGATGGACTTCGGGACAGCGTGCGGATCGGGGCCCGGGAGGACCAATCCAGGCATGGGCCAGGCGTTTCGCATCAGACGCAAAATGTCAGCAAAAGGTCATCTGAAATCACGGAGAAATCGTGACAATAATATGAATTTCTGGATTTCATCAGGGAAACACGGTACTTAAGTACTTGATTTCAGGTGTCCGAAAATGGACTCATGATTGCAAGAGCGTGGTGCAGAAAGCCTTCCCCAGCACAAGTTTGTTGTTCTCGCCCCGTAGCGAATTCCGGTTTTTGCACGAATCAGTACCTGCTTGGGTTTCAAAAAGCAAATGGTAGGGAAACAGGTCTTCTCGCCGATGGAGAGACCTGGTCGTTCAGTCCGGGCACCCCAGAATCGTCGCCCGGCAGTCGTGAATAATGCAAAGCGAGATAACCCCTTGATGGAGGAGCTGTGATGAGGCAACTCAAGCTACATTGGGTGATCGTGACGGTCGCGGCCGCATTTTGGGCCTGTACCGGCCTCGCGATCCATGCATTTGGCCAGGCAACGAACACGGGCACGGTGGTCGGCGCGGTCTCCGACCCGAGTGGAGCGCTGGTTCCGGGCGCGACGGTGATGCTGACGGATGTGTCGGCGGGTGTGAAGCTGTCGGACGTGACCAACGCGGCCGGCAAGTTCGCCTTCACCACGGTGCCACCGGGAACCTACACCATTACGGTTTCCAAGGCCGGATTCTCGACCGAGAGATCCGAGGGCGCGGAGGTGAACATTGGCACCCAGCTGACCCTCAACATGAAGATGAGAGTGGGCGGCGGCACGGAAACCGTCGAGGTCCAGGCGATCGGCACCGAATTGCAGACGCTCAACTCCACCGTAGGTCAGACGATTCCGCAGGAGGCCATCGATTCCCTGCCCAGCCTGAACCACGACGTGAATACCTTCACATCGATGCAGCCGGGCGTCGACCCGAGCGGCAGCGTGGCGGGAGCGGTGAACGATCAGAGCACCTTCCTGCTGGATGGCGGACAAATCACGAACGACATGGACGGCAGCATGGCCGTCTATACGGGCAGCTTCGCCGGTGATCCCACCGGCGTATCCTCGGCCAATGGAATGCTGGCGAGCGGGCCGACCGGCGTGATGCCCACGCCCCAGGACAGCGTGGAGGAAGTGAAGGTCAACACCGCGAACCAGACGGCCGACTTCGACAACTCAGCGGGTGCGCAGGTGGAGTTTGCGACACCGCGCGGCACCAACCGCTGGCATGGTGGAGTCTACGAGTACTACCTCGACAACGGCTTCGACGCGAACAGCTGGCAGAACAACCAGTACGCCGTTCCCCTGACGCAGTATCACTACAGCCGTTTCGGGGCGAAGGCGGGCGGATTCATCCTGCCGGCGTTCGCAGGCGGCAGGACGTACATCTTCGGATTTTTCGAAGGCTTCCGTTACCCGCAATCGACGACGCTCTACAGGGTTGTGCCCACGGCGAGCCTGGAAGCAGGCACCATTTATGGGACGGATGGAAACCCCTACAACCTGAAGTCGATCGATCCCCGCGGCATCGGCATCAACCCGGATGTTCTGGCAATGTGGAGCAAGTATGAGCCGAAGGGGAATCTGGCTGGCGGATCGTGCGGCAGCATCGCCGGTCCGGACTGCGACGGCCTCAACACATCGGCGTTCGTGGCCAACATGTCGCTGCCGCTCAGCAGCAACGACATGGCTGTCCGCATCGACCACGCCTTCAGCTCCAAATGGAACTGGTTCGCCAGCTATCGCTACTACAAGCTGACCCAGGCATCCAGTGCGCAGACGGATATCGGCGGGTTCTTCCCCGGCGACAAGCTGGGAGTTCCAGCCTCCGTGGCCACACGGCCGCAGCAGCCGTGGTATTTGGTGACCGGCCTGACGACCAGCATCACGACCAACCTGACCAACGACTTTCACTACAGCTTCCTGCGCAATTACTGGCAGTGGGGCGACGAGAACGCGCCGCCGCA
>PKVY01000142.1 GCA_003131625.1 Acidobacterium sp. | reverse complement strand
GTGGAGGCGGCGGGAGTCGAACCCGCGTCCGAAATCGCTGTCAGCCAGGAGAGTTCATGCTTTGTCCGATTCCTTTGTTTTCATCCCCGGCACTCAGAACGGACAAGATGCGCCGGAAACTAGTCCGATGATCTCGCGCAAACAACACGGACCGAGCCGCAACCGCCAGCCTACTGAATGACGTCCGCTCACAGCCCATAGGCAAAGCCGCGGAAGACGGCAGCTTATTTAATTAAGCTGCAAGTGCCAGATTATCGTTGGCAACTTTTGTTTTGCAGGCGATTACAGGTGCCCACACCCTGACATGCCTCCTAAGCCGCAATCGATCCCGTCGAAACCGTGACGCCCCCTCCGTGGTGTGCAGCAGGGGATCCCTGTCAGCTTCTTTATTATCTCACTCCAGGGTTCGAGGCGGTGCGGGTCGAGTTCACCACAGAGGACACAGAGATCACGGAGAGACAGAGATGAAACTTTCGGGTGTTTTGAGTTCTTCAGGGAGTTGCGCTGGGCCAGGCGAATCGGGCAGCAGCGTTGATGCGACTGGTCCTGTGCGTTGGTCTCTTGTACGATGCGCTTGATTCAGAAAACAGCGGCTGACGTTCGATGCAGAAGCAGGTCAGGCGCGGGGGAGAGTGACGAGATGAAACTGGCGGGAGTGATGTTGTTAATGGCAGCGGCGAGTCTTTGTTGTGCGCAGGAGCCCGGGGACTTTCAGCCCGCGGTGACGAACGTTCCGGACGCGCAGTATCCGAAAGTGGACAGCCAGTCGCGGGCGGAGATACGGGTGAAGGCGCCGGATGCCAGCAAGGTGAAGCTCAATTTCTGGAGCGGGCCGAAGCTGGACATGGAGAAGCAGGCGGATGGCTACTGGACGGTAACGACGCCCTCTTTGGCGCCGGGGCTGCACTACTACACGGTGATCATCGACGGCGCCGAGGTGAGCGATCCGAGCAGCTACGCATTTTTCGGCGGGGGCAGGGATGCGAGCATGATCGAGATCCCCGAGGCGGGAGCGACGTATTACACGGCGCAGGATGTTCCGCACGGGCAGGTGCGCGAGGTGTGGTACCACTCGCAGGTGACGGGGACGTGGCGGCATGCCCTGGTGTACACGCCGCCGGGCTATGACACGCAGACCAGGGTTCGGTATCCGGTGCTCTATCTGCAGCACGGCGCGGGTGAGGATGAGACGGGGTGGATCCGGCAGGGGCACGCGAATTTCATCCTCGACAATCTGATCGCGGCGGGGAGCACGAAGCCGATGATCGTGGTAATGGCGTACGGGTACGCGCGGCGAGCGGGGGTGACGCCTCCCGACCTGACAGGAAAGCCGTTTGGGTCGCCGGAGATGATGCGTGCTATGCAGGAGGCGTTCGCGGTATTTGAAGACGACATGACGCAGGCGCTGATTCCGTTCATCGATGCGAATTTCAGGACGAAGACGGATCGCGATCACCGCGCGATGGCGGGGCTTTCGATGGGTGGGGCACAGACTTTCCAGATCGCGTTCGATCATCTTGAGCTGTTTTCGTATATCGGAGGATTCAGCGGCGCGGGCCTGGTCTTTGGGAACCAGAAGCTGGACCCGAGGACGGACTTTCATGGGGCGCTGGCGGATCCGGCGGCGTTTGCGAAACGGGTCCACCTGTTGTGGATCGGAGTGGGGACCGACGAGCCGCCGATGATGAAGAACGGACTGGAACGGCTTCACAATTCGCTGGCGGATGCGAAGATCGAGCACGTTTTTTACGAGTCGCCGGGGACGGCGCACGAGTGGCAGACGTGGCGGCGGGATCTGAAGGATTTTGCGCCGCGGTTGTTCCAGTAGCGGAGATTGACCACAGAGGACACAGAGATCACGGAGAAACGGAGAGGGAACTTGCGGGTGGTTTAAGTTCTCTGGGGAGTTGCGCCGGGTTTAGCTGTTGCCGCGCACGTATTCGCGGAGCTGGCGGTTGAGATCGGCGGCTTGCTGCACGCCGTTTTCGAGCATGGTGCGCCACTTTTTGGCATCGTCGTCGAGGGGAATGGTGCCGAGCAGGAAGCTGGTCTGGAGGACGACTTCGAGGGCGTTGCTGAGGTCGTGGGAGATGCGGCGAATCTCTTTGGCCTGCTGCTCAGGGATGGATTTGGGCTGAACGGGTAGGGTCATGGAAGACGACTTTCTGTAGAAACGCCGTGGGTGCGCGGGACGGGGCGCGTAGTTTGACACGGGTGGATGCCTTTGTAACACTAGCAATTGCTGCCGTCCAGCGTGTTCTGCGCAGGACTTTGCGTGCCGAAGTGGCGGAATTGGCAGACGCGCATGGTTCAGGTCCATGTACCCGCAAGGGTGTGGGGGTTCGAGTCCCTTCTTCGGCACCAATCGCTTCCATTAAGTCAGGTTTAGGTTGAGGTCCTTCGACCCGCTGCGTTCGCTCAGGATTTCGGTTGCGGACCCGGCGCCGGTCTTGTCAGACTCGCGCCTCAGATGGGTGCGCCGGGATCCCCATCTCTCGCTTTACGTCGTCGATTACCCGCAGTGCCGCCGGACGCAGATCAGATGCGCTCAAGGGTGGGTGCTCTACGCGTAAGGACTTGAGGGAAACCGATTTCCAGCCAAGCTCCCGGATACGGTT
The DNA here is from genome assembly GCA_003131625.1 of Acidobacterium sp. Taxonomy (GTDB): domain Bacteria; phylum Acidobacteriota; class Terriglobia; order Terriglobales; family Acidobacteriaceae; genus Palsa-343. The sequence goes on along the minus strand of PKVY01000142.1, from coordinate 57,494 downwards.
GGCGGGAAGGACATAGAACTCCCACTGGGACAAGTCCAAGGCATTCCAGCGCTCAACCTCCGCCTCTCGCTGGAACGCAAAGATGTATACGTGAGACTTGAATTCGGGTGGTATCGAAGGATCTGGTACAGCGACTGCGTCGCGTGCCTTGAGACCCGCAAATGCGATACGCGTCTCGTTGGAAACCGGATACAGAGGCTGTTGGCGCGTGACTCCGAACTCATCGATCAGCTTCCACGATTGCCAGTAGGAACTGCTCTTAATCTCGATCCTGACGCCGTCCGGAGTGATCAGGTCGCTATTCGCCCATCCAATCCGTCGAGTCTTCGTTATACCGATGAGACGCGCAACCAGCCACTCTGCGAAGATTCCTTTGTTCTCGTCGTCACACAGGTCAGCATACGCCCATTGCCAGAAGTCCAGGAGTGTAGCATCCTCAAGTTCGCCGCCCGCATTCAGTAGTGTGTCCGACGCCGAATAGCCGCATCTGGCCATCAGAATTGCTCCTCTTTAGAGATCAGTTTTGCCGCCTTTCGGCGAGGCCGTCTTCCCCAGGAACACGTCCGCATTTCCGTTTTCTTTTGTTGGTGATTGGATCACGGTCGTCAGCCTCTGACATTGACGACGATGAAGCAATGACCTTTTTGTGGCACTACTGCGGTGCAGCGCGGGGGCCTCGCTTCGCTCCGCTCAGGATTTCGCCAGCGGGCTCGGACGCCCGCTAAACGGCTCAAGTTCGAGTCCCTTCTTCGGCACCAATTACTCCATTTCAGGACATTTGAGTCGAGGGTGTTCCCTTCGGGGCGACTGGCTCTGTGGTCATGCCCCTTTGGTGTGTCACCGGAGGGTAGGGTTGCTGACGCCACGGAGGGATTCCGAGGTCTTCGAAAGGCGGGCTACTCTTCGGGGCATGGCAGAGGTCGCAGGGACGTATCCGGCAGAGTGGCAGCCGCGGCAGGGTCAGAGCCTGGCGGGGCAGACGGCCACGGTCATCCAGCGGGACGGAACGCGGAAGTTGATCCGTTTTGGCCGGGATGTGCGACTGAGGCGCGAGGGTGCGCGGCCGCCCGGTACGACGAGCTTTTTGCAGCCCGTGATCGAAGGCCATATCGACTGCAGCGAGAGGGCGTTCGAACCCGACGATCAGCAGCTGGTGCTGGACGACGGCAGCGTGTTCAGGATTTCGTTTAGTTATCGAAGCTTCTTTTTCGCCATTGAGCCGCTGGTGTCGCGGCACCGGCTGAGTTCTCTTCCCTGAACGAGGCTTGGAACCAGGCTCGCGCTTCCTGGGCACCGGGCCTTTTCTTCCCTTAGAATTCTTCGGCGGGCGCTCGAGCATTTTTGTCGTGCGGCTCGGCGGAGGTCTGCGTGATTAACCGGCGCAGTTTTTTGAAGGCGGGTGCGGCAGCGGGAACGCTGGCGGCTCTGACGGACCCTTTGAGCGGGACCGCGCATGCCGCGGCTGGCTTGAGGGCGGCGGGCGATGTTCCCTGGCTGAGAACGCTGCGGCGCATTGGGCAGACGAACATCACGGAGCATGATCCGGCGGTGATGGATGTGGAGGGTTGGGCGAATTACTGGGCGCGCGTGAAGGCCGGGGCGGTGTTTGTCAGCGTGACAGGGATTCTGGCGTGCTACCCGACGACGGTGCCGTTTCATCGGAAGGGGAAGTATCTCGGGGATCGGGATTTCTTCGGCGAGCTGAACGCGGCGGCGCGGAAGCGCGGGATGCGGACGATTGCGCGGATGAGTCCGGACCTGAACTGGGGCGATGCGCTTGCGGCGCATCCGGAGTGGTTCATGCGTGACGAGCAGGGGCAGGCGCTGGAGACGCCCGATACGCCGGAGCTGTTCCAGACCTGCATGTTTACCGGGTATATGACGGACTACATGCCGGCGATCATGCGCGAGATCAACACGCGCTATGACGTCGATGGGTTCTACATGAACGGCTGGCCGATGTTCAACCTGCCGGTGTGCTACTGCGCCATCTGCCGGAAGCTGCCGCCGGCGAAGACGCCCGCGTACTGGGAGAAATTCAACGATCGCGTGATGGAGCTGTGGAAGCTGTACGACGGGATCGCAAAGGAGAAGAACGCGGAGGCATTCTATTTCGCGAATATGGGCGGCGGAATCCATGCGACGCCGAATCTGGCCCAGGTGGGCGCGGTGGCGCAGTGGTTCCAGGCCGATAACCAGGGGCGAGGCGGGCAGGGTGAACCGGTGTGGGGATGCACGCAGCAGGGACGTGTGTGCCGGGCCATTATGGATGGGAAGATGGCGGCGAATGTTACGGGATCGTGGTCGACGGGGCCGCTGCGCTGGCGGGAGAGCTTCAAATCGCCGGCGGAAGTGCGGATGTGGCTGAACGAGACGGCGGCGAGCGGCATGGTTCCGTACTATCACGTGATCGGCGCTGAGGCGGGGATGGGCGAGGACCAGCGGTGGGAGAAGTTTGGCGAGGAATATTTTGGCTGGACCGCGAAGCACGATACGCATTTCAAGAACAAGCGGACGATGGCGAATATCGGGGTGGTGATTGGGCAGCGGACGAACCTGTTCTATCAGGCGCCGAATGACATGACCATGCAGCGCAACATGGACGGTCTGTATTCCGCGCTGCTGGAGGGGCGGTTCTTCTTCGATTTTGTGCATGAGGATCGGCTGGAGCTGGAGCGTCTGACGAAATATGCGGCGCTGATCCTGCCGAACATCGCGCTGCTGAGCGATGAGCAGTGCGCGCAGTTGCGGGCGTACGTGGAGCAGGGCGGATCGCTGCTGGCGACGTTTGAGACGAGCATGTACTCGAACCAGAATCATCGGCGGGGGGATATTGGGCTGGCGGATGTGCTGGGGATTCATGCGGCGGGGCCGGTGATTGGGCGGCGCGGGAATTCGAATCCGTTTTACGCGCGGATCGAGCGGCAGCATCCGATTGTGCAGGGATTCACGGACACGAACTGGCTGCCCGGCGCGGAGTATCGGCTGCCGGTGGCGGCGGTCGAGAATCCGGTGCTGACGGTGGTGCCGGGATTCGTGGCGTATCCACCGGAGCTGTCTTACCCGCCTGTCCGGCAGACGACGGAGCCGGCCGTGGTCTTGCGGGAGCAGGGCCGGAGCCGGACGGCATATTTTCCCGGGAACATCGAGCACAGCTTATGGATCGGCGGCAACACGGATCTGAGCCACTTGCTGCAGAACACGATTCGCTGGGTTGCGGGCGATGGTGCGCCGGTGCGGATCGAGGGCGACGGGCTGATTGAGGCGTTTGCGTGGGAGACGGAACCGGGATTCGCTGTGCATGTGCTGAACTACACGAATCCGAATACGCATCGAGGATGGTTGCGGGAGTTTTATCCCATCGGCGAGCAGCGGGTGCGGCTGCAGTTGCCCGCCGGGAGAACGGTGCAGCGGGTTGCGCTGCTGCGGGCGGAGAAGGAGATTCCGTTCAGGGCGAGCGGCGATGTTGTGGAGTTTGCGATCCCGTCGGTGGAGGACTACGAGGTTGCGGCTCTGACCGCGAGCTGAAGCAGGCTTTGAAATCGGGCCCTGACGCTTGGCGTCAGTTTGCCAAAGTGGAGCAGGAGTGGCGTTCCGTTTTGGTTTCCGAGACGGTACTAAGGAGTGGAAGTCCGGAATCCAGTTGTACGGTCTGCACGCCGTTTGATCTTAAGCTTCTTGCTGTGGGGTGAACCTGGCGGGGGCGCATTGGGGGTCGGTGCCGTTTTGGTCTCAGAGACAGTACTAAGAAGTGGAAACCCGGAATTTAGTTCACGGGCAGCACAAGGTTGTGAGCTTAAGCTTCTTGCTGTTGGGTGAACCTAGCGGAGGGGCATTGAGGGGCCAGATTGGCGGTTGCCAAGGTGGCGGGGTGAAGCTAAGCCGACTGCAGCGAGGGCTTTTTCTTCCGCAAGCTGTTGAGGCGTAGGCTGAGTCGTTAGACGACGACCGTTTCGCGGTATTCGCCGAAGACCTCGCGATTCCGTCGGTGGAGGATCATGAAGTTGCGGTTCTGACCGCGAGCTGAGCGGGCTGAAAGCCCAGATATTTTAGGAGGCTTTTCGGCACGACTGAAGTCGTGCCCTGACACGGTACGTGGAAAGGGCGCGCTGCGCGCGAATCCGGGTCTCAAAATCGAGACCCGGGCCAACCAAGCCTGTTTTTTTTCGCAAGCTGTGAAGTCGTGCCCTGATACAAAACCAGAAGGCCTCTGCTGCCTTCGAAGCTGACGTCTGGAGAACCTGCCGAAACGGTTCCGCAGAGAATTCCAGATGTGCAGGCTGGCTGGTACACTCAGGCTTCCCCGAATCCGGTCGGAGGGAATTCCTTTGGCAACGACGCATAGTCCGCAGAGTTTTCAGCCTTTTGTTCCTGCTGGTGAGACGCGGCCGGAGCTGACGTTTCGCGCGATTGTGCTGGGGTGCATTTTCGGGCTTCTGTTTGGCGCGGTGACGGTGTATGTCGGCCTCGAGGCGGGGCTGACGGTGGCGGCGTCGATCCCGATCGCGGTGCTGTCGATCAGCGTGCTGCGGGCGCTGGGCCGCGCGTCGATTCTGGAGAACAACATTGTTCAGACGACGGGGAACGCGGGGCAGTCGATTGCCGCAGGTGTGATCTTCACGCTGCCGGCGCTGATTTTTCTGGGATTCGATCTGGAGTACTTCAGGATTTTTGTGCTGGCGATGCTGGGCGGGTGGCTGGGCGTGCTGTTCATGATCCCGCTGCGGCGGCAGCTGATTGTGCAGGAGCACGGGACGCTGACGTATCCCGAAGGGACGGCGTGCGCGGATGTGCTGCTGGCCGGGGAGCGGGGCGGATCGTTTGCGGGACGGGTGTTTCTGGGGCTGGGGCTGGGCGGGCTGTACACGCTGTTCCAGAACAGCAGCATCTTCGGGGTGTGGCCGGATACGCCGGATTATCAGCCGGACCTGGGACGGCAGCATATTTTGAAGGGCGCGGCGATCCGCGTGGATGCGGTGCCGGAGTATCTGGGAGTGGGATACATCATCGGCGCGCGTGTGGCGGGGACGATGTTTGCCGGCGGCGTGTTCTCGTGGCTGGTGCTGATGCCGGCGATCTACTTTTTCGGATCGCACCTGCCGGGGGCGCTGTATCCGGCGACGAAGCCGGTGGCGCAGATGTCGCCGGGGGAACTGTGGTCGTCGTATGTGCGGCCGATGGGGGCAGGTGCGGTAGCGGCGTCGGGCCTGATCACGCTGCTGCGGACGATGCCGACGATTGTGGGGGCGCTGAAGGCGGGGCTGGGAAATTTGCGGAAGAGCAAAGAGACGCTGGCGAGCGAGGAGAGGACGGATCGGGACCTGCCGATGTCGGTGGTGGTGGGCGGAAGTGTGGCGCTGGTGGCGCTGATCTGGATTTTTCTGACGTTAAAGCCGGTGCCGGGCGCGCAGACGGGGATGCTGGCGAACCTGGCGGCGTCGCTGCTGATTGTGGTGTTCGGGTTTTTGTTTGTCACGGTGTCTTCGCGGATTGTGGGGTTGATCGGGAGCTCGGCGAACCCGATCAGCGGGATGACGATTGCGACCTTAATGGCAACCGCCGCGGTGTTTCTGGTGAAGGGATGGACGGCGCCGGCGTTTGGCGCGCTGGCGATCACGGTGGGCGGGGTGGTGTGCATCGCATCGGCGAATGCGGGCGACACGTCGCAGGATCTGAAGACGGGATACATTGTCGGGTCGACGCCGTGGAAGCAGCAGGTGGCGCTGATGATTGGCGTGTGCGTTTCGACGTTTGCGATCGGGCTGACGCTGAACGCGATGAATCGCGGGTTCGAGGAATTTCACCCGATGAGCAAGGCGTGGGATATTTCCGCGGCACACGACGGGGTGCAGAACCAGGGGACATTCACGCGGAAAGAGATTCACGTGCTGCAGCCGGGCGGGACTTCGGGAAACCAGACGGCGACGACGCTCGAGGGGAATCAATACATTCTGCTGAACGCGCTGGGATCGCATGAGCTGGCGGACGGGAAGTATCTCTACAATCCGCAGACGAAGACGATTGAGGTGCAGTGGGTGGAGGGGATCGGGAGCGAGAAGGCGGCGGCTCCGCAGGCGCGGCTGATGGCGACGGTGATCAACGGAATTCTGCAGCAGAAGCTGCCATGGGGGCTGGTGCTGCTGGGCGTGTTTCTGGTGGTGGCGGTGGAGTTGATGGGGATTCGGTCGCTGACGTTCGCGGTGGGATCGTATTTGTCGATTGCGACGACGCTGGCGATTTTTGTGGGCGGCATGATGCGATGGATGGTGGATCGCGCGGCGGAGAAGGCCGGCGAGGTGACGGAGGAGAGCGAGATCAGCCCGGGGTCGCTGTATGCGAGCGGCCTGATTGCAGCGGGCGGCATTGTCGGACTGCTGGGCGTGGGGCTGAAGCTGGTGGAGCCGTTCGGGAAGAACATCCTGCAGCTGCACGTGGGTTTTCTGGACCACGACTGGGTCGCGGTGCTGATGTTCGCGCTGCTGGCGGGGTCGCTGTACTATTTTGCGCGGAAGCCGCTGGCGAAGTAGGAGCAGCATAGCGAAACTATTTTTGGGGTGGCGCGTCTTCCTGGACAGCGTGAGAGGAGCTGACGGGTTTGGATCGGTTCCGCGCTGAGGTACGCGTATGGGCTCTTTCTTGTGTAAGTTTTCTGCATCGGTTTTTCATGGAAGATTCTCTGCTTTCGTTGCCTCTCTGTTGATCGCGATTTTCCTGATTCCGGCGGAGGCGCTGGCTGCGCCGAAGCCCCTCAACGCGGTTACGGTCCAGGACAAGATCGTGAAGCGCGGCGTGAATGGGTGGATCTGTGTTGAGGAGAATTCGGGGGTTGCGCTGGTGGGGCGGATCATCGCGATTAACCCCGACTCGTTCACGATGCAGCTGCCGAACGACCCGGAGCCGGTGACGGTACGGTACGCGGAGGTGATCGATCTGCGTACGGGAGCGTCGAAGGGGTTCTGGATCGCGACGGGAGTTGGTATCGGCGCAGTCGCCGGCATGGCGGTGTGGGGATTTGTACACGTCCATAATCTGAATGAGGAGCACCAGTTGCCGGGGATCCCGAGTCTGCCGAATCCAGTGCCGTAAGAGCAGCGAAAAGCGAGCGGAAAAGCGGTCGGCTAAAGAGCGATCGGCGATGAAGCAGTTAGCGAAAAACTGTTAGCGAGAAGCTCTTAGCGAGAAGCTCTTAGCGAAAGGCCCGTGCTCTAGCGGTTATGCTTTGGGCGTGAACGCGAAAAAGGAATTTGAAGGCGTGCTGCGACCGGACGGGACCGGCCTGATGTGGACCGTCATCACGGTTCCGTTCGATCCAAAGAAGGTGTGGCCGCAGCGGAAGGGGCTGCGGGTGCGGGGCACGATCCGCGGCGTTCGTACTGGCGAGGGGAAAGCTGGATCGGGACGGGGCGCGGGATCCCGCCCGGCGCCAGCCATGCCGGCGGCGGGGGCGTTGGCGTTTCGGACGTCGCTGTTCAGGGCGCGAGACGGCGGGTTCATTCTGCTGGTCAATAAGCAAATGCAAAAGGGCGCGGGCGTGACGAGGGGCAGCGTGGCCGAGGTGGTGCTGGAGCCGGATCTGGAGGAGCGGCCGGCGGCGACTCCGACGGAGCTGGAAAAACTGCTGCGGCAGAGCCGGGGGCTGAAGCGGTTCCACGACGGGCTGAGCGGATCGATGCGGAAGGCAATCGCGGATCTGGTGCAACAGCCGCGGAGTGCGGAGGCACGCGCGGGGCGGGCGGAGTTGTGGGCGGAGCGGATGATGCTGGCGATGGAGGGGGAGCGGATCACCCCGCCGATTCTGGAAGCGGCGTTCCAGCGGCAGCCGAAGGCGCGGGAGGCGTGGCGGGCGATGACGCCGGTGCAGCGGCGGAACCAGCTGCTGGGCATCTTCTATTACCAGAGCCCGGAATCGCGGCAGAAGCGGGCGCAGAAGGCGATCGACGAGGCGATACGGATCGCCGGGAAGAAGGCGGGGCGCGGTTAGAGAGGTTGCGGACGCCGCACGAGGGAGGGGGCGGGTTCGCGGGGACCCGTCAGTGTGCGATGTCGAACAGATAGAGTCGCGGAGCCTCCTGGCGACCCGGTTAATGAGTTGCTTGAGGACTATAGGCGGAGCGGTCAATGGGCACGGAGGCGCTGGCGCTTGGGCGAGACCTGCGGTTTTTGCGGCTGGAACCGAGGCGAGGCGCGAACCTGGAGTCGCTGCGAGGGCGCGAAAACCGGCCCAGGGCGAGATTCATCAGGGTCTAAGGCAGTTTACTTTGAATGACTTAACCTAGCGCCCGCTGGCATGTGAACTGGTCCAGAGCCACTGGCGAAAGAGGGGCGTTTCGTACGGCAGTCACAGGGTCTATTTAATACTTAGATAATACTGAAAGGAGATAACAATGCGGGAGGTTACCAGATATAGTGCTCACTGTAGCCAGGAGTCTCTACAACTACAGAACCAAGTGCAGTACAACTTTGGTTGAGGAGTACAACAGTCATGAAACTTGCCGTTAGATCTCTCGTTCTCGGAATCTGTGCCATGGGCGCCTCGGCTGCTCTTGCCACTTCCCATGCGACGCTGAAGAGCCAACAGGCGGTGATTTCGGCGATGCCGATTCCGACCTGTGGCCCCAAGGGTTGCAATGGAAACGGAAGCGGTTTTGTTGCAGCGATGCCGATTCCGACCTGCGGCCCCAAGGGTTGCAATGGGAACGGAAGCGGTCTTGTTACAGCGATGCCGATTCCAACCTGTGGCCCCAAGGGTTGCAACGGAACTGGAAACGCCCTTGTTGCAGCGATGCCGATTCCAACCTGCGGTCCCAAGGGTTGCAACGGAACTGGAAACGCCCTTGTTGCGGCGATGCCGATTCCGACCTGCGGTCCCAAGGGTTGCAACGGGTCTGGGAACTAAGAGCCCAGAACCAGTCACTACGGTAACTAACCTACCACGAAAGTGGCAGGGGTAAGGCTTGTTTCTCAAGGATTTTGCTTGAGATAGCCAGGGCACCTTCGCTATCCTCGGAAGACTGAGGGAGGAGGCCATGGCCCATCTTCAAGATCTGTTGATCAGGCTTGAACCGGTGTTGCTGGTACTGGTCGCCTTTTCATTTTTCAAGTCGGGTTCGGCGCGCCGACTGCCAGCCATGGCAACCCTCATCGTCGTGCGCCTGGCTTCGCTGGCCTACCTTGAAGTGATTTGGAACTTCGGTGGGACCGCTCCGGTTCTTCCCTCTCCCCGCTACGTCGCTTACTTCTACGGATTCTGGATCTGTTACATTGCCTCGGCGGTCTCCATCTTCTTTGTGGTGCAGGAAGTATTTAAACGGGTGATGGAGCCGGTTCCCGGCCTGCGTCGCCTTGGCTTGCTGGCATTCCGGTGGGTCAGCATCGTTTCCATCGTGGTTGCCGTGGGCGCTGTTGCTCTGCCTGCCACCGCTATACCAAGTAATAACGGAGATCAGATCGGACCCCTTTCCCTGCAGACGATGCGGTGCGTGAGCGTCATGGAGCTCTGCCTGCTGGCATTCCTCGCACTCTCGATTCACTCGCTGGGGCGGTCTTTCCGGAGCCGGCTGTTCGGCATCGGGCTGGGCTTTGGCGTCCAGGCGGCAACAGAGTTGGTTTTCACGGCGCTCTCGGGGCGTTATCCGGGTCTGGTTTCGACTGCGAACAGCGTGCAGCAAACAGTGGTGCTTGGGGTTTATGCGATCTGGACGGTGTACTTCCTGGTGCCGGAACCGGCAGCTGAGCGCAACTTGATCGTGCTGCCGCCGCAGTCGATGCTGGCACGGTGGAACGCGCTGGCCAAGGGCCTGGGACAGATGCCGGAAGCAGTTCCGGCAGGTGCGCCGACGGGTTTCTTCCTGCAGGACATCGAAGGGGTGGTCGATCGGGTGCTTGCGAAGAACCCGGTGGTTGCTCCTCGATAAAGCTGTTCCTCCTCCTACGCGAAAGCCCCGGGTTCTCCGGGGCTTTCGTCATTTGGGAGGGAAACCGGGCGGGCAGACGGAAAGGGCCGGACTCATGGGAGTCCGGCCCTGATGTTTGGCGGGTGGTGCGGGATTATTTCGCGGCGACTGCCGCGACTGGCTCGATGGCGACAAAGCGGCCGCCGCGGCCACGGTCGATGAACTTCACACGGCCGTCGATTTTGGCGAAGAGGGTGTCGTCGGAGCCGCGGCCGACGTTGAGGCCGGGCTTGATCCTGGTGCCACGCTGGCGAACGATGATGGAGCCGCCGGTGACGGTCTGGCCGGCGAAGAGCTTCACGCCGAGGCGCTGAGCGTTGGAGTCGCGGCCGTTTTTGGAGCTGCCTAAACCTTTTTTGTGTGCCATTGAATCCCTCAGGGGCTCAAGCCCCGAACCTCTGCTGCAATGTCGGCACGACTGAAGTCGTGCCCTGTTACAAAATCTGAATTCGAGCGCCCTCGCCCACTTCCGCGTCGCCAACTAGGCTTTGTAGGTGTCTCCGTCGACCTGAATCTCGCTGATGAGGACCTGGGTGTAGCCCTGGCGGTGACCCTGGAGCTTCTTGTACTGCTTCTTGCGCTTGAAGTGGAAGACGAGGATCTTGCTGTCGCGGCCGTTGCGGACCACGGTGCCGAGGACCTTCGCGGACTTCGGCTTGAGGAGCGAGCCGGATTCGGCGGAGAAGCCGAGAACGTCGGCGAATTCGACCTTCCCGTCATCGGCGGGCTTGAGGCTTTCGACGTTGACGAGATCGCCGGGGGAAACCCGGTACTGCTTACCACCAGTGCGGATGACCGCGTACATAATTCCTCCGGCGCCCGCGACAAGAATCCACCGAAAGCCGGCGGGCGCGACAAAAATCTGAGCTGGGCGGAACTCTTGCACTCTCCGGCGGATTGAGCCGCAGGAAAGGATCCCGGAGACACGCGGGACAGGCAGAATCGCCAAACCAATCTAGTTTATCGGGCCAGTGCGGGGATGGTCAACCGTTGGGTACTCCAGTTCTGTTCCGCGCCGGGGCCTGGGAGTGCTATGCTTGCGGCGCTTCGACGGGCGTTGGCCGCTCGGTTTGAAGCGGGGGACGGGACGGGCAATGAGCACGCAGACCGAGCTTCATGCGCAACCGGGGACTGGCGCGTCGGCGGGAGCAGCGACCTTTCGCAAGCCGGACCGCAGTTTCTGGCAAATCTGGAACATGAGCTTTGGGTTCTTCGGGATCCAGTTTGGCTGGGGCCTTCAGATGGCGAATATGAGCGCCATCTACGAATACCTGGGGGCGCGAGCGGATCAGATTCCGATCCTGTGGCTGGCCGCGCCGCTGACCGGGCTGCTGATTCAGCCGATTATCGGGCACGCGAGCGATCGCACGTGGGGACGGCTGGGACGGCGGCGGCCGTATTTCCTGGCGGGCGCGATTCTGAGCTCGCTGATGCTGATCCTGATGCCGAACTGCGCGGCGTTGTGGATGGCGGCGGGGATGCTGTGGATCCTGGACGCTTCGATCAACGTGAGCATGGAGCCGTTCCGCGCCTTCGTGGCCGATATTTTGCCGGAGGGGCAGCGGACGGCGGGGTTCGCGATGCAGAGTTTGTTTATCGGACTGGGCGCGGTGATCGCGTCGGCGCTGCCGTGGCTGCTGACGAATGTGGTTCACCTGCAGCAAGCGGCTGGAGACGCACGCGTGATTCCGACGACGGTGCGGCTTTCGTTTTACATCGGGGCTGCCGTGTTTCTGGGCGCGGTGCTGTGGACGATTGTGACGACGAAGGAGTATCCGCCGGAGGATCTGGAGGCTTTTCGCAAGGCGAAAGCGCAGAAAGCGGGGCTCGCAGCAAACGCGAAGGAGATTCTGCAGGCGATCGCGGAAATGCCGGACACGATGCGCAAGCTGGGGCCGGTGCAGTTGTTCACATGGCTGGGGCTGTTTTGCATGTGGCTCTATTTTCCGGTTGCTGTGGCGCACAACGTTTTCGGCGCGAATGATCCGGCGTCGCCGCTGTACAAAGCGGGCGTGGAGTGGGGCGGAATCTGCTTCGCGGTTTACTCCGCGGTGTGCTTTGGGTTCTCGTTTGTGCTGGCGCCGATGGCGAGAAAGCTCGGGCGCAAGCACACCCACACGCTTTGCCTGGTGTGCGGCGCGGTGGGACTGATGTCGGTGGTGGTGATTCACGACAAATACGTGCTGCTGCTGACGATGGTGGGGATCGGAATTGCGTGGGCGAGCACGCTGTCGATGCCCTATGCGGTGCTGGCCGCTTCCCTGCCCCCGGCAAGAACCGGTGTGTACATGGGCATCTTTAACTTCTTCATCGTCACGCCGGAAATCCTGGCGTCGTTGTTCTTCGGGTGGATCATGGTGCATCTGCTCAACAACAATCGCATCTACGCGATCATTGCCGGCGGCGTTTTCATGCTGATTGCTGCGGGACTAATGCAGAGGGTGAAGGATCCGCGGACGCGGAGCGTGGAGGATGTTTAGTGAGGAGCGGGTGCGCGGTTGCTGACGCGAGGCAACGTCAATTGGCATCCGCGAAGTCTATGACGGCCGGATCTTCTGCAGTTCGCAGACCCCTCTCGTCGATGGTTGCGAACGCGGCGGTGCCTCTGAGCGCAAGGACCTGCGCCTTTGTTTCCTGGCGCACGTCGACGCCGAGCGATTGCAACTGCTGAAGGAAGGCGGGATCATAGGCGCTTTCCGGCACAAGCTGCCGCTTCCATGCCCAGGACTTGCCTGGCTCTGGAGCCTCAAAATTGTAGAGCAAGGGAGGCGCGGCCAGCAGAGTGCCTGGATCAGCGTGGTTTCCCAAAGCTCCGAGAATGACGCGCACCGTCTCCGGAACCAGGGAGACGCCGACGGTGGCAACAGCCAGGACGGGCTTGCCAGCTTTCAAAACGATGGCGGGGGCCATATCGTCGGGAACGCGAGCGCCCGGTTTGACATTGACGAGGCGACTTTGCTGAAACCCCGCGGCATCGGACAGGGGAATTCCCCCGACGACGATTCCGGTTGTCCCCCAGGGCATGGTGTTGATGGAGTGCACGAGAGCGGCCACGTTTCCCCAGCGATCGACTACGACTACGCCGGCACTATGGTTGGGGCTCTGCGAGGCCGGGACCGAATGCGGATCGCGCTGGAGCATCGGGGTCATCGCCTTCGCGTACGCCTTCGTAACGCGGTCGTCCGAAGAGAAGTTGAGATTGTGTTCGCGCTGGAACGCGGCTACTTCCGGAGTGGAATATGGGCCCGTTTCGACGAACTGCAGGATTCGCGAGAGGTGGCTGAAAACCGCAGGGTCCTTCCAATAGGGCTGCTGCTGGTCGAGCTTCATCTCCTCTGCGAAATTCAGAGCCTCCAGAACCTGCTGCCCGCCTTCGTTTGAACCGCCGGGAGCAAAGACCGACTGTCCTGTGAATTCCGTAGAGATGGGTTCCACCCATGTGGGCTGGTAGGCAGCCATGTCATCCATCGTGACCTTGCCGCCGTCCTTCTGAACGGCGGAGACGAACTGCTGTCCCCAGGCCCCCGTATACATTGATTGCGCGCCGTGCTCCGCGACGTCGCGGAGGGTCTTTGCTAAGTCGGCCTGGACGAAGCGATCCCCCGCCTTCGGCATTTCGTTGCCGGCTTGACTCATGAATTGCCGGCCCTCCGGAGTTCGAGACAGGAACTTGCCCTGCGAGGAGAAATAGAAGGCCAGTAGAGGCGTTACCTTCACTCCGTTTTGTGCGTACCAGATCGCTGGCTGGAACAGATCCTGAAAGGGAAGCTTGCCGAACCGGTTGTGCATGGCCTCAATGCCGGCCATAAAGCCGGGCACCAGAGTCTTGCGGCCTTCCGCATTCGTATCGTCCTTTGTTGACAGCCCAGGGAGTCCGAGAGCCGAGACGGGAATGCTCCTGGGGTCGTTCTCAGCGCGGTAGGAATTCCATCCCGCTCCGAGCGAGTAGACCTTGTTGGACTTTGCGTCGAAGTAAATGAGCTGCAGAACGCCAGCGTAGGAGACGTAGGAGCCGAGTTCAGTCGCAATCTGGGTGAGGGCGACGGTAGCTGCGGCATCGGCCGCGGTTCCGCCGGCGTTCAACGCCTGCATGCCTGCATACACGGCGATGGGAGAGCCGGTGTCGCAAATGATCGCGGAGGTTCCCTGGACCGCTCTGACTCGCGGTGCGAAGGGACTCATTTGCAGATCTTCCACGCGCGTTCTGTCGGCGGCGTTCCAGGTTTGGGGAGAAAGGTCCTCCGCGGGGGCGACCTGCGCGCTGAAGAAAGCGATGATGAGAATGGACGATACATTCTTGCGCGAAAGCATTCTGGTCCTCTCGTTGTCTCGCTCAACCAGGCGTTTTACTCTTGCCGCCGGTTGTTTTTCGCGGACCTGCCTTGGCGCTTTGGCCCGCGACGTGAACGGCAGCATTAGCTGACGACCAGGCGGCTGCGGGCGAATGGGCTGAGGTCAAGGGTCGTCTCCTGTCCCAAGGCTTTCTGTGCGAGGGCTTCGCCGATGGCTGCGGAATGTTTGAAGCCATGTCCGGAACAAGCGGAGGCAAACCAGAGGCGATCGGAATCGACTGCATGATCGATGACGAAGCTGTGATCCGCGGTCATCGTATAAAAGCACGTCGTGGTCCTGACGGCTCTTGCGGTCACATCGGGGAACCGCTTCTGCACAAGGTCACGGTGAAAGCTTCGCACTTGCTCCTCTTCTACGGCGGTGGGGGGCGCATCCGCGGGAGTGGGCGCGTCGAATTGTTCGGTGGCGATCTTGAGACATTCACCGTCGAGACTGGGGAACCCGTAGAAGTTCTTTTCCTGGCACGCCGTGCTCCAGATAAAGACCGGCATTCGTTCCGGTGCGAAGAGGTGTTGGCGCTGGCCGATGGCTAACCAATAGAGAGTCTGCCGGTAGACCTGGAATGTGCTCGCGGGAAGGCCGCATATCCGGGCCGTCCAGTCCGGCATCCAGGGACCGGGGGTCAGGACTACCGAGGAAGCTGCGTAACTGTCCTTATCGGTCTGAACCAGAACGTGGCTCGAAGACGGAACGATGGCAGTTACGATTTCGCCGCCGTGGATTGTTGCACCTTTCTGCGTGGCGAGTTCCAGGTGGGCCGCGATGCACTTCTCGACGAAGAGATAGCCGGCGCCGGGCTCAAAATACGCGGCTCCTCCGTCGCCGTTTGGAAAAGCAAACTGCGGAAACCTGTCTCGTACTTCGGAGAAGCTCAGGATTTGATGGGGAATCGCGAATTGGCGGGCGGCTTCGACGGTCTGCTGGAAGAACGCCGCGCCTGGGCCGTGCGTCGAATCATCTGCGAGGACCAGTCCGCCCTTCTGAACGAGAAGTTGCTTGCCGGTTGCTGCTTCGAGTTCGCGCCACAGGATGTTGGCGCGCAGGACCAGAGGCACAAACTGCAGACCTTCGCCGATCGCCTGGCGGGTGATGCGGGTTTCGCCATGGCTGGAGCCAAACTCATGTGGCGGATGAAAGCGATCGATACCGAGGACGCGCGCTCCGGACAGCGCTGCGTGGCACAAAGCGGCGCTGCCTGCGGCGCCCAGCCCGACGACGATCACGTCATAAGCGGATGTTGTCATGGTTACAGGCCAGCCTGCGTTTTGAAGTGGTGGGCGCGGTCGCGGGCCACGGTGAGGTCGGTGGCTTTGTCGTCTTTGAGGCGGATGTTGAGGCTGCCGCCGGGGAGGGATGAGACTTCGCGGATCCAGGCAAGGTTGACCAGGGTGGCGCGGTGGATGCGGGCGAACTTTTTCGGGTCGAGTTTCTTTTCCAGTTCGGCGATGGAGTGGTCGACGCAGTATGGCTTGCCTTCGGAGACGGCCCACGTGAGCTTGTCTTCGGCGTAGAAGTGGGTGACTTTGTGGAGGTCGAGGAACCAGAGGCGGTCGCCGAGGCGGGAGGCGATGCGGTCGGGGTATTCGGGTTTTGCTTCGCGCAGGACGCCGGTGATTTGGGTGAGGAGGGTTTGCAGGTCGGGTTGGGCGGAGGTCTGGCCCGAGCCGCGCAGGCGTTCGACTTTGTTGAGAGCGCGATCGAGGGCCTCGGGTTCGATGGGCTTGAGGAGGTAGTCGACGGAGTTTACACCGAAGGCCTTGAGCGCGTACTGGTCGTACGCGGTGGTGAAGACGACGATGGGCTGCGTTGGAAGGCGGGCGAGGACCTCGAAGCCGTTGAGGCGCGGCATTTGAATGTCGAGGAAGCAGACGTCGGGAGGATCGGCGGTGAGGGCCGCGACGGCGTCTTCGGGAGAGGTGGTTGCGCCGGTGACTTCGACGCGGCCGGTGCGATCGAGGAGGCGGCGGAGACGGTCGAGGGCGAGGGGTTCATCGTCGACGAGCCAGGCGCGCAGTTTCATATGCGGGGCACGATCATTTCCACCACAGAATAGCCGTCGTGACGGGAGACGCTGAGGCTGGCGTTGGCGCCGAACAGGGCGTCGAGGCGCTGGACGAGCTTGTCGAGGCCATGGCCGCCGGGAATGGCGGAGAAGTCGAAACCGGGGCCGGAGTCGCGGACCTCGATGTGGACGGCGCCGTCGGTGGCGCGCGCGGTGACCTGGAATTCTCCGCCGTTGGGCTGCGGAGTAATGCCGTGCTTGACGGCGTTTTCGACGAGGGACTGCACGGATAAGGGCGGCACTTTTGTTTCCTGCAACTCGGGCGGGACATTCATTGAGCAGCGGAGCTTTTCGCCGAAACGGACCCTTTCGATGTCGGCGTAGCTTTCGACCATGGCGAGTTCCTGGCGCAGAGGGATGAGGGAATGATTGCTGGAATCGAGTGAGGCGCGCAACAAGGTGGCGAGGCGGCCGACGATTTGCTCGGCGCGGGCGGGATCGGAGGCGATGAGCGCGCTAATGGAGTTGAGGGTGTTGAAGAGGAAGTGGGGATGGATCCACGATTCGAGGGAGCGAAGCCGGGCTTCGGCGGCGAGCTTGCTGGTGCGCTCTTCGGCCAGTTCTTTTTGGCGAAGCCGCAGCTCGGCGACTTCCAGGCGGCCACGCAGGGAGGCGTAAGCCAGCGCGCCAAGTCCGAAGACGATGGCCAGGGGCATTGCCACTTTGAGAGTCTGCAGGTACTGAGCCCAAAAGTTTTGGCGAGCAGCGAAGCCGAGGAAGACGAGAAGGGCCTGGGCAGCCAGGCAGCCGAGCGGCACGATGAACGCGATGCCGGCAATGCTGACGGCAACCACCGGAAGCTGGCGGCGTGCGAGGCGTTCGGTTATGGCGCCAATGACGACCATGCCGAGGATGCCGGTGAGATTGGCAAAGATCAGGGTGTAGGCGAGCGTCCTGAAGAAGACATGAGCAGTGGGAAACTGGCCGGCAACGGCCAGGATGAGGAGCACGAGGCCGACGGAGAGATTGGTGACCAGGATCGAGAAGATCCATCGGCCCCGCGCAGAACTAACGAAGGAGGTCATGGGCCAACTCCCTCATTTCCCCGCGACCGGTTCGAAGGAGCCGACGCGGAAGACGCTGAGGGGCTGGGCGGCGTCCTGGCCGGGAAGCTTCAACTCACCGTTGACTTCCTCATTGATGGTCGCGTACTCGATTTGTTTTGTCGCGAGGGAGACCCAGATCTCGCCCCAGTAATCGCTGCGGGCCTGCATGGTCATGCCGCTCATGGCAAGCTGCACGGGATTGAGGAAGGCGCGGTAGTCGATGACGGCGCACTGCTGGCCGTTGCGTTGGGAGAGGCCGACGTATTCGAGGATACCGTTTTGGTTGTGGAATGTACCGATGGCCGGCATGTTGACGTCCTGATTGTTGAGGATCTGGAGAGGCTGGTTGAGCTGGAGGCGGTCGAAGAAACCTTGCCCGAACCACTCGAACATGCCCGTATCCCACACGAGGTTACGCTCCATGACGGCGGTCGGGGGGAAGGATTTGAAGAAATCCGGGGCCAGGGTTGCGCCCATATCGTTGCGATAACGGAAGCCTTCCATGAAGTCGAGCTTCGGCGTCGCAGGGAAGGGAGCGGTGGCGCCGTCTACCTGGGCGTCAAAGACATTCTTCCACTCGACGTCCCCGTTGGGCAGGCCGCGCGTGTAGTCGCCGGTGACCTGCTGGCGGTGAATGACGTCGCCGGTGCGATTGGCCGAGTAGTAAATGACGGAGAAATGGTAGGTGCGGGGGCCGGAGTCAATGACGGCGGTGCCGTGGGGAAGGTCCCAGGTTTGAGGCGAAGGCGACTACGCGAGGAGGGGCTGGGCGAGGAGCACAGACCCGGCGCAAAGCATGAGGGAAAGGAAGTGCGTTCTGAAGGTCATGGGATGTTTACCTCTCAGCTTGGAGTGTGGGGCCGGGAGGGGGTTTGGGGCACGCACTTTGCGATGAGGGGCGGGGATTGCCGACGGCAGGCCGGAAGAAAGGGATGAGTCGCGATCAGGAAATTTCGACGTGGCGGGTTTCGGGACCGGCGAGCGCGCCGATCATGAGCAGGAGACCGCCCAGGGCGAAGAGGGCCACTTCGGTGTACTCGTAGGGCATGCCGAGGGCTTTGAGTCCCAGCATGTAGAAGGAGGAGAAGGCCGGGATGATGGTGGCGGCGCTGTAGCCGATGCCGTAGCCGCAGGCGCGCACGCCGGTGGTGAATCGCTCGTTGATGTAGGCGGTGACGAAGGCCCAGACGGGCGTGGCGCAGAGATTGATGAGCGTGACCAGCACGACGAGCTCGACAGTATTTCTATAGCCGGACTTCACGAGCACGTAATAGAGGATGGGACCGATGGTGCATCCTGCGAGGCCGAGGAGGGAAAGCACGGTTCTGCGGCCGATGCGTTGCCCGAGGATGCCGAAGGGGACGAACACGAACATCATGATCAGGTTCTCGATCAGCTGCGCGTTCGTGACGACGATGCTGCTGACGTGGCGGAGGGCGAGGACACCGGGGAGGATGGAGGTGACGGTGTTGAGGGTGAACCAGGCGCCGCTCATGACGAGGAAGACCTGGAACAGCACGCGGGGATTGTCGCCGCGCCCGAGTTCTTTGAGGGGCGAGCGGACTTTTTGCGCTTTGGTCCAGACTTTGCTCTCAGGAACGTGGCGGTAAGCGTAGAGAAAGACACCGGCGGCGAGGAGGGCTCCGATGAAAAACGGAATGCGCCAGCCCCATATGGCATAGGCGGAGTGTGCCGAGCCTGCGGGGATCCAGCGCAGGAGCGCGGTGGTGAGCAGCGACATGGATGCCAGCGAAATAGGAAAGCCGGTGTGGATGAAGGCGGACCAGATGCCGCGTTTGGCTTTCGGAGCGTACTCCATGGCGAGAGGATTGGCGCCGGTGTATTCGCCACCGAGAAAGACGCCGTCGACGAAGCGCAGGACGATGAGGAGCGCGACGCTGGAGAGTCCCCAGGTTTCGTAGCCGGGCAACAGGCCGATGAGGAAGGTGACCAGCGCGAAACCGGCCATGGAGATGAGGGTGACGCGGCGGCGGCCGATTTTGTCGCTGTAATGGCCGAAGATCGCCGCGCCTACGGGACGGCCGACGAGGGAAAGCGCGAATACGACGTAGAACAGCGTGGATTGCAGTGCCGGGCTCAGCGTGGGCGGCTGGAAGTAGACCATGGCGGGGCCCAGGGCGACGACGGGGAGATAGGCGTCGAACATGTCGACGAAGAAGCCGACGAAGGCGGCACGGAGGGCTCGCTTGCCGGCGAGCTGAATCACGCGGGCGGCGTGGAGATCGGCCTGGAGAGCTTCATCGATGGCGAAGGTGGGGTCGGCCACGGGGTGGAAGGATTATAGGACCGGGGACGGGCGGCGGGCAGAAAACGGCGGCTGGCGCGGGGTCATTCTTGTGGCGGGCGCTGGGTCGCGCGGAGCTTCCAGAGGAGTTGGCGGAGGAGACCGAGCCAGTGGTGCAGATCCGACGGCGTGAGCGCGAGGTGGCGGACCAGGCGGCGGATTTTCGCCTCGATGGTGGCCTGGGTAGTGCGATGGGGGTAGCCGTTGAAGGAGAGCGCTTCGAGGAGAAGGGCGATGAGTCGTTCTTTTTCTCCTGCGGTGGCGAGGGGGGAATTGGGGGCGGGCGCTTCTGGATCTTCCGGGCCGGTTTGGCGAATGAGCTCGTAGAGAACGACGGCCACGGACTGGCCGAGGTTCATGGAAGGGTGTTCGGGGTGGGTGGGAATGCGGAGGAGGAGGTGGCAGTGGCTGAGGTCGTGATTGGACAGGCCGACTTTTTCCGATCCGAAGAGGATGGCTACCTGGGAACCGGAGCGGAGGTGGGCCTGGATGATTGGGGCGGCAGATTCGAGGGTTGAGACTGGCTCCAGCAGATTGCGCTGGGCGCCGGTGGTGCCGACGACGAGGGTGCAGTCGGCGATGGCCTCGGGTAGGTGCTCGAACTGTTCGGCTGCAGTGAGGACCGGCTCGGCATTGACTGCGGACTTCGCCTCCTGAAAGGCGATGGGGTAGGGATGCACCACGCGCAGGTGGGGGAAGCCGAAGTTGGACATGGCGCGGGCGGCGGCGCCGATATTGAGGGGGTTACGGCTGTTGACCAGAACGACGTGCACACGATCGGATTCTGTGGCGTTGAGCACAGGAGGTCATTCTAAGTTGTCAGGCCGAATTGGATTCGTCCTTACGGGCCGAATGCGACCGCAGTCGCCTTACTTTGGCTTCGCTCCTCCCGACGTAATGCCCCAGCGGTAGATGAGCTCCACATAACCGAGCTGAATATTCTTGTTGGTGGGATAGATGGCGCCGACGACACTCTTGCCCCAGCCGTAGCCGTAGTACGAGTTCAAGGCGACGTTTTTGGTGGCTTGCCAGTCGGAGCTGATGTCGGCGACCGAGGCGAACGAAGTGTGGCCGTTGGCGGGGCGGCCGGTGAAGCCGAAGACCTTGTTGTCGAAGGCGCCGCCGCCGAGATACCAGAGGTCATGGCCCGAGGTGAGGTCGAGCCAGTGGAGGTCGCTGCGCAGATCCCAGGTGCACGAGGTCTTGCACGGCTTGTCAATGAGCTGGACGAAGCCGTCGGTGGAGTTCATGAGGTTGTAGAAGGGCAGGCGGGCGTAGACGCGCGGGGTGGGCAGGACCTGGAAGAAGGTGTTGTTCTTTGAGTCGGCGTTGTTGTTGTCGCCGGTGGCTCGCCACCATCCGCCGCGGAACCAGGGCATGGTAGGAACTTTGGTGAAGCGGTAGCCGCCTTCGAGGGCGGCAGCGCCGGCGCTTTGGGTCAGCGCGCCCCAGTTGCCGTTCTGCAATGCTCCCCAGAAGACAAAGTCGAAAGTGCCGGGCCCGGCGGGCTGGGTGGCGATGAGGTCGCCGCCATAGGTGCCGAGACGGATGTTTTTGTGGTCGGCGGCGCGGACCGCGGCGGGGCGGTTGTCGGTTTTGGTGATGCCGGTGCGGCCATCGTGATAGCCGATGCCGAAGGCGCGCATGATAACGCGGCCGTTTGCGGCAGAGCGGGAAAAGGCGAGGTATTGCGCGTCGACATTGATCTCGGGATTGCCGTTCATGTTGAAGACGCCCTGATCGGCGCGGGCGGCCATGGCAGTCAGGTTCCAGGAGCCGGAGCCGTAGTGGGCGTCTATGCCGTCGAGGCTGCGCATGGCGTTGGCAAAACCGAAGTTGCCGATGAGGCGCTGCTGGACGCGGTTGTTCTGGAGCCAGAGGACGGTGGGGTCCTTGGGATGGGTCTCGACGCCCTCGAAGAACTCGAAGCGGCCGAGGCGGATGTTTTTATCGTCGCCGGCGTTGTAGCGGAGAAATCCCTGCTTGAAGAAGGCGGCGGCGGGTTCGGAGTTGTTGCCGTTGGCGGCATAGTAAGTGCCGCCGAGTCCGAGCTGGCCCTGCGCGGAGACGGTGGCGACGGCATCGCTGGGCACGCCTCCCACCCAGGTCTGGGCGAGCTCGGCCTGCCAGTCCCAGTGATGGATGCGCTGGGCGACGCTGATGCGGAGCAGGGATTGGAGGTAGGAGTAGTTGTCGGAAAAGGGCGGCGCGGCGAACCACTGCCAATTGTCGTTGCGGGCGCGCTCATAGATGGAGAAGGTAACCGGATGGCCGGCGGGACCAGACGCGGGTGCGGGGGCTGCGGCTGCTGCGGGGTCAGGTGTGGCGACGAAGGTCTGAGCGGCGGCGGCGGAGGCGAGCGAAAGAAGGCAGAGAAGCCCTGAGGAGGCTTTGAGCATAAGTCCTGCAAGGATGCCGGATTGACGTCGCAGTCAACAACCAACTTTAGATGGATTTGTGGGTACGACCAGGGAGCGATGGCGAAGAGGGTTCGGAGCGGAGGGGCTTGACTAGAAGCTGGCGCCGCCGACGTTGGGCTGGTTGCTGACGACT
Organism: Acidobacterium sp.; assembly: GCA_003131625.1. Classification (GTDB taxonomy): domain Bacteria; phylum Acidobacteriota; class Terriglobia; order Terriglobales; family Acidobacteriaceae; genus Palsa-343. Next base: position 35,222 of record PKVY01000142.1, on the reverse strand, counting down.
TCTTTGCCGCCGCTGCGGCCGATGACGTAGATGTCGCCGGGAAGGGTGGGGAGGGTCTGGGGGGTGGTCCAGAGCCAGACGCGTTGCTGGCTTTGCCAGAGTCCGCAGAGGGCCGCGTTGTCGATCAGGAACGTCGGAGTGGGCGGAGGGCCCATGGTCGCTTTGACGGTGACCTCGGTCTTCACCTGGCCGGCTGAGGTGCAGGGTGCGGGGGGCGGAGCGGCGTTCGACGTAGCGGGGGGATTGAGGAGGAGCACAGAGCGTTCGAGATAAAAGGCGAAGGAAGAGGCGTTTTCAAACGGGCCGTTGACGACGACGAGCTCGCTGGGGCGGACTTCGGGCTTGATGGCCTCAGCGAGGATGGCCGATGACAGCACCGGGGAAAAAATATTGAGCGCGAGATGAGCGGCGATGAGGATGGCAACGATCATGCCGGCGAGGAAGCAGTTGGCCATGCGGGCGTTGTCGCGGAGGCGGTACCAGAGGCAGGCGGAGACGCCGACGAGGAGGGAGAAGAGGGCGATCCAGAGCGGGACTTTGAAGGCTCCGATGGCGGAGCGGGTGAGGTCAAAGAGAAAGCCAAAGAAGACGGCGTGATGGCCGGAGTTGGGGCGGAGAAGGGTGGCAATGTCAGCGCCGGGCGCGGGGCGGGGGGCGACGATGAGGAGGTAAGCGACAACAGCGGCCGCGGCCATGCCGAGGAAGAAGAGGATCCACGCAGCGATGCGGCCCTGATGGTGGGGGAGCGACTCGTCTTCAGCGAGCCATCCGCCGGCGAGAAGGGCCATGGGCGGGAGCGCGGAGACGAGGTTGAATTCCTGGCGGGCGGCGAAGCTGAAGAAGACGAGGACGGCGAGGATCCAGAGGACGCAGAGGAGACGAGCCTGGCCGCGGCGGTCGGGATCGGGCGAAGCGGCGCCGATGCGGAGAGCGCGGAGGGAAAAGATGGACCAGGGGGCGATCCAGAGAAGAGGCAGCAGCCAGAAGATGAGGAGGGGGACGCGTCCGCCAGCCATGGGCGGCAGGAGGGAGACCATCGCTTCGCGAACGCTGGCTCTGTCAACCGCGATGTGCCACGGCAAAACGACAGCAAGAAAGGCCAGGACGGCGGGGACGATCTGCCAGCGGGCGAAGTACCGGAGCTTGCCGGTGAAAAGCAAATAGAGAGAAGCGATGGCGAGGGGAAGAAGGACGCCGGCGAACCCCCGGGTGAGGACTCCCAGCGCACAGCAGACAGCGAAGCCGATGGTGCTTTCGAGGACGTGCTTTTCCTGATGGAGCGAACGCCAGAAGAAGTTGAGGGCGAGGGTGAGCCAGAGGCAAAGGAAGACGTCGCGCAGAAGGAGATGGCCGAAGAGGAAGACTCCGCAGGAAGTGAGGAGGGTGAGCGCGGCGTAGAAGGCGGCGGCCGGCGAGTGGAAGAGGCGGCGTCCGAAGGAGAAGGTGGCGATGAAGAGGGCCAGAGTGCCGAGGGCGAGGGGGATGCGCGCGGCCCAGTCGCTGACGTCGAAGATGCCGAAGCTGACGGCGACAGCCCAGTAGAGCAGTGGAGGACGCTGGGCGTAGCGGATGCCGTTGGCCCAGGGGATGATCCAGTGGCCGCCGATGACCATTTCACGCGCAATGACCGCAGTGAGGGCGTCGGAGCCGTCGAGCAGCGGAGGCGTGAAGACAGAGAAGGAGGCGTAGAGCAACACCCACAGACCGAGCAGGGGGAACACGAACCGCTTGGCCGTACGCAGGCTGGTCATCGGGTACAGGGTACAGCGTACAGGGTGCAGGGTACAGGGTGCAGGGTGCAGGGTACAGGGTGCAGGGTGGAGCGGATCAGGGGAGGAGTTCCTGGCTGACCATGGTGGAGGCCCAGCGCAGCGACTGCGCATACATAGCGGCGATGGCGCCTTCCGCCAGGCCGAGCTGATGCTGGATCTGCTCGCAGCGATTCCAGTCACAGGCTTCGAGGCTGCGGACCAGTTCGAGGGCGCGGCAGGCGGCGCTGCGATCGCCCTCCAGCGCCGATTTCATGGCGGGGGGAATGGGGAGCACCTGCAGGATGCGAGGGAGAGGGGTTTCGAGGAGCACGTCGAGCAGAGAAAGGATGCCGAGGAGATAGAACTGGGCGGGCTGCTCGGAGAGGGAGGGCGCGAGGAACTCGCAGAACTGGGCGCGGGAGAGGGCCATGGAAATGAGGGGGAGGGAGCGATGAGCCGTCAGCGCGCCGGCCATGGCCACGGTGACCATCTTGCGAACCGGTTCATCACCGACCATCAGCAGCGCCTCACGAATGGTCGAGATGATGCCGGGATGCGCCTGAAGCGCGGAATTGGCGAGGCGCAGCACGCGATAGCAGAGCGAGGCGTCGGCGGAGATCAGCTTTTCGATTTTGCGCAGATCGGTGGGGGAATGATGGAGAGCGGCCAGCAGCTTGAGGTAGACGAAGTAGTTCTGGGGGATGGTGGGGGAGCAGAGGAGGACGGGCAGCGAAAAGAAGTAGCCCTGAAAGAGGGTGCAGCCTTCGGAGACGGCGATGCGCAGCTGAATATCGGTCTCAATCTTTTCGGCGAGGAGATGGGCGCCGCTGCCGGCGGCCATGGCGTAGATTGCGCGCCGGAGATCGAAGTCCGCGGCCAGGAAGTCGATCTTGATGAAGTCGGCGAAACGGAGGAAGGGAGTGCGCGAGGACTGGGGGAGGAAGCCATCGAGAGCGAAGCGATAACCCTGTTTTTTGAGGGCGAGGCAGCAATCGATCACTTCGGGATCAGGTTCGATGGTGGGGAGAATCTCGAGGACGGTGGACTCCGGGGGAAGGAGGGTGACGAGGCCGTCGACAAGGGTGGTACGGGTGCAGTTCACGAAGGAGGCGGTGCGGGTGGAATCGGGAACGAGCAGCAGCCAGTGGTCGATGACCTCGCGCGTGGCCAGATCGGGATCGCCGGAGAAGTGATCGATTTTGCCGGCGCGGTAGAAGAGCTCGTAGCCGAAAAGGCGGCGCTGGGCATCGAGGATGGGTTGGCGCCCAAGGTAGCGGCTGGGGGCGGTGATCGGCGCGGAAGGGGCAGGCGCCTGTTGGGGTGTACCGGATTGCAGCGGAGAGGCCATGGGGGCTTGCGCACTCGCAGGCTCGCCGCAGCAGAAATCCTCCGGGGCGGCGATTCACTTTGTCTATCGGCGGCGGCGAGTGTCGCATCAGGAAAAAGTGGGCGAGGGGTTGGGGTCGACCGCTCCGGTACACTGCTGAAAGCTCGATGGGACCAGGCGGAACAATCCACCAGTTGCGGAAATTTCGATTCGAGCGCCCACAGAAGATCGCGGCGGTAATGCTGCTGCTTCTGCTGGGGGAATGCTTGTGGGTGAGCGCGCGGCAGCCTCTTTCGGAGACGGATTATCAGTTTGCGCGCTGCGGGCGGGAGATGTGGGAGCGGCCCTCGCCGCTGACGGGATACTTCACGACCTGCGGGAATATCCACGACGGAACGCTGGCGTATCGGGCGGCGGGGCTGCCGCTGACGGTGGAGCGTATTGTTTTCGGACAAGCAGCAACGACTTCAACGTGGGAGATGCGGCATGAGGTGGGCGCGATCAAGCTGGTGCTGCGGCTGCCCTTCATCCTGGCGGGACTGGCGCTGGGCGCGTGCCTGTGGTGGGTGACGCGGCGCTTGTTTGGTAACGAGGGCGGTTACATTTCGCTGGCGCTTTACTGTTTTTCGCCAGCGGTGGTGCGGGCGTCGACGTATCCGAACAACGAGATTCTGGCAGCGCTGGGCGTCTTTTCGGTCATTTATATCGCGATTGGGGTTGCGCATGCGCTGCAGGGGCCGAAGCGGAAGTGGCGGCCGAGAATTGTGCTGCTGACGGTGGCATTAGGGTTCACGGCCGCGGCACACATCGCGGCGTTTATGGTGGCGCTGGTCTTCACTGTGATTTTCATGGCGTGGGTAGCGGAGACGCGGCGGGCGTACATTCCGACGCTGCTGATTGTGTGGGTGCTGGGGGCATTTTTCCTCCTGTTCGCGTCGTATGCGTTTCATCCGGACGCGTTCAGCTACGTTTTCCGGAGCGGGTCGGGACGGATGTGGGTTTCACTGGAGCCGGCGAAGTGGTTTTTCACGAATCCGGCCAACGCGGCATTCACGATTGGGCTGGTTGGAGCGCTGGCGCTCTACGTGGTCGCGCGGCGGTCGCGGTATTTTGGGAACACGACTCCCCTGCTGGTGGGCGCGCCGCTGATGGTGCTGGTAACGACGGGCGGCGCGTCGGAACCGTGGCTGTGGGCGCTGCCTTTTCTGATCACCTCTGTCGGCGGAGTTTTCGCGGACGCTCTCGAGACACGCTGGCGGAAGGCGTTTCTGTGGGCAACGGGGGTGATGGTGGTGGCGCAGGCGGGGTTGTGCGTGGCGAGCGTGTGGGGGATGAGTGCGTAGGCGGCGCGTGATGGGTTCTGTGCGGGTGCTCGGGGGTTTGATTCTCTCCGTTGCGATGGCGGCGGGTGCGATGGGACAAGCGCCTGTGCCCGCGTGGTGCAAGGCTCTTCCGCGTCCGGAGTACAAGAGCCTCGAGCGTGTGCCAGTGAAAGATGGCTGGTTTGAGGTCTATCGAGTCGCGCCGGATACGTTTGCGATTTACGAGCCGCATCAGTCCGAGGAGACCATCAGCTATCTGATCGTCGGGCGCACGCGGGCGATGCTTTTCGACACGGGGATGGGGATCGGCAATTTGAGAAGATTGACGGTCGAGCTGACCCGGCTGCCGGTGGCGGTGATCAACTCGCATACCCACAACGATCATGTGGGCAGCAACTGGCAGTTCGACACGGTGTACAGCATGGACACGAGTTTCAGCCGGCACAACGCGCAGGGATCGCGCGAGGCCGCGCAGGCTGAGATTCAGCCGGGAGAGACGTGCGGCAATCTGCCGGCGGGGTTCGATCCAAAGGCGTATGTGACGCGGCCGTGGAAGATTACGTCGTACGTGCACGATGGCGAGTGGATCGATTTGGGAGGGCGGCGGTTACAGATTATTGCCACGCCGGGTCATACGCCCGACGCAATCTCGCTGTTTGAGCCGGAGGTGGGGTTGCTGTTCACCGGGGACACGTTTTATCCGGGGACGATCTGGTTGTATCGTCCGGAAACCGATCTGACAGCGTACGACCGCTCGGTGCGACGGCTGGCGGCACTGGCTCCGCAGGTGAAGCTGGTGCTGGGCGCGCACAATGTTCCCGTGGCGCCCAAGTCGGTGTTGCCGCAACTGGTGGTGGCGTTTGAGACGGTGAGGGCGGGCAAGATTGCTCCTGAGCCTGCTGGCAAGGGGAAGGTCATTTACAAGGTGGGCGATAATTCTTTTCTGATGGGTGCGCCGGAGACGGGGCGCTAGCTGGCCGCGGGGACGGCAGGAGATTCGGCGCGGAGGTCGCGGACGCGTTCACCGATGGCGTACTTAAGCTTTTCTACGCCGAGGCCGGTGACCGCGGAGATGGCGTAGAAGGGGAGCTTGCGGCGCTTCGCCATGGTTTCTAATTTTTTGAGCTTGGCAGGATTGGCGACGTCGACTTTGGAGGCGACGACGATCATCGGCTTCTGGTCGAGGCCGTGGCCGAAGCTCTTGAGCTCTTCCATAATGACGCGGAAATCTTCGACAGGATCGGGGCGGCCGTCCGCATCGGAGACGTCGACGAGGTGGACGAGGATGCGGGTGCGCTCAATGTGGCGGAGGAACTGGACGCCGAGGCCTGCGCCGAGGTGCGCGCCTTCAATGAGGCCAGGGATGTCGGCGACGACGAAGCTTTCTTCGTAAGGCGCTTCGCCGATGGAGACGACGCCCAGTTGGGGCTCGAGGGTGGTGAAGGGGTAGTCGGCGATTTTGGGACGCGCGGCGGAGATGCGCGAGATGAGCGTGGATTTGCCGACGTTCGGATAGCCGACGAGGCCGACGTCGGCGAGGACGCGGAGCTCGAGGCGGTAGGTGCGCTCTTCGCCGGCGCGGCCGAGCTCGTGCTCGCGCGGGGCCTGATGGGTGGGGGTAGCGAAGTGCTGGTTGCCGCGGCCGCCGCGTCCGCCGCGCGCAATGATGAGGCGCTCATCGGGACGGGTGAAGTCGTGGACGAGCTCACCGGTGTCGGCGTCGAAGAGCATGGAGCCTACCGGAACTTTGAGGACGGTGTCTTTGCCGTCGCGGCCGGTACAGTTGGAGCCCATGCCGTGTTCGCCGCGCTCGCCTTTGTGCTCGGGATTGAAGCGGAAATAGACGAGGGTGTTGTGGCGCTGGCTGGCTTCGAGGATAACGTTACCTCCGTGTCCGCCGTCGCCACCGGAGGGTCCGCCGCGGGGAACAAACTTTTCGCGGCGAAAAGCCATGCATCCATTACCGCCGTCACCGGCTTTGACCCGAATTTTGGCTTCATCGATAAACATTCGCTGTCTCCAGTTTAGCGAAAGAGATACGTTTGACTCACCTCTCAGAAATGTGTAGCGGACCGGCCTGGGGCGGGTCTGCCTGGTGAGCGAACGTGGGCCTCCCCCGAATTGAGAAAGCGGCCTGGCTGGCGCTTTTGGTTGTATCGACAATCGGCATTTGCGCAGGGCAGTCGGACACCGGCGGCTCGGTGGCAGGGCGGGTTGTGGACGAGGCGGGCAAGGGCGTCAGCGCCGCCCAGGTTCGGATTGAAAACTCAACCACAGGAGAACACAGCGACTCGATCTGCGACCTGCGGGGAAATTTTCGCTTCGCGGAGGTGACGCCGGGCGGCTACACGCTGCGGGTGCACGCGGAGGGATTGTCGGAGTGGGAGGCCGACAATCTGGAGATCGGGCTGGGAACAGCGGCGCGGCTGAACGCGCGGCTGGCGCCAAGCTGGGTCCACCGGGCGATCCTCGTGGACGCGGGACTCGCGGGTGCGGGCTCAAGCCAGGCGAGCGCGGGAGCCGGTGAAGACAGCAGTGCGGCGATGCAGGAGCTGCCGAACAACGGACAGCACTGGTCCAACCTGGCGGCGCTGCTGGGTGGTTCGTCGACCGGGGAAGACGGGGACCTGAGCTTTCGCGGGCTCAGTCCGCTAATGAACAGCATCGCGGTGGATGGGACCGACAACACGCTGGCGTTCAGGGCGCGGGAGCGAGGGGCTACAAGTGAGGGCGGGGGGAATGGATTCGCGACGGCGCAGTCGGCGGTCAGCGCGTTTCAGGCGAAGGGGAGCGGATTCTCCGCGGAGTATGGGCGGGCCAGCGGCGGCGCGATCAATACGGTGACGAAAAGCGGATCGAACCACGTGCACGGGCAGGCGGTGTTCTACGATCGCGGGGCCATTGGGCAGGCCTTCAACGCGTACAGCAAAACGATGCAGATGGAACCGGCGGGGACGACGGTGACGTCGACGGGGCAGCCGGTGATGTACCTGAACGGGCAGCCCATCACGTATTTCGAGGTTCCCTATCATGCGCCGGATCGCAGGCAACAGTGGGAGGTTTCCGCGGGCGGGCCGATTCGACGGGATCGGATCTTCTGGTTTTTTGCGTGGGAGCAGCACGAGCGCAACGATCCGGCGGTGGCGCGGGCGAATGAGCCGGAGGTGTTTTTCGCTCCGCCTTCGGCCGCGACACTGACGACGCTGGAGGCACGGATCGCGAGCAGCACGAACCCCATCGTCAAGAGCTGTGGAGGGACAGCTGGCGCTGCATCGGGGTCGACGGCCACGGCGGCCTGCGCATATGCGACGGTGCTCGCGCAGCTGAACGGGATGCTGGGAACGGTTCCGCGCTCGACGCGCCAGACGATTTTGTTTCCGAAGATCAACTGGCGGGTGAATGCGCGGAATCAAGTGGTGGTTCAGTACAACCGGATGCGGCGAACCGCGCCGCATGGCGCGCTGAGCGGGGCATCGGAGACGGACGCGATCGGGAGCTTCGGCAACAGCTCCACGAGCGACGATGCGGCGGTGGCGCGGTGGGAATTCCTGGCAACGCCACGCTTGCTGAGCAGCGCGCGGTATCAGTACAGCCGGGATGTGCTGTCGCAGTCGCCGGGCACGGCAAGCGCATTCGAACAACAGTTTGCCAATAATGTATGGGGGCTGACGCCCCAGGTTTCGATCGATCGCAGCGAGGGATTGAGTTTTGGAACTTTGTCGACCGTGAACAAGCGCGAATATCCGGCGGAGACGCGCCAGCAGTTCATGGACGCGGCCACGTGGATTCACGGCAGGCAGGCGCTGCGCTTCGGCTACGACTACAACTACGTTGAGGATGCGATCGAGGGGCTGAACGAGGAGAACGGCGAATATTCTTATGCGAACCTGGGGGATTTTCTTTCAGATATGCTGGCGCCGGACCGGTGCGACGGGACGACGACAGGAACCGGGCTTTATCCGTGCTATGCGCGCTTCCGCCAGGCGGTTGGGAGTGCGTCCTGGAGCTTCGAGACGGCGGATTATGCGGCGTACCTGGCGAATGAGTGGAAGCCAGGCAGCCGGCTGACGCTGACCGTGGGCGCGCGCTACGAATATGAGCGGCTGCCTGATACAAATGCGGCGCTGGTGAACTCGGCGATTCCGGAGACGGCACGCCTGCCGCATAACCGAAATGGGTTTGGGCCGCGGGGTGGATTCGCTTGGGACGTTTTCGGGAAAGGGCGCACGGTTTTGCGCGGGGGATACGGAATCTACACGGCGCGGGTGCCGAATGCGACGGTGTTCAGCGCACTGACGTCGACAGGAGCGGGTGGGGCGCCGCGTACGTATTCGTATCGCCCGATGGATGTGGCTGCACCGACATTTCCGCACGTATTTGCGAGCGACGAGACGCCCTACACCAACCCAGCTGCACCCAATCACAATTCGACGGCGCCGGAGGCAGTGTATTTCGATCCGCATTTTCGGCATCCGCAGATCAATCAGGCAGAAGTGTCGCTGGAACAGGAACTGGGGCACCACGCAGTGGTCACGTTGACGGCGATGGCGACCGACGCGCACGATCTGACGCAATTCATCGATACCAATATCGATCTGAAAGATGTAGCGACGGTTTTTTACAGCGTGCAGGCTCCGGGAAACGAAGGGAAGATCGGGCCGCTGGGCAAGGCGACGAGCGGGGTCTCCGGATACACCAACATGGTTTATGAGCCGCAGCGGTTCTACTACCAGCGGGTCGACCCGGCGTATGGCGCGATTACCGACCTGATCAGCGAGAGCAACTCCAGCTATCGCGGAGCGATGGTGCGGATCGAGCAGCGGTTGTCGCGGGCGCTGAGTGTGAATACGGCGTACACGTGGGCGCATGCGATCGACGACAACCAGAATGAGGCGACGTTTGCGGAGCGGAACGATGTTTACGATCCCGCCGATCTGCGCCTGGAGCACGGGACCTCGAATTACGATGTGCGGCAGCGGGTGGCGGGAGGAATCGTTGCACGCGAGCCGTGGCGGATGGAGGGACCGATGGGGCTGCTGTTCGGCGGCTATTCTCTGGCGGCCGCGGGGGCGTGGCGGACGGGACTTCCATACTCGATGCGGACGATGGGAGCGGTGCCGACGCCGTCGTGCTCGTACGAAAACTGGCTGAACGCGGGCGGGGCAACGGGCGATGGAGCCAATTGCCTCAAGGTGGTGCAACAGCCCGATGAGACTTTCACGGATAACACGGCTGGAATGGCGGTTCCCATTGCGAGCCTGGGAGGGAGCCTGAATGGGTCGGGGGGCGAGGACCTGATTCCGCCGATCGGGCGGAATACGTTTCGGTATCCTGCGGCCGTGAATCTGGATTTGCGGTTCACGAAGAGAATTCGTATCAACGAACGTTCTTCATTGGAGCTGATGGGAGAGGCGTTCAACGCGCTGAACCACCAAAATGTGACTGACATTGAGACAGTTGGCTACCGCGTGACCAACGACAAGACCCACGCCAATATGGCGACCCTGACGTGGCAGAGCGGGATCAGGCCGGGGACCAAAACGACGTTGGCTGACGGGATTACGCAGACGCAGTACGTGTTCGATCCGACCGCGGCGTTTGGAAATGTGACGAATGCCAACAGCAACGCACTGAGCCGGGAGCGGCAGCTCCAGGTGGGAATCCGGTTTATTTTCTGAGCTATTTGTAGCTGTGACGGAGAGTTTTCCACCGGCTTTCCACGGAGTCGAGGCAAATTTCAGTCTGGCCCGACGGAACAATCCATGCTGTAATTAACGGGATATTTACCCAGCCGTGCAACCGTAGAGGGGCAGATCCACGTAGATCCCCCAGCGTGGAATCCAAGGGGCCGTCACGGGCCTCATGGAGAAAAGCAACATCACTTCTGAGGCCAAACCGATGAAAAAGCTATTTCGCAACCACCCGATCGCCGCGTTCTGCCTTCTTTTCTGCACGATCCTGACAACAACGCCGGCCCGGGCGCAGCAAACGCTCGGGAGCATCAACGGAACGGTGACGGATATTTCCGGCGCCGCGATGGTCGACGCCACTGTGACCGCGGTGAGCGTACAGACAGGGCTGACGCGGTCGACGACAACGTCGAAGACTGGATACTGGGAGATCCTGAACCTGCCGGTGGGCACCTATAAGGTGACGGTGACCGAGGCGAACTTCGAGACGGTGAACTATCCGGCGATCGAAGTGCAGGAAATGCAGGCCAAGACGCTGAACGCGTCGATGCAGCCTGGAAAAGTAACCGAATCGGTGACAGTTACCGCGAATCCGTTGCTGAACGCGACGGACACGACGAACGGATACACGCTGGACAAGACGCAGATCGAAGCGACGCCGCTGGCAACGGGCAGCTTTACGCAGCTGGCGGTCCTGGCGCCGGGCGTAAACGCTGAGCTGCTGAGCGGGATCGACACGAATGCCGGGCTGGGCAACCAGAACATCTGGGCGAACGGGCAGCGTGCCACCAGCAACACCTTCCAGGTGAACGGTACGGACGTGACCAACATCTTCAATGGCATGAGTTCGAGCGGAGATGCGTCGCAGCGGTACAACTTCAACATCGGGGGCGGGAGCACCTCGAGTTCGTCGTCGGCCGGCGCGGCCGATATCGGCGGCGCGTCGCAGACGAGCACTTCGGTTTATGGTTCGAACGGCAACAGCTTGCCCTCGCCTCCGCCGGAGTTTCTGCAGGAGCTTCGCGTGAACACGTCGATGTACGACGCGCAACAGGGCGAGACGGCCGGCGCGCAGATCGACGTGAACACCTCGACCGGAACGAACGCATTCCACGGACAGGTGTACGGAAGCTTCGCCAACAACTCGCTGAATGCCGATCCGTTCTTCTTCAAGCAGGATTATCTGCTGTCCGCCGATGGAGTCGGCGCATTTCCGGCATCGCTGGCCAACCCCGCACTGCATCGCTGGACCACGGGCGCAACGGTGGGGGGGCCGATTCTCAAAAACAAGCTGTTCTTCTTCGCGGCCTACCAGCGGCTGTATGACTCCGACGATTCGACCGGGCTTTCGCAGATGACGGTTCCGACCGGGCTGACGGACGACCGCTCAGCGGCGGGACTGACGGCGGCAGCGACGAGCTGGAATAGCGGGAAGGCGTACACCGGGGCGATCAGCCCCATCGCGCAGTCGCTGCTATCGGCGAAATTGCCGAACGGGAACTACCTGATCCCGTCGAACCAGGTGCCGACGCAGCCGTACCAGTATGGTGTTCCCAACGTGACGCTGCTTGGGACGTCGGTGCTGACGGGCAACCAGGGAACGGGATCGCTGGACTATCAACTGAGCAACATCGATCACCTATCGGCGAAGTACTACTACCAGGATGATCCGGCTTCCCGGCTTTTCGGCGTGTCGCAGGTGGGCGGATTTCCGCAGTCGCAGAACAACGGTGCGCAGGTCGGATCAGTGAGCAACACGATCGTCCTTGGGTCGAAGATCAACTGGGTCCAGACGCTGGGGTATTCGCGGAGCTACAGCTACAGCTACTACACGCAGACGGTGGACCCCGGATCGAACTTCGGGGTAGGCACGGGCGCGAGCGGGGGTTATGCTCCTGGCCTGCCTGGCCTGCTGATCAGGGAGTTCGCCACCAACAGCACGGTAGCCCCGGCACTGAAGGTTGGTCCTTTCAGTTCGTTCGCCAACATCGGCTATTCCCAGAACCGGCTGAATCCGTCGTCGAGCATTGTGTTCACCATGGGCAGGCACACCATTCTGGCGGGGGGGGGATACAGTTACACGCAGCTGAATATCGATAACAACCGGACGGGCATCGCGCAGGTGACCAGCTCGACGTTCCAGAAATTCCTGGCGGGCTCGGTGCACAGTTCGAGCGTGCTGGAAAGCATCGATCCAACGAACGGGAAGAACCTCGCGGACCGCTACTACCGGACGAATGAAATATCCAGCTTCGTGCAGGACAAGTGGCAGGCGCTGTCGAACCTGAGCATCACCGCAGGCGTGCGCTACGACTATCACGGCGGGCTGACGGAGAAATACGGAGACATCTTCAACTTCGATCCGAGCGCCTACAGTGTAACGGGCACGACGACAACGGGCTTCACGGTGAATAACCCAGGGTTCGTGATTGCCCACAACAACAAATACAACCCGACGGCGGGGGTGAGCGACTCGACGCTGACGGGCCGGCAGTGGGGCGTGTCGCCGCGCATCGGGTTTGCGTGGGCGCCGAAATGGAATCACGGGAGCGTGGTGTGGAGCGGCGGATTCGGTCTTTATTACGACCGCGGCGAATACTTCAGTTATTTGTCGCAGCCGGCGGGCAGCGGCAACGGAGGGCCGTTCGGGGTGACGGAGTCGGCTCCGCTGGCCAGCTATGTGGTCGGCACCGGGACCACATTGGCGAATCCGCTGGGCGGCGCGCTGACGGCGTCCACCTACATCCCGCCCAGTTCCAACCCGGGAACGATCAAGGCGGCGCTGCAGAACACGCTGAACGGGATGACGGGGCAGAGCAAGTACTACGGTCCGAACTGCGGCGGAGTCGACAATCAGGAAGGCTACACGGATTGCCCGGATGCTCTGAATTTCGGGGCCTACGACAAGAACAACGTTCTGCCGTACACGATGAACTTCACGCTGAACGTGCAGTGGCAGCTGAGGCCGGATCTGATGGTCAAGGTTGGCTACACGGGCAATCGAGGGCGACATGCGGTGATCCCGATTCCGTTCAACGAGCCGCTGCTTGCCACGGCGAGCAATCCGGTGCACGGCGAGACGGCCAGCTACGGATTCGAAGTGCTGAACCAAAACAGTGAGTCGGACGGTTACGATTACGATCCGATTCCGGGTGAGCCATGGAACACCGAGGACGGCGGTAATGCGGACTTCCGTGCGCCCTATATTGGCTACAGCCCGAACGCGGCGTTCTTCGAGACCTCAGGCACTTCGGCTTATGACGCTCTGGAGACGCACCTGGAGAAGCGGCTTTCGCACAACGTGCTGGGCGGCGTGAGCTACACATTCAGCCACACCTACGATGAGCAAAGCGACATCGGGCTGTTCTTCACGGGCGACAATCCGAACAAGCTGCGAGACTCGTACGCTCCGGCGGACTTCGATCGGACACAGGTGCTGACCGGCAACTTCGACGTCGCCGCGCCCAATGCGGCGAAGCCGGAGACGCTGCTGTCGTATTTCACCAATGACTGGCACCTGAGCGGGCTGGTTGTGGCACAGAGCGGCGAGCCGTATTCGCTGTATGAATTCTATGGAGCGGTAGGCAGCATCTTCTTCGGCGACTATCCGACACTGATGAACCCGGTACTGCCGATCGCGAACCCGAGTAATCCGAAGTCGGCGCTGACCGGGCATTCGGGCGCGTTCCGGTCGGGCAGCAGCTATATCCCAGCGATCGATCCGAGCCAGATTTCGATCCACTATCTGGCGCCGGGCGTGGATGGGATTCCAGTTTCGACCGGGAGCGAGCCGCAGGACATTTACGAAACGGACTTCGCGCCTGGACAACGCAATCTGTTCCGGCAGGCATTCCAGAAGCGGGCGGATGTGTCGGTGCGCAAACAGTTCCGGCCTTCGGAGAAGCTCACGCTCGAATACCGGTTCAACGTATTCAACCTGACGAACACGACGAGCCTGGATGTGCCGCAGAACCAGACGGAGATTCGCCAGGCCGATGCCTGCTCGACATCGGCGTACGCGATCTCCTACAACAACTGCGCAGCAGGCTACGTGAACTATGGGCAGATCGCGACGAGCAACAGTGCCACCGACCAGCAGTCGGCACTGACCAATCTGGATCAGTTGCCGTATCACAATGGATCGGGCAAGACGACCACGATTCCGACCATCCTGCCGGCGGGGACGCTCTCCTGCTCGTCGGCGACGGTCACGGGAGGATGCCCGAATAACGGAGCGAATTTTGGCTCAGTCACGGGCACAATTGGCGGGTCACGCGTGGTCACGATGGATCTGCATTTCGTGTTCTAAAGAGAAGTCGAGGTTTCGCCAGAGGGTCCCCGGAAAGGGGGCCCTTTGTTTTTCGGCGGAAGCCGGCGCTTTCGGACTGCGCCGGTAGAATAGCTCTGGGTCCCCAGCTTTGGCTTTTAGCGAACAATACGACGTGGTGGTGGTGGGCGCCGGACATGCCGGATGCGAGGCGGCGATGGCTGCGGCACGCATGGGTCTGCGCACCGCTCTGTTCACACTGAACCTCGACCTGATCGCGCAAATGAGCTGCAATCCGGCGATTGGCGGCATCGCCAAGGGGCACCTGGTGCGCGAAGTGGACGCGCTGGGCGGCATCATGGGCGAAGTCGCGGATGCGGTCGGGATCCAGTTTCGGCTGCTGAATACTTCGCGAGGGCCGGCTGTGTGGTCTCCGCGGGCGCAGTGCGACAAGCAGCAGTATCGCGTGAAGATGCGCGAGGTGCTGGAGTCGCAGGCGAATCTGTTCATCAAGCAGGCGGAGATAGTGGATGTTGTCCACAGCGATCAGCGTTCGGCATTCAGCGTTCAGGAACGGGGTACAGGGTACAGGTTACAGGGTGCAGAAGACAGCGCTGAGGCCGTCGGCACAACGGAGGAGACGCCGAGGATTGCCGGCGTTCGTTTGCGGGATGGGCGGGTGATTCTGGCGGGCGCAACTGTAATCACCACGGGCACATTTCTGAATGGGCTGATCCATTGCGGGGAGGAGAATTATCCGGCGGGGCGCAGCGGCGAGCCGGCTTCGGTGCTGCTGGGCGAGGCGCTGAAGGGGCTAGGGCTGCGCGGATGCCGGCTAAAGACAGGGACGCCTCCGCGGCTGGATGGGCGGACGATCGACTGGAGCCGGTTTGCGGAACAGCCGGGGGATGCGGATCCAACACCGTTTAGTTTTCGTACGAAGACGTTGCCGCAGAGGCAGGTGTCGTGCCACATCGCGTACACGACGCCGGAGACGCTGCGCATTATCCGCGAGAATGTGCACCGTTCGCCGATGTATTCGGGGCAGATTCAGGCGATTGGGCCGCGGTATTGTCCGTCAATCGAAGACAAAGTGGTGAAGTTTCCGGACAAAGAGCAGCACCAGTTCTTTCTGGAGCCGGAAGGGCTGAACACGCACGAGGTTTACGTCAACGGCATGTCGACGTCGCTGCCGATGGAGGTGCAGTGGCAGATTGTGCGGTCGATACCGGGACTCGAGAACGCGGAGATGCTGCGGCCCGGATACGCCATAGAGTACGACGCGATCGATCCAACGGAGCTGGACCGGGCGCTGCGGGTGAAGAAGTTTCACGGGCTCTATCTGGCGGGGCAGATCAACGGAACCTCGGGGTACGAAGAAGCGGCGTGCCAGGGAATCATGGCGGGGATCAATGCGGCGCTCAGTGTGAAGGGCGAGGCGGCGTTCACGCTGGATCGGACGGAGGCGTACACGGGGATCCTGATCGACGATTTGATTTCGAAGGGGACCAACGAGCCGTATCGGATGTTCACATCGCGGGCGGAGTTCCGGCTGCATCTGCGCATCGACAACGCGGACCGAAGGCTGACGCCATATGGGCGGAGGCTGGGGCTGATCGGCGATGCTGCGTGGGCGGAGTACGAGGCGAAGCAAGCGCGGGCGGTGGCGCTGGAGAAAGTGCTGTCGACCGGCAAGGCGAGTGGTGGAGATTGGCCCGCTGGGCAGACGTGGGCGCAGGTGCTGCGTCGGCCGGAGGTGACGCTGTCGACGCTGTGGCCGGTTCTGCGCGAACAACTGCGGGACGAGGTTTTTGCGCCATGGGTGGTGGCGGCCAAGGATGGGCATTTGCCGGCACAGGAGCGCAACGAGCTGAGGTCGGTGGAGACGGAGATCAAGTACTCCGGGTATCTCGATCAGCAGAAGAAGGCGATTGAGAAACTGAAGAAGGCGGAGCAGCGCGGGATTCCGGAGTGGTTCGACTACGGCCAGGTGAGCGGACTGTCGCGCGAGATGCAGGAGAAGCTGACGCGGGTGCGTCCGCTGACGCTGGGACAGGCGAGCCGGATTCCTGGGGTGACGCCGGCGGCGCTGACCCTGGTGAACGTGTACATCGAGATTCAGGGTAAGCGTATGGTGAGGACCGCGTAAACTCCCCGAACCTGGGCCTAGTTATCCTCGCCATACCCAGCGTCGGCAAAGAGGGTGTAGTCAGCCACCCAACCCAGTTCTATCGACCCGGTCGGCCCATTGCGCTGTTTGGCGATGATGATCTCGGCCTTGTGTTCCAGATCGGGGTCCTCGCGGTTGTAGTAGCTTTCGCGATGGATAAAGGCGACAACGTCGGCGTCCTGCTCGATAGAGCCGGATTCGC
This sequence comes from Acidobacterium sp., assembly GCA_003131625.1. GTDB lineage: Bacteria > Acidobacteriota > Terriglobia > Terriglobales > Acidobacteriaceae > Palsa-343. The sequence goes on along the minus strand of PKVY01000142.1, from coordinate 18,493 downwards.
GCAGGTCGGAGAGGATCGGCTTTTTGTCGCCGCCTCGCTGCTCGGAGGCGCGGGAGAGCTGGGAGAGAGCGACGACGGGAATGTTCAGTTCCTTGGCGAGCGCTTTGAGGCCGCGGGAAATGGAAGAAACTTCCTGGGTGCGGTTCTCGTAATGGCGGGCCGTGGGACCAATGGTTCCGGCGGACATGAGCTGCAGATAATCGATGACCACCAGATCGAGCCCGCTCGCGAACTGGCGCAGACGGCGGGCCTTGGCGCGCATTTCCGTGAGCGAGATGCCTGGGGTGTCATCAATGAAGATGCGGGCCTCGACCAGGCGCTCCAGCGCGTTGATGAGGCTGTCGCGATCTTCGCGTGGCAGGAATCCGGTCTGGATTTTCTTCGCCCCCACATGCGCTTCGGACGCGAGCAAACGGCGGAGCAAGGACTCCTTCGACATTTCCAGTGAAAAGATGGCGACGGTCTTACCGCCCCGGATCGCGGCATTCTGGGCGATGTTGATGGCGAGGGCGCTTTTGCCCATGGACGGACGCGCGGCGATGATCGTGAGCTCGGAATTTTGCAGGCCGCTGGTCATTTCGTCGAACCGGGTGAGGTACGTGCGGAGACCCGTGACCTGGTGCTGACCCTGCTGGTAAAGGTTGTCGATGGTTTTGAAGGAGCCGGCGACGATCTCGTGCACGCTGGAGAAGCCGCGGGTGATGCCCTTCTCAGTGACTTCGAGGAGCGAGGTTTCGGCGGCGTTGAGGACTTCGAGGGCTTCTTCGCTCTGGTCGGCGGCGCGGGTGATGGCGGTGGAGCAAATGTTGATGAGCTGGCGGAGAAGGGACTTGTCCTTAACGATGCGGACGTATTCTTCGATGGAGAGGCGGCGGGGCAGGCCTTCGGTGAGGGATGCGAGCCACGCGACGCCGCCGATGGATTCGATTTCCTTGCGGCGGGTAAGTTCTTCGCTGAGGGTGATGATGTCGACGACATGATTGCGGTCGATGAGCTCGCCCATGCGGGCAAAGACGCGCTGATGGGCGGTGAGCGCGAAGTCGTCAGCGCGCAGGTTGGAGGCAGCTTCGCTCCAGGCCTGATTGTCGAGCAGGACGGCGCCGAGGATGGTGCGCTCGGCGTCAAGCGAGGCGGGAAGCCCACGTTCGAATTCGATGTCGGGGGTGGCGGCCATGATCTTCAACGAGTGTAGGACGGAAATGGGGCGGATGAACCCCGTGTGAATATCTCTAACAACGAGGGCTGCAGTGTTGAAAACAGGTATGAAAACCCGATGCCCGATGGCCTTCGGGGCGGGCCAGCGTCTATCATGAAGGGAGCCCCCCAAGGAAGTGGATTGTTTTTATGCGTTATAGGCAGGTTTTAGTTGCAGTTTTTATGAGTGCGCTGTGCGGCGCGGGGTTTGCGCGCGCGCAGCAGCCGGAGTCGGCGACACCCGGTCAGACGCAGCCCCCCGAAGTGAAGGAGTTTCAGGGCTACGAAGACCAGTGGAGCAACGCGGTCGTGAAGAACGATCAGTACACGATGGAATTCCTTCTGTCGCCGCTGTATGTCGACATTTCGTCGACCGGCGACGTGACCACCCGGAACCAGCAGATCGCGCAGCTGTTTCAGAAGGGCGACGGGCCGGTGAGCCTGCAGCAACGCGTGGTGAGCGTGCGCCTGTTTGGCGATACGGCGGTAGTGAGCGGGACGTACATCGTGAAGTGGCGCACGAACGGCAGCGTTCGCGAGGAGCGCGGCATCTTTACGCATGTCTACAACCGGGCGCGGAATCACTGGGCGTGCGTCAATGCGCAGCGGACTGCGGTGGTGGACCTGATGCCGAGCAAGCAGAAGACCTCGCAGAAGAAGAGCGACGCGTCGGAGCCATTCCATATTCCGCTGCTGTATCAGGGAGCACAGCCTTCGCAGTCCGCCTCGGGGCAGAACTCGAGCACGCAGCCCCCGAACTAGATCAGTGACCAGTGATCGGGACGACGATTCTCTCGGGGGTGGATTGTCTTTATCAGCTCGGAGAAAATGACAAGCACACGACCGACCTGGGCTGAGATTTCACGCACCAGACTCATTCACAATCATGATGTCCTGCGCCGTCTCGCCGGATCGGAGACGGAGCTGCTGGCCGTAGTGAAGGCGAACGCCTACGGACATGGGCTGGCAGAGTGCGCGCGGGTGCTGGAGAGGAACGGGGCGCGGTGGTTCGGCGTGACCTCAGTGGAGGAGGGCGTGGCGTTGCGGCGTGTCTGCCCAGAGGCGCGCATCCTGATCATGTCGGGGATTTGGGCGGGCGAGGCAGAGACCGCGGTCGAGCAGAATCTAACGGCGGTGGTCTGGGAGCCACAGCATCTGGACTGGCTGGAGGAAGCTGCGAGGCGACGCCGTTTGGGCGCGGGGACGATTCCGGTGCATCTGGAGATCGATACGGGAATGTCGCGGCAGGGCGCTGCGGCCCGCGAGGTGACGGCCCTCACGGAGCGGATGCGGCCTGGGTCGCCGTTGCGGCTGGAAGCGGTGATGACACACTTCCATTCGCCCGACGATGGGCAGGGCACGCGCGGTCAGATTGGACAGTTTGTGGCGGCGCTTGTGGCCATGGAGGTGCGCAAGCCGCGGTGGGATTTCGTGAGCGCTGGAAGCTCGGCGAACTTGCTGCTCCACGACGACACAACCGCACTGTCAGGTGTGGCGAAGCAGTTAGGGGCGCGGCGGATGGTGCGCGCCGGCATCGCGCTGTACGGGTATTCACCGCTGCCCACGAACGCGGATGCAGCGTGGGGAGCGATGGGTGAGCCGAGCCCTGTGAAGGAGCCTGGCCTCAGGCCGGTGCTGGCGTGGAAGACGAAGGTGACGTCGCTGCGGGAGATCGGAACCGGCACGTCGGCGGGGTACGGCGCGACGTTTACCGCCCATCGGCCGACGCAGCTGGCGCTTTTGCCGGTGGGATATGCCGATGGGCTGAACCGGATGCTGGGGAATCGGGGATGGGTGCTGATCCGGGGGCAGCGCGCGCCCGTCGCAGGGCGGATTTCCATGGACCAGACCGTCGTGGATGTGACTGACATTGCCGGAGTCGCAGCCGGGGATGAGGCCGTGCTGATCGGGGAGCAGAGCGGCGAGAAAATCACGGCGGATGACATGGCCGATCTGAGAAAGACGATTGCTTATGAAGTTTTGTGCGACATTGCGGTGCGCGTGCCGCGGGTGATGGTGGAGTAGCGAGGCTCATGTTCAGGAAGCTTTACAGCCGCTGGATGAACCGCTGGGAGACGGCGCTGACGACGCGCGATGAGAATCGCGTGGTGCGACCGATGGAGTGGGGTTTCGAGTGGCTGGGCGATTTTATCGATTCCGCGGGGCTGCGCCGTGAGGTTAAGCGCGCGGAGCGCGATAAATCCGCGGCCGAGGATGCGATGATCGCCATCAACGAAGCGATTGTTCGCGACAGTGAGACATTCTTTGGATACGAGCGGCCGAGCGATTTCCGGCTGGAGGAACGAGCTCCGCTGCTGTTTCCCACGAATGTGCGGCCGGAAACGCTGCGGCGCGATGCAGCGCTGAAGCGGGCGATGGCCGAGGGAAGACTCAGGAAGGCGCAGTTTCTGCGCTTCACTTCACCGGTGCGAACGCCGTATCCGGAAAATGACCTGGTGAATGCGCGCTGGTATCCAGCGCCAGAAGAGAGAATGCAGGGCAAGCCGCGGCAGGCGATCGTCGTGATGCCGCAATGGAACGCCGATGCCTTCAGCCACAACATTCTGTGCTCTCTGTTCAACTACTTCGGGATTTCGGCGCTCCGGCTGAGCAAGCCGTTTCATGATATCCGGCGGCCCGCGGAGATCGAACGATCGGATTATGCCGTCAGCTCGAACATCGGGAGAACGCTGGCGGCGGGCCGGCAAGCGGTGGTGGATGTGCGGTGCTGTCTGGACTGGCTGGAGTCGCAGGGCTACGAGCAGTTCGGCATTTTGGGGACGAGTCTCGGCTCGTGCTATGCCTTCATCGCCAGCGCACACGATGCGCGACTGCGCGTGAACGCCTTCAACCACGCGTCGATGGCGTTCGGGGACGTGGTGTGGACGGGGCAAAGCACGCGGCATATCCGCACCGCATTTGCCCAGGCAGGAATGTCACCGGAGCTACTGTATCGCTTGTACAGCGCGATCAGCCCGGTTTCGTACATGGGGCGATTCGCGGAGCATGCGAAGAGGGTGCTGGTGATCCATGCGCGGTATGACCTGACATTTTTGCCGGAGTATTCCGAACAGGTTCTCGCAAACTTCGCGAAGCGCGGCGTCGAGTTTGTGTCGAAGGTGCTGCCGTGCGGGCACTATACGACGGGAGAGTTTCCATACAAATTCATCGACGGCTGGTACATCGGATCGTTTGTTTATTCTGCGTTCCGGGATCTCGCGAGAGAGAAGCCGCGAGGCGTAGCAAGAGGAGCGAAAACGGAAGACGCGGCGATGGTGGAGCGGTAGGGTCAGGCTTCCAGATGGACGGTGGCCATGGCCAGAGAAGCGGTGTGTGTGAGCGAAAGTGAGACACGCGTGACGCCGAGTTGTCCGGCAATGGCACGCGCCCGCCCGGTCAAAACCAGGGTGGGTCGGCTGCCCGGGGCGCGTCGGACCTCGAGTTCTTTCCAGGAAACGCCCTGCTGGATGCCCGTGCCGAGGGCCTTGGCTCCAGCTTCTTTGGCGGCGAAACGCGCGGCGAAACTCTCGGCGGCGCTGGCCCTGGCGCGGCAATAGGCAATTTCCTCATCGGTGAACACGCGATCGAGGAAACGCTCGCCATAGCGCTCAAGAGAGCGAGCGATACGTGGGACTTCGATGAGGTCGATCCCGGTGCCGACCAGCATGACGCAACAGTAGCACAGGAGAAAAACCTTTAGCACCCGGCGGATACAAATCGGATTGAAGACTTGCCCGCGGTTTTCCGATGCAGGCTATGTGCGCGATATCGCTGAGCAGAGCAGGGAACCAAAGGGGTGGGAGCTCAACCTCACGGCGCTGTGCGCGGAGGATGCCGCCCGCACAGTACGCTTTTTGACCGGTGCCGTGATGGCCTGCGGGGGCTACGTGCTGTCGCGGCGATTCGAAGCGGGCGAGGCCGCGGCGATCGAATTCGAGTTTGTGCGCGCCCTGTGCGTGGAGATGTACAGCGTCCTGATCGCATCCGGCCTGGAACTGACGGGGCAGTCGCATGTGATCATGGCTGGTCTCTGCCAGTGCACGCGGGAGACGCTGGAGGCGACGGCGGGCGATCCGGTTCGCGTGGAACTGACGATCCGCAGGGCCGGTGTGCTTTCGCGCTGCGCGCCGGGGGGGTCCACGGCGCCCCCGCAAGCCGCGTAGAGCCATTGGCGGCCGAACCCCACCGAGCGCGCAGGTAGATAGCCGCAAAGACGCATTCCGGACATACTATTGCTGTCATGGAGCGATGGGACGCCATCATTATCGGCGCCGGCCCGGCGGGGTGCGCGGCTGCCTGGGACCTTGCGACGGCGGGGCGGCCGGTCTTGTTGCTGGATCGCGCGGAGTTTCCGCGGCACAAGGCCTGCGCAGGAGGATTGACGCGTAAGTCGCTGCGCGCGCTGCGCTATTCGGTCGCGCCGGTGGTGCGGGAGACGGTGTCGGCCATTGTGGTGGAAAAGCAAAGCGGAGAGGCGGCAACGCTGGCCAGCCGCAATGCCGTGTGCGCGATGACGGTGCGCCAGGAACTGGATCACTTTTGTCTGCAGCAAACGCTGGGGGCGGGGGCTGAGTTCGCGCGCATTGGGCCGATCGGCGGGCTGGATATCAGCAGCGACGGCGTGGTGGTGCGCACCGCGGAGCAGGACTATCGCGCGCGATTTCTGATCGGGGCGGACGGAGTCCACAGCCGCGTGCGGCAGCTGCTGTATGGTGAGTCGCCACACTGGTTTTGGCGAGGCTTTGCGCTGGAGGCGCGCGTTTACCCCACAAATGGCGAAGGTTCGGAATTGATCTTCGATTTCGCGCCGGTGCGGCGGGGGTATGGGTGGGTTTTTCCGAAACACGACCACCTCAATGTCGGATTGGGGGTCTACGACGACTCAGGGTCGCAGAAGCTGGATCGCGCGCGGCTTTCTTTGTACATTCACGAACGCTTCGGCGATGCCCGCGTGGAGCATGTGACGGGCCAGTTCCTGGGGTTTGGCGCGGAGAAAGCACCGCAGGCGGAGCAGCGGGTTTTTCTGGCTGGGGATGCTGGCGGTTTCGCTGATCCGCTGACAGGCGAGGGGATTTACGGCGCGATCGCGAGCGGACAGGCGGCGGCAGCGGCCATCGACGGCGAGCTCCGCGGCGGTGCGGCGGCACAACGGGCGTTTGCCGAACTGACGGCACGGTTGCGGCAGGATTTGCAGCTGTCGGCGTCGGGGGCGCGGTGGTTTTACGGGAATCTCGATCTTGGCTATCGAGCGCTGACCGCACCGGTGTTTCGTGGAGCGGTCATCAATGCGTATGCCAACGGGACGAAGATTGCCGGGCTTGCGAATGCTGTCCGGCGTTTTGCGCGGATCTTTGCGAGCCGGCCCATCAACGAAACTGTAACGTAACCTGGCTCATCAGCCGTGCAGGCTCGACGGATTTTGCTGCTAAGATTGTTTTTCGGTTTTAGTTTTCGTTCCTGATCTGCGCAACGAAACCTCCACAGAGAGTGCATGCGCGAATGGCGGGCGTCTCCAGGCCATCATCACCCACGCCCCGCGTATCCGACCTCAGCCGCAAGAGCATCACAGGAAGTCTGGCGCGAAAGCAGATGCAATCCAGGATGCGGGAACATGGCGCGAGAGCGATTCGGCTGGTTTCCCTGCCCCTTTTGTGCTTCGCGGCGGTCTCTGCGGCGCCGATTGCGTGGGCGGATGGGCCGCAGAGTTCGCCGAGCATCTTCGCTCCGGCATCGACGCCGGCCAGCAGTATTCAGGACCTGTCGTGGTTCGTCCTCGCGATCACAGGCGGGATCTTCGTGACCGTAGGCGGACTGCTGGCGTGGGCGATTTTTCGCTACCGTGCGCGCAAGACCGACGATGACAGCGAGCCCGCACAGATCTACGGCAGCACGCAGGTGGAGCTGGCGTGGACGGTGATTCCGATTCTGATCGTGGTGGTGCTGTTTCTGACCACGGCGCGGATTATTTTTGCGATCCAGGATGCGCCCAAGCCGCAGGTCGCGCTCGACGTGACGGTGGTCGGGCACCAATTCTGGTGGGAATTCCGTTATCCGAAACTGGGCATCGTGACGGCGAACGAGCTGCACGTTCCGGTGAGCAGCGCGCTGGAGCCCAGGCCGACGTTTCTGCATCTGTTATCGGCGGACGTGGATCACAGCTTCTGGGTGCCGCAGCTGGCGGGCAAGACGGATCTGATTCCGAATCATCCGAACGATATGTGGATCGATCCGCGACATACCGGGTTGTATGTGGGGCAGTGCGCGCAGTTCTGCGGCGTGGAGCACGCGAAGATGCTGCTGCGGGTGTACGTGGATACGCCGGAAGAATTTGACACGTGGGTGAAGCAGCAGCGACAGCCCGGAATGCAGGATTCCAGCGTGGCGGCGGGCCGGCACATTTTTGAAACTGAGGCGTGCACCAACTGCCACACCATCGCGGGGACTGCGGCGACGGGCACGTTTGGGCCGAATCTGACCCACCTGGAGAGCCGAGCGACGATTGCCGCTGGTGCGGCACTGAATACGACGGAGAATCTGCATGCGTGGATTCAGGATCCGGATCACTTTAAGCCAGGGGCGCTGATGCCGGCGATGCAGCTCAGCGGCGAACAGATCGACGAGCTGGTAGCGTACCTGACAACTCTTCACTAGGAAGGCTGAATGGCGGACCAGACCTTACCGATTGCAGGATCTCTCGACGTAACGCCGCAGCGGCTTTCGCGGGCGCAGGTGCTGGAATGGCTGCACGGTTGGGTGGTCACCGTGGACCACAAGCGGCTGGGGATTCTGTACGTGGTCTACGGGATCATCTTTTTGCTGGTGGCCGGAGCGGAGGCGATGGCGATTCGCATCCAGCTGGCCTGGCCGGGCATGCACTTCCTCTCGCCCGAGTTGTACAACGAGATGTTCACCATGCACGGCACCACGATGGTGTTTCTGGTGGGCATGACGATCCTGTTCGGGTTTGCGAATTATCTTGTGCCGCTGATGATCGGGGCGCGGGACATGGCGTTTCCGCGGCTCAACGCCTTCAGCTTCTGGATGACGGCCTTTGGCGGGTTGCTGATCTACTACAGCTTTATCGGCGGCTTCGGACTCTATGGCATGGGCGCGGCGCCGGACGTGGGCTGGTGGGCTTACGCGCCGCTGACGGCGAGGGCATTTTCCCCGGGGCACGCGACGGATTACTGGGCGCTGGCGCTGATTGTGGCCGGATTCGGAACCCTCGGCACGGCCATCAACATCATTGCCACCGCACTTTCCATGCGCTGCCGCGGGATGAGCCTGCTGCGTATGCCGCTCTTTGTGTGGCTGATGCTGGTGACCAGCGCGCTGACGCTGATCACGATTACGCCGCTGACGGCCGCGCAGATCATGCTGCTAATCGACCGCTATCTCGGCGGGCACTTTTTCGACACGCAGGCGGGCGGCTCGGCGGTGGTATGGATGCACTTCTTCTGGATCTTCGGCCATCCCGAGGTCTACGTGCTGGTGATGCCGGCTTTCGGAATTGCGAATGAGATTATCCCGGTGTTTTCACGCAAGGCAATTTTCGGGTATCCGGCGATGGTCGCCGCGTCGGTGGGGATCGCGTTTGTGAGCATGGGCGTGTGGGCGCACCACATGTTCACGGTGGGCATGACCTCGGTCGGCAACGCCTTCTTTGTGCTTTCCACCATGCTGGTGGGCATTCCGACGGGCATCAAGATTTTCAACTGGGTGGCAACGATCTGGGGCGGCAAGATACGCTTCGCTACGCCCATGCTGTTCTGCCTCGGGTTTCTGTTTCAATTTTTGATCGCGGGACTGACGGGGATCATGCTGTCGGTGGCGCCGTGGAACTGGCAACTGCACAATTCGTATTTCGTGATCGCGCATTTCCACTACGTTCTGGTGGGCGCCATCGTGTTCAACATTTTCGCGGGGATTTACTACTGGTATCCCAAAGTGACGGGGCGGATGCTGAGCGAGACGCTCGGGAAATGGCACTTCTGGCTCTTCCTCATTGGTTTTCACATCACCTTCGACACGATGCACTTCGTCGGATTCCTCGGCATGCCGCGATCGATCTACACCTATGAGCCGGACCGGGGTTGGAATCACCTCAACTTCATCATTTCGATTGGCGGGATGATCCAGGGGATCGCGGTGCTGATCTTCGCGTGGAATTTAGTGCAGTCGTATTTTCGCGGACGAAAGGCGGGGAACGATCCCTGGGATGCGTGGACGCTGGAGTGGTCGACGCCGTCGCCGCCACCGGCTTATAACTTCGCGACCGATCCGGTGGTGCACAGCCGGCGGCCCTTGTGGGATTTGAAACATCCGGAGGATCCGGACTGGAAGTACGAAGCATGAGCGCGATTCCCATTTCTCCCGTTGCGGAACCGTGGCGCCTGCCGTCGCGCGGGCGCGTCGCCATGCTGGCGCTGATCACGGGCGAGAGCGCAATCTTCACGATCTTTGTGGTTGCCTACATTTTCTACATCGGCAAAAGCCTGACCGGACCAACGCCACTGCAGGTTCTCGACATTCCGTGGTTCAACACCATCTGCCTGCTGTCGAGCAGTGTGAGCATCCTGATCGCGGAACGGCAGATTGAGCGCGGCAAGATGCGCGGCTTCATGATGTGGTGGGCGCTGACCATCGCGCTGGGAATGATCTTTATTGGCGGCACAGCGGTTGAGTGGCACAAGCTGATTTACGTGGATGGGCTGACCATCCGCACGAATCTGTTTGGGACGACGTTCTATTCGCTGGTCGGATTGCATGCGACGCACGTGGTGGTGGGACTCATCGGCCTTTCGCTGATTCTGATTTTTACGCTGACGGGACATGTGAAGGAACAGCATTCGGAACGTATCCAGGTGTTCGCGCTGTACTGGCATTTTGTGGATGCGGTGTGGGTGGTGGTTTTCACTGTGGTGTACATCGTGGGCAGGTAGGGCAGGGAGCAGGCATGGCGGAAACAGCACAATCCAAAACGGGAGCGGCGCACGGCGAGACAATTCATTTGCCCGCGCCGACGGCGTGGCCCATTGTGCTGGCGTTTGGCTGCACCATGGCGGCCGGGGGCCTGGTGACGAGCCTGTGGGTGACGGCCTTCGGAGCGGTGCTGATGGTGGCCGGGTGCGTTGGGTGGTTCCGGCAGGTGCTGCCGCATGAGGAGCACGAAGAGGTGCCGGTGATAGCGCAAGCGGTGACGATCACAACGACGCGGCACGTGGTCCGACGGCTGCAGATCGGGCCGGAGCATCGCGCGCACCTGCCGGTGGAGACGTATCCGATCACGAGCGGAATTAAGGGCGGGATTGCCGGCGGCATTGCGATGATCTTCCCGGCGCTGGCGTATGGGCTGATTGCGCAGCACAGCATATGGTATCCGGTGAATTTACTGGGCGGCGCGGGCGTGGGGCCTTCGGCGCACATCACGACGGCGGAGATCGCGACGTTTCACTGGAGCTGGCTGGTGGTGGCGATCGTGATCCACAGTGTGACGTGTTTGCTGGTGGGGCTGCTTTACGGCGCGATGCTGCCGATGTTGCCGCAGCGGCCCGTTCTGCTGGGCGGTATTCTGGCGCCGCTGCTCTGGACGGGGCTGCTGCACTCCACCATGGGGATCATCAATCCTGCGCTCGATGCGCGGATTCAATGGGGATGGTTTGTGGTGTCGCAGGTGACGTTCGGGGTTGTCGCGGGGCTGGTGGTGGCGCGCGAGGGAAAGATTCGCACCAGCCGCGGCTTGCCGTTCTTTGCGCGGATGGGGATTGAGGCGCCGGGGCTGATGGAGTCGCATCCGGATGCCGGGCCGCCTGTCGATAAGGAGCAGCGCTGATGCGGGCAGGGGCGATAGCGCTGGCGCTTCCGCTGGTATTCGCGTTGGCGGGTTGCGGGCGATTGCCGGGGTCAAAGGCGGAGGCGGATTCTCCGGCGCGGCCCGAAGATGTTTTGGATTTTCACACGCTGTACAACACGAATTGCCAGGCATGCCACGGGGCCGATGGGCACAATGGGCCGGCGATGGAGCTGGGTAATCCTGAATACCAGGCGCTGGTGGACGATGCGACGCTGCGCAAGTGGATTTCGGGAGGAATGCCGGGAACGGAGATGCCGGCGTTTGCGCAGTCGGCCGGAGGGATGCTGACGGATGCGCAGATCACCGCGATTATTGCGGGCATGCGGAAGGAGTGGTCGAAGCCGAATGTGTTTGCCGGGGCCGCGCCGCCGCCGTACGCGCAGGATCAAACTGGCGATGTGCAGCGCGGGCAACAGACGTATCAGGCGCGGTGCGCTTCGTGCCATGAAAAGCCGAGCCGCCAGCAGGTGACGAGTCCCGCGTATTTGACGCTGGTGGGGGATCAGGCGCTGCGGACGATCATTATTGCGGGAAGATCGGACATTGGGCAGCCGGACTGGGCCCACGATAATCCCAAAGGTGCTCCCGGAGCGTCGCTCTCCGCGCAGGATGTCACCGACATTGTTACGTATCTGGGATCGCTGCGCAGTCCCGCGGCGGTTTCGGCCGCGCCCCTACCCATTTCGCCGAGGAGACGACCATGAGCGATCAAAACGATAGCCAGCAGAGGACGGAGCCGGATATCGAAACGGCGAGTGAGCAGGCGAGCGATCGTGAAGGGCCGGCGGTTGTCTCGCGCCGTTGGTTGCTGCTGAAAGCGGGAATCGCACTGAACGGGCTGGTGGGGCTCGCCCTGGCCGTTCCCGTGGTGCGGTATCTGTTGGCGCCAGTTCGAAAGGATTCGTCGTACAAATCGTGGGTTTCGCTCGGCGATGCGAACAGCTTTCCCGTGGGGGAGACGCGGCTTGTGTCCTTTAAGAATCCCTGGACGCAACCGTGGGACGGACAGACGGACAACGTCGCAGCCTACGTGCGGCGCGAGGGCGCGAGCCAGTTCACGGTATTCGCAATTAACTGCGCGCATCTGGGATGCCCGGTGCGGTGGTTCCCGCAGTCGCAGCTCTTCATGTGTCCGTGCCATGGCGGCGTTTACTATGCCGACGGCTCGCGGGCTTCGGGGCCTCCGGAGCGCGGGCTTTTCACCTACGACTACAAAATAGCCGGAGGACAGTTACAAATTGATGCGGGGCAGATGCCGAGCCTGTCGAATACGGCGAAGCTGGTGAATATTTCCAGTCCGGCAACGAATTCCGGCAGGAACGGAGATTGCGGATGCCGGGGATGAAACAGACCGGGAAGCGGATTTACGACTGGTTCGAGCAGCGGTTGCAGGTCGAAGACCCGATCAAAGACGCGGTACTGCACAAGGTGCCGCGCAACACGGCGAGCTGGTGGTACGTCTTCGGCAGCGCCGCGTTCACGCTGCTGATGCTGCAGATCGTGACGGGCATTTTGCTGGCGCTGGTCTATGTTCCGTCGGCGGCCGAGGCATGGAACAGTCTGAACATCCTGAATCATCAGGTGCCGCTGGGTTGGTTTCTGCGCGCGGTGCATGGGTGGGGATCGAACTTCATGGTCGCCGTGGTGTTCATCCACATGGCGCAGGTGTTCTTGTTCGGAGCGTACAAGTTTCCGCGCGAACTGACGTGGACGGTTGGTGTTTTTCTGTTGCTGATGACGCTGGGCATGGCGTTCACCGGACAGGTGCTGCGCTTCGATCAGGACGCGTACTGGGGGCTGGGCATCGGCGTTTTTATCCTGAGCCGCGTACCGTGGATGGGCGGCGGCCTCGTGCATCTGCTGCTCGGCGGGCCGACGATTGCGGGCGCGACGCTGTCACGGTTCTTTGCGCTGCACGTGTTCGTGATTCCCGGAACGCTGCTGTTCCTGGCGCTGGTGCATGTGTGGATGGTGATCAAGCTGGGCATCAATGAGTGGCCGATGCCAGGGCGGCTGGTGCGCAAGTCCACCTACATCGCCGAGTACAACCAGCTCACGCACGAGGATGGCATTCCGTTCGTGCCCGGGGCGTTCTGGAAGGATCTGATTTTCTCGGCGGCGGTACTGGCGGCGGTGGGCGTATGCGCGGCGGTGTTTGGACCGTCGGGGCCAGGCGGACAGCCCGATCCTTCGATCACGCAGACGGTGCCCAAGCCGGACTTCCCTTTCCTGTGGATTTACGCCGTGCTCTCCTATCTGCCGCCGTCGATGGAGACGCCGTTCATCCTGATTGCGCCGATCGTGATGATTGCGGGGTTGCTGGCGGTGCCGTTCGTTGCGTCAGAGGGCGAGAAGAGCTGGCATCGGCGGCCGGTGGCGGTGCTTGCGCTGGCCACAATCGCGGTGGGCTGGGGAGTCTTCACGCATCTGGCGATGAGTACGCCGTGGAGCCCGCACATGAGCGCGTGGAGCGCGGACACGCTGCCGGTGGAATATTTGCGCGAGGCGACGCCGCTGGTGCGGCAGGGAGCGGTGATTTTTCAGGCGAAGCAGTGCCGCAACTGCCATTCGATTGGCGGGCACGGCGGTGAGCGCGGGCCGGCGCTGGACGCAGTGGCGACGCGGATGACGCCGGACCAGATGCGCTACAAGGTGGTGACGGGCGGCGGCAACATGCCGGCGTACGGGAAGAATCTTTCGCCGGCGGAGATCGAGGCGCTGGTGAGCTTCCTCGAGACCCTGCATCCGAAGGGCGAACCACCGGCGTTTGACGCATCGCAGCAGGCGGCGCAGTCGAACGCCGTTCCTGCGGGCGGAAGCAACACGCCATGAGCGCGGAGGCCCTTTTCACGAGGTGGGAGATTCCGTGGGGGGTGACTGCGGCCCTCGTCGTGACGGCGATCCTTTACGTACGAGGATGGTTACAAATTCGGCGGACGCGCCCTGACGTCTTTCCGGCGTGGAGGATGGTTGCATTTCTGGGCGGCGTAGTCGCGATTTTTGTGGCCGTGGCGTCGCCGCTCGATACATTCAGCGAGTCGCTGCTGTTCATGCACATGGCGCAGCATTTTGTGCTGATGTCGATTGCGCCGCCGCTGATGGTGCTGGGGGCGCCGGTGGTTCCCATGCTGCGTGGGTTACCCAAGCCGGTGATGCGGGGCGTGCTGAAGCCGCTGTTTGCGACGGGGCTGCTGCATCGGGTTGGAGCATTTCTGACGCGGCCGCGCGTGGCCTGGATCGCGATGAATGCGGCCTATCTCGGATGGCATATTCCGAAGGCGTACGAATTCGCGCTGGCGTCGGAAGGATGGCACAACTTTGAGCACGCCTGTTTTTTGTTCACGAGTCTGATGTTCTGGTGGCCCGTGATCGCGCCGTGGCCGTACAGGCAGTACGGTTCGCGGTGGCTCCTGCTTCCCTACCTGCTGCTGGCCGATCTGGTGAACACCGGGCTTTCGGCGTTCCTGTGCTTCTCGGGCCGGGTGCTCTATCCGAGCTATGGAGCGATCCCGCGGCTGTTCGGGCTGAGCGCACTCAACGATCAGATTGCCGCGGGGGCGTTCATGTGGGTGATGGGGTCGACGGTGTTTCTGGTTCCGGCCATCCTGATCACCATGCAGATGCTCTCACCGCGCAGAACGCGGCTGCGGGCACCGGGGATGGTGGCTGCGCATCGGTGACGGAAACCGATCCCGGACCTCAGAATCGAGACCCGGGCCATCCAGTTGCTCAGGGTTTGGTGGCGAGAATCAGCGGCGAGGGACCGGGAGACTCCAGCAGGCGTGGATTCGTGAATCCCGCCTCCTCCAGCCATGCGCCGATTTCCTCAAAGGACCAGGTGTTGCCGTTCGTCGTGTTCACGAGCATGTTGACGGCAAAGAATAGTCCATTCATCGGGCCGGTTCTCTCTTGATTGACGAGAAATTCCTGAACCGCGATGGTGCCGCCGCTGGCGAGGGCCTTGAAGGTCTTCGCCAGTAATTCACGGCTGCGCGCCTCGCCTTCACTGTGCAGGATGTGGCCCAGAGTCGCGAGCCCGTAGCCGGAGCCGAAGTCGGCTGTAAGCAGGTCGCCCTCGACAAAAGAAAAGCGGTCCGCGAACCCGAATCGAGCGGAGGTCTTCTTCGTGACATCGATGACTTCAGGCCAGTCGACTGCGGTGACGTGCACGCGCTTCGAGCTTTGCGCCTGCGCGATGCCCCAAACACCGGACCCGGCAGCAAGGTCGAGCACCTTCACGGGCGCTCCGCTGCTGCCATAATTCATCACAGCGGCGAGGGTCTGGGCGGCCGGATAGCTCATGGGGAAGATGTCGAGCACGAAAGCGTGGAAGAACTCGCCACCGGACTTTTCAACGTTGACCGGCGTGACGGGATTGCCGGTAGCGACGACCTCGTTGATGTGCAGCCAGCGAGGAATGAGTTGCTCGCTGCAGTGCTTGATAAGCCCGCCCTGGAAGGACGGTTTGGTGCTCACAAGGAAGGCGGCACTCTCGGGCGTGAGGGCGTAACGGCCTTGTTTATCTTTCGACAGGAACTCGAGGCCGACCAAGGCGTTCATGATGGCTGTGAGGCCGCGGGCCGAGGCTCCGGTCGCTTTCTCGACTTCCGGGATGGTTTTAGGCCCGCCGTCGAGGACGTCGAAGACATGGTGGCGGATGGCCGCCTCGAGCACGAGGGGCGGAATATAGCCCCAGGCCATTTGCATAATGCGTTCGGGGGTCACA
The DNA here is from genome assembly GCA_003131625.1 of Acidobacterium sp. Classification (GTDB taxonomy): domain Bacteria; phylum Acidobacteriota; class Terriglobia; order Terriglobales; family Acidobacteriaceae; genus Palsa-343. The sequence continues at coordinate 2,720 of PKVY01000142.1, read as the reverse complement.
TGCACAGGGGTCGCGGTTGCCATAGGTCTTTCCTCATTTCCGGGAAAACCGGGGAATCTGGTTGTTGACAATCTTGGGAGCGTGGGGATTTGGCGAGTGTACCAGTTTTGGGCGTGAATTTCGGCGCAGGAGCGGTTGCCGTTAGCCCGTTGAGAGCGGCCACAACCCAGCAAAAAGCGGGCTGACGCCAGGGCCAGCCCGCTGGGGGAGGAATGGTTTAACCCCTGTCCCCGGGATAAGGGTCAGGTACGGGATTAGACGAAAGGGGCGTTCGATGGTAACCCCGTTCGGAGAGGCTCTGCCCCTTGTACGCTGGCCCAGGTAGAATCGGATTGGTCGATCCATCGTGAGGCGATCCGCCATCAATACAAAGCACATCGCCGGGTTGAGCCCTGCGGAGCCTTGGTTCCGGCCGCTCCCGCATGCTGCCGTTTGCAATCCGCTGGCGCCCCCAATGGCGTACCAGAGATGTAGACAAATGAGCAGCCGAAGCGAGGCGCCATGACTGCGCCCACGCAGCGGGTTCCGGACTCGGCGCTGGTCGAGCGAATCATGGCGGGAGAAGAAGACGCGCTTTCCGCACTGTACGATCGCTACGCGGGCATGCTGTACGCCATGCTGGTGCGGATCCTGAAAGACACGAGCGCGGCCGAAGAGGTGCTGCAGGATCTGTTCCTGCAGTTGTGGCGCGGCGCCTCGCGCTTTGACGCGAGCCGCGGTTCACTGCCTGCGTGGCTGCTGGTGATTGGGCGCAACCGCGCCCTTTCGCGCCTGCGCCGGCGGGAGCGCCGGGAGATCCTCGAAGATCCCGAAGAATTTTCACTGGAGGCAGTACCGTCCGCGGGCGATCTGGAGGACGAAGCATGGCGGATGCAATTGATGCAGAGGCTGAGAAGCGCGATGGCGACGCTGCCGCCGGAACAAAAGGAAGCTTTGGAGCTGGCTTATTTTGAAGGCATGACGCAGACAGAGATTGCGGCGCGGACCGGCAGTCCTCTGGGAACGGTGAAGTCGAGAGTGCGGGCCGCGATGCAGTCGCTGAAGCAGTTTTTTGATGATGGAACGACACGTCAATCCGGAAGATCCTGACCTCTACGCGCTGGGCGCGCTCGATGGTGAGGAGAAGCAGGCGTTCGAGGCACACGTGCGCTCATGCCCGGCGTGTGCGCGCGCACTTGACGCGGCACGCCAGCGTGTGGCGCTGCTGGGGCTGGCGGCGCCCGCGGCCACACCTCGGCCGTCGGTGAAGGAAGCGCTGATGCGGAGAGTGCGCGAGGAGAGGATTCCGGAAGCGTTGCGGGGACATGGCGCGCCAAGCCGACAGCCGAAGCGGCCGCTCGGATTTTCGTGGCTGACGCCGGCTTTTGGCGCGGCTGCGGTGTTCTTCGCGGCGCTCGCGGCGCTCATCTGGATGAAGGATTTGCGCGACAACGGGCGGATCCAGGAGCTGCAGGCCCAGCTGGCGGTGGCGCAGTCGCGGTCCCTGCAGATTGCCAACGCCGCCGCGGAAACCGACAAGCTGCTGGGCGCGCCGGGAACAATGCGCGTTGGGCTGGAGCAGCAGGCGGGATGGCCGTCAGGCCGCGCGGCTGTTTTGTACAACGCGAAAATGGGGATGGTGACGTGCGCCGGCTGGCTGCCTGCGCCGCCTTCTGACAAGAGCTATCAGCTGTGGCTGGTGCCGATGCAGGGTGCACCAGTGCCTCTCCGCGTGTTTTCCGGCGGAGAGTGGAATGAGCCGGTGACCGCGCACGTGCCGCCGGGAATGGCCGCAAAAGCGTTCGCCGTGACGGTCGAGCCGAAGGGCGGGATGCCGTGGCCGACAGGACCGAAGGTCCTGGTGGGCGGAGTGAGCCAGGGCGAGTAGGCGGCGCGCTCTCCGGTAAACTCGGGGTGTATGCCTTCCAGCACGAGTCCCGGTACGAATTCGGGCAAGTGGACCGGCTCCGCCATCCGCGAAGCCTTCCTGAAGTTCTTTGAGTCGAAGGGGCACCGCCGCGTGCACTCGTCTTCGCTGGTGCCCGCCAACGATCCCACGCTGCTGTTCACCAATGCGGGGATGAATCAATTCAAGGATGTGTTTCTGGGCCTCGAGCGGCGGGACTACTCGCGCGCGACGACCTCGCAGAAGTGTGTGCGTGCCGGCGGAAAGCACAACGACCTCGAGAATGTCGGCTTCACGCGGCGGCACCATACGTTTTTTGAGATGCTGGGGAATTTCAGCTTCGGCGACTACTTCAAAAAAGACGCGATCGCCTACGCGTGGGAGCTGGTGACGTCGCCGGAGTGGTTTGGGATTCCGAAGGACCGGCTCTACGTGACGATTTTCAAGGGCGAGAACGGCGTACCCCGGGATGAAGAGGCGTACAAGCTGTGGCTGGGCCAGGGTGTGCCCGCGGAGCGCATCCACGAGTACGGAATGAAGGACAACTTCTGGCAGATGGGCGACACCGGCCCCTGCGGGCCGTGCTCGGAGATTTTCTACGACATGGGAATCGAGGCTGCCGAGACGCCGGGCGTCGATAAGCCGTTTGGGCAGGACGAAGCGCGCTATGTGGAGATTTGGAATTTGGTTTTCATGCAGTTTGATCGCTCGGCGGTAACGGACGCTAAAGGTAACGCCGTCGATTACAAATTAGCGCCGCTGCCGAAGCCTTCGATTGATACGGGGATGGGGTTGGAGCGAATTGCGGCGGTTCTGCAGGGCGTGATTTCAAATT
>PKVY01000115.1:24851-65153 GCA_003131625.1 Acidobacterium sp. | reverse complement strand
CCCGGCATTTGTGGCGGGCAGCCATTCGCTGCACCTGTGGGCGGGCACGCTGAATACGACGCTGCTGATTATTTCCAGCTTCACGATGGCGATGGCTGTGCACGCCTCGGAGACGCGCGTGCGCAAGGCGCTGATCGGCTGGATGATCGCGACGATTATTCTGGGGTCCGGCTTTCTGTGCGTGAAGGCGTACGAGTGGCACGACGAATGGGTGGAGCACCACGTGCCAGGGCTGAATTTCAGTCCCCAGGGATTTCTGCACGGAACCAAAGACTACCCGGACGACAAACTCTCGCTCGATATGGCGGAGAAGACGCAGGTGTACTTCTCGCTGTACTTCGCGATGACCGGGATGCACGCTCTGCACATGATCATCGGCATCGCGATCCTGGGCTTCATGATCTTCAGGGCGCGAGCCGGGGCTTACACCACCGGGCACGTGACCTTCGTCGAAAATTTCGGACTGTACTGGCACTTTGTCGACATTGTTTGGATTTTTCTGTTTCCGCTGCTGTATCTGATCAGTCGACATCAGTGAAGACAGGTAACAGGTTACAGGTTACAGGGAGCTGAGTTGAGCATGGAAGAGCAACATCACCATCATCTGCATATGCCGGGGCCGTCGGAACCGACGCATCACGAAGAGCACATCGTCAGCCCGAAGCTTTACCTGGTGATCGGTGCGACGCTGCTGATTTTCACCGGGATTACGGTTGGGGCGTCGTTGATCGACCTGCCCGGCGACCTGAATGCAGTGGTGGCGCTGGCGATTGCATGCATCAAAATGACGCTGGTGGTTCTGTTCTTCATGCATGTGAAGTACAGCTCCCAGCTGACCAAGCTGACGGTCGCGGCGGGGTTCTTCACGTTCATTGTGCTGATCACGATGACGATGACGGATTACATCAGCCGGGCGTGGGGGCGGTGGTGAGGAAAGCAGGGGATAGGGTATAGGGTTTAGGGTGTAGCGACAGGGGAGCGGCCACGGCTGCTCCTTTTTGCTTTTTGGTTAGGTCATAATGGTGCGCAGGAGCTGCTGGCCTGGCATGTGGGGCCGCAGCGCTCCTTTTCCCCGGGTTGCAAAGACCGATTGAAATTCCAGGCAGAATTGTCCGGCGCCCGCGTGCACCGGGAACGAGGTGATCATGCTGAAGACCGTGCTGCTCGCGGGGCGCATCCTCAGGAAGAATCCTGCATTCACGATCATTGCTGTAGTAACGATCGCGCTGGGAGTGGGTGCGAGCACGGCGATCTTCAGCGTGACGAATGCGGTGCTGTTGCGACCGCTGCCCTACAGGGATCCGGGGCAGCTGGTGGTGGCGGGGATGGATCTGCGCAAGCGCAACGTTCACGGGCTGCCCTTTTCGAATGCCGATTACATCGACCTGAAGAACGGCACGCGGGGGCAGTTTTCCGATATGGCCGGGGTCTTCTCGTTCCCGATCCTCGCGCAGCGAGCCGACGGGACCCCGGAGCAGATCGTGCTCGCCCAGGTGACGACGAATTTCTTTGGGCTGATGGGCGCGAAAATTCTGTACGGCCGCGACTTCAACCAGAGTGATGGCATCCCCCAGGCGCCGCAGCCGCAGCCTGGGCAGGCGGGGCAGGCAGGAGCGGCGGCGCCTCCTCCTCCTCCGCCGGAGATGGCGATCCTGAGCTACGAGTACTTCCGGCGCCGGTACGGAGGCGATCCGGGCATCATCGGGCACACGCTGGGAAACGCGACCGGCGGACCACAGTCGGTGGTGGTGGGGGTTTTGGCCCCAGGGTTCCGTCTGTATTTTCCTCCCGAGGACAACCTTGAAGGCGTGCCGGACCTGTGGATCGCTAATCGGCTCGACTACGATGCCGCGAACCGCAACGACTTTGGGATTTTGCCGGTGGCAAGGCTGAAGGAGGGAGTGACGCTCGAGCAGGCGCAGAGCGCGGCCGATGTGGTGGCCGCGGAAAGCCGGCGCACGATCCCGATGGCTGCTTCGGTTGGGTATTACATCACCACGCAGGCCCTGCAGCAGCATCTGGTGGCGGAAGTGAGGCCGGCGATTCTGGCGCTGATGGGGTCGGTGATTTTTCTGCTGCTGATTGCATGCGCGAATGTGGCCAATTTGCTGCTGGTGCGCGCTTCGCTGCGTGAACAGGAGTTTGCGGTGCGGTCGGCGCTGGGCGCGAGCCGCTGGCGGTTGATTGTTCCCCTGTTCACCGAGGCCTGTTTGCTGGCGATAATGGGGACGGCTTTGGGCCTGGCCCTGGCGTGGGCAGGCATTCGCGAACTGCGGGCGCTGGCGCCGGAGAATTTGCCGCGCCTGGAGACGATTCACATCGACGGAACGGTGCTGGGCTTCACGGCGCTGGCGGGGCTGGCGGCAGCGCTGCTGTTCGGAATCGCTCCGGCGTGGCGCGCGACGCTGCCGGCGCTGATGAATGTGCTGCGTGGAAGCAGCCGCACCTCGGGCCTGGCGAGCGGGGCGACAGTCCGCAATGCCGTGATCATGGTGGAGGTGGCTCTGTCGTTTATGCTGCTGGTCGGCTCGGGGCTGATGTTCCGCAGCTTTTTGGATCTGCAGCGTATCGATCCGGGGTTCGATGCGCACCACCTGCTCACCCTAAGGGTGCTGGGGGCGCCCCAGGCGGTGGGGCGGCAACCGGGATCATCGCCCGAGGCGCGGTCTGCGGCGCGGGCCGCGATGATCAGGCGGATCGACGACAGCCTGCGCGGCATTTCCGGCGTGCAGAGTGTAACCGCGTCGTTTCCTTTTCCGCTGACCGGGGATTTCAGTCCGATCCGGTGGGGTACCGAAGAAGCACAGGCCGACCCCAGCAAATTTCAGGCGACGGATTTTGAGATTGTTCTGCCTGGATATTTCGAAACGATGCGGACGCCGCTGCTGGCGGGGCGGACGTTTACCGAGGACGATAATTTGCCGGGACGCAACAACGTGATTGTCGATCAGGCGCTCGCGAACAAAGCCTTTCCCGGGCAATCGGCAGTGGGTAAGCGCATTCTGACCAGGATTCGGTCGCAGCAGGCGGAGTGGGTGCAGATTGTAGGCGTGGTGGGGCACCAGCGCGAGGAATCGCTGGCCGAACCGGGCCGCGAGCAGATTTATTTTCCGGATGCTTTTCTGGGCTCCGGCGTGGTTCGGTCGTGGGCGCTGCGGACGGGCAGCGACCCGGCGGGTTACGAGAGTCAGGTGCGGGCGGCCATCGCGGGCGTCAGCCGGAATCTGCTGATCCAGGACATGGAGCCGGCCCAGACCGTTGTGTACGATGCGCAGGCGAGCACGCGGTTTTCGCTGCTGCTGATCACGGCGTTTGCGGTGATTGCGGGCATGCTGGCCGGGGTGGGCCTGTACGGCGTTCTGTCGACGGCGGTGCGGCAGCGGACGGCGGAGATCGGGGTGAGGATGGCGATGGGCGCCGAGCGGGGCGACATCGTGAAGCTGGTGGTGATGCAGGGGCTGCGGCTGAGCGGGATGGGCATCGTGATCGGACTGATTGCGGCGATTGTGCTGGGGCGGGTGATGACGGCGATGCTGGTGGGGGTGAAGGCGACGGATCCTGTGACCCTCGTGGCCATGACGGTGATCTTTCTGGGAATCTCGGCCTTTGCTTCGTGGATGCCGGCACGGCGGGCGGCGGGGCTGGATCCGAAGACGGCGCTGCACGAGAACTAAACGAGGGTACAGGGTGCAGGGTACAGAATCCTCCCGGCGATCGCGGATTCATGGACGGGCGAAAGCGTAGTAGCCGGAGCGGGTGACGACGCGCGCGCCGGTGACCGAACACTGCAATCGGATGCGGTGAAAGCTGCTGCCGGCTTTGAAGTTTGACGGCTTGTAGACGAGGCGGTACTGATTACGCTGTTCGGCTTCGATGGTCTGCAGGTCATCGAGGATTTGACTGCCGCGCGGGTTGACGAAGAGGCGGCCGCCGGTTTGCTGGGTCAGGTTCTGGAGGGTTCGGAGGCCGTCGGAGAACTGGCGCGGCCGGCCGTTGACGATGGCATAGATGGCTGTCCGGGTATGCTGGCACATGTCGACGGCTTCGCTCAGGTAAGCGTGGCTGGCGTCGTCTTCGCCATCGCTGAAAAGCAGGATGAAGTTGCCGGTCGCCTGAGCGGGGTCAGGCTTCCATTGATCGCGGCAGGTGGTGTAGAGCGAATCGAAGATAGCGGTCAGGGGATCGAGGCGGCCGGGTAGGTCGCCCACGGCCGCGGCCCCTGTAGCAATGGCGGTGTCGCTGTCGGTCCAGTCCTGGCGGATGAACGTCTCGGTGTCGAACTGCTCGACAAAAGCCTGGTCGTAGCCTTTGCGCAGAAGCTGCGACGCGTAAGCGTGGATAATGGCGCGGTTGAAGGCGATGTCGCCCAGCATAGAGGCGCTGTTGTCGAAGAGGAAACCAGCGCGGATGGGAAGGTCGTCGTACTCCTGCAACATGACGATGGCGGCTGGGGGCTTCCCGTTGTCGGTGAGCCGAAGGTCCCCGCGGGTGAGATGGGTGAGGGGCTTGCCGCGCGCATCGGCAGGGTGAAAGGTGAGCGAGATTTCGTCGACCGGGATGCGGAGTGTGTACGGCGGGGTCTGATTCTGTGCGGCAGCGAGCGAGAGGAGGAGTTGAGTGAACAGGACGGCTGGAACCGCGCAGCTGCGCATACGCTCTACGATAGCGAACCGCGATGCGGTTAGGATATTTCTAAGCTGAATCAAATTCTGGATAGGCAATGGAGGCAGGGATGAGGGCTTACGCCTGGGCCGGGGTGTCGCTTTTGTTTTGCCTTGTGGCGGCTGCGCAGAGTACGCCAATTGTGCTGAATGCCACGCCGACGACAGTGGCGTGGGGCTACTACTGGTCGAAGGCGAAGCCGGTACTGACCGTGCATTCGGGGGACACGGTGCGGATCCAGACGCTGTCGACCTGCGGATCGACGGAGCGCCTCGAAGAAGAGGGCGTCAACGCGGCCGATATTCCCGCCTACAACGACACCATCTACAAGGAAGTGAAGGATAAGGGGCCCGGCGGGCACATCCTGACCGGGCCGGTGGAGATTGCCGAGGCGGAGCCGGGCGATGTGCTCGAGGTGCAGATCCTGAAGATCGGCATCGACACGCCGTTTGCGTGCAATGGGTTCAGCGTGGGCCGCGGATTCCTGCCCAACGATTTTCCCTATGGGCGGAGAAAGATCATTCCGCTGGACCGGGAAAAGATGATCGGGCATTTCGGACCGGGGGTCGAGATTCCCCTGCATCCGTTCTTCGGCAGCATGGGCGATGCGCCGCCCGAGTCAGCGGGACGGTATGACAGCGCGCCGCCGTGGATGCATGCGGGCAACATCGACAATAAGGAAATGGTGGCGGGCACGAGCCTGTTCATCCCGGTGCACGTCAAGGGCGCGCTGTTTGAGGTGGGCGACGGGCACGCAGGGCAGGGGAACGGCGAGGTGGACATCACGGCGATGGAGACGTTCCTGACGGGGACGTTCCGGTTTGTCCTGCACAAGGACCAGCATCTGCTGTGGCCTCGGGGCGAAACGCCGACCAGCTACATCAGCATGGGGTTCAGCCCCGACCTGAAGACGGCGACCGAAATGGCGGTGCGGAACATGATCGATTTTCTGGTGACGGAGAAGCATCTTTCCCGCGATGACGCGTACATGCTGACCAGCGTGGCGGTGGACGTGGACATCACGCAGCTGGTGGACGGGAATGTGGGGGTCCACGCGATCTGCCCGAAGGGGATTTTTAGGGAGTAGAGGAGGACCGATTCAGATTCGATCAGGGTGAGGATACGATATATTGCCTTTGGACAGGAGCTTGCCGATGGTTCCCGAAATTACGACGCGCAAGGCGGAACTGATTGAGCTCTGTCGTTTGCACCACGTTCGGCGGCTTGACGTTTTTGGTTCAGCGGCGGGTTGTGGATTTGACGCGGAGCGGAGCGACTTTGATTTTCTGGTAGAGTTCGAGACGTTGCCGCCGGGTGGTTATGCGACCAACTTCTTCGATTTGAAAGAGGCTTTTGAGGAGCTGCTGGGGCGGCCCGTGGACCTGGTCGTGGCGTCTGCTGTGAGAAATCCCTGGTTCCGCGAGGGCATTGAACAAAGCAAGGCGCTGCTGTATGCGGCTTGAAGCGGGAAAGTACCAGTACGACATTCAGGATGCGGTCAAATTAGCCCGTTTGCTCTGGCTAAGTCCTCGGCCTGCTTGATCAGAGAGTTCGCGAATAGAACGAGGGACACTGCTTGTTCGCCTTTCGTGAACGAGTTCAGTCGATGGCTTGGAGGGTTCTTGAATAGACCAATTGAGCCGGCGTAAACGTGGGCCATCGCTTCCTGCTCGGCAATCGAGAGCGCTTTATCCGTCAGGGGACCACTCCTCGGATCGAAAGCGTCGCGCATCAGCTTGACGCCTATCGCTTCATTGGGATATTTGCATAGCTCGCGAACCACATTTTCGAGCGCTCGAAAGGCGGCAAAGATGGCGATGTCGTATTCGCCGCGAAGGAAGGCAGAGAACGCGGTTGCTGACATCGACGGGTGCAGAATTCCCCGCGGTAGCAAAGCTGCATGCCGATACTTGTCGAATTCCTCTTTTGTAACTGCTTGATGTCCCCTGCTGCTGACGCACACCCACCCTTGAGTATTGCCCGGAGCGGGTATTAGCAGGTTTTCTCTCAGGAGCCATTGCCATGCCATGATGAGGTGTTCGGTGATTGCGGTGTGGAACTGGGCTGGATAGGCTCGGACGGGGCTCACGGCTTCATTGAAAAAATTGCTCATGAGAACAGGCCGCGCTGGAGATGAGCCTTCGTTGCCGGATGCCAAGTGCTGCAGAAGCACCAGAGCTAGTTCCGGAATCTCCAATGCGAGGAGGGCATCTGGGTCAGGGACGATGACATTAATCGGCCGCATGTCCCCATTATCCGTCTTGGAGATCTAGACTCTGGGCGCGTTAGCGGCGGGGAGGTCGGGGCGTGGGTCGGACCCTCGGGATTCACGCATGGCGATGGACTGCGGGACGGGTTGCGTCGCGGTCTGGACGACGTGCCGAATCTCTGTGACGGGCGCGAGGTGCCGGGTCTGCTGATAGGTGTAGACGATGCGGTGGATGACGGTGATGGTGGAGATGACGGCGAGGACCCAGAGGACCGGGGCCATGACTCCCCAGCGCTCGAAGAGGGCGCCGAGAATGATGAGGACGACGCGCTCGGGGCGCTCCATGAAGCCGACTTTGCATTTTCCGATGAGGGCTTCAGCGCGAGCGCGCGTATAGCTGACCATCAGCGACGTGATCATGACAAACGCGGCGAGGAAGACGTAGAACAGGCGATTGCCGCGCGCGTAGAAGACCAGGAGTCCGAAGAAGAGGACAACGTCGGAGTAGCGATCGATCACCGAGTCGAAGAAGGCTCCGAAGACGGTGACCTGGTGGGTTTGGCGGGCGACGCGGCCGTCGACCATGTCGAAGATGCCTGCGCCGATGATGACGAGGCCGGCATAGAGGAACATGCGGACGTAGTTTTGCTGGTTGCCGAATCCGAAGAGGACGGCGGCGCCGGTGTTGATGACGAGGCCGAGGCCGGTGAGGACGTTGGGAGAGATGCGGGTGAGTGCCAGCCCGTTAACGATGGCCTGCAGGATCACGCCACAACCGGCGCCGAATGCACGGGTCCACGTGATTTGGGAGGGTTTGCTCACTGCGTTCCGGGTTAAGCCTCAGCCTGGGTCTCGTCGTCGTGAATGGTAGCCAGTTTCAGAACTTCGAGCTCGCGATTGCCGTTGGGCGTAACCACGGTCGTCATGTCGCCCACCTGTTTGCCCACGAGCGCTTTGCCGATGGGGGAAGTGGTAGAGATGAGGCCCTTGCTCACGTCCGACTCCTCGCTGGTCACGAGCTTGTACTCGATTTTCTCATCTTTCGAGGTGTCGTAGACGAGGACGGTGGACCCGAACGCGGCGCGGTCGCGCGGAATGTTGGCGAGATTGACGAGGGCGAGTTCCGCCATGCGCTTTTTGAGCTGGCCGAGGCGCGCGTTGACGAAATCCTGGCGCTGCTTGGCCATGTGATACTCGGCGTTTTCACTGAGGTCACCCATCGCCACTGCCTTTTTGATCTCTGCGGGCAGCTCGTGGGTGAGCTCATGTTCGAGCTCTTTGATCTCTTCCAGCAGCTTCTTCTTGATGTGTTCGGGCATGAATCGATTTCCTTCTGGGGGACGTTTCCGATCACGCTTTCTCAAGCAATACCGATGCAATACGGAACGGGAAGACCGCTTCCGCTCCGCAGCGAAATGGATCAGAGCCCTTCAAAAAGGAGTATGAATCCGAAGGCCGGGGTACCGCCTCACTCCCGATTATACGACGCTTCCTGGGAGCGGTGGGCGTCGAGGAAGCTCTGTAGAATCAACACGGCAGCGACCTGATCGACGACCTCGCGATGACCCGAGCCGGGGCGGCCGGAGGCATAGAGGTGGCGATGGGCTTCGGCGGAGGTCAGGCGCTCGTCCCACAGGTGGACGGGGAGGGCGAAGGCTGCGTGGAGGGCTTCAGCGAAGGTGTGGGTTTTCGTTGCCTGGGGGCTGACGTCGCCGGACATGTAGAGGGGATTGCCGAGGACGATGGCGGAGCAGCCGAATTTGCGGAGGAGACGTCCGAGGGATTTTAGGTCCTGCTTCGCATTTTTGCGGATCAGAGTGAGGACGGGCTGAGCGGTGAGACCGAGCTCGTCGGAGACCGCGACTCCAATGCGGCGGTCTCCGAAGTCGAGGCCCAGCAGGCGGGGTTCCACAATGTCCATCTTAGCCTGGGGACGGGAAGAAAGCCGCATCTTACAATGGGTTAAGGAATCAAAGGGACATCCATCAAAACAGGTTCTCTCCCTGGTGCGACGCTTTCTTCTCTTACTCTTCCTGGTGGTTGTGGTGGCGGCTGGCGCGCTTGCCTACGCGCTGCTGGCCCCTGCCGGTCCGCGGGAGGAGACCTTCGTGGACATCTCGCCTGGGATGTCGAGCACGCAGATCGCGGCAGAGTTGAAGCAGCAGGGGATTATCCAGAGCGAGTACGTTTTCCTGGCGTTGCATGTGGTGAAGGGCGGGACGCTGAAGGCCGGGGAGTACCGGTTCGATCATCCGGCGCCGATGATAGAGGTGTGGGACCGGATACGGCGGGGCGATGTCGATACGGTCGCACTGACGATTCCCGAGGGCTCGAACCTGTTCGACATTGCGGCGAAGGTGGAGGCAGTGGGGCTGGGATCGAAGGCGGCGTTTATTGCGGCCGCGAGACAGGATACGGGGCTGATCAGCGATTTGGATCCGGCGGCGCCGAGCCTTGAGGGATATTTGTTCCCGGATACTTATCGATTTGCGCGACATACGGACCCGCAGGAGATGCTGGCGGCGATGGTGAAGCGGTTTCGGCTGGCGGCGCTTGGCATCGGGTTGACCACCGACGTTCACCGAACCGTGACGCTGGCGTCGCTGGTGGAGAAGGAGACGCCGATCGATGCGGAGCGGCCGGTGGTGGCCAGCGTGTTCGAGAACCGGCTGGCGAAGAACATACCGCTGATGACGGATCCGTCGGTGATCTACGCGGCGCTGCTGGACGGGCGCTATCGGGGCACGATTTATCAGTCGGATTTGCAGGCCAGCTCGGACTACAACACCTACCGGCGCGCGGGGCTGCCGCCGGGACCGATCTGCAATCCGGGGCTGAAGTCGCTGGAGGCGGCGATGCATCCGGCGCAGACGAATTATCTGTATTTTGTGGCGGCGGGCGCGGATCCGGCGGGTCAATCGCGTTTCTCGGCGACGCTGGAAGAACACGCGAAGGACGTGGAAGCGTACCGGCGCGCGGTGCGTCATGCGGGGCAGCCGCAATGAGTGCGACGCGGCGGTGGAGATGCGGCGGGAGAAGCCGTCGTGTTGGCGGAATATACTCGCAGGAACCTGCCTTGAACCCGATGCAACGAATCCGGACCAGGATTTCTCTCGCGCTGATGCTGGCGCTGCCGGCGCTGAACGGGTGCCTGTGGCATACGCGCAAAGTGCAGATGGCGAAGATGCCAGCGAATGTGTTGACGGCTGTTCCGGAACAGTTGGTCGATGCGATTAACAAGCAATACGACGCGATCGATTCACTCAATGCGACGGTCACATTTACCGCTACCGAAGGCGGAACGCTGAAGGGGAAAGAGACGACCTACACGTCGTTCAGTGGATACATCCTGCTGCGCAAGCCGGAGTCGCTGCGGGTGATCGGATTTTTGCCGGTGGTGCACACGCGGGCCTTTGACATGGGCAGCGACGGCAAGACTTTTCAGTTGTGGATTCCACCGAAGAACAAGGTTGTGGAGGGAACCAACGCGGAGCCGAAGCCTTCGCCGAACTCGCTCGAGAACATGCGGCCGTACGTATTCTTCGATTCGCTGCTGATCCGGACGATCGGGCCGCAGGACAAGCTGCTGATGACCGTGGACAGCGATACCGAGGTGAATCCCAAAACCCGGAAACTGGAGATCCGGCCGGAGTACATCCTGACCGTGGCGCGGCCCCAGCCGAACAGTAATGTGGAGCTGGCGGAGCGGGTGATCCAGTTCAGCCGGATCGACCTGCGGCCGGTGGAAGAGGATATTTACGACCAGAATGGACAGATCCAGACTATTGCGACGTATGGGCCGATGCAGACGTTTGGGACGGAGCGCTTCCCCGGGACCATCACCATCAAACGGCCGCTGGAGCAGTATCAGATTCTCATCACATTTCAAAAACTGGTCGTGAACCAGCCGCTGACCGACGATCAGTTCCAGCTGACGGTCCCACAAGGGACGCCGGTGCAGAAGCTGCCTTAAAGGCAGCCGGTAGCCCGTAGCCGGCAGCCTGTAGCTATTAGTCGCAGCATACGTATCTCTCCCAACGCAGATAGCCGGGCTGGTTCCTGGTTTACAGCGGGCGGTCGGTGTAGAGGGTTTTGTCGGAGAGTTCCTGGATCTGACAGAGGCGCGAGCCCAGGAGCGCCTGAACGTGATCGTGAAAATCGCCGGGAACGAAGAGGAGTTTGCGCGGGCCTGTGCCCCACAGGCGGAGCAGATCGGCATCGCTGAGGAAAATGTGCGGAGCGTCGGGATAGTCGGAACCCCAGATCATGGAGGAGCCGAACACCTGGCCGTTGGTCTCGGGGTCGGGAGAGAAGTACTGCGTCGCTCCATGGACCAGCAGGGCGGGGCGATGGGTGTAGAAAATGATCGATGAGCCGTCGGCCTGATCGCCGTAGAGCATGAGCTGAGCATCGGCGTTCGCGGGTTGCGCGGTGATGTGGTTGATGGTGTGGGCCATGGCGCGCGAGGAGAGCATAGGCTCGAAGCGCACGAGCGCGATGTGAGCAGCAATGAGGATGACGGCTGTGGTGAGGGCAACGGAGACCGTGGATTCGAAAGCGTGACCGTGACGGCGGAGACGCCAGGCGTTCAGCGGTCCCAGCAGGAACGCCAGGGCGGCGAGAATTGCGGGCAGGCGCAGAGCGGCGAAGGACGGGCCGGTGAGGTCGAAGAAATGGGACATGGAGAGGGTGTAATCGCCCACGCCGCGATGCGCCATGAGAGTACCGATATCGGCGACGAAGGGCAGATGGCGCGACTCCCAGAGGCCCCAGGCGAGCAGGGCGGCGGCGGCGATGCCGAGACCCAGGAAGAAGATCTGCGCACCGGTGATCCATCCGGACGAGGCTCGCCGGCCTTCGGTCTGCGATTCTTCGATGACCGACAGGCCGCCGGCAATCAGCATGAGCAGCGCCGGATACATGGGCCAGGTGTAGTACTCCTGGTTGGTCGAGATGGCGAAGAAGATCAGGATGAAGCCGGCGTAGAGCGCAAGAAGGAGACTGGTGCGCGCGCGGAAACGGAGTCGCGCGGCGAGGGCTGAAGATTCAAAGGCGGTCAGCTTTGGGTCAAGGAACTGGATGGTGTTGGTGGCGTCGTAGCGCAGGTCGGAATAGAAGAGATAGCGATTGCGCCAGGCGCGGCGCAGAACCACGGGCAGGTAGAGACTCCACGGGAAGAGCCAGATGAGCTGGCCGAACCAGAAGACGTACCAGGGCTGGCGGTTGTAGTCGTGGGGGTAGCGTAGTCCGAGGAAACGCAGGAAATGCTCGTTGATGAAGTAGAAGTAAAAGAATCCGTGGACGTGGCCGGGGATGGGGACGTTGCCGATGGGATTGCCGTGGTCGGGATTGCGGAGGCCGGCGAGGAGGTGCCACGGCGCGCCAATGGCGAGGAAGAGCAGCAATCCGGTAAAGAGATGAAACTGGCGCCAGCGACGCCATTCGCCGGTGAGGATGAGATACGGAACGACGGCGGCGACAAAGAAGACGGGCGCGATGAGTCCTTTGGCGAGAAGCGCGAGCGCGAGGGCGGCATAGGCGAGGTAGAAGCGCGCCGGTTTGCGGTCTTCGATGCCGGTGAGGAAGCTGTAAAGGGCAACGAGAAGGAAAAAGGTGAGGATCGATTCCGGAATGAGGGTTCGAGTGAAGAGGAACACGCCGACTGAGGTGAGCATGGCCAGAGCAGCGTAGAATGCGGCTCTGTCCCCCCAGGCGCGGCGCGCCCAGAGCCATGCGATGAACGCGCAGCCGAGCAGAGCCAATACCATGGGAAGATGGGTGGCGAAGACGTTGTAGCCGAAGAGGTGGTAATCGACGGCGACCATCCAGTAGGGAAGCGGTGGTTTTTCAAGATAGCGGATGCCGTTCACGTAGAGCGTGACCCAGTCTCCGCTGGTGGCAATGTGCTGGGCGGCCTGGGCGTGGGTAGCGTCGGCGTCGTCGAGGAGCGCGGGAGAGAAAAGGGCGGCAAAATAGACGGCGATGAAGACGAGCAGCAGCGGAGTCCATGCTCGCGCCGGGGTGGAGCAGAGCGGAGGCTGGCTGGGGAGAGTGACGGGTTGAGTTTTGGACAGAGGGGGGAAGGTCATTTGGTCGTAGCTCGGGGAGAAAGTTCAGAATAACAGTGAGAGCCCATGGGGAGTGGGCGCGCGGCAATGACTCACGATCTCGAAAACGTTCGGCGGCTCAAGAAAAAGCTGCGCGAAAATCTGGTGAAGTGCGCGGATAATCCTGGTGTCGATCCGGTGCATGACACGCGCACGGGAACGCGGCGCTTGCAGGCGACGCTGGAGGACCTGCTGCGGGAAATCCCCATTGGGGACGCGGGCGAGCCGGTGCGCGGCGCGGTGACCGCGACGATGCGGCTGCTGAAACGCATCCGCCACGAGGCCGGGCCGGTGCGGGACCTGGATGTACACAGGAAGCTGGTGGAAAAGCTGACCAGGCGGGCGCTCAATCCCCATGCGGCGGGGACGGACGAGAAGGGGGAACCAACGAGGTTAGGAAAGCCCGATGTGCTCGAGACTCCGGAAGCGGGCCTGCGGACGACCAACGTCGAACAGCAGGCCGACGATCTGGATGCCTGGCTAAAACACCGGCGGAGCGAACTGGCGGAGGGGTTGCGGGCGGACGCAAATGATCTGGCGGCGAAGCTCGACAAGCGAATGGAGGAGCTGGAAGGCGCATTGAAAGCCAGAGCGGCACGCCGAACGCGCAAGAAACCGCCGGGGGTGGTGGCGCTCGACAGCTTTGCGCGGTTGGCGTCGGAGATGCAGGTGCTGGACGCGGGAAACCTGCACGATTTTCGCAAGGGAGCGAAGAAGGCGCGCTATGTGGCGGAGCTGGCGGCGCAGGGCGACGAGCAGGCGAAACAGGTGGGCGAGACGCTGAAGAAGCTGCAGGACGAGATCGGCGACTGGCACGACTGGCTGGTGCTGGCAGAAGAAGCGCATACGGCGCTGGGCGATGAGGCCACGGAACTGATTGCTCTGCTGGAAGGAGAACGCGAGCGGCATTTCGTGGCCGCAATGAAGATGGCCGCGAAGCTGCGCGGGCGGCTGATGGGGGAGTGGCTGGCAGCGTCACAGCGTCCTTCAGCGCGCACTGCGGCGCGCCGGCGCGCGGACGGGCAGCCGCGAAGCGCGACGTCATAACTGCGCTCGTGTATCGTGCTGAATGGAATTGTTCCTGAACTGAGGTTCACAGACTTTTTCGGCAAACATGCAGACCTTTGCAGCCATCGACATCGGATCGAACTCCTGCCGGCTGAAAATTGGCCGCGTGGTGCAGCATCGGCTGCGCATCGTGCACGAGGATCGCGAGGTGACCCGCCTGGGAGGCAGCGTCTTCGAGACGGGGATCGTTTCGCCGGAGGCCATGGCGGCGACGCTGCGGACGCTGAAGCGATTCCACAAAGCAGTGCAGTTGCACGGAACGGACAAAGTCCGCGCAGTGGCGACCTCGGCGATGCGCGACGCACGCAATTCGCGGGCGTTTCAGGCGTGGGTGCGGGACGAGACGGGTTGGGACGTTGAGATCATCTCCGGCCTCGAAGAAGGCCGGCTGATTCATCGCGGCGTGGTGGAGAACGAGCCGGGCGCGGGCGGGCGCTGTGTGCTGGTGGACGTCGGCGGCGGCAGCTGCGAGATCACACTTTCCGAACACAAGCGGATGCACGAGACGATCAGCTTGCCGCTGGGCGCGGTGCGGCTGACGCAGGAGTTTGTGCGCAGCGATGTGCCGGGGAAGGATGAGGTCCGGCGGCTGCGGCAATTCATCGACCGTGAGCTGCGCAGGGCGAGGCGCCGGATTCATCCCGACGGCGTGCGGCTGGTGATCGGGACCTCGGGAACGGCGGCGGCGCTTTCCGATGCGGGCCGGGCCTGGAGCAAGCGGCGCGGCGGCAAGGGGAGCGGGGCAAAGGAGCTGATTCCCACGGGCACGGTGCGGCGGCTGACGTCGAAACTGACGAAGATGAAGATGGGCGAGCGGTCGGCGGTGCCGGGAATTGGGCCGAAGCGCTCAGAGATTATCGTGGCCGGCGCGCACGTGTTTGCGGAAATCCTGGAGGGATTCGGTCTGCCTGGGTTTCGCTATTCGCCCATGGGGCTGCGCGACGGGATTCTGGCGCAGATGCTGGCGGAGCAGGATTCGCGGGCTTCGGTGCATCAGGAGTTCGAGCGAGAGCGGTGGCAGGCGGTCGAGGAGGCATGCCGGCGGTATGGGACCGATCCGCGGCAGGCCGAGCCGGTGCGGCAACACGCGGCGCAGATGTTTCGCAACCTGGCGGCCGTGCACGAGCTGCCACCGGAGTACCAAACCTGGGTGGAAGCCGCGGCGCTGCTGCGGGACATCGGGAAATTTCTGAACCACCAGGGCTATCACCGGCACACGCAGTACATCATTGCGAATTCGGAGTTGTATGGGTTCACGCCGCAGCAGCGGGTCGTCACGTCGGCGATCGCGCGTTACCTGGGCAAGAGCCGGCCCGCGCCGGAGGGGCGCACCATGCGCCAGGTTCCTCCCGAAGAATATGAGCACGTGCGGCGCGCTGTCGTGCTGTTGCGGCTGGCGGTGGCGCTGAATCAGGATCGAGCCAGCGACGTGCTGAAGGTGCGGGTGCGCGTCTACCCGAAGCGCGTGCTGATGGAGCTTTTGCCGGGACGCACCGGGGCGGAGCTGGAGCTCTGGTCGCTGCGGAAAGAGGCGGGCTATTTCCGCGAAGTTTTCGGGCGCGATCTCTTCGTCGCTTTGGCGTAGATGCCGCGAAGAATCCGGGGATCGACGAGCCAGTGCAGGGTGCCGGGCAGGCGTGTGCAGTCGATGCGGGCGACCGCGCCTTTGCGGAGCCGGGTACTGATGCGGCCGGCGGGTGCGAGGAGCGATCCGAAGAAGACAGCGAGATTGGGGTTGTGGCCGACGACGAGGACGTTTTCGTATTTCATGAGGCTGCGGACGAGGTCCTGGAACTTCTGCACACCGGCTTCGGGGGCCAAACCTTCGGATATCTCGATTTTGCTGTCGTAGCCGGTCTCAGTGCCGACCAGCGATGCGGTTTGGAGCGCGCGCTTGAGCGGGCTGGAGACGACGCGGTCGAACTGGATATTGAGAGCGCTGAGAAAGCTGCCGACGAGGATGCATTGCTGCTTGCCTTCTTTGTCGAGGGGCCGCTTGACGTCGACCCTGGGGTTGGCGCGGCGTGTGCCCGCGCTGGCATGGCGAAGTATGTACAGATTCATGGGTGGAATGCCGGAAGCGTGCTCCAGTCCTCGGTAGGGGAGGCTTTAACCAGATTGTAACAATCGGGCAGGGGCTCGAATGTTAATTTCGCGAGCCGGCATTTAGAAGTGAAAACGGTAGCGAACCTCCCCGTAAATCTGACGTGGATCGTTTTGGTGGAAGCCGCCGAAGGTGAGGCTGTTGTCGAGCAGCACTCGGGTGTTCGCGACGTTGATGGCGTTGACGCCGAGGGACCAGTTTTCTCCTACTTCTTTGCCGGCGGCAAGGTCGGCGGTGGTGTGCGCGGGGAGATAGCTGCCTAAATATGGTGACGGCGGCGCGGAATAGCCGTTGGAGAAGCCCGAGCCGTAATAGACATTGAAGGAGGCGTAGGCGCGCCGGGGCAGACGGCCGTCGAAGCCCATGTTGAGAGTGTTGCGCTGGTCATGGTCGAGGGCCGAATAGCCGGGCGCCACGGCGCAGGAGGGTGAGCCCGGCGGATAGCAGATAAGGCCACCGGTGATCGGTCCGATCTGCTGGGCGATCTGGTTGGAATAAGCCACGTGCGCCTGGCCGTAGCGCCAGAGACGCGGCGAATGCAGCGTTAGCTCCCATCCCTGGATGAGCGCGCCCTGGACGGTGACGGGGATGAAGATGCTGGACTCGCCGATGTTGCTGTGGTCGAGGAAATTGTTGGCGCGGGTTTGGAAGGTATCGGCGTCGAGGAGCCAGCCGCGCCAGGGAATCTGCAGGCCGAACTGGTGTTCCTCGTCGCGTTCGCCGCGCAGCGGGACAAAGCTGGTGTTGCTGGACTGCGCATACGTGAGACCGGGGCCGGAGAGGCTGGTCAATGGCGGCGGTTGATAGAAGTGGCCGTAGAAGCCGCGGAAGACCCAGCC
This sequence comes from Acidobacterium sp., assembly GCA_003131625.1. Lineage (GTDB taxonomy): Bacteria > Acidobacteriota > Terriglobia > Terriglobales > Acidobacteriaceae > Palsa-343. The sequence continues at coordinate 48,164 of PKVY01000115.1, read as the reverse complement.
GAGTTTCGGAATCTGCACGGCCACGCCGATGCGCGGGTAGATGGCGTTTTCTGAAATGGAGGCCTGGAAGTGCGTCTGGCGCTCGCCGCCGATGAGGGTGAGCCAGGAAGTGGGGCGGTAGTTGTCTTCGATGAAGGCTTCTTCTACGCCGCCGTTGACCAGAGCGGTTTCGGAGAAATTTGGGGCGCTGCCGTCGTTGAAGATTGCGCTGAAGAGATCGTTTTCATGCTGGCCGTATCCGTAGAGGCCGGCTTTGAGGGAATTGCGCGCGATGGTGGTGGAGACATAGGCCTGAGCGCCGGTGTACTGGCCGGTTTGGTGGGCGGTCGTCGCTGTGGGGAGATCGTTGGTGTTGGGCTGATAGTTGGCGTCGTTGTAGTGATAGAAAGGCGAAATTTCAAAGAGCGAAGACGCACTGAGCGTGTGGATCCAGGAGAACGCGGAGATGCCATCGGTTTCGTGCTGGCCATCGCGGAGCCCGGAGGAATCGTAGAGCTGGTTCTCCCAGTCGTTGGGGTTGGGGTCATACGGGATCTGATAGTAGTCGGTGCGCAACTGGCCCACGAAACGCAGCTGATCGTGCGGGTTGCGATTGAAGATGAGCGAGGTGAGGCCGCCGTAGCCGTTCTCGGCATCATGGACGGGCGTTTCGATGGGCGCCATCAGTCCATAGTTGCTGCGGTTGCCGTTGAGGGCAGAGAACCACGCGAAGCGCTCGGAGTGGTTGCCGAGACTGATCTGGCTGTCGGTTTGGTCAAAGCTGCCAATCGTTGTTACAAATTCGCCTTCGCGGCTGGTTTCGAAACCGGTGCGCGGGATCACGTTGAACATGCCGTAGGTGCGGTCGCCGAGATCGGCGCCGTAGCTGCCGCGGTCGATCTCGATGGTGTCGATGTCGCGGGGATCGATTTGCGGGCCGATGTTGCTGGCGATGTTCGTGTTGGGGATAGGAACGCCGTCGATCATCCAGTTGATCTCATGGCCGCCGCGCATGTGCAGCATGTCATGCGTCATGTAGGCGCCGGGCGTGTAGTCGGTGACCATGGCGAGCGAGTTGGTGCGATCCGCGCCTGGGGTTTCACTGATTTCGGCGCGGGTGATCAGGGTGGTGGGCGTCACCGAGTCCGGATTGGCGAAATCGGGCTGAGCCTGGACGACGGCGGTCTGGCGGACCGACGCGATCTGAAGAGGAAAGTGCAGGATTTCGGAGCTGCTGGAGCTGACGGCGATGGTCTGCTCCACAGGGGCAAAGCCGTCGCTGGAAACCTCGATGGTATAGATGCCGGGAGGGACAGCGGGAATGGAGAAGGCTCCTTCGGAGTTGCTTTTGGCGGTGAAGGAGAGATCGGAGTGGGCGGCGCGCAGGACGATGAGCGCTCCGGCGATGGGGCGGTGAGTGGGATCGTGGACAATGCCCTGGACTTGCCCAAGCAGAGCAGCGTAGAGGAGGGGCGCCGCCAACAGAGGCGGCAGGAACAGCAGAATCTTGCGCAGCATCAGAGGCTCCTGAGGAGAAGCTCGTTCATGTAACCGTGATGGTGGCAAAAAGGAGACAGCGCGGCGCGGGGGCGCGGCGTTCGTCTTCCGATTTTGCGGGGTTACAGGGCGAGGAGGCGGGGAGGGCCGCGCTTGTGGCGGGCGCGATCGACGGAGATGCGATAGCCGGCTTCGGCCGCGCGGACGATGGCCGCTGGGCCAGCGGCCAGGCGTGATGCCACGGGAGCACTTACAGAGTTGAACGCGTGAGGCCGCATCAGCGGCGTGTGCGCAAGAGGCGAGAACGGGCACTTCTCCGAAACGGTGCGATAGTGAGACGGAAGGTTTCCCATCTCCATGCTCATCGCGCAATGATGCTTGCCGTTGCGGCGGCAGCAGGCGGGGAGCTGCGATTCAGCGGGCGTGGACGCGAGCAGGGGCGCGATCAGCGGAAGGCTGAAGATCACCACCAGCGTGGCTGCTAACGCGCGGCGCATGCGTTCATCGTAGCAAGACGTTCGGGAAGTTGGCGAACCGCGCCCTCTGGAGCGGGAAGTGTGCTGCTACTGCGTCGTCGAGTAGTCCTGCTGCACCAGGGGCCAGATCTCGGCCTTCTTCGTGGTAAGGGTCAGGTGATGCGAAACGGAATTGGCGGCGTCCTTATCGGGTGTCCAGGAAAGCGTGTACTGATTCTTCAGCAGCGCGGTTAACTTCGCGAAAGATTCGTCGGCCTTGTCTCTCTTGCCTTCGACCATGTAACCGCCGGTTGCGGAGCAGATGTGTTCGAGGATCTCCTTGCCGTCGACGTGCGGCTGCTCTGACGGAGCCTGTCCGCCACGGCGACCGCCACCGCCGCCGCCACCGGGATAGCCCCCTCCGCCACCGGGATAGCCACCACCACCCCCAGGATATCCGCTGCCACCCGTTCCGCCACGCCGTCCGTTGTTCTGATTGGGATTATTGGTGCGTTCCTCTTCGCCCTTGTAGTAGATGGCGAAGATCGCCGCGTGCGCGGCCTGTGCGGCTTCGATGGCATCGTTGACGGTTTCTTTGCTGTCGCGATCGATACCGTCGGTGATGAGAACAATGACGTGCTGACCGGGCTGCTTCTTCAGAATCTCGTTCGAAGCGAGGTAAATCGCATCATAGAGCGTTCCGCCGCCACCCCCTGTGGCGTGAGAATCGCCTGAGCTCTGATCGCTGCTGTCGCTGCTGCTGTTCTGATTGCCGAACTGGCGCGACCCGAGCTGCGTGATGGAGTCGTGGAGCTTGCTTGCCGTCGCGGTGGGATCTTCCAGCAGATCGACCTCGTGGGCGAACTGGATGACGAAGAATTTGTCGTCGGTTCCGGGCAGGGTGTGATCCACGAAGTGAACGCTGGCCAGGCGCTCATCGCCGAGCTCGCCGCGGAGGTTGGTGCTGGTTTGCGCCAGCAGCCCGAAGGTGACGGGGCTGGGCTGGGCGGGCAAAAAGGACTGGATGGTCTGGATGTGGCCGTTGTCGGTGAGCGTGACGTCGGCGGCGGTGAGGTTCTTTACCGGGTCGCCCTTTTTGTCGACTACGGTAACGGGGATAGAGATGGGCATGCCTGCAGGGGGCGTCGCCGCGGGGGCAGCGGCCGGCGCGGCGGGTGTGGTCGCCTGGGCTGGGGAGTGGGCTGGGAAGGAAGTCAACGCGGCAAGGACAGCCGCAGGGAGGCAAAGGCGAATGCTGGTGGAAATCTTCATGGGGCGCATCGGTGTCGTTCGACCAACCATTAGACGTTAGCACCGGGGAAGGGGTTTCGCCGCCCTAACAGCCCCGGCGGCGCCAGATGAGGTAGTCCGCGGAAAAGCGCCCGGCCCCGAAGATGAGGGCGATCATGGACGCGAACAGAAACGTGAAGGGGTCAGCCCCATAGAACTTGCCGGGATCGCTGAGGATGGCCTTGAGCGCGGCATGATCGGCAAGCAGGTAGGCGACGATCATATCGCCGGCGAGCAGTAAGCCAAAGAGCCGGGTGGCCAGGCCGCCGATCAGCAGGATGCCGCCGATGAATTCCAGAAGCGAGATGGCGATGCACGTGAAGCCGGGCGCGGGCACGCCCAGGCTGGCAAAGAATCCGGTGGCGCGGTCGAGGTTATGCAGGCGACCCCAGCCGGACTGAGCGAACTGCCATCCCCAATACACGCGGACGAGGAGGAGGAAGGGCGACTCCAGCGCGGCGGAGGCGAGCTGGAAGCGGCGATAGACCCTGGGAATCAGTCCCTGGGACTTTTGCGGCGCGGGCGCGGCAGGCGTAGTCACGGATTCTTTCCCTCTCCTTTCGGGGACAGGTCGCGGTGTCAGGTGGTGAACCACCCCAGCATAGCCCAGGTGGCGAAAACTTCCTGGAGAAATGCGGGACGCTGGTCTTCGGGGAGGGGGCTGTTGGCGAGGGCGAGGTCAATGGCGTCGCCCAAAGGTTTGCCGGCGAGGAGCGCCGAGAGCAGGCCGAATTCTTCCGGCGACAGCGGCTTGTACCAGACGGAATTCTCGTGGCGATGCACGGCGAGATGGATGGGCCGCGGTGCGAGCGCCGCGACGTGCCGGACGTGGCGGCGTTTGCGGGAAGTGCTGGCGTTATTGGTCGAGGATGCGCTGCTCCCGTTTTCCGTACGGACCTGAAGGAGCAGATCGTCGACTGGATAAGAGAGCGCAAGCACGCGCAGATACGGCTGGAGGCGCAGAGAGGAGTTCTCGTCGACCGCCGCCAGAGCTTCAGCGCTGAGGCGCGGGCGCTCTTCGGAATCGAAGGCTTCGATGTGCGCCCACTCCAGGCGGACCATATCGCTCGCGAGGATGGGCTTGGGTCCAAGATGCTCCGGGTGCCGATCGAGCCACGCCTCGAGGCGGGATCCGAGGTTCCGCAGCGAGAACGACTCCGAAGGGCAGTCGGTGAGATAGGCGCGCATGAGCGCATCGAATTTGGCGCGGCCGAGGATGGCCTGAAGACCGGGGAAATCCTCTTCGAAGCAGGTGTAGAGGCGGTACCAGTACTGGCGATTGTAGATTTCGAGGCGCTCGAACGAAGTGAGCCGGTCGTTGGGGCGGATGATGGCGTCGGCTTCGCGCAGATTGGAGGCGCCATCGCGACGGCGGCGCGGCATGGTTTCGCCGCGCGTGAGCGGATGCATGACGGCTGCGGCCATGCGGCGCTGGATATCGAGAAGCTGGCTGGCGGGTTCGCTCACCGGGCGGCTCCCGCGGGCTCGAGCAGCGTTTTTGCCGCAGCCTGGACAGCAGCGGTTGCGGCGTTGGGGCCGGCCTCGGCAGCAGCTTTCAGAAATTTAGTCGCCTTCAGCGCCTCGGCGTGGACTTCATCGAAAGTGGGGATGTTGTCGTCCCACTCGAGCAAGGTGGCCGTCGGTCCGCAGCGCTCGATGGCCCGCGCGTAGAGACGCCACACCGCGGGCAGCACGGGGTGGTCGTGCGTGTCGAGGAGGTACTTCTCGAATTTGCTGTGGCCGGCAATGTGAATCTGTGCGACGCGATGCGCGGGCACCGAGTTGACGTAGGTAAAAGGGTCGAAGCTGTGGTTCTTCGACGAGACGTAAATATTGTTGACGTCGAGGAGGATGCCGCAGTCGGCGCGTTCGACGACCTCGGTCAGGAACTCCCACTCCGTCATCTCGGAGACGTGAAACTCGGCGTAGCTGGAGACGTTTTCGACGACAACGGGGACTTCGGTGAAGTCCTGGACCTGGCGGATTTTTTGCGCGGTCACCTCGACCGCTTCCCAGGTGTAGGGCATGGGAAGCAGGTCGTGGGTATAGCGGCCATCGACGGAGCCCCAGCAAAGATGGTCGCTGAGCCAGGGAGTATGGGTCCGGCGGACCAGATGCTTCAGCCGTTTCAGGTGCTCGCGGCTGAGCGGGTCGGCCGAGCCGAAGTACATGGAGACGCCGTGCTGAACAACTTTGTATTGTTCGAGAATCTGGTCGAGGACTTCGAGCGGGCGGCCGCCATCGACCATGTAGTTTTCCGAGATGATCTCGAACCAGTCGACGACCGGGTGGCGGCTGAGGATGTGCTGGTAGTGGGGAATGCGCAGACCGATGCCGACGCCGTAATCGGAAAAGCCGTTAAAGCGGTTTGCGGGCACCTCAGGACCTCGTAGGGGAATGCGAAAGGGCCGCGGGTTACGCGGCCCTCTCTGCTGGGGTGGAACTAGTCAGGCATCTTGGAGCCGTCGGTAGCGCAGCCGCCCTTGCCTTTGCAGCTGTTCTTGCCTTTGCAGCCGTTGTCGCTGCTCTTGCAGCCGCCCTGGCCTTTGCAGTCGTTTTTCCCTTTACAGGAGTGCTTGGCGGGTTTGTCGAGATTGACGCCGCTGAACGACAGTTTACCCGCCTTCAGGATGGGCGCTGTGCCGGAGGTGCTGAGTACCGACGCGTGCATCGCTGTCACGCCGCTAAGCAGACCGGAAACGGCCGCAGCGACCATCATGGTCTTCAAGGATTGCTTCATTTGTCATTCCTCCATCGGATTTCGAGGACCAGACCAGGCGCAACATTGGGGAAACCGGGGAGCGCCCGAGCGGGGGACCTCGCAGTGCGGATTAGACTACATAATCTGATACGCCTTGTGCTACTCCACCGGATTGTTTTTTCATCGGCGTTCACGGGACTTTCACAGGATTGGGGGTCGGGCGGGGTCGAACCATCCTGCTTAGGCGTGGTGCATCTCTAATAACAAGAGGGACTCAGGGACGAATGGTGCTTTTTGGCGGATCGACGGGCACGCGGGCCGGCAAGACCGCGCTGCGCTTCGTGCTGATGATCGGGGTGGTCAGCTTCTTTGCGGATTTTGTGTATGAAGGCGGCCGCAGCATCAACGGTTCGTTCCTCGCCACTCTGGGCGCGAGCGGCGCGATTGTCGGCGTCGTGGCTGGACTGGGCGAACTGCTCGGCTATGGTTTGCGGTTTTTCTCCGGGCGCATCAGCGAGCGAACGCGGCAGTTTTGGCCGATGACGCTGTTCGGCTATTTCATCCAGATGGCGGCGGTGCCGGCGCTGGCGCTGGCTGGGAACTGGCAGATCGCCTCGGTGCTGATCGTGCTCGAGCGGGTGGGAAAAGCGATTCGGAATCCGCCGCGCGATGTGATGCTGGCGCACGCCGGGAAAGAAATGGGGATCGGCTGGGCGTTCGGGCTGCACGAGGGGCTGGATCAGGCCGGCGCGCTCATCGGGCCGCTGGTGCTGGCTGTGATCCTCGCGCATCGCGGAGAGTATCGGATTGCCTTCGCGACGCTGCTGATTCCGGCGTGCATCACGGCGGTGCTGATTGTGGTGACGAAGTTTCTGTATCCGCGGCCTGAGGATCTGGAGCCGCATACGCCGGAAATGCACGCGGCGGGATTGGGCCGGGCGTTTTGGATTTATCTCGTGGGCGCGGCGCTGGTGGCTGCGGGGTTTGCGGATTACCAACTCATTGCGTTTCACCTCCAGAAGCACGGAATCGCGTCGGCGATCTGGATTCCGATCTTCTATTCGGTGGCCATGGCGACCAGTGGCGCGGGTTCGCTGCTGTTTGGCAAACTGTTCGACCGGTTTGGCGTGACGGTTCTGATCCCGCTCACGCTGATTTCGATTGCCTCGGCGCCGCTGGTGTTTCTGGGCGGGTTCCGGCTGGCGCTGACCGGTGCTGCGCTGTGGGGACTGGGCATGGGCGTGCACGAATCGATCATTCCGGCGGCGGTGGCGGCCATGGTGCCAGCGGAGCGGCGGCCCTCAGCCTATGGTCTGTTTACCGCGGCGTACGGGATCTTCTGGTTTCTGGGCAGCGCAGCCATCGGATTTCTCTACGACGTCTCGATCCTGGCGGCTGTGGTCTTTTGCGTCGTAACGGGAGCGGCGTCGCTGCCGTTCTTCTTTGCGGTGCGACGGAAGATGGCGACGCGGTAAGGCCGATCAGGGGGCTATGACGGACCGCAGGTGATGGTGGACGTGGTATTCGAGGTAGCCGAGGCCGACGCGCATGTGGTGGTGGATGTGGTTCGGGACAGTGACGGCGAGGCACATGCCGAGGATGCCGTGCGCCAGAGCCAGCGCGTAGAGGTTGCGATAGCGCAGGAAGAGCAGGCACGAGATCGCGCCCCAAACCAAAGTGAGCGAGACCAGAACGGGATTGGGGATGTGGGCGATCGCGAAGAGCACGGCGGCGAGCGCGACGGCCGGAGTGCGGCGCATGCCGAGGCGAAGGAAGCGCAGCAAGACGTAAACCTGCAGGATGAATTGCTGCATCAGGGCCCAGAGGGCGTATCCCGCAATGTGGACGAGGACGGGCAGAGGGCCGTACAGCGGGTGCAGGGTGTGCAGGTGTTCGGCGAGCGCGATGGCCGCGACGAAAATGGCGACGGCGACGGCGACGATCCAGAGCGAAGGCAGGAGGCCGCGGAATCCGAGGCCGTTCGGCGTTGTTTCTTTGCGGCGCAGGAACGCGGTGATGGCGATCCATGCGAAGGCGACCCAGTAGAGGATGCGCTGGGCGGGGTTCGGCGTCCAGAGGACGACGAGGATCAGGCCGTAGCCGATGGCGAGTTCGGCGATGTCGCGGACGCGGGGTGAGAGGCGCACAGATTCAGAGTAAGGGAAAGCAGCCTGTAGCCTGTAGCCTGTAGCCGGTGGCCAGTAGGCGGACAGTAGCCGGTAGCCAGTAGCCAGTAGCCATTAGTCGGTAGCGGTTCGACTTGCCAGGTTGAGGGCTTGGCAAGAGATGGTGCTCAGGGGCTAAAGCCCGAATCATTTTGAGGCGGATACGGCACGAGTAAACTCGTGCCCTGACACGGTACTCGGCGGGGAGAGAGTCAAACGGAGGGGTTGGTGGTTTCCCACATCTGCCGAAACCGGGCAGATGTGGGGCACCCGGCGACCTCGCTCTTTCGTGGTGTGGTGCGCTCGCGCACGGCTAGCGGGTCTGTGACTTGCCGCTCCTCCTATCAAGGAAGCGCCTTTGATTCTCGAAGTCGCTCTTTGGGATCAGGATCCGACCGCTTTTCAGACAAACATACTGCGGCCCGGCCAGACGATTCTGGTTATCGATTATCAATTCCGAACGCTTTGCAGCGGCACCCCCGTCGTAAGGCAAAAACACTTCATCCCAGATGATGCCGCCTCCCCAGTTGTAGATCTGACAGTAGTCAACGTCTCGGGTTCCGTCGTACGAGCAATGCTGCCACCAGCCATCTCCCTTTATCCCATTCACATATACAGAATCGATTGGAACATTCTGAGGCCGAGGATGCTGGCACGCTGTAAGAATGAGTGACAGCAACAGCACCGGTCCGAATGATAGGGCCGTTGATACCGTTGCCGAAATGGGCGTTTCACAGCGGCGTTCTTTCACACCCGCTTACTGCAGCAGGGTTCCGGTTTCGGGTTCGCCTTTGGCTTCTTCGGGCGGGATCACGACCGCGGCGGCTACCTTGTCGCCTTCTTCGAGGTTGAGCAACTTGACGCCTTGCGTGGAGCGGCCGGCTGCGCGGACCGTGGTTGTGTCGATGCGGATGATTTTGCCGTACTGGCTGATGACGATCAGCTCGGAGGTCTCATCGACCAGCTGGATGCCGACGACTTTGCCGTTGCGCGCGGTGGTCTTGACGTTGATCACGCCCTTGCCGCCACGCGATTGCAGGCGGTATTCCTCGACGTCGGTGCGTTTGCCGAAGCCGGCTTCGGTGACGCTGAGGATACGGGCGACGTGGCCATTGGATTTTGCCGTGATCGCGAGGCCGACGACGTAGTCATTTTTGCCGATGTCGATGCCGCGCACGCCGTAGGCGGGACGGCCCATGGAGCGGACGTCCTCTTCTCCGAAGCGGATGGCCATGCCGTCGTGCGTGGCGAGGAAGACGATCTGGTTGCCGTCGGTGACGCGAACACCGATCAGTTCATCGTCTTCGTCGATGCCGATGGCGATGATGCCGCGGGCCATGACGTTGGAGAAATCCCTGAGCGGGGTCTTCTTGACGGTGCCTTTGCGCGTGGCGAAGAAAATGTGTTTGCCTTCTTCTTCGAGGTTGCGGACGGGCAGGATGTTGCGGACCGTTTCGCCGGGCTGCAGGCTGAGCAGGCTGGCGATGGATTTGCCTTTGCCGGCTGCGCCGACGTCGGGAATTTCGTAAACCTTGAGCCAGTAAACGCGACCCTTGTTGGTGAAGCAGAGCAGGTAGGCGTGGGTGGAGTCGACGATGAGTTGCTGGACGAAGTCTTCTTCGCGCGTGCGCATGCCGAGACGGCCGGTGCCGCCGCGACGCTGCTGGCGATAGGTGGAGATAGGCGTGCGCTTGAGGTAGCCGGAATGCGAAACGGTGACCGCGACCTGCTCGTCGGCGATCAGGTCTTCGAGCTGGAGCTCGGCGGTCTCGTCGACGATCTGGGTGCGGCGCTCGTCGCCGTAATCCTTGCGGATGGCTTCGAGTTCCTTCACGATGACGCCGCGCAGCTTCTTCTCCGAGGCGAGGATGGATTCGTACTCGGCGATGTTGTCGCGGACTTCGCGCAGCTCGTTCTGCAGCTCGTCGATGGAGAGCTGGGTGAGGCGATAGAGCTGCAGTTCGAGGATGGCGTCGATCTGACGGTAGCTGAGGGTCAGCGTGGCGCTGATCAGCGTGGCGGCATCGATCGCGTATTTCGCGGGATCGAGTTTGACGCCGGTGAGGGCCTGGTCGCGGACCGTAATTCTGCGGCCGGAGAAGAACTGGAAGAGGTTTTCACGGGCGTCGGCGCGGGACGACGATCCGCGGATGATCTTGATGACGTTGTCGAGGTGGTCGAGCGCGATCTGATAGCCAAGCAGGATGTGCTCGCGCTCGCGGGCCTTGCGCAGCAGGAAGGCGGTGCGGCGGCGGACGACGTCCTGGCGGTGCTCGATGAAGATGCGGATGGCTTCGGGCAGGGGCAGTTCGCGCGGCTGGCCGTTGATGACGGCCAGGAAGATCATCGAGAAGCTCTCCTGCATCTGGGTGTGCTTGTAGAGCTGGTTGAGGACGATCTGGGCTTCGGCTCCACGCTTGAGCTCGATGACGATGCGCATGCCGTCGCGGTCGCTCTCGTCGCGAACGTCGCTGATGTCGTCGATGACCTTCTCATTGACCAGCTCGGCGATGCGCTTGATGAGGACGTTTTTGTTGACCTGGTAGGGAATTTCGCTGACGATGATCGACTGGCGACCCTGGTTGAGGTTTTCAGTGGCGCACTTGGCGCGCACCAGGAAGCGACCGCGACCCGTTTGGTAGGCCTGCGCGATGCCGCTCTTGCCGTAAATGAATCCGCCGGTGGGAAAATCGGGACCCTGGACGTGCTTCAGCACTTCGACGAGGCCGGCGTGCGGATTGTTGACCATCTCGATGGCGGCGTTGATGACTTCTGTGAGATTGTGCGGCGGGATGTTGGTGGCCATGCCGACGGCAATGCCGTTGGAGCCGTTGACGATGAGGTTGGGAATCCGCGTGGGCAGGACGTAGGGCTCAAAGGTGGACTCGTCGTAGTTGGGGACGAAGTCCACGGTTTCCATTTCGATGTCGGCGAGGAGCTCGCTGCTGATCTTTTCGAGGCGGCATTCGGTGTACCGCATGGCTGCGGGCGGATCGCCATCGACGGAGCCGAAATTTCCCTGGCCGTCGACCAGGGGATAGCGCATGCTGAAGGGCTGCGCCATGCGCACCAGCGCGTCGTAGATGGCCGAGTCGCCGTGCGGGTGGTAGACGCCCATGGCCTGGCCGACGACTTTCGCGCACTTGGTGTACTTCTTGTTCGACTGCAGACCCATCTCGTGCATGGTGTAAAGAATGCGGCGATGGACGGGCTTGAGGCCGTCGCGNNCGGCGCATCTCGTCTTCAATGTTGATGGGGACGAGATTCGCGGCGCCAGGGCCGGTTGGACCGCCGCCGTTGGGGCCGTCTGCGCCGGGAAGGGGAAGCTGGGGGTTCTGATCGTCTGCCATAGTTTTGTGGGCCGGGGGTTGCGCCAGGAGGGTTCGGTTTGCGAGGCGCTACCGAGGACTTATCTTTATGATACGGGAAGAGTTAGGGCGGAGCAAGGCAGGTTAGGCGTTTGGATTCAAGGGGTTGGGACTAGGGTAGCTTTTGCGTCGAAATTTGAGGAAAACCGAGCCTATTTGGGCTGCCTAGAACGCGTCCTCACTGTCGGAAGACTACTTTCTTTTCCCCTTCCCGTCGAAAATCGCGTCGTCCAGGGCGTCTCCGCGCTCCCATGCCCAAGTCTTGCCATCCGGGCCGTGGTCTGCGATCTCGGTGCAATCTCGGAAACCGAACTCGTCCACCGTGTATAGCCACGATCTCTTGCCGTCTGGTGACGTTACTCGGACGTGATTTTGATCGACCCATGATTCCGTGGAGAATTGGCGTGACGGCTGCTGTCTGGGCGAGCTACCGGATGTGTTCTCTTCATCGCCGGAGTCTGGCCCATCGGACGAAACGTGGAGCCACAGCAAAAGAGCGAGGAAAAGGGCGATGACCATCACAATGACAACCAAGACGACCAAGCCTATATACGCAAGGAACGCGAGTAGCGCTGCAAACGCGCCGAAGTAGTAGATAAGCAACGTCGCCCGCGTTCCCGCACGCACGCTTTCGGGTTGGACGGGCGCTGCGAGGCGCCACAGGGCATGAGCGCCGGCCCACATGTTGTGGCGTGCGTTAGCGAGCTTGCCGAATTCGAACGACGCCCTATTGCGGCGGAGTTCCAACGCAGGGCCCCATCGTTCCACAGCGGAAATGGGCCAACCAAACCACCAGAACAGCGGAAACAGCGAGCCAATCGCGATTGGGGAGAAAAGAAGAGCCAAGCCGCTACCGTCGATCGCAAGCGAGATCTCGAAAACCAGGATGAGTCCTGCCGCAGCCTGCCACAGGTAGGTCAGATACGGCGGGCTTGATGGATTAGGTTGACCAGCCTCGGCGCTAACTCCCGACATAAATGCCTCTATCTATAAAGACAGTGACTGCTCGGGGGGAGTTAACGAACTATACCTCCGCTGGCCCGTTCTGACAAACCAAATATTTATCAGGGCGGTAGTCGCGTCAGCTTCACGGTTTACGCGGCGGGATCGTTGCGGCCGGTATCGAGGTCTTCAAACTGCTCGATGACGACTTCTCCGTCGGGAAAGATGGCGCGAATCTGCAGCTCGGCGCCCATGGCTTTGAGATAGCTGCGCAGGGTGGAGACGTACATGTCGGCGCGCTTCTCGAGTTTGGAGACGGCTCCCTGGTTGACGCGGAGGGTCTGGGCGAGGGTGGTCTGGGTGAGGTTGCGGGCCTCGCGGAGCTGGTTGAGGGAGAGACGGCGCACTTCATCGCGGGCGCGGCGAGCAATCTCGGCGCGCTTCTCTGGCGAGGATTTGTGTCTGAGTTCTTCCCATCGGTGAGCCATTACGGTCCTCCCTTACTCGATCTCGTGCAGGTGGCGATCGTAAATCGCGTCGGCGATCGGGACGTTGACGTCGTACCAGCGCGGATCTCCGGTTTTGTCGCCAGCCAGAATCAGATACGCCATTCTCCGCGGATCGAAGGCAAAGAGGATCCGCCACGGACGGCCTCGATGCTGGACACGGAGTTCTTTCATATTGCTGTGCCGTGATCCTCTGACAACATCCACGTGCGGCCGGCCAAAGTCAGGGCCGCCGAATCGCAGCAGATCCACCGAGTACGTGACGCTGTCCTGCTCTCCGGCGTCCAGCGCTTCGTACCAGTCGCGAAATTCGTCGCTGACCTCGACTTCCCATGTCATGGCTATTATTCCTCATGAGGAATATTCCGTCAATGGAATAAGCGTATATGGGACGGGGCGGGCCGTCGAGATTACCGGCGATATAGTGGATCAAAGGCCCGACTATGCCCATTCCTGCCGTTGCGACGCCCACGACTGGACCACCGGCGACGCTGATTTACAACGACTGGTATCCGGCGACGCGCAGCGAAGCGCTCGAGGGCAAGCGCATGTCGACGGCGATGCTGATGGGCATTCCGATGGTGCTGGGGCGGCGCGAAGATGGGCAGCTTTTTGCCATGCGCGATTTGTGCCCGCATCGTGGCATTCCGCTTTCGTGCGGTTGGTTCGACGGCAAAGCGCTGACGTGCAAGTACCACGGTTGGGTCTTTGAACCGGTGAGCGGGAAGTGCATGGAGATTCCGTCGCTGACGAAGGACGATCCTTTTCCGCGCAACCTGCATGGCATGGCGTATCCATGCGAAGAGCGCGATGGCTATGCGTGGGTGTATGTGCCGGAAGCTGGTCGAGGACGGGTGAAGGCGGAGGATGCCGCGTTGTCTCCAGTGCCGGAGGCGCCGAAGTTTGGAGCGCGGTATCGCAGCGCGCATCTGACGGCCGATCTGCCGTGCAATGTGGATCACGGGATCATTGGGCTGATGGATCCGGCGCACGGACCGTTTGTGCATCAGGCGTGGTGGTGGCGGAAACAGGCCAGCATTCACGAGAAGGAGAAGCGCTTCGAGCCGATTCCGCAGGGGTTTCGCATGGCGACGCACGCGCCATCGGCGAACAGCGCGCCGTATAAGCTGCTGGGCGTGTATGGCGAGCCGATCACGACGACGATCGATTTTGTGCTGCCGAACCGGCGGTACGAGACGATTCGGTGCGGGGACAAATGGTTTTCGAGCCTGACTACCGTGACGCCGACCACGCCGAGCGCGTGCCGGATCGATGTGGTTGGGGCGTGGAACGTGCTGTATCACTTGCCATTCATGACGTCGATCCTGCGGTTTTTTGGGAACATGTTTGTGCGGCAGGATCAGGTGACGATGATCCAGCAGGCAGAGGGTTTGAGGTACGACCCGGCGCTGATGCTGATTGACGATGCGGACAAGCCGGCGAAATGGTACTTCGCGCTGAAGCAGGCGCGGCTGGACGCGGAGCGGACGGGCGAGCCGATGAAGCATCCGATGGATGGGCCGGTGACGCTGCGGTGGAGAAGCTGAGAAGCAGCGAGAAGCGATTAGCAAGAAGCGTTTGGCGAAAGACGTTTAGCGAAAGACGTTTAGCGAAAAGCGAGCTAGAGACGAGTGAAAGGCGAGCCGAAAAGCGGCTAGGGTAGTACATTCAGCGGACGGCAAATGGAACGGACTTCAGGATGGGCTCGCTGAGAGCTTTGTGAGGGATTGCGGCTCGGGGGCCATTCTGGCGCTCTCTTCAGCTAACTGGGAGGGCTCGTGGTGAGCGCCGTTGCCGTTTCCGTTTCCGTTGGCTTCTTCGGCGACGATGGATTCGACGGCGATGTGCAACTGGCTGCCCAGTTCCTTCATCTTCTCCAGCCACTCGGCGGATGGTGGGTTGTCGCGGTGATAGCGGAAGGTGTCATACCAGAGGTTCTGCGCCTGCCACAGGTTCACATCGAAGGGCAGGTCGGCGAGGGTGCGAGCCACCAGCAGCGCAGCTTCCACGCAATGGAGATCCTCAGGATGCTCGTGCAGCGCGAGCATGACCCGCTTCATTTTCTGGTCGACGATGTAGCTGAGCAATTGCTTGTTGAGCGGAACCTGATCGGACTTTGCCAGTCCGAGCCAGGAACGGGCCTGGATGGCATCGATGGGCTCGGCTTCGAGAGCGCGCCGCATCCCGGCATTGATAGCGAAGGTGGCGGCGACCGTGAGGGCTTCGGGCCGGGGCAGTTTGCTCTCGCTGAGGAAGTGCAGCAGCGATGCCTGGTTCTCGTAGATAGCGGAGAGACTGGACTCGACCTCGGCCAGCGTGCTGGAGAGAAGAATCTCGAGGATGCGCTTCTGCTCGTCGCGGAAGAGCGAGCGCAGCGAGTAGGTCTGGGCGCCGAAATGGCGGTCGAAGCAGCGGACGACTTCGGGGAAGTCGGCGAGATTGACGGCGGCCTGAGCTTCCGCGACGAACTGCTCGTACTCGGTGGACTGCGAGGGATCGAAGCGCTTCACCACGGCGGTGATGTTCTGGTCGCCGAAGTGAAGGACGGCGAAGGCCACGGTCTCAGCGGCTTCGGTGATCTTTGAGCGGATGAGCGCCTGACCGGTGGCGAGGCGCACGCGGCCGGACATGACCGAGTCCCAGGCGAGGCGGCGCACGGAGTAACAGAAAACGTCGGCCTCGTCGGGATAGCTGGCGAAGATGGAGCTGATGGCGTAGTGAGCGGCGACCTGTTCGAGCCCGACCTGCATAGAACGGATGTAGCGGTTGTAGACGGTGGCGCCGTCCTGCTGCTCAGGGATGTTGCTTTTTGCGGTGGCGAGACGGTCGACGAATTTCTTTTCGAGGGCAGCGGCGCGTTTGCCGAAGAGCTCGGCGGCCAGCTGCAGGACGCGGCCGGCATAGGCGATGACCTGGATGGTCTCGATGCCAGAGATGTCGTCGAAGAACCAGCCACAGCTGGTGTACATGAGCATGGCGTGGCGCTCGAGCTCCATGAGCATGAGCGCGCGGGTGCGCTCTTCTTCATTGAGCTCATGCAGAGTGTGCGCGCGAAAGAAGGTATCGCGCGAGGCGCGGGAGCGATCGAGCACGACGTCGATGTAGGCGTTGCGGGCGGCATCCGGGTCTTTGAAAAGGCGAATGGCGGCCTCGTTCCAGAGAGGAGCGACCGCATCGCGGAGAGCGTCGAGCGCTTCCCGCAACGGCGTGCGCCACTTCTGATTCCAGCCAGGGCGGCCGCTGGAGCAGCCGCAGTCGGAACGCCAGCGCTCGATGCCATGGACGCAGCTCCAGGAAGTGTCTTCGACGATCTGGGCCTCGAAGCGCGGAGGGTTCTGCTCGAGGAACTCGCCGTAGTTGGTGAGGCGAGGAGCCGAGGAGTCCTGATTATGGTTATGATCCTCGAGCGAGTGGAGCACCCAGGCGAGCGCCATCTCTCCATAGCGGTGGTGGTGGCCGTAGCTTTCGCCGTCGGTGGCGACGTGAACGATCTGAGCGTCGGGGCTGTCGGGTTTGAATCCGCTGAGGAGGCGCTGGGCAAAACCCTCGCCGCTGTTCAGGAGGCCTTCGAAGGCAATGGCGCGGGAGCGCGGTCCATCGTAGAAGAAAACGGCGATGGAGCGGCCTTCCTTCAGGCGCACGAGATAAGGCCGGGTGGTATCGACGGAGGCGTCGGGTGTGTCGGTCCAGGGCGGCTCCGCGGGCGCTTTCTGCTCTTTGGCTGAAGCGGTCGCTTTCACGACCGGCGCGGGAGCGGGCGCGGCGAGCGAACGGATGCGGGCGCACTGGTGCGGAGCGAGGAGGACGAAGCGGATCTCGTTCTGGGCGAGAAGATCGAGGGATTCGGAGTCGACCGCGGTTTCGGGCAGCCACATGCCTTCCGGCAGGCGCTGGAAACGGCTGCGGAAGTCGGCAATGCCCCAGCGAATCTGGGTGATGCGGTCGCGGGTGGTGGCCAGCGGCATGATGAGGTGGTTGTAGACCTGGGCCATGGCGGATCCGTGGCCGGAGAAGCGCTTCTGGCTGCGCTGGTCGGCATGGACGATGGCATCGTGGACGCGAGGAGCATTTTGCTGGAGCCAGGAGAGCAGGGTCGGCCCGAAGTTGAAGCTCATGCGCGCGTAGTTGTTGAGGATGCGGATAATCTGGTTCTGCTGATCGACAATGCGGGCTGCGCCGTTGGGCGCGTAGCACTCGGCGGTGATGCGGTCGTTCCAGTCGTGCCAGGGGGCTGCGGATTCCTGGGCCTCGACGGTTTCAAGCCACGGGTTCTCGCGAGGAGGCTGGTAAAAATGGCCGTGGATGCAGATGGTTTTTTCGGCGCTGCTCATGGGTTTTCCGGTCGATCCATCTTAAAGTACAGGCGACTCGGAATCTGCCGCGATTCCGGTCGCCCAACCTATACTCATCGGCAGATGCCGCTTATGCGACAATAGGATGTGTGTGCGGAGGGGTGCCGTTGCGGGCACGCTCCGGGAGAACGCCTTATGTTTGACAATCTCTTAAAACCCGAGCACCTGATTATCATCCTGGTGATCGCTCTTCTGATCTTCGGTCCCAGCAAGTTGCCGGGATTGGGAAAAGGACTGGGCGAAGCCTTCCGCGGATTCAAGGAAGGGATCAAGGGCTCGCCGGACAACCCGGATGCCGCTAAGCAGCAGGAAAATACGGCTGCGAAGTCGGAAAACGCAACGACCCCGGTGAAATAGAGCGCCGGGCGCGACGCCAGTCGTGAGGAAGAAGCCGCATCTTTGGATGCGGCTTTTGTGTGTTCGGCGCCGCTTTACTTGTGGATGCGCGCCGCTTCGGCGTCGGCGTCGAAGGCGTCCGGCGGCAGCGTGACGTTGTACGAGGCTTTGAAGAGGAAGCGCTGGGCGGTCATGTCACCGTTGTGCAGGCGAGTGATGGTGAAGGGCGTCTGGATCCCATCGATGCTGTGGTAGTCGTCGTACTCCTCGGTTTCTTCGTTCTTGTCCTTGTAAAGCGGGTCGCGCCAGTAATACGTGCGACGCAGAGGCAAGTGGGTCATGGCGTCGATCTGGATGGTGATGGAATCATTGTCGGCGTTGAGCAGCGTGACCTGCTGGGCGAGATGGCGCTCGGCCAGCGACTGGCCTTCGTACATCAGGACGGTGGTTGGGTTCTTCATCCAGACGCTGACGGCGGTCTCGATAGAGTGATCGTGGCGTCGGATGGCCTCAGCGCACTGCTCTTTCGGGATGGGCAGCTTGCCCCGGAACGTGACCTCCCAGCAGTTCCTGCCGATGTAGATCTGCGTCCAGTTGTGCTTGTCGGTCTTGCCTTCGGTGAGGTCGATGCGCTCGGCGTCCGGCGTGCGCCAGTCCCAGTAGCGGACGGTGGCTCCAGTGGGTTTGCCCTGGAAGAAGCCGGCGATGCGGCCTTCAACGTAGCTGTTCTGCACGTTGAGCCACTGGTTGCCGCCGAGCGCCACGACCATGGCGTCGAGTGCAGCGCGCGCCTTTTTGGTGCTGGAGTCCTCCTGGGCTGTGGTGGGAGCGGCGATGGTTGAGTTGAGCGGCGGCGCGTCGGCCTGGGCGCGAAGAGCGAGAGTGGAGCCGAACGGAAGCAGGGCCGCGATCATCAATACCGGGATCTTTCTCATTTGTTAGCCGATCTTAGCCGACCAGGACGGCTCCTCCATTAACATTGACGATCTCTCCGGTCATAAAGCCAGCAAGCGGCGTGCACAAAAACAGGATAGGGCCGGCGATTTCGAGCGGGTCGGCGGGTCGACCGAGCGGAATCAACGACAGGACACGCCTGCTGGCGTCGGCATCGGCGAGCGTCGGCGCCGACATATCGGTCCTGACCCAACCGGGCGCGACGCAGTTGACGCGGATGCCGTGCGGAGCGAGCTCGGTTGCCAGGCCTTTGGTCATGCTGATAACGGCTCCTTTGCTGGCGGCGTAGTCGGCGTGGAAGGCTTCGCCGCGCTGGCCTGCGGTGGAGCTGACGAGGACGATGTTGCCGGCGTTCGCGGTTGGGGTGCTGGTCCGCGCCTGTTGCTGCATCGCTCCGGCTGCGGTCTGGATGAGGCCGAAGACGCTGTCGAGGTTGATGGCCAGCGTGGTGCGCCACTGAGTATCGGACATGGTGGCGATGGGTGCGTCCTGCGCTTCCCAGACGCCGTGATTGGCGACGAGGATATCGATGCGGCCGAAGTGGTCGCCAGTGCGGCGTACGAGGGTTCGACCGTCTTCGGGCGTCGAGAGATCCTGCGCGAATGCGGCGCAGAGTTTTGGGCCGCCGCATTCGGCGGCGAGCGCTTCGGCGGTGGACTGGGCTGAGCGGTAATTGAAGGCGACGCGTGCTCCGGCCTGGCGGAAAAGGCGGACGGTGGCAGCGCCGATGCCACGAGAGCCTCCGGTGATGAGGGCGACCTTGTTTTCGAGCGAGAGAGTGACAGCGGACATGGAATTAGCGTAATGGACCAGCAGTTTGGACGGTGAGGGTCCAAGGTGACGGTCATTTGGTTCTTGTGGTTCTTGACAATCAAGCCAGCGTAAGCTAGTCTAAGCTAGACGAAGAGGAATTGTAAAATGCGTCTGATCGGAGCCTTTGCGGCCAAGAACACGCTGGGAACCCTACTCGATGAGGTGGAGCGTGGCGAGGAAGTTGTGATTACGCGACACGGGAGGCCTGTTGCGCGGCTGGTCCCAACATCGAGCCGGATCGATCAAAATCAGGTGTTCGCTGCGATGGAGCGGATCCGGGGACGCGCAGCGCAGTTCAAGGGCGGCGAGTTGACCTGGGAAACATTGAAAGCAGAGCGCGACGCGGGACGCCCGTGAGCCTGGTGCTCGACAGCTCCGTGACGCTGGCCTGGGTGTATAGCGACGAGTCCACCACCACGGTTCGTGAAGTGTTCACGGCGATTGTGAGAGGCGGCGCGTGGGTTACCTCTCTTTGGAGGCTGGAGGTAGCGAACGTCCTTGAGATGGGGGTTCGGGGCGGGCGGCACACGGCAGAGTTCCGAGACGCGACGTTGGCGGATCTGGCCCTGCTGGGGATCTCAACGGATGCGGAGACGGAGAAACAGGCATGGGGAGCGACGCTGCAGCTGGCCAGTCGTCACCGACTCACGGTTTACGACGCGGCATACCTGGAACTTGCGCTGCGAAGGGCTCTGGCGCTGGCGACCCTCGATGAGGAATTGCGTGCTGCCGGAAGTGCCGAGGGTGTGCAGCTTTTGGGGGCGTGAGGCGAGCGCGTCAGGCGAGGGTGCGACCCGAATCGGGAAGGCGGAGATACGAGTGCGGTTCGTTGTCGTGTTGCTTCTGCGGAAGCAGCTTGCGGCCGGAATGATGGACGATGAGCAAGGCCGCAATGAAGACGACGAGCAGGACAACGACGGCAGCGGCGATGACCACCATGAAGTTGGGGTCTTTGCCGCGGCCAGGGGAGACGTGGGGGGCGGCGGGGTCGGGCATACAAGGTGGGATGCGGGAGACGCGGTCCGGGCCTACTCGGCTGGGGAAGGTCCGCTGTTGTTCAGGCTTTCGGCCTGGGGAACTCCTCGATATGCTGCTCGCCTTTCCGGCCGAAGTAGATCACTTTTTTGCCGGTGAGGAAGGCCCAGTAGCCGATGACGCCGGCGGCGGTCGAGCGCTGCACAAACTCGGGGTAGCGCACGGTGTCGGCCTGGGCGCCGCGAATGGCCGCCACCAGGCCGGCGCTGTTGAACTCCGGCGCGATCGGACCAGGGTCGAGGATCATGGGGATCGCGTGCGCGGTTCCATCGGCGAGGTAGTGGGTCTTCTGCTTTGCGGCAAAGTCGACGAGGTACGATTCCACTCCGACTTCGAGCAGCCCTTTGACGACCTGAGGGAAGGTCATTTTGCCCTGCTGCGTTGCTGTTGCCAGTTCATGAATCACCTGCCTGCTCATCTCTTCTCCTTTATTCGGTTGGTAATGTCTGCAGGCGATGTGCCTGCACCAGCTTCTGCATGGTTCGAATCAGCACAGCGCGCTCTTTAGCTGAGAGCGGATGAAAGAACTCGTCGTCGTTCTGGTCGGCCAGGGCTGCGAGTTGGGGAATCATGCGGCGCCCTGCTGCGGTGAGCGCAATGGACTGGAAGCGGCGGTCGTCGCAGCGTTCGCGGCGGGCAATGAGCTTCCTGGTCACGAGGCGATCGACGAGTTTGGAGACGCCGCCGCGGGTCATGCCGATGCGCTCCGCCAGAACACCGGGCGAGGTCTCGTCGTCGTCGAACATCTCACGCATCACCACCCACTCGGCCACGGTGACGCCGGTAGCCAGGAGCTTGCGGGCAAAGGCGTGCGAGACGTGGTTGGAGACGAAGCGGAGCCAGAATCCCACGTGTTTTTTGAGGTCGCTGACGGTGAGGCCGGGCGCGTTGGCGTCTTTCATTAAAAGTAGATTACATGGAAACTGTTTCCATGTCAACCATATTGAGAAACTGCCGGGCCGGGCGCGCGTTCAGGGAACTGCTCGCCGGTTTTTCGGGGGAAATCGGCATGCCCTTGCTCATGCCCGGCCGCTATCGGTACGCAAGCGGGCCTCCAGACAGAAGGTATGGAGGCCCGTGTTGGCGGTGGCGCTCAGGATCCGGCGATGGCTACCAGTGGTGTTCTTCGCCGAACAGGTCGGACATGACGTGGACGTCGGGGTCGCACGCGTGGTTGAGGCAAGGAAGGCCGAAGCCTGCCTCGAGGGACTTCAGGATGGAGAAGCTGGTGTAGTAGTTGTTGCTCTGAATACCTTCAGGGCCGTAGTTGGTCTGGACGGTGAGGACGACGCGGTTCTGGTTTTGGGATGGATAGAGGCCGGTGAGTTGGGTGGTGCTTCCGCTGTAGTCGTTTTCATCCCAGACGATGACGATGGCGCTGCGTCCGGAGCCCCAGGCGGGGGACTTGTGGATGGCTTTGACGAGGCGCTCGATGGTGACGTCGCCCTGTTGGATGAGGCCGGGGTTGAGTCCAACCTGGGTGCCGTAGGTGTAGCCGCTGTTGTTCTCGCCGTAATCGAAGGCGCAGAAGGCATCGGCGTTGCTGCGGCCGTGCTGGTCGTCGCACTGATTGGGCGCGATGAAGGCGAAGCTGGGGAGGTTGCCGGCGGCAAGGTCGGCGAAAAGGCCGCGCGGACCGTCGAAGCCGACGACATTGGCGAGGCTGTTGTCGGGATCGCTTCCACCCTGAACGCTGGCGAAATAGGCGAAGGGGTTGTGTTTGACGGCGTAGTCCTGCACCACGCTCGCTGTGGTGAGGGGCGCGAGGTCAGTAAAGTCGGTGAGGTTGGTCACTGTGCCATTGCTGTAGTTGACGCCAGAAGCGGAGCCGAGGGGCAGGCTTTCCTGGTAGGACTTCCAGCGCAGACCGGCGTCAGCGAGCTGATCGGCGATGGTCTTGCCCGCGGTGGGAGCAGCGGAGACAGACTTGACTCCATCGAGGTCGGCGAGAGCGATAAAGGGTCCGGCGATTTCATTCCAGGTATCGACGGCGGGGGTTTCGGCGTCAGTGCCGGTGCCCCAGATGGGGCAGATATTGCCGGTGTCGATGGGGATGGGGGCGTTGCCGCCGCCGTTGTCGGCGTTCGGGATCCCGGTGGCGATGTTGGGCGAGCAGGCGGTGTTGCCCCAGTCCGGGGAGTTATCGCTGCGGACTCCAAAGTTGGAGCCTCCGACGACTTCGAGGTAATTGGTGAGGCTGGGATGGCCGACGGCGAAGTAGTTGGTGGCGAGGTTGACGCGGCCGGCGTTGATTTGGCTGTTCAGATAAGGCTCGTTGGGGTTGTTGATGACCTGCTGGTAGCCGTGGTTTTCCATCATGATCAGGAAGACGTGATCGAGATGGGGGATGCCGCGGGGATGGTCTTGCTGAGCGAATCCGACGGTCGCCAGAGACATGGCGAAGAAACACAGTGCTGCTTTCCTGAGCATGGATTCAGAACCTCTCCTGACTGGATTTTGGGGAATACCGGCCACAGGGGGGAGCGCAGCCCGGGCCAAAGTTACTGTGCGGCGCGCGCGTTGACAGGTGCATCAATGGGGGATGAAGAGACGGCGAATAGATGGAAAACGGCGCGGGCTGGTGAGTACGGAGGCGGGTTTCGCGTCGTTTTTTTTGACACGGCTGAAAGCTGGGCGCTGGGGCTCTTCCCGTTTTGGGAGGAGACGGTACTCGGGTACTAAGCCGAGGGTCAGGTTCCGTTGATTTGCGCGTCGTATGAGAGCTAGCTTCTTGCTGTGGGGTGNNCGCTGTGAACGACACGCGGTTGGGCAAGGAATTTCTGTCGCTCATTGCGCCACCGGCGCAAAGTACGCAGGTGCAGTCGGTCCCATAGTCTGGGGGGCGCCAGCCTACTCGCGTCAGACCCGGTGGTTGCGGATTGAGGAAAGCGGAAAAGGCGGGGTTCGGTCGCGCGCGTGC
>PKVY01000115.1:0-24802 GCA_003131625.1 Acidobacterium sp. | reverse complement strand
GAAAAGCATCCCGCAGGGGCTAAGGCTCATTCGTTCTGTAGGCTTCTGCGGCCCGACTCAAGTCAGGCCTTGATACGAGGCGATAGTTTGCCGTCGTAGAATAACCGCAAATACTGCGGCCCAGGTCGGAGTTCGGATATGTCTCGTTTCCCGGAATCAGCCGGATTCTGGATTGTGATTGGCTGTGTCAACATCACGATTCCTCTCGTCATCTTTTGGAATGTGCACACGGGAGAGATCAATCGTTCGGTGGCCCTCTACACCTCCTGGATTTGCTTCGTCGGATTCAACGTCATGTGTTTGTTTGGCGCATGGTCCCGCGATCGTCGGAGGGGACGACCACCTTCACGAAAGCTGATCGTTCAGGTGGCTGGAGTTGCGTTGCCATTAGCTCTTCTCACAACGATTTATGTTGACCTTCGCGCACCCGAAAACAGCTACGCCGCGCTCGCGATGTCGGACACACCGCTCGATTCGATACAACCCGAGTGGAAGAGGCTGGTGGTTCAGCTGATACGCGAGCGCGCCGCGAATAGCAAGGAATACGAATCCGAAGCGGCCCATATGCAGCCGATCTCTCCGCCTTTATATTCTCCGGAGTCTTTTGCCAGCGTCGAGGTCATGACCCGGACGGCCCAGGAACTGCAGCATGCATTCGAGCTGGATGATGCCTATGCGGCGCGCCTCAGGGAGAGCATGGCTAATTTCCGTGAAAAGATGCGTGCCGTCGATCCGGCTTACCTGCAGGCGTGGGAATCCGCGCGAACCAACGAGGAAGACGCAGAAGCGAATATCTTTGCCCTTGAAGGGAAATGGGTTCAAAGCGTGCGGGTGCTGTATGAATATGCTGCTGCTCATCAAGGAAGCATCAGGGTTCGAAATGGGAGCCTGGATTTCTCGTCGCCCCCGATCAAGGCGGAATTTGAAAGCGATGAGCGCGCGAGCGAAGAACTTCAGCGGGAACTGCAAATGGCCAGGGAGGCTCTCGTGCAGAATCAGCAACGAGCACGATCCGCGATCCTGAATTGACGCTTCCTCGCAATGAAGCAAGGAACACCCCCACCCTGCTAGCGCCAAAACTGGGCGCGCCCAGGATGGGGCACCCGGTGTCTGGTCCGGTAAACTGGGGTTCTGACTATGTTTGAGAATCTTTCTGATAAGCTGCAGCGCGCGTTTAAGAACCTGCGGGGGCAGGGGTCGGTCACCGAGGAGAACATGGCGGAGGCGCTGCGCGAGATTCGCGTGGCGCTGCTCGAAGCCGATGTGAACCTCAACGTGGTGAAGGAGCTGATCGAGCACATCCGCGAGAAGGCCATGGGGCAGGAGGTGATGACCTCGCTGTCGCCGACCGAGCAGGTGGTGAAGATTGTGCGCGATGAGCTGATCGCGATCCTGGGCAAGGATGTGGCGCGGTTCCAGTTCGCGTCGCGGCCGCCGACGGTGATTTTGATGGCGGGGTTGCAGGGGTCGGGCAAGACGACGACGGCGGGGAAGCTGGCGGCGTGGCTGCAGAAGGGCGGGCATCGGCCGATGCTGGTGTCGGTCGACGTGTACCGGCCGGCGGCGCGCGAGCAACTGCGCGTGGTGGCGAAGGCAATCAAGGCGAATATCTACGAAGGTGATGAGAAGGGTGAAGCGGCGGGGACGGCGCTGGTGGAGCGGCTCGCGAAGGAAGCGCGGCGCGAGGCGGTGATTACCGGGTGCGACACGCTGATTGTCGACACGGCGGGGCGGCTGCACGTGGACGAGCAGCTGATGGACGAGATGGCTCTGCTGAAGAAGCAGCTTGCGCCGCAGGAGATTTTGTTTATCGCAGACGCGATGACCGGGCAGGATGCGGTGAAGTCCGCGGAGGCTTTTCATAAGCGGCTGGCGCTGACGGGGACGGTGCTGACGAAGATGGATGGCGATGCGCGAGGCGGCGCGGCACTTTCTATAAGACATGTCACAGGGCAGCCGGTGAAGTTTATCGGGACGGGCGAGAAGCCGGACGCGTTTGAGCCGTTTCATCCCGACCGGATTGTGGGGCGGATCCTGGGGATGGGCGACATCATGGGGCTCATCGAGAGGGCGGAGGAGAAGCTCGACAAGAAGAAGAGCGAGGCGTTTGCGCTGAAGGCGCTGTCGGGGGATGGGTTTTCTCTCGAGGATTTTCGGGATCAGCTGCGGCAGATCAAGAAGCTGGGGTCGATGGAGAGCATTTTGAAAATGCTGCCGTCGGTGGGGCCACTGGGCGGACTGCAGCAGATGGCCGGACAGGTGGATGAGAGCCAGCTGACACGGGTGGAGGCGATCATCAACTCGATGACGCAGAAGGAGCGGAACCACCACGAGATTATTTCGGGGAGCCGGAGGAAGCGGATCGCGAACGGGTCGGGGACGACGGTGCAGGAAGTGAATCAGCTGCTGCGGCAGTATGCGCAGATGCGGAAGATGTTCAAGGGGATTGGCAAGGGCGGCGGGATGCTGCAGCGGCGAGCGATGGGGATGCTGGGGGGAATGCGGGGGCGGTAAGGAACGGGCTCCGGGCTCCGGGAACCGGGCACAGTGAGGTCAAGGCACAGAGGTCAGTGAACAGTGAACAGTGAGCAAGGCAGGCGTCGGGCGGGGCGTTTCAGGGAAAAGGTCGAAGTCAAGTTCGGAACTGATCGGAGACTATGAAGACTCCGGAATCGGAGCGATTGCGGCGGCAAGGAGCGGCGGCAGCGGCCTCGTGCGCGTCGTTGTCGGCGGTGAGCGTGGTGGCGTTCCGGCATGGTCCCAACTGGATGGGCTTTGTGTGCCTTGGGGTGCAGGTGGTGTTGCTGGTTCTCGCGATGAGCCTGCTGGCGAAATCGAAAGGGCTCTCGGCCGCGGAGAAGCAGGAGTAGGTCGAACACTCCACGCGGGTTCAAGCGG
The DNA here is from genome assembly GCA_003131625.1 of Acidobacterium sp. Taxonomy (GTDB): domain Bacteria; phylum Acidobacteriota; class Terriglobia; order Terriglobales; family Acidobacteriaceae; genus Palsa-343. The sequence continues at coordinate 21,904 of PKVY01000115.1, read as the reverse complement.
CTGAAATGCAGAAGACAACCGCAGATCCTTCGACTCGCTACGCTCGCTCAGGATGACACTTCTTGCCTGCTAGTCGAAGAGCTTGCGTTCGGCGTGGGCGCCGATGCGGGGTTTGCGGGCGGGCGGGGCGGAGAGAGTGCCGAGGAGGTCGCGGAGTTCGGTGCGGACCTTCTGGAGTTTGGCTTTGACGCGGGTGTTGCTCGCGCCGCCTTCGATCAACGGCAACTGAGGAGATTTGGAGCGGAGCTCGCGGGCTTCCTGGGCGAGGACCTGGCGCGCACCGGCGATGGTGTATCCCTCGTCGTGGAGCAGGCGGCGGACGCGCATGGCGAGTTCAACGTCGCGCTTGCGATAGAGGCGCTGGCCGGTGCCGCTTTTGTTGGGGCGCATCTGCGGGAATTCGGTTTCCCAGAAACGCAGGACGTAGGTCTCGACGCCGCAGAGACGCGCGACTTCGCCGATGCGGAAATAAAGCTTGTCGGGAATGATGGGTTCGTGGCGGGGACGGCGTTGCGCTGCGTGTTTGGGCATCGTCTGCGAAAGGCCGCGGCGTGGGCGCGCGGCTCTCAGGTCGCAGTATAGGACACGTAACAGTGCGTGAGCAGAGAAAGATGAGGGATCAGGGTTTGTTCTTCACTTCGTCAATGGGCGTGCGGGGCGGGGATTTGAGTGGAGCGGCGCGGAGATACTGCGGGGGCCACGAGGCGGTTTCGCCGAGAGCAGTGGCGGCGTGGAGCGGCCAGTAAGGGTCGCGCAGGAATTCACGAGCGATGATGACGAGGTCGGCCTGGCCGGTGCGGACGATGTGCGCGGCCTGGGCGGGGTCGGTGATCATGCCGACGGCGCCGGTGAGAACGCCGGCCTGCGCGCGGATAGCTTCAGAGAAGGGCGTTTGATAGCCGGGGCCGAGAGGAATGGCCGCGCCGAGGACATTGCCGCCGGAGGAGCAGTCGATGAGGTCGACGCCGCGGTCACGAAGGAGGGCGGCGAGGCGGATGGACTGGGGGAGGTCCCAGCCGCCTTCGGTGTAGTCGGTGACGGAGATGCGGACGAAGAGCGGGCGCTCGCGGGACCAGACTGCGCGGACGGCGGCGACGACTTCGAGGAGGAGGCGGACGCGGTTGTCGATGCTGCCGCCGTATTCGTCACTGCGATGGTTACTGATTGGAGACAGGAATTCATGGAGTAAATAGCCGTGGGCGGAGTGAATCTCGATGACGTCGAAGCCGGCCTTGTCGGCGCGGAGGGCTGCGGCGCGGAAGGCCTGGGTGACGGCGGCGATTCCGGCCCGGTCGAGCTCGTGGGGCTGCGGGTAATTGGGAGCAAAGGGGATGGCGGAGGGGGCGAGGACATTGTCCCAGCCGCCCTTGTCGGGGGTCTGAACGCCTTCGCCGGACCAGGGGCGCCAGGTGCTGGCTTTGCGGCCGGCGTGGGCGAGCTGGATTCCGGCGCTCGCGCCCTGGGAATGAAGGAAGGCGGTGACGCGGGCCAGCGGCGCGATGTGCTCGTCCTTCCAGAGGCCGAGGTCCTGGGGGCTGATGCGGCCTTCGGGGGTGACGGCGGTGGCTTCGGTAAAGACGAGAGCTGCGCCGCCGACGGCGCGGCTGCCCAGGTGGACGAGATGCCAGTCGTTGGCGAAGCCGTCCTCGCAGGAGTATTCGCACATGGGCGAGACGACGATGCGGTTGGGGAGGGTCAGAGCGCCGATGGTGATGGGGGAGAAGAGGCTGGCGGGGTTTTGTGTTGGCATTGGTGGTGTTTGGATGTGGAAGGCAGGGTACAGGGTGCAGGGGACAAAGCAGTGATCAGAGAACGGTGATCCGTGAACCGTGAACCGGGCCGAGGTTGGCGGGGGAGGCAAGAAAAGAGAGGCTTCGTCTCGGTAACGAAGCCTCTGCGGAGAGCCGTTGAATGTGGGGGAGGGCTGACCTTAGGTTGCCTCCGTGGGAACCCTTCTCCCTTGGGTCCGGATGCCAACCCTCTACTACATCCTGGCCGATAGCCGTTAAGCCATCTATAGATTGGGGCTTCGTTGCAGGTATGTCAAGGGGAAAAACAGCCTTTAGCGGATAGCGTTCAGCGTTCAGGAAAAAGCCAGCAGCACCACTCACGACACAGGAGAAGTTGCGGAAAGGGTGCTTTCCCAAAAAGGTCCGACCGATTTCTTCGGCACGGTACTGTCGGCCGAAGCAGGGAATCAAATCTTTTGACAATCCGATGGGGAGAGAGTCAGCTTCTTGCTGTGGGGTGAACCTGGCTGTCCAGCGTGGGGTGGGTTTTGTTTTTTTGCAGCTGTCAGGGCACAGACAGGCGGTGATCGAAGCGCGGCTGGTTATTTGCCGGCGTTGGCGGCTTGTTCGTCCTTTGCTGAATAGGTTTGCCGGGCGGGGGGCAGGGGGTTCATGCGGTAGAGGATGAGGAGATTGCGGTCTGGATCGTCGAAGGCGGGGAACGAGGCGACCTGTTCGAGGGAGTATTGGGTTTGGAGGTCGGTGAGGGTGCCGGGGTCCATTTCGTTCCAGGTGGCGTACCAGCCGGGCTGATAAACGTGGATGCGGTAAGGGAGGTCCCAGGTGCCGTAGTCGTCGCAGATGGCGGGGAGATGGGTGATCATCCGGATGTTGTCGCCGCTGATGGAGAGAAGGAGGCGATGCGGTCCGGGATAGCGATCGATGTAGTCAGTAACGCCGCGGGCGGCGTTGACGAAGGTGTAGGCGGGATGGCGCAGGTAGCCCGCGATGCGGAAGACGCCGGCGATGGAGACGGTGGCGATGACAACGAGGGCCGCGGCTCCGGAGAGGCGGAGGAGGAATGGGCGGGAGCGCTCGAGGAAGCGGGCGGCGGCGAGGGCGAGGATGAAGCAGAGCGGATAGATGACGGCTTCGTAGTAGCGGGGTTGCGGGTTGTTGTGCCAGCCGGCGAAGAAGACGTATCCGGTGGCGGCGAGCAGCGAGGCGATGATGAGGGGGTTGCTCCAGAGATGCGGAACTGGACCGGAGTCGGGGCCGGAGTCCTGGCCGGACGGGCGGAGCTCGGAAGTTTTCGCGGACCGTGACGGGATGAAGGCGAGGAGGAGTAGCGCGACGGCGGTGACGCAGAGGGTGGGGGAGATCCAGAGCGAGCCGTGGAGGGCATACCAGAAGGCGGCGATCCAGCCGGTGAAGGTGGTGGGCTGCGGCCAGTGGTTGGCGTCGAAGAGGTATTGGTAGTCGGCGCGGTAATGCGGACGGACGAGGAGGAAATACCACGCGCACCAGGGCAGGGCGGCCGCGGCGACGGCGGTGGCAAGGGCGCGGAGGGAGGTCCAGCGGAAGCGGTATGCGCGGGCGATGAGAAAGAGCGTCGAGGGAAGGATGAAGACGGCGGTGGTCTTGGTGAGGACCATGAGGCAGAGCAGGAGTCCGATGGCGGCGAGCAGGAGCGTTTGCGCGCGCGAGGATGCGTGGGGCAGGCGCAGCGCGAGGAGCCAGGAGAGCAGGAGGAAACAGATCAGCGGCGGCTCGAGAATGGCGAGGCGGCTGAAGGCGAAGAGGAAGGGGCTGGTGACCAGGATGGTGACGGCGAGGAGGGCGACCCGTTTCTCGGCCTGGGTGCGGACGACGAAATATGCGAGAAGGAGATTGAGGCCGAAGACGCAGAGAGCCAGGGCGCGGTCAGCGGCGAGGCTGACTCCCGTGAAGTGGAAGACGGCGGTAAGGAGCAGCGGCCACACGGGCAGGGCGACGGCGGGATTGAAGTCGCCGCGGAGGAACCAGTGGCCGGTGAGGTACCAGCGCATAGCGGCGTTGGCGTACCAGCCTTCGTCGGTGTACTTGGAGGGATCGAGCCAGGCTGAGTGGTTGGGGAAGTCGGCGAGGAGATGGGGGAAGTGGAAGGCGAAGAGCGCGACGATGCCGATGATCCAGAAAGCGTAGACCCATCGCAGGGGTGATTTTTGGGGCTCAAGAAGACTGGAAGACTGCGGCTCGTGCGGGGCGAGAATCGGGCGCAGCGGCGCTTCGGCTTCGCGGGCGACGTCCTGACGGCGATTGGGGGTGCGGGCTGGCACGGATTCAGCGTACAAGGTGCAGGGTGCAGGGTACAGGGTGCAGGGAAAAAGCGTTCAGCGTGCAGCGTTCGGCGTTCAGAACCAGGGCGGCAGGGAGCAGGGAGCGGGGAGCGGGGCGCAGGGCGCCGGGTGCAGAGCAAAGTGTGGAAAGCTCGCGGAAAAAGGTGCTTTCCCAAAACGGTCCGGCCGGTATTCCCGGCACGGTACGGTCGGCTGGAGCACGGGAACAAATCTCTTGACGCAGCGATGGCAGGAGAGTCTGCTTCTTGCTATGGGGTGAACCTGGCAGTCCAGCGTGGTTTTGGTTTTGGTTTTTTGTCTGGGGACGAAAAACCCCACTTGGGTTGCGCGAACGGCAGGCGCGACCCAAGTGGGGCAACAGGTCTTACTGGACGACGGCGGTGACGCCCAGGGTTTGGATCTGGCTGCCAGCGGTGCCCGTCACGTTTACGCCATAGGTACCGGCGGTTGCCGAACCGCTGGCCGTAACCGTGAGCGTCACGGAGACAGACGGGTTGCTGGGCGTAACGGTTCCTCCGCCGCCACCACCGCCTCCTCCTCCGCCACCGCCGCCACCACCAAGGCCTCCCGTGCTGCCGCCACTACTGCCGCAACCGGCAGCGAAGCCGATGACGCAGGCGAAGAGGAGCATGCTGAGCAGGTTTCTCCAGGCACGGCGTCTGGCGGGCAAGGTGAGAAGCAGGACGCAGGCCAGAGCCGCGCCTCCACCGGTGAGGAAGAGGTTGAGGCGGTTCGGCCGTTCAAGACTGGCGTTGGCGGATGAGGTGAGCGAGACGGAACTCTGACTGAGGGAGCAGGAAACGCCGGTGGGCGCTCCGATTACGCTGCAAGCCAGGTTGACGGATCCGGTAAAGCCATTGGTCGGGGTTACGAAGATGGTGGAAGTTCCGCTGGAACTGGCCGGAACCGCGACGAGAGAGCTGGAGGCGACGAGCGAGAAGCTGGAGAGCGGGTTGGCGATCGAGGTTCCGTTGTTCAGGGTGATCGCCGCTCCGTTGTAGTTTTTGTCGCCGCTGTACTGGAGGGTGACGACGTTGCCGCCCTGGAAGAGAGTCTGGCTGGTGAGAATGCCGCTAAAGGTGGAGGAGGTGCCGGAGCCTGGGACGACGAGGAATTCGGCCGAGGTACCTTCTCCGGAGGGGAAGACATAGATGAAACCGGTGGGCGCGGGGTGGCCACTTTGTCCGGTGACGGTGCCGGTGACGGTGAGGCTGGTGGTGGGCGAGATGCTGCCGGTCATGCTGGCCGTCATGGTGGAAGCGAGGAGAGTGGGGGCGACGATGGTGATGGTTCCGCTGCCGGAGGCGGAGGCATAGTTATTGTCGCCGGCATAGCTGATCCCGACCATCAGGGCGCCGGCGGCGGTACTGGCCGGAATGTTGACCACGGCGACGCCATCCGGCTGGCCCGTTCCCGGATCGACGCCCGTGACCAGGTTAACGGTTTGCGAGCCGCCGGGCAGGCCGGTGACGGTGACACTGCCCGTCGGAGGCAGGACGAGGGAACTGAGAAAGGTGCCGGAGCTGGTTTCCGCGGTGTCGTTGGAGCTGTTCTCGACAAGGATGTCGAGATAGGTATTCTGGCCGCCGACAAAACTGAATTGTCCCGATGAAGAGGGGTTGGAGGCGCCGACGTAGATGTCGGGCGAGTCCTTGACCACGGTGAAGGTGATGGTCGAGCCCGTGGATTTTTGATAGCTGGCATCGCCTGCGTAACTGGCGGTGACGGAGTGGCTGCCGACGAAGAAGGGCGCGTTGAATTCCGCGTCGCCTTCCGCGTTCAGGACGGCGGTGTTGATGGTGGTTGCGTTGTCGGCAAAGACGACGGTGCCGGTGGGAGAGTCGTAGACCGCGCAGGCCGACGAGGTGCTGTTGGTGGTGACGCAACTGGTGTAGAAGGCGCTGCCATAGACCTGCGCCGCAAGAATACTTTGGGTGCCGTAGGAAACGCTGGTGTTCCCGGAGGAAATGGCGGTGCTGCCGCTGGAGGCGCTGGCTGCGTTCAGGATATTGAAGGCGGTAGTACTGGCTTCGGCAGCGACGGTGATCTGTGTTTTCGAAGAGGTGCTGGCGGCATTGGTTCCATCGCCGCTGTATTGACCCCAGATGTTATAGGTGCCACCAGGGAGGTAATTGATGTTCGTCCCGGAAAACGCGCCGCTGCTCAACGGGAAGACCGCCACGCCCTGCTGCACCGGGAGGGCGGTGTCGGCCACAAGAGCGACATTGCCGGTGGGCGTTGTGGAGCCGGTCACCGAGCCGCTGACGGTAATCGCAGTGCCGTGAGTGAACGATGTTGAGGACGGCGTGAGGGTGGTGGCGGTGGATTTGAAGGTGACGTTGCCCCAATCGGCAACGAGCACGCCGGCGTCAACGGAGCCGAGGCCGGTGGCGAGGTTATAGCCGGCGGCGGCGTTGTAGTCGGGAGTGGTCCCGGTGCCGATCTGGCCTTCGGTGACGCTCGAGGTTCCGGACTGGAGAACGATCGGGTTGGAAACCGCGATGCAGCCGGTGGAGGCGGTGGGGAGGCTTTCGCAGGGAACGGAGTTGGTTCCGTTCGTGACGTCATGGAAGGCGGCGGGGAACTGCGCTTTCAGAGGATAGAGGACGAAATCGGCCTGCCCCTGGCGGCCATATTTCTGGTCGACCAGGGCCATGATGCCAGCGAAGCTGGGCGCGGAGGCAGAGGTGCCGCCGACTCCATAGACCTGCACGGGACCGCTGGAGTTGGGCTGGCAATCGCCATCCTGATAACACATGGCGTAGTAGCTGTAGTTGGGACCGTCGGCCGCGAAGAGGGAAACGTCAGGGATGTCGCGAACGCTGTCGGGGGGAACACCGGTCCCGGTTTGCCAGGAGGGCTTGGCGTAGCCGGTGACCGCCCCTGAGCAGGCGCCGGTGGTGGAGTTATAACCTGCGGCGCAGACCGCGGAGCTGCTGGCTCCGCCGCTGCCGGCGCCGATGGACGTCGCGCCATAGACGTCGTAATAATTCACGGCATCGAGGCCGTACTGGCTGTTGTTCCAGGGCTGCTCGGGGATGCGGGTGAGCAGCGAGACACTGGGCGAGTTGGAGCCGGAGGTGTTCCAGTACGTGGCGAGATTCGCGAGAGTGAGGCTCGCGTAGCCGGTGTAGTAGAAGTCGGTGCCGCCGACGGCGACGTCATAGGGCGTAGAGGCGAAGCCACTGACTGCCGCGCCGCTTACGGCGAATTCCGAGGAATCGGGGTTGTCGCATCCGGCGGAACCGTTGTCGCCGGTGGAGACCATCACGGTAGTGCCCTGGGCAGCGGCTTGCTCCCAGAGAGACTGATCGATGAACTGGTTGGTGGAGCCGAGGTTGAGCTCGCATGCTCCAAAGCTGACGCTGATGATGGGAGCAAGGTTGCTGTAGACGGCGTGCTCGGCGGCGAGAAAGAAGCCGGACTCCAGAGCGGTATCAGCGCCGATGACCAGGTCGACTGTGGCTTTGGGAGCGACGGCGCCGGACCACTCGACGTCGAGATAGGCCTCGCCGGAGTCGTAGTTGGGACCGTCGGGATTGTTGATCCCGTCGATGCCGGGATCATTGCCATCGATGACGACATTGGGAGGATTGGCGGGAAGACCGAACAGGGTGCGGAACTGATTGACGAGATCGATGTTGACGTTGGAGTCGTTGATGATGGCGATGGTCTCGCCGGTGCCGTCGTATGTAGTGCCGGCGTAGTGGGAGTTCAGAGACGGGTTGGGCAGATCGTACTGGACGCCGAAGTCACCGGGGGTGAGCGCGAAGTTGACGCCGCCGATGGTGGGATAGCCTTCGCCGCCGTTGACCGTCCATAGAGGTTTGGCGGTGCCGGTTTTCGGATCGTAGCTGGCCTCACCCAGCAGGCGAGCATGGCTCTTGAGGTGGAAGTTATTGAGGGTGACGAATCCGCTGACGACCGGGGAGAGCGCCGCGGGAATGTCCGGGTCGTTGGCTGCGGCGTAGTGGATGCTGCCGTTGACCTGGTACTTGTGAATCTGGGCGTGAAAGGCATTGCGGAGCTGCGCGACGCTGCCGGTGAATTCGATGACCTGTTTGCCGGGTTCGACGCCAGCGACCTCAAAGCCGTTGGCGCAGAGCCACGATTCGACGGTGGCAACATCCTGATCGGAGGGACCGAACTGCTGGCCGAACTGATCGGGGGTGAGCCACTGGTGATAGCTCGCGCTGCCGGGTGTGTGCACGTCGGAGACGAACTGTTTCAGGGCTGCTTCCTGGCTCGAGCTGCGCCTGAGGACGAGGTGCATGCGGGAGAGCGGCATGGAGTCAGGCGCGACGCCGCGGTCATTGGCGGCATTGGCGAGCGGATGCACGTAGCCGTGGAGCACAACGCGGGCGCTCTCATCGACGGGAGCGACGATGCGGCTGGGCACGACGGACTGGCCGGTCTGTGCGGGAAGCGCCGGGCCAAGCAGAGAGAGGGATGCAGAGACGATTGCCAGGGAGCGAACCGTAGATGCGAAGGAGGGAACCATGGTCATCCTTGTGAAGTGCGAGAGGAGAAATCGAACCGCCGCGATGAGCAGCGGCGAAACAGCGCGAGAGACTCGGCGGAGAGCGCGTTCTGATGCGTTCCATCATAACCCTGCCATCGTGAACGCAAGCTCCGGAGAGAGCGGCGGGTTTTCATCTGGCGGTTGACCTCAGGCCTGGTAAGGCGTCGGCTTCGGACCCGAGGCTGGGGAGATCCCGGGAGGGGGGAAAAAGAAGCTGGAACCACAGGCGTTGCGATGCATTAGACAAGGAACTGGGGGATTAGTTGCACAGGTGAAAAAGAAATGACAATCAGCGCGGGGATGGCGGCGAGAGGAGACGGAGGGTTCAGTCACTGCTGTCACCCCGATTGAGGTTGAGCCATTTTCCGGCCTGGTAGTAGTGGATGACGAGGGAACGCTCGAGGCGGGCGTCGTCGATGGCGTCGTGGTCGATGGTAGCGGCGTGGCGGAGTTGCGGGGTGTCGCGGAGCTCGGCGGCGGAGCGGACTGCGATGCCCCAGGAGGAGCCGAAGAGGGCACTGCCGGGTTCGGCGCCGAGCCAGGTGGAATCAGGCTGGGAGCGGAGAGCGATGGGTGCTTCGAACTGGCCAGCGAAGAAGACATAGAGGGTGGTGACACCGCCGGTTGAACAGAGCACAGCCCAATCACTGCTGCCGGGAGCGTGAAAGGCGCCGCGGATGACGTTCTCCGGCTGCTTGGCCTCGAAGCTTTGAGGGATCATGCACTGGCGGCGGCTGAGGTCGGCGGCGACGAGGGGCGGGAGGTCGGGAAAAGAGGACAGCGGCAGAAGGCGAATGCGCCAGGTAATGGTGTCGCCGGAGGGAGACTGCTGCTGACCGGCCTCGATGCGCTCGGTATTGGGAAGGGGAGGCTGGGTGGGCTGAGAATTTGGAGGAGCCGTCTGCGAGGAAGCCAGGGAGAGAGCAGCCAGGAACCCGGCGACGGCCGCGCAGTTCATCTCGATCCGAGGATATTTGGATAGGAATTGCCTTCGAGCCAGGCCGATGCGGAGCGGAGCAGATCGTGGAACCAGGCGAGGCCGGCGTCAGGGAGACGAACGACGAAGCGGGGTTCGCGGAAATCGTCGATTTCCGGAATGGGGGCAATGCAGTCGAAGAAGGTTTCCTCGTCGGGAGGAGTTTCGGCGGGACTGCCCTGAACGGCGACGGAGAGGCCTTCGCGGAACAGGTAATTGAGGCCGACGAGGCGCTGATCGAGACGCTGGAAGGCGGGCTGGAAGCGGACTAGGCGAAGCCAGGCGTCGAACATGGTGAGGGCGCCGGGAATCTCGTCGGCATCGGCGAGGACACAGACGGCGCGCTCGCCATCGGCCAGCCAGATTTCGAGGCCCTTGGCAAAGCTGCCGGCCAGCGGATCCGGTTCGGACTCCGCCGGGGCGGATGCGATGAGTTCGTCCGCGGCGTCGTCGGGCGCGGCGACGTCAATGGGTTTCGGGGGATCGGTAAGGTTGACAGCGAGAACCGCGGCGATGCGAATGCGATTGCGGAGGTGGGAGTCGTCGTGCCCGGGAGCTTCGGCGACGTAATTGCGGCGGAGCACAGCGGCTCCGGGTTTTTCGAGGAGGGAACGCAGACGAGTGACCGGAACGGGGTGCGGCAGGGCCGCAACTTTCAATTCGAGACAGGGCATTCTTGGCCTCAGACGGGCTGCTGACAGGAAAGTATACGCAAGGAGGGTGTGGGGATTATCGGAATTTCGCGTTGGGGGGTGTTTAGCGGGAGTATGCTGTTGCCGCAATTGCGGAGGCGCAGAGGAAGGAAGGATATGCGGAGGCCGGCGGGAGTGGTTGTGGCGGCGGTAGTGCTGGGGCTGATGGCTCTGATGGGGATTTTCGGAGGCCTGGTCTCGATGGGAGTTTGCCTCTTCGGGCAGGCCGCCCTGGCGATTCACAGCATTGCGAGCGTGCGGGCCATGATGGAGATCTTTGCGGGGATGATGCTGTGTTTCTCTCTGTTTTGCGGGTGGACTGCCGTTGATCTGTTCCGCATGCGGCGTTGGGCGCGGCACTCGATCCTCGTGCTCGGCGGGCTGGAGTTTCTTTTCTGTGCTCTGCTTTGCGGGGTTATGATTCTGGTCGGGTTTAAGCCGCCGCCGGTGCCGGAAGGGGCGGCCTCGCCGGTGAGCCTGCAGGCTGTGTTCATTGGGATGGCAGCGTTCTACGGAGTTCTGTCACTGATCGGAGCGTGGTGGCTGGTGTATTTCAATCTCGCGCCGGTGCGGACGGCGTTTGCGGGGACGGGCCAGGCGGCGATGGAGACCGAGCCGGCTGCATCGCTGGGAGTAGCGGCGCAGGCGCCGGCCGGGACGCCGGCATGGCGGATCGTGATTATCGTGTGGGCTTGCCTGATGCTGGTAAGCGTTCTGTATCTTCCCGTGGTGTTGTTCATGCATCTGCCGCTGTTCCTGTTTGGGGTGGTATTTCGCGGGACAGCGGCGGCAGCTCTGATGCTGGCGGTGGTGGCGGTGCAGCTCTACCTGGGCGCGGGTCTGCTGAGGAAATGGAAAGCGGCCTGGTACGTGGCGCTGGCGTGGCAGGTGTATACCGTTGCCGTCTTTCTGAGCTTCCTGTTGCCGGGAGTGTGGGCGCGGCTGATGGCGTATGAGCAGGAAGTGCAGGGGCGCTGGGGGCTGGCATTCACCACGTCGAATACCACAGTGGCGATCGACCAGCGGCCTTTCATGCTGATGGGCGCGGTTGTGGGCGGAATCTTTGGGGCGGCGATTGTGGCGCTGTTCACGGTTGCGCTGTTCAAGAGGCGCGAGGATTATCTTGGCGCGAGCTAGACTGGTGATCATGGCTGTGCTTGCAATTCATCCTGGGGAACACTTGGCCGAAGAGCTGAAAGAACTTGGAATCAGCGCGTCCAGTCTCGCTCGACAGCTGAATGTGCCGCCCAACCGCATCACGGAAATTCTGAACGGACGGCGGGCGATTTCCGGCGACACCGCGTTGCGGCTTGCGCATTTCTTCGGTACGCCGCCCGAGTTCTGGCTGAATCTGCAAAGTCTGTATGAGATAAGGCTCGCACAGCGGAAATCCGCCAAATTGATTCGCGGGTTGCCGACGCTGGAGCAACGCACCGCGTAGGCAAGAGTGAACGCGGCGGTTGACACTCACGGTGGGCGAAAGTAGCGTCTGAGAGAATGGTGGTGCGGCGCTGCCATGGTTGCGCGCTGCGGCGGCTCCGCTACGCACGCCGAGGGAGTTTTCGAGAATCCAATGCGACTGGGAATTGTGATCATGGCCGCGGGCAAGGGCACGCGGCTCAAATCGAAGCGCGCCAAGGTGCTGCACGAGATTGGTGGGCGGCCGCTGCTGGAGCATGTGATCGCGGCTGCGGCGCAGGTGGTGTCGCCCAACGACATTCTGGTGATTGTCGGGCACCAGGCGGAGACGGTGCAGGCGGCGGTGCGCGACACAGGCGTGCGCTTCGTGGTGCAGGAGGAGCAGCGGGGGACGGGGCATGCCATCCAGGCGGCGGAGCCGGGCACGCAGGAGTATGACGAGCTGATCGTGCTCTCAGGAGATGTGCCGCTGCTGCGGCCCGAGACGGTTCTTGCATTGCGGGATTTTCATTTGCGCGAGCGGGCGGCGATGACAGTGCTGACCGCGGTGCCGGCGGATCCCTTCGGCTACGGCCGGGTGCTGCGCCAATCGCCCGACGCGCCGGAGGTGACGGCGATCGTGGAGCAGAAGGCGCTGGAGCCAGAGCAACTGGGCGTGCGCGAGATCAACTCGGGCATCTACGGCTTTCAGCGGAAAGCGCTGTTTCAGCATATCGGGCAGCTGCGCGCGAACAACCTGCACCAGGAGCTCTACCTGACGGATATGGCGCGCATCCTGCACGATGCGGGGGAGCGGGTGGTGGCGATCGCGGCCGCGCAACCCGAAGAGGTGCTGGGCGCCAATACGATTGCCGAGATGGCGAAGCTGGATCGGGAGCTGCACATGGCGACGGCGCAGCGGCTGATGGATAACGGGGTGATCATCCAGCGGCCGGAGACGGTGGTGATCGATGCTCGCGTGGAGGTGGGTGCGGACACGGTGATCGAGCCGTTCGCGCAGTTATTGGGAAAGACGCGGGTGGGGAGCGACTGCCGGATCCGGTCGTACGCGGTGCTGGAGAACACGACGCTGGAGGATCAGGTGACGATCCTGCACTCGTGCGTGATTGAAGACGCGCGGATCGACCGAGGAGCGCGGATCGGACCGTTGGCGCATTTGCGGCCGGGATGCCACATCGGCGAAGGCGCGCATATCGGCAATTTTGTGGAGGCGAAGAAGACGCATCTGGGGAAGGGTTCGAAGGCGAATCACCTGACGTATCTGGGAGACGCGGAGATCGGCAGCGGGGTGAACATCGGGGCGGGAACGATCACCTGCAACTACGACGGGGTGAACAAGTACCCGACGGTGATCGGCGACGGGGTGTTCATCGGCAGCGACTCGGCGCTGGTGGCTCCGATCGTGATCGGCGAGGGCGCGTATGTGGGAGCGGGATCGGTGATTACCAAGGATGTACCCGCGGACGCGCTGGCGGTGGCGCGGGGCAAGCAGGTGATCAAAGAGGGCTGGGCGAAGAATCGGCGGGCGCAGCGAGAGGCGCAGAAAACCAGGGGTTAGGGATTAGAGTTCAGGGATTAGAACTGCCCGCTTAGGCGGCTTCCCGGCCGGTTTCGCCTATGCTGGCCAGCTCGGCGCGGAGGCGCATGCGCGCGGTGAGGGCGACGCGGAGCACAGCGGAAGTGCTCATCCGCAGCAGTTCGCTGACGCGCCTGGCGGAATAACCTTCCACATCCATCAGCAGGAAGATCACCCGCTCCGTGGATGGGAGACAGCGGATGGCTTCCTCGAGTTCGTTGCGCAGGATGTTGTGACGCCGCGGAAGGTAGCCGGCGGTGGGCGGAGGCAGCGGCTCGTCCTGGCGGAGGACGTCGCGATCGCGCAGTTGTTCGAGGAGAGCCTCATCGATGGTGGCGCGGTCGGGCTCTTCATTTTGGCGAAAAGCGCGAATGAAGGCGCCGCGCAGGAACTCCTCGGCGTCCAGCTCGCTCCCGGTCATGTAATACGAGACCGAATAGACGCGATGGCGGTGACTGTCGTAGATATCCCGCTGCCTGTCTTCAAGGCATTGGGGGGCCATCTCCCGGGCCGTCATTTTTGCTGGTTGCGGATCGAATTCGAACAACATGGGTGGAGGCGCTCTGAGGGCACAAATCCCGCAGGAGAAGGTTAACACGAACCACCTCTGCAAAATTACACCGTTTGGGGGAGGGAGGCGGAGGTGCTTGATGGCGGAAAATAAGGCCTTCCGAGGTGTTACGACAGACGTGGGCGTTCACCCGAGCGGATTGAGTTTTGTCGAGATGGGAGAAGCGTGGAGGGGGTGACCCGAAATGGTCCACCAGGGGTCCACGTTCCGGGAATTGTTACGTATTGGCAAATTCGGCAGGATACGATAGAGCGAAATTCTTCGTGGTGCAAACAAATTGGCAAATGGGCTTGCAGGCGGTGCTGGAGGGGCAGTGGCATCAGAGCGGATCCTGATCGTGGACGACGAGCCATACGTTCGGACGCTCATGGCCGCGATGCTGGAGAAATCCAATTACACGCCGGTGCTCGCCTCGAACGGCCTGGAAGCGATCGAGCATCTGGAGCAGGACCCGCCTTACGATCTGATCCTCTCCGACATCGTGATGAACGGCCTGGACGGGATCGGGCTGCTGGAGCGGATCCGGCAACTGCAGCCGGATACGCCGATGGTGATGGTGACGGCGATCCACGACGTGGGGGTTGCCATTTCCGCGATGCGCAAGGGCGCCTACGACTATCTGCTGAAGCCGTTTGAGAAAGAGCAGCTGCTGGTAACGGTGCGGCGGGCACTGGATTACCGGCGGCTGGTGCAGCAGAACTCGGTGTACCGGCACAATCTGGAGCAGCTGGTATCAGCGCGCACCGAGATGTTGCGCCAGGCGATGGCGGATCTGGAGCGGTCGTATGACATCACGCTGGAGGCGCTGGGCGACGCGCTCGATTTGAAGGATGCGGAGACGGAGGGGCATTCGCGGCGCGTGACCGCCTACACAATCGCGCTGGCCCGGCACTGCGGGGTGGAGATGGCACAGACGCGGGTGATCGCGCGGGGGGCGTTTCTTCACGACATCGGGAAGATGGCGATACCGGACGCAATTCTGCTGAAGCCGGGGAAGCTGGATCCGGAGGAGCAGCAGGTGATGCGCGAGCACTGCGCGCGGGGCTACCAGATTTTGCGCAAGATTCCGTTCCTCGAGGAAGCCGCGGAAATTGTTTACAGCCACCAGGAGCATTACGACGGCAACGGGTATCCGAGGAACCTGAAGGGGGAGGCCATTCCGCTGGGGGCGCGGATATTCGCGATTGCCGACACGGTGGATGCGATCACCTCGGACCGGCCGTATCGGCGGGCGCGCTCGTACGATGTGGCGCGGACGGAAGTGGAGCGTTGTGCGGGAACCCAGTTCGATCCGAATATCGTGGAGGTTTTCCTGGGGCTGCCGGACAGCCTGTGGGAGGATCTGCGCGCCGAAATGACCCGCCATCCGCGTTTCTCTCCGCTATCATTTGCTGGGGCGATCGAAGATCTGAAAGTCTAGCTGGAAACGATCCGCCTGAAATCGGCAGCGTGGGGAGACGGCCATGCCTGTACTGGACGAGCGAGTCGTCACGGCAAGAATGAAATTCATACCCCTCTGGAAGCTCGAACGGGGCGAACTGGTGCGCCACTGCGAGTTCGAGAACTTTGTGGAGGCCATGCAATTTGTGAACAGCGTGGCAGAGATGGCCGAGGGGGCGGGGCATCATCCCGACATCGATATCCGCTACAACAAAGTGCGACTGGCGCTGGTGAGCCATGACGCCGGGGGCCTGACCGAGCGGGACTTCGATCTGGCTGCGGGGATCGACAGCCTGGGCTGATCGTGGTTTGCGTGCTGGATTTTTGGGGTACTGGCCGATGAGCGGGGGCACCCGGAACCGCAACTTTTAGTCCTCATCCGCGTCTGGTTCAGGAGAAGAGGGTTTTTTCCGGGGATCGGCCTGGCGGAGTCCGGACAGGGCTTTGCGGTTCCAGAGAACCACGGCGAGGCCACCGACGAGGGCGGAAGCGGCGACGATCATGCCCGTGAGGAAGGCCTTAAGTTTGGCGCCAGATTGAGGCTGATCGGGGTTCTGAGGCTGATTCGGCATCGGGCAAGGGTGGCGGAAGTTCCAAAATGGGGCTATGAACCCCTTCGGAAATACTAAATTGTGTATGAGACTTGTGCATAATGGGCTTCAGGGTTACACTATTTTGGAGATTAGGGATTGGGGTTTTCACCGGAGCGAGCAAAATTCTTTGTTCGCGTGGGTGGCGACAGGCATCTGAAGTAGAGAGGGATTTGAGCCGGAACGGGGACCGAGAATTCCCGGCTGGCAAAGAGTTTATAAGTTGCGTCACTGGCCTCCCGGCACGAACAAATCAACGTTCGTGCCGTTTTTTTTTGCTTTTGGGGCGCAGGATCGCGAGTTTCTGTTCATTTCGTCCCGTTACCGGCTGCCGGCGGGGAGAATGGTTCTTGTTACCATAGAAGCGGAGAGGCAACGTTGAAACGAACGATTCTCAGCCTTCTGGTTGCCCTGCTGATCGTCGCCAGCTACGCTGTTCCGGCGAGTTTCGGGTCGGCGAGCGCGGTGCACGCGCAGTTTTCCGATCCGCAGCAGGATATTCCGGCCTATCACCCCGAGGCGCCCGAGAAAGGGCAGGTGCTGCCGCCGATTCTCTCGGGCAATCAGCTGACGGGGCAGTTCTTCCGCGAGAAGTGGCAGGTGGAGGTCTACAAAGAGGCCGCGCAGATTCCCGGCGTGCTGTACCAGCTGCCCTGCTACTGCCGCTGCGATCGGGCGCTGGGGCACACGAGTCTGCACAGCTGCTTCGAGGGGACGCACGGGGCGATCTGCGCGACGTGCGCGGCGGAAGGCGCGTATGCCTACAAGATGACGAAGCTGGGCCGGACACCCCAGCAGATTCGGGAAGGCATCGAACGCAAGGAGTACGAATCGATCGATCTGGACGCGCTGGGACGGAGTTAGAGCCGCTCGCGGCGGTACCCCGATTCACACAGTGCAATGCAGACGGCTGGTCTGCCATAATCACCCAACGATGACGCACTTCCCGCGCCTTTTGCCGTTCTCTCTGCTGCTCTGCTGGAGTATGGGATCGGTCTCCGCTGTCTCGCCGCGCAGGCCGGGGCCGTACGTGCTTCCGTGTGCCGGGGTGACGCTTCGCGCGCACTACGTCGCCGATGCCGGGGAGAATGCGGGGCCGGGATTCTCGTTTCACATCGAGAACAAAACGGGAAAGGACATTCGGCTGGAGCAGCCTGTGCCCTCGAGCGCGCACTGGTATGCGCGGGTCGGAGTCCGGTGGCTGTGGCGCGCGTCGGCAGGCCGAGGCGGAGCGCTGGTGGATGCGCTGCGCGAAAATGGGCCGATGTTCGCGTATCAATCAGCGGCGGCCCCGGAGCATGCGGAGTATCTGACGGTTGCGGCGCATGGGTCGCAGGACTGGGTGGTGACGATGCGCGACCATCCGGCGATCGATTACAAGCCGAGCTGCGCGCGGTGCAATTATCCGGGAGAGACGGAGTATCAGGCGGTGTTCGCGTACGCGTATCTGCCGAACGCGGAAGAGCATGCGCCGGATTTGCTGCACTGCGGGCTGCGCTCCGCACCGGTGCCGATGCCGCCGGTGGCATTGCACGCCGCATCCCTGGAGACGCATTAATACTCATTGAAGCCGCATCCTGAACGAAATAATCCTCGTCTGTTGGCGTGAAGTGGAAGAGAGCCAGCCGCGCAACACCGCGCATGGGAGCGGGTTGGATAGAGCAACAGGAGGAAGTAAAAAGAAACCGATGAAACATAAACTATTCGCAATTGCACTCGGCGGAATGCTCGCGCTTGGCGCGCAGGCCGCTCTCTCTGCGCAGGAGCAGGCGCCGGCTACCAGCGGCCCGCAACAGGGCCAATGGGGTCATGGGCAACAGCACATGATGAATCCTGACCGGCAGCTTGCGCACCTGACGAAAACACTCAATCTGAGCGCGGACCAGCAGTCTCAGATCAAACCGCTTTTGGTGGATCGCCAGCAGAAGATGCAGGCGCTGTGGCAGGATCAGTCGCTGTCCCGCGAGGATCGCCTCAGCAAAGCGCAGGCGATACGGCAGGACGCACGCACGAAGCTGGAAGCAACGCTGAACGATCAGCAGAAGCAGCAGTTCGAAGCACTGCAGGCGAAGATGCAGGAACGCCGGCAGCAACGGATGGGAGGCCCGAATCAGGCGCCCACCGGAGCGCCGCAGCCTGAATAGCTGACAGCCGGGTGCGAATGCAGGCCGCCGACAACATTCCGGCGGCCTTCTTCATTGGTGACGACGGCTGTTACGAATCCGACCTGAAGTCGTGCCCGGGCGCTTGCCGCCAGTTTGCCAATGCGAAGCGGGGCGGAGCCTGGCGGGGTGCAGCGGGGGCTTTTTTCCCGCGAGCCAGCAGAGTCGCGCCCTGGCGATTTCCGCCAGTTATCCAAAGCGAAGCAGCGCACGGATGGTGTGCCGTTTTGGTCTCAGAGACAGTACTGAAGAGTTGAGGTCCGGCATAAAGTTGTACGGGCAGCACGCGGTGTGAGCCTAGGCTGCTTGCTGTGGGGTGAACCTGGCGGGGTGCAGCGGGGGCTTTTTTCCCGCGAGCTGTTGAAACGGTTTGAGATTCGTGGTTAAGATTCGTGACCGTGGCGGTCGCGGATCAGAGATGCAGTTCCATAAAGACATTGGCGCGGGCGTACTTCGATTCGTGGGGCGGACCGGGCAGGTGGCGAAAGCCGAGCTGCTCGTAGAGGTGGATGGCGGCTGCGGCTTTGGTGTTCGATTCAAGATAGAGGCGACGCGCCCCCATGATGCGGGCCACGTTGATTGCGAACTGGAGCAGTTTGCGGCCGATGCCGGCGTGGCGGGCGGTTTCCGCAACGGTCATCTTGGCGAGCTCGAATTCTCCCGGCGCTATAGAGATGAGCGCACAGCAGCCGATGGGCTCACCACGAAGTTCGGCGATACAAATCTGACCGCCGGGACCGAGGATGTGCGCCCTGGGGTCGTCGAGCAGCACACGATCCGCGGGCTCAATCACATCGAAATATTTGCCGATCCAGTCTTCATTGAGGCGAAGGAAGGCGGCTTCGTCGCCAGGGCGAAAGGTGCGGAACGCGACGCTGTCAGAGTGCGGTTGCGTCATAGGCTGAGATTAGCGCGGGGCGGGCGGAAGCGTGACTCCGATTGCAGCGAGCGGTCGACAGGGAACAGGCAATAGGCAACAGGCAACAGGGAACCGCGAAGGCCACGCTCAATGCACAGGCGGTGAAGGGGGCACAACGGTTGTGCCGGGCTGCTGCTGCGCGGTGGCGTGAAACTTCTCGTAGTCGTTGTCAGTGACCTGGATGTTGGCGCGAATGCCGATGACGCCGATGGCGTGCGCAATCAGGTTGATGGTGGCTCCGGTGGGCAGCCAGAGCTCGTTGTTGACAAGCTTCTGATCGAAGGTGAGCGTGCTGCCCTTGCCAAGAGAAAAGAGGCCGAAGCCGGCGTGGACATTGCTGTCGAGCTGCGCGACAAGGCGGCGCACCTGGCGATCCTTTTCGTCGATCCAGAAGGTGCCGGAGGTGCGGAGGGCGGCTTCTTCAGCAACGTTGTGCGCTTTGGCATGAGGATCGCCGGCAAAGTCGAAGGCGATGGTGCTGCGCCCGTCCATGATCTCGCGGCGGGGGACGGAAACTTTGGCCATGGCCAGGATATGGCTGACGCTGATCGAGTCTTCGCCCTGCGGGGCCTGCCCCGGCGGTGTTTGCTGGGCTTTCTCGACTTCCTTCATCACCTGGTCCTGGACCTTCTTTTGCTGATCAGGGTCGAGGTCCTTGCCGTCCTTTTTGATGAGGCGCCGAATTTCATGCGTGTTGACGAAGAAGATCTCGAATTCCACGGACTCGGTCTTCTTCACGGTGCCGTTCTTATTCAGTTCCTGGCTGACCTGGGTTTCGTGGAAGGTGTAGTTCTCCTGGACGGATTCCATCTGCCGCTGGTGCTCGCGGACCTGCTGGATGAGCGTGGGAACGTCGGGCAGCGGAGGGTCAGGGGTCTGCGGGAACGCGACAAGAGGAACGCTGAGGGCAAGGGGAAGCGCACGGGAACGAAGAAGCCGCTGCAGGGGGCGAGGATGGCGGAGGAGGCTGGGCAAAATATTTCCTGGTAAGCCGATCCTAGCGTAACCTGAACCAACTCCCGGCGAGGCCGGGTGGGAAGGAGTGCGACGGGATGGTGCGGTTGCTGCTGAAGTGGCTGTTGTACGCATTTGCTCTGTTAGTTACGGCGAGACTGGTGCCGGGGTTCCACGTCAAGAGCATCGCGGCGGCGCTGATCGCGGTGCTGGTGGTCGGGCTGCTGAACATGACGCTGGGTTTGCTGTTGAAGCTCATCACCCTGCCACTGGGCATATTGACGCTGGGGTTGTTCTTCCTGGTGATCAACGCACTCATTTTGAAACTGGCCTCGGGCGTGGTTCCGGGATTTATTGTTGCGACCTGGGGCGCGGCGCTGATCGGCGCTCTCGTGCTGGCGCTGCTGCATATGCTGCTGTCGCTGCTGCTGGATAAGGACTAGCGAAATGCAGCCCGTAGCCTGTAGCCAGTAGCGGGTAGCTATTGGCGATTGGGCTGGCGCGGTGCTTCGATACAATGGGGCTATGCCGCCCGATAACGCTCCGCGCCGCCGGCAGAAAGCCCCACCTCCCGGCGAAACCGGACAGGAAGCGCTGTATCTGCGCTCTTTGAGCGACCGCCAGATTCCTGTGCATGTGAAGCTGCGGGACGGCGAGACGGTTTCCGGGTGGATTGAGTATTTCGACGATCGCATGATCCGGCTGACGCGGGAAGGGAAACCGAACCTTTTTATCTACAAGCACCAGATTCGGACGATTACCGAACACGGGCGGGACGGCCGCCGCCGGAACCGTAAGGAGCCCACCGCCGATCTGGCGGGCGAGGACAGCCAGTGAGCGAGCAGGAGTTGCATGGCACGGTTCCAGAGCACCTGGACCTGGCCGGACGCGCAGCGCGGATTGCACTGGAAGCCGGGGCACTGACGCGAGGGTATTTCGAGCGCGGCGTCGTGACCGAGTACAAGGGCGACGTCGATCTGGTAACGGAGGCGGATCGCGCATCGGAGAAGCTGATCACGGAGCGGTTGAGCGTCGCGTTTCCGGACCACGGAATTTACGGCGAGGAGGGCGTGCGGCAGCGGATTGACAGCGAGTACCGCTGGTATGTGGATCCGCTGGACGGCACAACAAATTTTGCGCATGGATTTCCGGTTTTTTGCGTTTCGCTGGGGCTGGAGCATCGGCGGGCGGGCCTGACAGCGGGGGAAGACGGCGAACTGATTGCCGGCGTCATTTACGATCCCATGCGCGATGAGCTGTTTTTGGCGCAGAAGGGGCAGGGTGCCTGGCTGAATGGCCGGAGAGTGCATGTGTCGAAGACGAAGGATCTGGCCGAAGCGCTGCTGGCTACCGGATTTCCGAGCCGGAAGCGGCACGCGAGTCCGAATATCCACTTCTACCAGGAGCTGACGCTGCGATCGCATGGGGTGCGACGGGCGGGATCGGCGGCACTCGATCTGGCCTATACCGCGTGCGGGCGGATGGATGGTTTTTGGGAGTTTTATCTGAATCCATGGGACACAGCGGCGGGCGCGCTGCTGGTGCAGGAGGCCGGGGGAGCCATCACGCGATTCGACGGCACTCCTTTCCGGCTGGACAGCAGCGAGGTGCTGGCGACGAATGGATTGCTGCACGAAGAGCTGACAGCGCAGTTCGCTGACATGTTTGCGGGGAGGGGTTTGCACCCGATCCCGACGCCGGCGGAGTTCGCGGCGCAGCGGGCGGCGCGGTCGAGCTGAACAGCGAGGTTCGGGGGCGGGGACCCATTCCTAAAGTTATTTTTCCTGCGCGCCGCGCTTGTTTTCGCGGAGTCTTCCCCTGCTAGAATGATCCGTTGTCGCAACTCCGACTCCGAAGAGGAATTCATGGCTTACGTGATCGCGGAACCCTGCATCGGCACGAAGGACAATTCCTGTGTCGAGGTGTGCCCGGTGGACTGCATCCACCCCACGCCCGAGGAGCCCGGCTATGACGCGGCCGAGATGCTCTACATCGACCCGGCGGAGTGCATCGA
>PKVY01000039.1 GCA_003131625.1 Acidobacterium sp. | reverse complement strand
TCACCTGCGGTGAGCTTTCGAGGAGGGATTTTGAAACAGGAAGGAATTCGATGGAGCGGAGGTACTGCGATTATCTTAGCTGAAGAGGCGCGGCAACGGGAGCTCACGCGCCGCAGGGGGGCGCNNCGCGGCGCCGCGGTTAAGCAGCGCGGCGCTGTGGGTGCTGCGGGATGGAAATCGGTTCCTGACGAGAGGACAGCGCTGCCGCCGCCGGGCTTGACTCCCGGAAGCGGAGCAGCACGTCGTTCATCGTGTCCTGCAACCGTGTATTCGGCTTATGGAGCTTGCGAGTCGCCTTGGAGGCGAGCTGGCAGAGCTGGTATCGATTGCTGATATGAGTGAGTGCACCAAAAATCAATTCTGAACGCATGGTAGTGTCTCCTTGTCTTTGAACTAGTACGTGTCCGAACCGCTTTCGATCACAGAAAAACCGCCGCAGCACATCGGGCCAAAGCAGGTTTTGGAAACAGGATCAGAGAAAGCTTCAACCGATTAGACGCACCAACCGGAACTTTCGATCAACCTTTTTCCTCTCAGAAAAAACGTCTGCAAAAGTGCGGATGCCGGTTTCGAACTCCGAGTGCCAACGTTCGCGCGGACGAGAGGCTAGCTCCTGGAGAGTACGACTCTATCTGCGTGACCGGATTGGCGAAACAGGACGGCGGAGGCCCGGAGGTCAAAATCGACAGTCTTGAAAATACCCTCGGCGGGGATTTGGGTCAACCTTTTTTTTCATAGAGGGATAACGGCGGTTACCGAAAATGGAAACGGCGGCGTAAGCCATTGATCAAGCGGTCATTGGCAGAGGGGAGAGGTAACCAAAGTAGATATATGTCCACTTTCGGAACTTCCAAAATCTGTAGGAGAATGAGCGAAACGATCAGTTTTCGATCAAGTCTTTCGTTTATTTGGACTTAATGCTGTTCGATCCCGGACGGGGACGAAAACCACGCAGGTTTCCCTTTTCGCCGCGGTTACTCGTATCGTAATGCCTCAATGGGATCGAGATTGGCGGCGCGGATGGCCGGAATCATGCCGCTGACCAGGCCGACGACGCCCAGGATGACGGTGGACAAGAGAATGGACGCCGGGGAAATCAACAGGCGAATGTCGGCGTCCTGAGCGTGCTGGGCCATGGCGCTGTAGAAGGTGATGCGGCCGACGCTGAGGGAGACCACGTAGGCGAGCGCGATGCCGAGAACTCCGCCGGCGGCGGCGATGACCAGCGCCTCAGAGAGGAACTGGAACAGGATGTGGCGGCGGCGCGCGCCGAGGGCCTTCTCGATGCCGATTTCCCGGGTGCGCTGCTGGACGGCGACCAGCATGATGTTCATGAGGCCGATGCCGGCGATGCCGAGGGTGAGCGCGCCAATGAAGAGGAGGAGCGCTTCCAGAGCGATGGTGATGATCTGGAACTGGCGGAGCTGGTGCATGAGATTGGCGACGAAGATCGCGTTATGGTCGGAAGGCAGGAAGTTGTGCATCGCGGCGAGCGTGTTGCGGACGGCCTGCTCGACGACCTGATTGTCACCATGGTAGGTGAGCCAGATTCCGCCGAGATATTTGAGGTCGCCGAAATCCTGGAAGGTATTGAAGGGGATGTAGACCTGGCGATTGACGTCGTCGTCGCCCTCCTGCATTTTCGGTTCGAGGACGCCGATGACGGTGAATCCGATGCCGTTGAGGCGGATGCGCTGGCCGAGGGGATAGCGGCCGCCGAAGAGCTTGGTCTTCGCTTCAGAGCCGATGACGGCGACATGGGCGCGATCCGCGTCGTCCTGATCGGTGAAGAAGCGGCCCTGATCGATGTCGAGCTTGAGGATGCCGGAGATTTCAGCGCGATAGCCGTTCACCTGCCAGGTGTACATGTGCTCGTCGCTGGCGACGTTGACCTGTTTGAACATGGCTGGCGAGATGTGGACGACTCCGGGGACGGTGGCCCAGAGGCGATCGACGTCCTCCTGGGTGAGACGGACCTGAACGCCGGCTTTGGATCCGCCGACCTGCTCGGAGGTGCGGCCGGGAAAGACGCCGATGAGGTAGGTACCCCACTGGGCGAAGATGTTCTGAATCGCCTGGCTGAATCCGGCGCCGTAGGCGAGCAGCAGGACGACGGTGGCGATGCCCCAGGCCATGCCGACGACGGTGATGAACGTGCGGCGGCGGTTGTAGATCATCGCCTCCCAGGCTTGTCCCCAGATGTCGCGAATCATGGCATGCTCCTATTCGCGCCGCAGCGCCTCCACCGGCTCCATGGCTGCGGCCTGCGCGGCGGGGTAGAGGCCGGAGACGATGCCGCAGATGCTGAGGGCCACGATGGCCAGAGCCGCGGACCAGGGCTGTAGCCGGGGCGGATCGAATCCCTGCATGTTCTGGCCGAAGAGCTGCTGCAGCACCCACATGAAAAACGCCGCGCCGGCGATGCCGATGAAGCCGCTGACTCCGGTGAGCGTGAGCCCTTCGAGGAAAAACTGGACGAGGATGCTGCGCCGCGTAGCGCCAAGCGCCTTGCGGAGGCCGATCTCGCTGGTGCGCTCAGTGACGGAGACGAGCATGATGTTCACGATGCCGACCGCGCCGAGGGCGAGAGTGACGAGGCCGACGCCGCCGAGGAAGATGTCCATCGCGTCAAAGATTTTGCCGACCATCTGCTGGGACTGGACGGAATCCCACTCATTGAAAGCCTCGCTGTCGTCCGGGTTGAAGCCGTGGCGGCGGCCGATGATCTCGTGGACCTCGTGCAGAGCCGCGGCATGCTGGGCGGCGACGGTGGGCTGGTACTGGATGGAACTCACCGTGTCCTGCGGATTGTTGCCCCAGTTGAGAGCGAACATGTCGAGCATGAGGGAGAGCGGGATGTAGACCTGCTGGCTGCGATCGTCATTGTCGCCGTGGCCGACATGGTCCGCGACGCCGATGACGGTGAAGCGGGTTCCGTTGAGTGTGACCCAGTCGCCGAGCGCCGGATGGCCGGGAAAGAGAAGCTGCGCGCTTTTCTGGCCGAGGACGATGACGCGGTTCTTGTTGCGAAGATCGTCGGCGCTGATGAAGCGGCCCTGGGCGATGGGCACCCAGCGGATGTCTTTGAAATTCGGCTCGACGCCGAGCACCTGGCCGCCGGCGGTTTCGTACTGGCTCTGCTGCTTGATGTCGCTGCGATTGACGAGAGCGCTCGCGTCGCGAACGTCGGGCGCCTGGCTGCGGATGGCCTGCACGTCGGAGAAGGTGAGGTAGTAGGGGCGCATGCTCGAGTGCTGGCCGGGCACCGCGGGGATGTTGCCGTTCCACAGCATAATGACGTCGTTGCCGAGCTCGGCGAACTCGCGCTTCTGGCCGGAGCGGAAGCCTTCACCCACGGAGATGAGCAGCAGCATGGAGCCGACGCCCCAGGCGATGCCGAACATGGTGAGGAACGAGCGGAGCTTGTTGGCGCGGATGGCCAGAAAAACCTGCCCGAAGGTGTCGCCGAGGCTCTGCATGGGGCTGCTTTCAAATACGAGGACGGAGGGTTCCAGGTTCCCGTCGGGAATAGCTAACGCATAGACGGCTGGCCATGGCGGATGGGGATCGAAAATGGGACGGATTGGACGACTTTGGTCATGGCGGGGAGTGTTGGCGCGTCAGGGCCGGCTTGCGCGGGGAATGTACGCGGCGGCCGCGCGGAGCGGCTCGAATGACGGCGGCTCGGGAGCGAGTTCCCCGGCAGCGACAACCTACTTTAAGTTCGCAAGCGCTGCCTGGACCTGCTCCACGCCGGGCTCGGACTGCTTCAGGTAGTCGCTGATGCGTTTGCGTTCGTCGGGGGGCAGAGCGGGAATCAGCACGATCATGCGGCGCATGGTGGTGGCCACGTCGTCCACCAGGTTCATCACGCGAATGGCTTCGCCGGAAAGGGGCATAGACCTTCAGTTGACCTCTGCGTTCATTTTCGGCTATCGGGGGGTTCCGGTAAAGGCGGCGGGTGCGCAGAGGCAAGGTCGTCACCGGCGGGACGTGAGACGATGCTGGCATGAACCACGTGGAAGCAGCGCGGGATTTGCGAAGGGCCGTCGCGGAGTGTGAGCCGAAGTTCCTCGCGATTGGGGAGGAAGAGGCGAGTCATTCAGCCGGGCCGGAGAAGTGGTCGCGCAAGCAGATCCTCGGGCACCTGATCGATTCGGCGGCGAATAATCACCAGCGGTTCATCCGAATGCAGATCGCGCCGGAACTGCACTTCCCCGGGTACGAGCAGAATGACTGGGTGAATCTGAACCACTACGCGGCGCGCCCGTGGAGGGATCTGGTGGTGTTGTGGGCCGCCTACAATCGGCACCTGGCCTACGTGATGGAGCGGATCGCACCGGAAACGCTGGGGCATGTGTGGGACAAAGGCGGGGATCAGGGCGACGCGCGCTACGATCTGCAATTTGTGGCGACGGATTACGTCGTGCATCTGCGGCATCACGTGGAGCAGATCGAACGACGGAAGTGAAGCGGCTGTTCCGGGTTCCTGAAACGGATTACTTTGCGATTCTCATTTCCTCGAGGAAGCCCCGTGTGTGGGAGGGGTTCGTCTCCTCGAGGTAGATCTTCACGTAGTCGAGGTAATTGCGGGCGTACATCAGGATCTCTTCGCGGTCGTCGGAGGTGAGGTCGCGGCGGACTTTGCCGGGGACGCCGGCGACGAGGGAGCGCGGCGGAATGATGGTGTTCTCGGGGATGACGGCGCCGGCGGCGACGATGGAGCCTTCACCGATGCGCGCGTTGTTGAGGATGGTGGCGCCGATGCCGATGAGGCAGACGTCTTCGATGATGCAGCCGTGAACGGTGGCGTTGTGGCCGATGGTGACCCAGTCGCCAACGAGGACGGGATATTTGTAGCGCATGCCGTGGAGGACCGCGCAGTCCTGCACGTTGGAGTGGGCGCCGATGCGGACGGAGTGGACATCACCGCGAACGACGGCGTTCATCCAGACGCTCGCGTGCTCGCCCAGGACGACATCGCCGATGACCTGCGCGGAGAGGTCGACGTAGCAGGAGGCGGGGATGGTGGGCGTGAGGCCCTGGTAGGAGCGGATCATGACGTAAGTTTAGCCCCGTTTCACAAAGACAGCTCCGGATTTGTGCACTGTTGGATACAGTGGAAATTAGTTGGTGCGTGGCTGATGAGAGTTCGCGACGTGATTCGTTTGGTCGAGCAGGATGGATGGTTTTTGATCGCCCAGCGAGGCAGCCACCGGCAGTTCAAGCACCCCTCGAAACCGGGAAAAGTGACCATAGCAGGGCATCCATCGGTTGATATGGCCAAGGGAACGTATAACAATATCCTGAAGCAGGCAGGTCTGAAATGACGGGGTACGCGGTTGTCTTCGAGAAGACGGAAACGGGCTGGAGCGCTTATGCTCCAGATCTGCCCGGCTTAGGTGTGGCTGGGGAGACCTTCGAGGAGACCGAACAGCTCATGCGCGAAGGGATCGAATTCCACATCGAGGGCCTGCGGGCGGATGGCGAGCCGGTGCCAGAGCCGACGACACGCGTGAGCGAGATCGTCCCCGCCTGACCCCTGCGCTTTTCCGACAATCGAGTTTTGCAGATGGCGCGGCTCCGTGCTCCTGTTGATTTATCCTCAAAGGAATCATGCAGAATGACGAAATTCCTCCGCTCGGTGGATGGAGCGAGGCGGAGCTGGACCAGGCGTTTGCCGCTGTGGCGCGGGAGGTGGAGGAGTGGGCGTCGGGGCTGCGGTCGGCGGAGGACGTGGAGCAGTTTCGGCTGCACTGGCTGGGGCGGAAGCAGGGGCGGCTGAAGGCGATCAGCGACGCGTGGCTGAAGTCCGCGCCGGCTGAGGCGAAGAAGCAGATCGGGCAGCGGTTCAATACGCTGAAGGCGGAAATTGAGCGGCGGCTCGAGTTAGCGGGTGCGGGTTCGGCGGGAAACGGACTCGATGCCGAGGCGATTGACGTCACGCTGCCAGGAACGCGGCGCAGGCTGGGCGCGGAGCATCCGCTGATCCGGACATGGAACGAGATTGTCGCGGTGTTCCAGCGGATGGGATATTCGGTGGGCGTGGGGCCGGAGGTCGAGACCGACTACTACAACTTCGAGTCGCTGAATTTTCCGCCCGGGCATCCGGCGAGGGACACGCAGGACACGCTGGTGATTGCGGGGCAGGAGCGGAAGCCGCTGCGCGACCGGCTGCTGATGCGCACGCACACCTCGCCAGTGCAGATTCGCACGATGGAGCAGCAGCCGCCGCCGGTGCGGATCATCATTCCGGGTAAAGTGCATCGGAACGACGCGGCGGATGCGACGCACTATCCGATCTTTCACCAGGTGGAGGGGCTGTGCGTCGATACAAACATCACGTTTGGCGATCTGAAGGGGACGCTCGATGCGGCGATGAAGGCGTTCTTCGGGTCGAGCGTGAAGACGCGGTTCTTCCCTTCCTTCTTTCCGTTCACGGAACCGAGCGCGGATGTGCAGATCAGTTGCCCGTTCTGCGGCGGCACGGGCTGCCGGAAGTGCAAGCACTCAGGGTGGATTGAGCTGCTGGGCTGCGGGATGGTGGATCCAGCGGTGTTTGGGTTTGTCTCTCAGAAGCAGCCCTTATACGATCCCTCGCGCATTAGTGGATTCGCCTTCGGCATGGGAATCGACAGAATCGCCATGATGAAATATGGCATCGGCGATATCGGATTGCTCTACTCCGGCGACCTGCGGTTCCTGGAGCAGTTCGCGTGAAGATTCTTTCGAGCTGGCTGCGCGAATACGTTCCGGGAATCACGGTCTCCGATCAGGAGCTCGCCGACAATCTGACGCTGCGTGGGATTGCGGTCGAAGGGGTGTTCGATCTGGGCGCGCATGGGTCGCTGTTCGAGATGGACATCACGACCAACCGCGTGGACGCGATGAACCACTACGGCATCGCGCGCGAAGCGGCGACGATCTATGGGCTCGCGCTGAAGCCGCTCGATGCGAGTTTGCCGGCCGCGAAGAAGGCGGCGCGGGCGCTTCCGGTTGCGATTGAAGAGCCGAAGCTGTGCGGGCGATTCACGGCGCGAGTGCTGCGGGATGTGAAAATTGCGCCGTCGTCGGGCATCGTGGCAGAAAGATTTCGGCTGCTGGAGCAGAAGCTGATTTACAACGCCGTCGATGCGAGTAACTACGTGCTGCTCGGCATGGGGCAGCCGACGCACGCGTTCGATCTGGACAAGCTCGAAGGCGGGATCATTGTGCGGCGGGCGCGCAAGGGCGAGAAGCTGCGCACGCTCGACGGCGTGGAGCGGACGCTCGATCCCGACGATCTGGTGGTGGCGGATGAGCGGAAAGCGCTGGGTATCGCGGGTGTGATGGGCGGATGGGACACGATGATCACGCTGGAGACGAAGAACATTTTGGTGGAAGCGGCATGGTTCGATCCAGGCGTGGTGCGCCGTTCGTCGAAGCGGCACCTGCTGCACACGGATGCGTCGCATCGGTTCGAGCGCGGCGCGGATTTCAATGCGCCTCCGGTGGCATCGGCGCTGGTGAGCCGGATCATTCTCGAGGCCGGCGGGCAGCCGGAGGGCGAACTGGTCGACGTGGTGATCCCCGAAGCTGTGGCGCGCACGGCAAAGCGGGCCTCGATCCGCTTCAGCCTGCGCGAGGTGCGGCGGATGCTGGGCGAGACGGAGGATGCGGAGGGGATCACGGCCGCGATGGCGGATGGCATTCTCACCGGCCTGGGCTGTGGTTTGGAACATGCCGGGCCGGAGAGCTGGAGCGTGATGCTGCCGAGCTGGCGACTGGATCTGGAGCGCGAGATCGACCTGATCGAGGAGATCGCGCGCGTGTACGGGTACAACCGGTTCCAGAACACGCTGCCCGCATTTGCGGGAACCGTGGTGGAGCTGCCGTGGGCGGAGAAAGAAGCGGCGGTGCGCCGCACCATGCTGGCGCTGGGGTGGAATGAGGCCATTGCAACGAGCTTCTGCGGGGCTGAGGATGCGGCACGGTTCGCGCGGGAGCCGGGGTCGGCGGTGCAGATTGGGAATCCGCTGAGCGAAGAGGCGGGCATGCTGCGGCCGTCGCTGCTGCCGGGGATGCTGGACATGCTGGCGCTGAACATCAGCCGCAATGTGGAGGGGGCGGCGCTGTTCGAGATGGGGACAGTGTTCAGCGGCGGGGCGGATCGCGTGGACGAGCGGCCGTCGCTGGGAATGGGCGCGACGGGACATGCGTTCGGCAAACAGGAGACGGACTTTTACGAGCTCAAGGGGACGGTTGAAGAGCTTCTCCACAAATTTGCTGCTCGGTCGGTTTATATCGATCACTTCCCTGCTGCGTCGGGGCTGATGCCGGCGTGGCTGCATCCGGGGCGCAGCGCGCGCGCAGTGCTGGATGGGGCGACGGTGGCGTGGTTCGGACATCTGCATCCCGCGGAGGCGGAGCGCCGGAAGCTGAAGCAAGCGATCTGGATCGGCGAAGTGTGGCTGGACCGGCTTTACAAGCAGGAGCTGCGGCAACCCGCGATCGAGGATCTGTCGCGTTTTCAGCCGGTGCGGCGGGATTTTTCCGTGATCCTGCCGGACAGCACTGCGTATGCGAAGCTGGCGGGCGCGATCGAGGGTCTCGCGATTCCGGAGCTGCGGAGCTTCGAAGCGAAGGAAGTGCTGCGCGATGGAAAGCTGGCGCCCCCTGGGCATTATTCGCTGCTGTTGGGCGTGGTTTTCCAGTCCCACGAGCGGACACTGCGGGAGGAAGAAGTGCAGGGGTGGTCGCAACAGGTGATTAGTGCTTTGGAGGCTTTGGGGGGTAAGTTGCGGAGCTGAATTACTACAGAGACTAAACTCTAGAGGACTTCTGCGAGACGGGGATAGAGTCCGGAGTGGCTGGTTTGGTACAGAGCCAGCAGGCGCTGGCGCATCAGATAATAAGAGGATGCGGCCTCGTGCAGGTCAAAAGGAATGACGGTGGCCGAGCGGCGCAGTACGGTGTGAAAGGTGAGGGCCAGCTCGATGCGCCAAATCGCGCGGCGGAGACGAAGGGCGTCGCGGCGCATGCGTTCGGTGACGATGACGCCTTCATCGAAATTCCAGCGCTGGGCGTGGGCAGCCAGGAGCAGCATCAGACGCGCATTTTCGCGCATACGGCGCAGGCCTTCGCGGCCGCCCAGCATGAGCCACATGTCAGTGGGTTCGAGGGAAATCTGACCTTCTTTGGGTTCGAGATAGTCGCGCGCCACGGAAGTTACGCGCTGAAACTCGATGCGCTTGATCTGAGAAACTAAGTCCTGCCAGCTGCGCCGGTTGACCCGAAGGGCCGATACCTGGGATCTTATGGCGGCTGCGAGCAAACTACCTACAAGCGCGCCCAGGAGGAGGTAGACCAACACTGCCTCGGCCTCTCTTTCGAGTCGTCAAGTCCTGGAGCCCAGGACGACGGTCTAACTAATGTCCTGCGTCGAGTCTGCGAAGATCGTACTCGACTCGCTTGTGAAGCGCAAGAATATATTCCTGCAGATCGGAGGAAATTGGCTGGCGCTCGGGCTCGTCCCTCCAAAGTTGTAAGATCATCCAGCAAATGGCGACATCGTAGATGGCGCCGCGTACTCTCTCGAGTGGCATGTAGAGGTGGCGGGTACCGAAGAAGCTCTGAAAAGATGTTGTGACGACCATGAGGCTGGTCCAGGCGGTCAGCCCCTGACCAACGGCCATGACGTGGTTACGCCAGCCCAGGCCGAGCTGATTGGCGGTGAGGCTGACCAGCACGAACAGCTCACAAATGACCAGGCTGGTGAAGAGGTTACCGCGGATCTCCCAAAACTGGCGGGTGGTCGAGGCGGGCGGGGTCACCCACCATACCAGGACAGCAGCGGTGGCCGCCCCGGCGATACCGCCCGCGGCGAAGCGGAAGCGAGCGTCGCGGACCCAAGTTCCCGTGGGCCGGAGTACGATGCGGGCGATCTCGAGGGCGAGACCGAGCTGAAGCGCGAAGTCGATCCCGAGGCCGGCATCATAGATGCGGGCGTACCAGTATTTTGAGCCGTAGAGATAGGCAAGAAAGAGCAAGAGGCTGCGGATAGCCTCGAAGGCCATGTAGGTGGCCAGGACGGGAAAAGGACGCCTGCGCCAGAGCACCACAAAGAGCAGGGTGAGATTCAGGGCGGAGCCCGTGGCCCACGGAATGGTGTCTACCAGCGAGAAGTGCATGCGCCGACCTGCTCATTAAGATACGACACACCACGAGCTTCCGCCCTGAAGGCGGAAGCCGTGGGAGCCGGCAAAGCAGGTTTGTGGCCGAAGGCTAGGCGCCGAGAGCCGTCAGAATCGCGTCCACAACGGTTGCCGTGGTGACGACCTGGCTGCCGCCGTTGGTCGGAGGAGGCGGCGGATCGTTGCCGCCGGGGCCGGCGAACACAGGAGCGGCGAACAGGGCGAAGGTTGCGGAGAGAACTGCAACGCGAAGAGTCTTTTTCATGGGTGATATGTCCTTTGGGCGCCAGTCGGCGCACCCCGAGACTAACCCGAAGCGCCGGTGGATCACTGGTCATATCTGTATTTTTCTTGGTAAGCCGAAAACAGGCACGAAAGTAGGTAAGGGGCGGCGGAATATAACTACTTACTGGTCAACGGAGATGTTACTTAAGTAGTCTCCACTGCTACCAATGGGCGGTATATAAGGTCAAAGCGAGTTGCCTGATTACCAGACGCGGCAGCTCTTGACGGGAGCCATCGGCTGGCCGGGTTTGCAGCCGAAGGCGTGGGCGAATTCCGGCATGTTCACGATGACGCCGCGCACCCGCAGAGCATCGGGGGAATGCGGATCGACGTTGGCGAGCATACGAAGAAACTCCGGACGCTCGTTGGTGCACCAGTTCTGGGCGTAGCCGAGGAAGAACTGTTGCTGCGGGGAAAAGGATTTTTCCGCAGCCTGCTCCGGCGTGGCGGCAGCTGGCGTTCCAGACGCCGCCAGACGCGCCATCATCGCCATGAAGGCAATGCGCGCGCCGCCATTATCCGCGGTGTTCTCTCCAAGGGTGAGCTTGCCATTGACCTTGACATCGTCGACGGCGATGAACTGGCTGTACTCATTGTCGACGCAGCCGGTCTTCTCTTCGAATTGCTTCTTGTCTTCGGGGGTCCACCAGTCGTGGAGATTGCNNTGATCGTCGAAACCGTGGGTCAGCTCGTGGCCGACGACAGCGCCGATGTGGCCGTAGTTGGTGGCGTCGCTGGCATCTTTGTCGTAGAAAGCGGGCTGCAGGATGCCCGCAGGGAAGTTGATGTTGTTCATCGACGGATCGTAATAGGCATTCACGGTGGGCGGGGTCATCTGCCATTCCTGGCGATCGACGGGCTTGCCGATTTTGTTCAGCTGGCGAGCGACTTCGAATTCGCGGGCGCGGACCAGGTTACCGACGGCATCGCCAGGCTGAACATCGAGCTTCGAGTAGTCGCGCCACTTNNGTTTCGGGACTCATCCAGTCGATGGCGTCGATGTCCTGGCCCATCGCCGCTTCGATGTCGTGGACTTCGTGCAGCGTGGAGGCTTTCATGTCAGGGGTGAAGTATTGGGCGACGTAAAGCTTGCCGAGGGCTTCGCCGAGCGAGCCGTCGGTGGCCTGGACGCAGCGTTTCCAGCGGGCCTGCNNGCGTGCCGGTGAGCTTGCGGCCATAGAAGTCGAAACTCTCCTCGTCAAAGGCGTGGGGAAGACGCACCGCAAACGAGTCGGCGAGACGGGCTCGAAGATAAGCCTGAATGGTCGCCAGATCGGTATCGGCGATGGTCTTGTTGAGCGCCGGGAAGAAGTCGGGTGAGACGACGTTCAGCTCCTGGACGGAGGGGGAGCCTATCAGCTCAGCATATTTGGCCGTGTCGATGGCGGGCGCTGTGGCCGAGAAACTGGTGAGCGACATCATGTGGTATACCTTGTCGGGATCGCGGCGCTCGACGTTGCCCTGCGAGGCTTTGGCCAGCGCGGTTTCAAGGTCCATGATCTTCTGCGCTTCAGCCTGCGCCGCGTCGGGCTGATCCCCCAGGAGCTTCAGCATGTTCGCGAGGTGAGCAACATACTGTTTCCGGGTTTCGACGCTCTTGTCGTCGGTGCGCAGGTAGTAGTCCTT
>PKVY01000079.1 GCA_003131625.1 Acidobacterium sp. | reverse complement strand
CGAGCTTGAGCAGGCTGAGCATCTGCGCGTCGCGATTCTGCTCGACGACGTAAATGCGCTCGTGGGAGGCAACGAAGTCGCGCACCTGGCGGCTGAAGGGATAGGCGCGCAGGCGCAGATAGTCCGCTTCGACGCCGTATTCCTTCTTCAGCTGATCGCGGCTCTCGGTGACGGCGAAGTCCGAGGTGCCGAAGGCGATGATGCCGACCTTCGATTGGCCGGTCTGGACGACCAGCGGCGCGGGAACCATCGTACGCGCGGTTTCAAACTTACGCGCCAGCCGCTCCATCAGATTTTGGTAGTCCTCGGGGCGCTCGGAGTAGAGAGCCTTCTCGTTGTGGCCGCTGCCACGCGTGAAGTAAGCCGCCTGCGGGTGGTCGGTGCCGGGCAGTGTGCGATAGGGGATGGCGTCGCCGTCGCGATCCTGATAGCGGCCCCAGCCGCCGCTCTTCTTCATCTCCTCGATCTGTTCGGCGCTGAGGATTTTGCCGCGATTCAGAGGCTTGTCAGGATATTCGAAGGGATCGGACATCCAGTTGTTCATGCCGAGATCGAGGTCCGACAGCACGAAGATCGGGGTTTGCAGTTGCTCGGCCAGATCGAAGGCCGCGCCGGCAAACTCGAAGCATTCTTTGACGTTCCCGGGCAGCAGCATCACGTGCTTGGTATCGCCGTGGGAGAGAAATGCGATCGAGAGCAGATCCGCCTGGGCAGTGCGGGTGGGCAGTCCGGTGGAGGGGCCGACGCGCTGAATGTCAAAGATGACGCCGGGGAGCTCGGCGAAATAGCCGAGGCCAGTGAACTCGGCCATCAGCGAGATGCCAGGGCCAGAGGTGGAGGTCATGGCGCGCGCACCCGCCCAGCCCGCGCCGAGCACCATACCGATCGCAGCCAGCTCGTCTTCGGCCTGCACCACGGCGAAGCTGGCTTTGCCGTCTTCCTCGACGCGATACTTCTTCAGATAATCGATGAGTTGCTCGACGACCGACGAGGACGGCGTGATGGGATACCAGGTCACGACGGTGACGCCGGCGAACATCGCGCCCAGCGCGCAGGCAGCGTTGCCGTCGATGATGATCTTGCCCTCGGTGGCATGCATGCGCTCGAGGACGAACGGATCCTGCTTGGTGAGCGACTGCGCCGCATAGTTGTAGCCGGCTTCGACAGCGGCCCAGTTCAGGTCGGCAGCTTTTTGCTTCTTCGCGAACTGCATGCGCAGCGCGCCTTCGACGGCCTTCATGTCGATGGAGAGCAGCTGCGCCGCGACGCCCACGTAGATCATGTTCTTGACCAGCTTGCGCAGCTTGGCTTCGGGGCAAACGGCCGCGGTGAGCTTGTCAAAGGGCACCGGATAGCAGGTGACGTCGTCGCGGTACTGCTTCAGGTTGGCGCTCTCTTCGTAGATCGCCGCCGCACCGGGACGGAGGGACAGCATGTCCTCGCGCGCGGTCTCGGCGTTCATGGCGATGAGGATGTCGATTTCTTTGCGGCGCGCGACATAGCCGTCTTTGCTGGCGCGGATGGTGAACCAGGTCGGCAGGCCGGCGATGTTGGAGGGGAAGAGATTCTTGCCGCTGACGGGCACGCCCATCGCAAAGATGCTGCGCAGCAGAACGCTGTTGGCCGATTGCGAGCCGGAGCCATTGACGGTGGCGATCTGGATGCTGAAGTCGTTGCTAACGGGCTTGGGAGAAGCCGCTGTTGCTGTTTCGCCTTGCGCGGACGGGGCGCCGGCGTTGGTGGTCGCCATGGGGGCGGAGTTCCCTTCAGATCGAAAGTGGAAAGATGTTCGCTCTTTCTGCAGGTTTCATTATACCGGGCCAGGGCGCGGGGGTTGCCCGGTCGGTCAACAGGCGAGAAAAACTTTCGTGTGATGCGCATGGCTGCGATCATGATGCCGACGGAGGGTTTCATCATGATCCAGGCGGCCCATGTAGTGCTGTACTCGCGCGAGCCGGACCTGCTGCGCGCATTCTTCCGCAATATGCTGCAGTTTCCCGCGGTGGATGAGCATCCGTCGCCGCTGGCGGGGGCAGGGAGCGGCTGGAACGGTGTGGGGCGGGAAACGGGCGGCAGGCCGATGTCAAGGGCTGGTGAAGGCCGCCGATAGAAGAGGTGAGGAAGCTTCGACAACCCTGGATCACGGAGCCTCGGGAAGGTCCGTGCGATGGGACCGGACGGCGACGGTGAGGCGGCGGGAAGGAACAGCCCGCTGGTGGAGAAGACTGGGTGCGCACGACGGCGGAGGAAGGTATTCCGGTCGCAATCGAGGAAGAGGAGGCTGTCTCCGCGTCTGGGAATGCGGCCGGACCCGAGGGGATCCTTGGAACTCGCTGGCTGCGCGACAACGAGGAGCGCTATCGCGCGTCCTTCGACCAGGCTGCGGTCGGCATCCTGCACACTTCGCTGCAGGGGAGAATCCTGAAGTGCAACGAGAGCTTCGCAAGAATTGTGGGGTATTCTCCCGAAGAACTGGTTGGCTCCAATTTTCAGGAGATCACGCCGCCGGAAGATCGAGACGGCGGCAAGGCCGCAGCGATGCACCTGTTGAGCGGCGAGGTCAGCAACGTGAGCTTCGAGAAGCGCTACCTTCGCAAAAACGGGTCGCTCACGTGGGTCACGCTGACGATCTCAATCCAGCACGACGACGAGGGCCGGCCGCAATTCTTCCTCACCCTGGCACAGGACATCAACGCGCGCAAGCAGGCGGAGGAGCTGCTGGCGGCGGCGCAGGAGGCGCTGCGGGTGAGCGAAGAGCGCTACCGCACCGCATTCCAGATGTCGCTGGATTCGATCAACCTGAACCGCCTGAGCGACGGAATCTATGTGGAATGCAACAATGCGTTTCTCGAAACCACCGGTTATACGCGGGAGGAAGTGATCGGACACGGCTCGATCGAGCTGAACATCTGGGAGAACTCGGCCGATCGGGGCAGGCTGGTGGAGATGCTCAACCGGCGCGGGGTTTGCCGCAACCTGGAGGCGCGATTCAGGAAAAAGAACGGGGAGATGTACTGGGGGCTGATGTCGGCGTCGGTGATCGAGCTGGAGGGGGTTCCGTGCATCCTCTCCATTTCGCGAGACATTTCGGAGGTGAAGACAGCGCAGGACGAGATCCGGCATCTGGCCTTCTACGATCCGCTGACGGAACTGCCCAATCGGCGGCTGCTGCTGGAGCGGCTGCGGCAGACGGTGACGGCGAGCAAGCGCAGTGGACGGCAGCGAGCTCTGCTGTTCATCGACCTGGACAATTTCAAGAGCCTGAACGATACGCTGGGGCACGCGGTTGGCGATCTTCTGCTGAAGGAAGTGGGGGAACGACTGACGGGCTGCATTCGCGCCGTGGACACGGCGGCGCGGGTGGGTGGGGACGAGTTTGTGGTGATTCTGGAGGATCTGGGGAAAACATCGGAAGAAGCGGCTGCGCGGGCCGGGAGCGTGGCGGAAAAGATTCTGTCCAGCATCACCCAACCCTACGTGCTGGCGGGCCGCGAATGCCGGAGCACGGCGAGCATGGGGATCACGGTATTCGGGGATGGCAAGGAAAGCTCCGCCGCGATTCTGCAACAGGCGGATATCGCGATGTATCAGGCAAAGGCGGCGGGGAGGGAGGCGATCCGATTCTTCGCGCCCGAACTGCAGGCGGCCGTGAATGCGCGCGCGGCGCTGGAGGGGGAACTGCGCCAGGGGATCCGGAACCGGGAGTTCGAGCTGTGGTATCAGCCTCAGGTGGATCGGGGCCGGGTGGTGGGCGCAGAGGCGCTCTTGCGGTGGAATCATCCGCGGCGCGGGGTTCTGCCGCCGGCGGAGTTTATTTCTCTGGCGGAGGAAACGGGGCTGATCGTTCCGTTGGGAAACCAGGTGCTGGAGCACGCCTGCCGGCAGCTCGCGGTATGGTCACAACGAGCAGAGACGGCTGCGCTGTCGGTTGCGGTGAACGTCAGCCCGCGGCAATTCCGGCAGGCGGATTTTGCCGACCGCGTACTGGCTGTGCTGGAGTCCACGGGAGCCAACCCGAAGAGCCTGGAACTCGAAATTACGGAAAGCCTGCTGGTGGAGGATCTGGAAGAGACGATTGCGATCATGAATGCGCTCCGGTCGCATGGGCTGCGGTTTTCTCTCGACGATTTTGGAACCGGATACTCGTCGCTGGCTTATCTGAAGCGTCTCCCTCTGGATCAGCTGAAGCTCGACGGCAGCTTCGTGCGGGACATGCTGGGGGATGCGACGAGCAGGGCGATCGCGCACGCCATCATCTGGCTGAGCGGGGAGGTGAATTTGCCGCTGCTGGCCGAAGGGGTGGAGACGGAAGAACAGCGAGACTGGCTGGCAGGCCTCGGATGCCATGCTTATCAGGGATACCTGTTCAGTCGGCCCGTGCCCGTGGAGCAGTTTCAGTTGCTGCTGGATAGAGTCCGGGAAGAGGAAGAGAGCGGCGCAGCGGCCGCTCCCTGGATTTGCAGAACGGGCCGCCCCTAATGCACGACGTTCTGGAAGAGGGGCGACTGCAGAAGGCTGGAGAACTGGCCGTCGGAGGCAACGAACTTCACGCTCAGCATTCCCCCATTCGAGTCGATGGTGGTGCTGTCGACGGCCTGCTTCTCGATGGCATTGCCACTGACTTTTTCGTACATCGCGGCGGCGTTCAGCAGCGATGACATGGTTGCCGCGGTGAAGGTATCCGACGTGGCGACAAACAGGTTGAACTTGACGCCATTGGTGAAGTTCATGGTGTAGCTGGAATTGAGCAGCCGCTTTTTGACCTGATCGTAGTCGGCGAGCTGGGAAGCCTGACCGAGGAGGGAATGCATCATGTACTCGGTGCCCTTCTGGTCGAGAATGCTCCAGATGGGCTCGGAGTCCACCTGGCCCATGGCGGTGAGCATGTCCTGGTTGGTGAGGAAGCTCGGCGCGAGGCCGTCGCGGCAATCGAGGGCGGGCTTGATGGCGTCGCTCGATCCGAACAGCATGGTGGTGGGATTCAGGAAGGTGACCAGCATGCCGCTGGCGCCCATGGGATAGAGGCGATTGTTGCGGATCGCCATGGGCTTGATCTTCCTCTTCGTGAAGTTCGCGATGATGTCCTGGACCTGGAACTGGCCCTGCGCGACGCCGACGATCTTCACGTTGTCGCCGGTGCCGACGCGGTAGGCCGCGAAGGCCAGCTGCTCGACGTCCTGATTCTCATTGAGGCCGGAGGTCTTGAGCGCTGTCTCGAGCTGCTTCAGCTCCGGGGGAAGCACGCGCGCCTTCAGATCCAGGGCCGCGGAGGAGTTCTCCATGATGCGGTAGTCGACGACGATGAGCTGCTGGACATCGTGGGGAATCGCCGAACGCGCGTCGGTGTCGATCTGCGCCGCCCGCGCCGGAAGCGCGACGGACGCGCACAGGAGTGCCACAATAACCAAACCGTAGTACGAATGCTTACAGAATTTCACTGGTGAACCTGCTCCCTCCGCCGGACCACCGGCTGAGTTTGAAGAATTTGATAACCCGCTGAGGTCTTTGACCCTGACGAGCAGCAAAACGACTCGCCGTCGTTTCTCAATTTTACGCCGGTCGCCGCGGGGCTCAATCTACAACTATCGGCTAACTCTAACTATTGGCTACCGGCCAGGGCAAGGGACGATCCAGCCGCCGCTCGAGAACCTTCTCGTCGAGGTCGAACCCGCCCGGACCGATGTCACCCAGCAGACGCAGCCACTCGCTGTTTCGCTCAAGGGCGGCCTCGGGGATGAGCCCAATCAGCTCGGCGCGGACCGGAGCGGCGCCGTGCCGGCGGGCCTTTTCCTTCACCGCAGCATAAACTTCGCCGACCGGGGTGCGGGTGAAGTCGGTGATGTTCATGGAGACCTGGGCCTGGCCGTGGGCGGTGACGCCCATGGCCTTGACGCCCGCCAGGCCTCCGCCCGACTGGCGGATATCTTTGGCGATGGCGCGGGCGACAGCGACTTCCGCGGTGTTGAGGTAAAGGTTGAGGGCGATGAGGAAGCGGCGCGCGCCCACGGCGGAGGCTCCGGCGGTGGGATGCAGCGAGGGACCGCCGACATCGGGCCGACGCGCGGGCTCACGCAGCACCGCATCGCGCAGGCCTTCGAACTGGCCTCGGCGCACTTCTTCGAGCAGGGCGCGATCGGGGCGGGCTGCGGCGGCTTCGTAGAAATAGACGGGAACCTGGTAGCGCTTCCAGATTTCCGTGCCGGCCTGGCGGGCCAGCAGCGCGCATTGCTCGAGCGAGATGTTGCGGATGGGCACAAAGGGAATGACGTCGGCCGCGCCGATGCGGGGATGCACACCCTCCTGAGTGGTGAGGTCAATGAGCTGCGCTGCGCGGCCCGCCCCGCGAATGGCGGATTCGACGATCGCTGCCGGAGGACCGGCGATGGTGACGACGGAACGGTTGTGATCGGAGTCAAGCGACCAGTCCAGCAGGTGGGCCCCCTCGACCTGCATGGCGGAGATGATCGACTCGATCACCTCGGGCTTTCGGCCTTCGGAGAAGTTGGGCACGCATTCGATGAGGGCATCTGGCATGTATTACGACCTGACTGGCAGTGCGGAGCCGAACAGAACCTGGTTCAACGCCTGCTCCACTTCGCTTTTACCTTCTGCTGAAGAACGTATACCCAATCTGGAACATGATGCTGGCGTTCACTCCGGGGTTTCGGTCGCCCAGCGACGCGCTGGAGATGTGAACGCCGCTGCCGGAGAAGGTGATCGCTCTCCCGGGCCGGACAAAATAATGGAGGCCGATGCCACCCTGCGGGCAGAAGTTCCACACGCTGGTTCCTCCCGGCAGACCGTGCGTCACCAGCACGTCGGGCGGAAACTTATGCGTCGTATAGATCACGCCGCCAGCGGCCTGGAACCAGGGAACGAAACGGCGCCGCGGCTTAAAATCCCAGCGAAAAATAACCGGCGTAACGCTGACTCCGGTGAAGGTTCCACCCCCCGTGGGCACGTAATAGGTATAGTTCACCCCGGCGGCGGGGTCGTTGACGGTGACGGGTTGCAGGCCCTGGGGGGGCGTGAATGCCTGCCAATACGGGATAATCTCGCCGGCAAGTTCAAACTGGCCGCGGAAGACGCTGCCGAGGTGCTGGTTGGTGAGCACCTTGCCCAGCCGCACACCAGCGGCGGTGAAGTGGAAGTCCGAACGATATCCGATTCCGTTGCCACCCTGAAAGAACGGGCCCCATTCCCAGGGAAGCTTGGCCATCGAGGCGGACGCAGGGTTGGCCGAGTCGACCTGGAGCGGATCGGCGACGGTTGCGCGACGGGGAGTATTATCCGCAGGCGAGGACGTGGACTGGGCGGCCCCGGGCAGAACGGCGGCGAAACCCAGGGTCCCAACGATAAGAACAAGGTTGCGTTTTTTCATCCTGCGCGAACGACTCCCGATCAAAGGAAAGGCCGCCCAGTGTGGCGGCCCCTCGGTGGAGGATGCTGCCGCCGCTAGCTGGTGACTTCTTCCAGTTGCTTCGCGTCCATGTCGAAATTGGAATAGACGTTGTTTACGTCGTCGTGGTCTTCGAGAGCCTCGAGCAGGCGCACCAATTGCGCGGCTGTCGGGCCTTCGAGCTTTGTGTAGGTGGAAGCGACCATGGTGATCTCGGACATCACGGTTTCGATTTTCGCGTCGCGGACCGCCTGAGCCACCGCTTCGAACCCATGCGGCTCGGTGACGATCTCCCAGGTGTCGCCCTCGTCGTTCAGGTCTTCGCCGCCGGTTTCGAGGACGATGTTCATCAACTTCTCTTCGTCGGCCGCCGCTTTGGGAACGCCGATGATGCCCTTCTTGGAAAACATGAAGCGGACGGAGTTGGGCTCGCCCAGGTTGCCGCCGTGTTTGGCGAAGGTGTGGCGGATCTCGCTGACGGCGCGGTTGCGGTTGTCGGTGGTGCAGTCAACAATGATCGCGACACCGCCCGGACCGTAGCCCTCGAAGGAAATCTCTTCGTAAGTGGCGCCGGGCAGCTCGCCGGTTCCGCGCTGGATAGCGCGCTTGATGTTGTCGTTGGGCATATTCTCGGCCTTGGCGGCGGCGATGGCGCTGCGCAGGCGAGGATTGCCGTCGGGATCGCCCCCCGACTTGGCGGCAATGCTGATTTCCTTGATGAGCTGCGTGAAAATCTTGCCGCGCTTGGCGTCGAGCGCACCTTTTTTGTGCTTGATTGTCGCCCATTTCGAATGGCCGGACATGGGAACCTCAGAGATGTGCTTTCGTCGGAATTCGGGGCAAAAAGGCCGGAAAAAGAGGGATTTCCGGGTCTGCCCGCAACGGTTGAGTATAGCAGGGTGCGGGGACAGGGTACAGGGTACGGTTCGCGCCGGAGACGGAGACGTCAAGGTGCGGGATCAGTTACTCTCCTCCTGACTCTT
Source organism: Acidobacterium sp. (assembly GCA_003131625.1). Lineage (GTDB taxonomy): Bacteria > Acidobacteriota > Terriglobia > Terriglobales > Acidobacteriaceae > Palsa-343. The sequence goes on along the minus strand of PKVY01000079.1, from coordinate 44,238 downwards.
CCCCCAGCCCTTCAGCCTGAGTTCAGGAGAAAACATGCTTTCGAGGCGTTCTTTTTTTCGAGCATCATCGGCAGCGCTTGCGGCTGCTGCCCTTCCCGTCTTTGGCGAAACATCGGACGATGCGGGTTCGCTGCCCGCGGCCATCGCGGCCCTGCCCTCATTTGCCGGGCGCGTGCCGCCGTTCACGAATGAAGAACGTCTGGCGCGCATCGAACGCGCGAAGGTGCTAATGGCGGAGAATCACATCGACGCCATCGTGCTCGCGAACAACTCCACCAGCTCGCTGTACTTCGCGAACATCAGCCTGAACGGAGGCGAACGCCTGTGGGCGCTGGTAATCCCGGCGAAGGCGAAGGCGTTCCTGATCTGCCCGGCGTTCGAAAATGCACGGGCGCATGAGCTGCTGAGCGCCGGGCCGTTTGGATCGGATGCGGATGTGCTCACCTGGCAGGAGGACGAGAGCCCCTTCGCGCTTCTTGTTCGCGGACTGCGCGATCGGGGGATCGCGACGGGGCGCGTGGGCCTCGACGAAAACATGAAGTTCGTTTTCTCGAGCAGCCTGGCGCAGGCGGGGCCGCAACTGAGGTTTGTGATCGCGACGCCGGTGACCGCGGGTTGCCGAATGATCAAGGAGGCGCACGAGATTGAATGCATCCGCGTGGCGGGCGCGGCAACGCTCGCTGTGTACGAGGCGGTGTACCGGTCGCTGCGCGAAGGGATGACGACAACGGATGTGCACCGGCTGGTGGGTGCGGCGTACGAAAAGGTGGGGCTGGCGGGCGAAGCGAGCCTGAACATCGGGACTTTCACCGCGTCACCGCACGGGTCACGGCAGGTGCAGACCATCCGCGAAGGAACCATTCTGATGGTGGACGATGGCTGCTTGGTGGAGGGGTACACGTCGGACATCACGCGGACGTTCATGCTGGGCAAGCCGACGGAGAAGATGAACCAGGTGTTCGAAGTGGTGCGGCGGGCGCAGCAAGCTGCGCTGGCTGCGGCGCGGCCTGGCGTTGAGCCGGCGAGCGTTGATGCGGCGGCGCGGAAAGTGATTATCGACGCCGGCTATGGACCGGGGTTTCGCTACTTCTCGCACCGCGTGGGGCACGGGCTGGGCATGGACGGGCACGAATGGCCCTACCTCGTCACGAACGATATGTTTGGATGGGATCTTCATCCGCACCTTCGCCCCGGGATGGTGTTCAGCGACGAGCCGGGCATCTATATCTCTGGAGAATTCGGCATCCGCCTGGAGGACGAATTGCATATCACCGAGAACGGGGCCGAGTTGCTGACCCCGGCAAGTTCGTCGCTGGTGGATCCGTTCGGGCACTAGCCGCCCAGGGGGGGACTGGCCGTCCAGGCGGACGCGCTTCGCGCATCACTTCTTTGGAACGAAGCGAACCGCGTCAGGATTGCGCTGGCCGACGATGCGCTGGTGCCAGTAGGGATAAACCGGCGTGACGTCGCTGGCGGCATCGAGTTTGGAGACCTGATCCGGGGTCAGGTTCCAGTCGGCCGCTTCGAGGTTCTGGCGGAGTTGTTCTTCGGTTCGCGCGCCGATGATGACGCTCGACACAGTAGGGCGCTGGAGCAGCCAGTTGAGCGCGATCTGTGGAATGGTTTTGCCGGTATCCTTCGCGACTTCGTCGAGAGCGTCGACGACGCGATAGACAAATTCGTCGGCGACGGGCGGCCCGTCATCGGCAGTCTTGTGGAGGCGGCTGACTTTGGGCAGCGGCTGGCCGCGTCGAATCTTGCCGGTGAGCCGGCCCCAGCCGAGCGGGCTCCAGATGAGCGCGCCGACACCCTGATCGAGGCCGAGGGGCATCAGTTCCCACTCGTATTCGCGGCCGATGAGCGAGTAATAGACCTGATGGGCAACGTAGCGCGCCCAGCCATGACGCGCCGATGCGGCGAGTGACTTCATCAGGTGCCAGCCGGAGAAATTGGAGCACGCGATGTAACGGACTTTGCCGGCGTGGACGAGGGTGTTGAGGGTGTCGAGGGTTTCTTCGACGGGTGTAAGCCGGTCGAAGCCGTGCATGTGGTAGATGTCGATGTGGTCGGTGCCGAGGCGGCGCAGGCTGGCTTCGCACTGGTCCAGGATGTGAAGGCGCGACGAGCCGACGTCGTTGGGACCGTCGCCCATGGGGAAGAAGGCTTTGGTTGAGATGAGGACCTTGTCCCGCTTTCCCTGGAGAGCTTTGCCGAGAATCTCCTCTGCCAGGCCGTTCGAGTAGCCGTTGGCCACGTCGAAAAGATTCACACCGGCATCGAGGCAGAGGTCCACCATGCGCCGCGCTTCGTCCACGCCGGTATTGCCCCACGCGGCGAAGAACTCGTTGCCGCCGCCAAAGGTTGCCGCGCCGAAACTCAGCGCTGAGACTTTGAGTCCTGAACGTCCGAGAAGTCTGTATTCCATAGGCGGTAGATGCAGGGTACAGGGTCCAGGGTGCAGGCGACGCGGCCACCCCCTTAATAGAGCTTCTTGTTGGGGATGTCGAGCCAGAGCTGGAACGACTCCCAGGCGTGCTCGCGCAGGAACATCGAAGCGGAGATGGTGCGTTTGGGCAGGGGCAGGGCCAGCTCGCGGTAGAGAAAAGCATCGTCGAAGGCGATGCGGGCCGCATCCGCGCTGGTGTTGCCGAACCAGATGCGGTCGATGCGAGCCCAGTAAATCGCGGCCAGACACATCGGGCAGGGCTCGCAACTGGTGTAGATTTCACAGCCCTGCAAACTGAAGACGCCGAGGGCCTGGCAGGCGGCGCGAATGGCGCACACTTCGGCGTGGGCCGTGGGATCGTTGTCGCGCGTGACGCAGTTGATTCCTTCGCCGATCAGGACGCCGTCCTTCGCGATGACCGCTCCGAAGGGACCGCCCTGGCCGCTGCGGACGTTTTCAGTCGCCAGAGCAATGGCTTTGCGCATGAACTCAGGGTTCGGAGAAGGCTGCATTGTGGACGGGAGCAATCCAGATCAGTATGGCATAAGGTGTCGGATTCCAACGGGTTGGAGGGGGGCTATTTACCTTGTCCTTTTGAGGTGGGTTCGCTATCATCAGCGGGAGGCTGGGGATCCGCAATAACGCTTTGCGTTGACGCACGTCAACTTCCCAGAGAAGCGATCCGTCTCTTTCATAATTCGGTCACCTGGCGCCCTGCGTGCGCGTTATTCGGAGGCAGTCAAGCCTTCCAGGTCGGGAGTGCTCGTTTGATTTCAGGCAAGATTTGCTTCTCTGACTGCGCCACACGCATCCTGTTGTTGGCCTCGACGGCCTTTTTCGTTCCGGTTGTGGCCTTTGCGCAATCCGACGCTGCGGACAAATTGCCGGATGCACCGCAAGCCATAGCACAGCAAGGCTCCCCACCGCCGGTTCCGGCAACGACACTAGCGCAAAACCAGACGCCGCCGCAGAGCCAGACGCCGCCGCCAGCCAGTTCATCGAGTTCCGCGCAGCCGGCGCAGACTCCGGGTCAGTCCGGCTCGTCGAGTTCCGCGCAGCCGGCGCAAAACACGCCGGAGACCAAGGAACAGCAGCAGGAGCGGGCGAAGAGGGAGCTGGAAGCGGAAGAAAAGCAGCGCATGCTGGGTGTGGTTCCCATGTTCAACGTTCAGTCAGATGCCAACGCGGCTCCGCTCACGTCGAAGCAGAAGTATCAGCTGTTCTTCAAGAGCTCGACGGATTGGTACGTTTTCGCGATCACCGCGATCGACGGGGAAATCAGCATGCTCGGCAACGAATATCCGTCCTACGGAGAAGGGGTGGAGGGTTTTGCGAAGTACTGGGGTGCAGCGTACGCGGACACGTTCGACGGGAACCTCTGGGGTAATGCGATTCTGACCTCCTGGTGGCGCGAGGATCCGCGCTATTACCGCATGGGACACGGCCGCTTCATCAAGCGCGCCGCCTACTCGGCGGTCACGACCGTGTGGTGCAAACGGGATAAGGGAACGTGGGGGCCGAATTACGCTAACGTTGCCGGCAACTTCATTGGCGGCGCGATCTCGAATCTCTATTACCCGGCCAACCAGCGCGGCGTGGGGCTGACCCTGGGACGCGGTGCCAGCGTCACGTATGAAGGCATTGTGGGGGCCGAGATTGCCGAGTTCTGGCCGGACATCGCGCGGCACTTCATGAAGAAACAACAGGATAAGCAGGGCGCGCAGCAATCCGGCACGGCGAGCCCAGCACCGGCGCAGCCGCCGGCGAACGGGACCGCCGCGCCAGCCCAACCGAGCCCGAAGCCGCAGTAATCCCACTCCCGTCACGATTTGAATTTGGGAATCTGAGCGCGTGGTATCGTTGATCACCCATCGGTTCGAATCCATGGCAATACGCGGCTGGTTTCGTCTCTTCCTGCTCCTTCTCGCAGGTCTCTTCTCGACTTCTTCCTTCGCAAAGACCGTCGTCTTTTGGCAGGCTGGATTTCCGGCGGTGGATTCTCCCGCGCCGGATGAAGCTGGCCTGAGGGCGGCGTTTTCCGGAGCTGAGTTTATGGGGGCAAGCGGCCTGGCGGGTGCTCTGGCGCAGCAGGAAACGAATCTGCTGGTGCTGCCGTACGGATCGGCGTGGCCGGAGGCGGAGTGGGATTCGATCCTGCGTTATCTCGATCGCGGCGGGAACCTGATTGTGCTGGGCGGCAAACCGTTTACGCGCGCTGCGTTTGAGGATGCGAGCGGATGGCATGTGCGTACAGCGAGCGTGGCGCAGTCGCTGGAGTTGTTCATCCACGATTACCAGGAGACGCCGGGATCCCACCCCAACAAGCAAAACCGGCTTGCCGGGGACCCCGGCGAGTCTGCGCAATTAAAGTTTGCGCCGAATGAGGACGTTTTCCCGCAGCTTCCCGGATTTGGATGGAAACGGGCGTTCAGTCCCGTGGTGCGGCTGAGCGTGGTGGATGGCGATACCAGCGGCGGCGCCACGGGCTATGAAGACATGGACCTGACGACGCTGGCGTGGGGCGTGCACGAGGGGCACAAGCTGGCCGCGCCGGTGTTGGAGCTGGACCACAATGCGAATCGGTTCGTAGGAGGGCGTTGGATTTTTGTTGCTTGCGAGCCGGACGCGGATTTCTTTTCGAATACAAAGCTGCTGGCGATGCTGGCTGAGATCGCTCTGCGCAGGAATGATCGCTTCGCATTTCGCCCTCGGCTCCCGTTGTTTTTGCCGGGCGAGGCGCTGGAGTTTCGCTTCAAGCCCTCGGATCCGATGGCGGAGCAGCCGGACGACGATCAGCTGCGGGTTCGCGTGACGTCCGAAGACGGCGCGGTGCTGTACGACCAAACAGCAGCGTTTCCTGGAGCGCATCGGCTGACGCTGCCGGCGAGTGCCGCGGAGGGACGCGGGTTCCACACGGTCGAGGCCATGCTGATTCGCGATGGCAAGCCTTTGCGGATTTACCGATCGGGCTACTGGATGCGCGACTGGGATTATTTGCTGTCGGGGCCGAAGCTGACCGTGGGCAGCGATTATTTCCAGCTCGACGGCAAGCCGCTGCCGGTGGTGGGCACGACGTATATGTCCGGCGACGTGGCGCGCATGTATCTGATGCTGCCCAACGCCTACGTCTGGGATCACGATATGGCACAGATTCGCGCGGCGGGGTTGAACATGATCCGTACCGGGTTGTGGACGGCGTGGAAGCCGGAGCTGGCCGCGAATGGGCAGATGAGCGAGGATGCGCTGCGGACGGTGGAGGCGTTTCTGATGTGCGCGCGCCACAATGGGCTGCCGGTGCAGTTCAATCTGTTCGCGTTTTACCCGGATGAGTTTGGGGGGGCGAATGGCTATCTCGATCCAGCGGCGCTGCATACGGAGTCTCTGTATGCCGAGTCGCTGGTGGTGCGCTTCCACGACCTGCCATTTCTGGCGTGGGACCTGATCAACGAGCCCAGCGCCAATCGCAATTTGTGGCGGACGCTGCCGGATTACGATCCGTTCGAGCAGGCGGCGTGGCGGAAATGGATTGCAGCACGGTATCCCGATAAGGAGAAGTTGCTGCACGACTGGGCCGAGCCGTCGCTGGGCATCGGGCGCGAACTGCAGGCGCAGCCGACCGCGCTGGCGCCGGAGATGGGCGGCCAGGATCCGATGGCGCTGCCGAAGGCAGGGGCGTTCCAGCCGGATGCGGTGCGGAGCGGGTTCAATCCGCTGAAGGTTTACGACTACACACTGTTCACGCAGTCGGTGTTTGCGGATTGGGTGAAACAGATGCGGGACCTGATTCGGTCGACCGGCTCACAACAGCTCATCACCGTGGGGCAGGATGAGGGCGGCGTAGCGGGGCGGGTGTCGCCGGCGTTCTATTCGCCGTTCATCGATTTCACGGCCGACCACACGTGGTGGGATTACGACGCGATCCTGTGGGCCTCGCTGGCGCCGAAGTTTGCCGACAAGCCGCTGCTGATTCAGGAGACGGGCGAGCAGCGGCGACTGACGCTCGACGATCATCTGCGCTTCAGTGCCGAGGTTGAGGGCTGGCAACTGGAGCGCAAGATCGCGATTGCGTTCGCGCAGGGAGCGGGCGCGCTGGAATGGGTGTGGAACGTAAACGCGTACATGGCCAACGACAACGAGATTCCGATCGGCGCGGTGCGACCGGACGGGACGGAGAAGCCCGAGGCGCAGGTGCTGGCCGGATATGCGGCGTTCGCGGCGAAGAGCCCGCAGAGTTTCACGAAGATCGAGCCGCCGGCGGTCACGATGGTGACGTCGCAGGTGGAGCTGTATTCGACGCTGGGGGGCCTCGCGCTCGACACGCAGAAGAAGGCGCTGCGGGCGATGGCGTATTTCGATCACACGCCGTTACGCATGTTGCCGGAGAATCGGCTGGCGGAGCTGGGGAATCCTAAGTTGGTCTTTTTGCCTTCGGCGCAGGGGCTGACGGAGAAGGCGTGGCAACAGCTGCTGGACTATGTAGCGAAGGGCGGGACACTGCTGGTGACGGGGCCGGTGGATCGCGACGAGCACTGGCAGCCGGTGGATCGGCTGACGGCGCTGGGCGTGAAGGCGGACGTTGGTCCGCTGGCGGTGCGGGGGTCGACGCTGCAGATACCCGACGGGAAGGCGGAGCAGTCCGGCTTCCCTGCCGATGTGCAGCAGTCGTCGGCAGAGACGATGCGATTCGCGGACGGCAAGAGCGTTGAGGTGATCCCCCATGGAAGCGGGGAGATTCTTTGGACTGCCGATCCGGTGGAGTTTGCGGAAGGATATGCGGGGTCGGCGGCGCTGTATCGCTGGGCACTGGAGCAGTCAAGGGTGAAGCCATGGTTCAAAGAAGCAACGCCGCTGTCTCCCTCGGTGCTGGCGTTTCCCACGGTCCTGGACGATGCGGAGCTCTACAGTTTCAGTAACGAATCGCTGGACGGGCAGTCGGTGGATCTGATCGACGCGCTGACCGGAGCGCATATTCGGTTCACGTTGCAGGGACAGCGGGGAGCGGCGCTGCTGCTGGATCGACAGGGGAAGGTGCTGGCGAGCTACGGCGGAGCCGCGGTGGCTACGCAATAATCGCCGTTTTGTGTCTTGACACATCGCAATCCGAGGCATAGCATACCGAGGTATGCAGGGCGAAGCACTGAAGGGTCATCTCGATCTTCTTCTTCTGGCTTCCCTGGAGCCGCGGCCGGCGCATGGCTATGCGGTGGTGGAGATGCTGCGAAGACGGAGCGCCGGGACGTTCGATCTGCCGGAAGGCACGCTGTATCCGGCGCTGCATCGGCTGGAGGACTCCGGCCTGGTCACCAGCCGCTGGACCGAGGAGAGCGGGCGGCGGCGGCGCGTGTATCAGCTCACGGCTAAGGGGCGGCGGAGCCTGGCCAGGCGGCAGATGGAATGGCGAGCCTTCGCGCGTGCGGTCGATGGCGTAGTGGAGGGAATGGCATGAGCGGAACAGCGGTCGAAAAGTACCTTGCGGACCTGGGCAGGGAGCTGAGGAAGCGCGGCGTCTTCGCAACGAGGTTCATGGAAGAGACGCGGGGACACCTGACCGACGCCATTGAAGCCGGTCAGCGCGGCGGCCTCGCGCAGGACGCCGCAGAGGAAGCGGCGATCGGGAGTTTCGGCGATCCTCGCGAAGTTGCCGAGAAATTCGCGGCGCATAAGTATCGGACGCTGCACTGGGTGCTGCTGATCGCAGCGGTCACGCTCGGTCTCGCGATTGCGTGGGTCGATTCGCGCCCGCACTGGGACGATACGGGGATCACCGCCGGCTGCCTGCTGCTGAGCGGTGGAGCGCTGGGACTGATCGGGCCGCGGCGCCCGTGGCTGTGGGCGCTGGGGTTGGGCATTTGGATTCCGCTGTATATGATCCTGCGCGCACCCGCGCTCGCGAACGTGCTGGGTGGATTCGTGATCGTGGCGATTCCGATGGCCGGCGCCTACGCGGGCATGGCTGTGCGGCGGTTCATCGCACTCGCCTGAAGCGCACAAACGCAAGACCCGCTCGGTGCAACGCATCCTGCAGTAACGGGCTTGCGGGTGACGTGCGTGCACCGCCCATGTTATTCTTGGGCCAGACACTTAGGAAGTGTAATCGCAGAAAAATCAGAGGAGTACGCACAAAGGTGCTGGCACCCCAAAAGAAATCTGAAGTTATCGCGCGCTATCGCACTCACGATTCCGATACAGGAAGCCCGGAAGTGCAGATTGCGGTACTCAGCGAGCGGATTGGCGACCTGACCGAGCATTTCAAAACCCACGTGAAAGATCATGCTTCGCGCCGCGGTTTGCTGATGCTGGTGAGCAAGCGCCGCCGCCTGCTGGATTATCTGAAGACCCACGATTCGGAGCGTTACCGGACCGTGATTGGCAGACTGGGCATTCGCAAATAACACGAGAGGCCCGGCCTTCGGCGCGCGAGCGACGAGAACCGAAAGAGCATGGACAATTCAGGGCGACGCCCATCCCGCAACAGCGCGGGTTTCGATTGCGCACAGCAAGCTAAATCCGCAACCCACGGCTCTTTCCACTCCCCATCGCCCGTCCCGCCTGGGGCGCCCGCCTGCTGTTCCTATAGAGAAATGAGGAAAATATGAAACAGGAAGTTTCGGTCGAACTTGCCGGAGGCAAGCGGCTGCAATTTGAAACAGGCCGTATGGCCAAACAGGCGTCAGGCGCCGCTGTCGTCACCTCGGGTGACACAGTCGTGCTGGCCACCGCCGTTGCGTCTCCCGATCCCCGGGAAGGCATCGACTTTTTCCCCCTGACCGTCGACTATCGCGAGTACGCGTACGCCGGCGGGCGCATCCCCGGCGGGTTCATCAAGCGCGAGGGGCGCCCCAGCGAGCGCGAAGTTCTCACCTGTCGTCAGATCGATCGCCCCATTCGCCCGCTGTTCCCCGAAGGTTTCCGCAACGAGACCCAGATCATCGCGCTGGTGCTTTCGGCCGACAGAGAAAACGATCCTGACATCGTCGGCATCAATGCGGCGGGTGCGGCGCTGGCTCTGTCCGACATTCCTTTCGGCGCAACCATCGGCGCGGTCCGCGTAGGCCAGATCAACGGCGAGTTCGTAATCAATCCGTCGTACCTGGAGCGCCGCGAAAGCAAAGTCAACATCACGGTGGTCGGAACCAAAGACGGCATCGTGATGATCGAGAGCGGCGCGAACGAAGCCCCCGAAGATACGGTGGTGGACGCGATCGACTTCGGGCACGGTGAGATCAGGAAGATTGTAGCGGCCATCGAGGATCTGGTCTCGCGCGCCGGTAAGCAGAAGCGCGCTGTCACCGCACCTGAGTTCGACACCACCTACTACGAGGCGCTGCACGCCAGGGTCGGCAGCCGGCTCAAGGATGCTCTCGATACCAAAGCGCATCCCAAGCTCGACAGCCAGGTGCTGGTGAAACAGATCCAGGACGAGCTGAAGGGGGAGATTCCGGACGATGCGAACACGGCGGCGGCGAAGAAGAAGCTGGCGCATTATTTCGAGACGCTGCGCGAGCGGCTCTTCCGGGAGCAGGTGACGAAGGAGCGGGTTCGGCCGGACCATCGCGCGTTCGACGAAATTCGGGCGATTTCGATCGAGCTCGGCGTGCTGCCCCGCACCCACGGCTCGGCGCTGTTTACGCGCGGAGAGACGCAGGCGCTGGTGACGGCGACGCTGGGCACAACCGACGATTCACAGCGGCTGGAAACGTTTGAGGGCGAGCAGAGGAAGAAGTTCATGCTCCATTACAATTTTCCGCCGTTCTCGGTGGGCGAAACTGGCCGTATGACCGGCGTGGGACGCCGCGAAGTGGGCCATGGAGCGCTGGCGGAGCGCGCCATCACCGCGGTGCTGCCGAGCGAAGAGGAATCGCCTTACTCGCTGCGCGTGGTCTCCGACATTCTCGAGTCCAACGGATCGTCGTCGATGGCCTCGGTGTGCGGCGCCAGCCTGGCGCTGATGGATGCGGGCATTCCGCTGAAGTCATCTGTGGCTGGAATCGCGATGGGTCTGGTGAAGGAAGGCGATAACTACGCCATCCTGACGGACATCGCGGGGGCGGAAGATCACTACGGCGATATGGACTTCAAAGTCGCCGGCACGCGGAACGGAATCACCGCGCTGCAGATGGACATCAAGATCGGTGGCATCACCGGGCAGATCATGCGCGAGGCGCTCGAACAGGCGCGCCGCGGCCGGCTCTTCCTGCTGGATACCATGGATGCTGCGCTCAGCGGTCCGCGCACGGAGAAGTCGAAGTTCGCGCCGCAGATTCGCACGCTGCAGATTCCGACCGACAAGATTCGCGATCTGATCGGGCCGGGCGGCAAGACGATTCGCGGCATCATCGAAGCCACGCAGGTGAAGATCGACGTCGACGACACCGGCAAGGTCAATGTGGCTTCGTCGGACGAAGAAGGTTTGAAGAAGGCGCTGGCGATGATCAACGACCTGACCGCTGTGCCCGAGGTGGGGAAAGTCTACCTCGGCAAGGTGGTGCGGCTCGCGGAGTTCGGCGCGTTTGTCGAAATCTTCCCCGGCACCGATGGCCTGCTGCACATCAGCGAAATTGCCGAGCATCGCGTCCGCGAAGTGAAGGACGAGTTGCACGAGGGCGATCAGGTGATGGTGAAGGTTCTTGGCGTCGAAGGCAACCGCATCAAACTGTCGCGCAAGGCGGTTTTACGCGAGCAGCGGCAGAAACTTGGATTGCCCGATCCCAACGCAGGCGGCTCCGGTGGTGGTCCTGCCGGAGACATGGCTGCGTCGGAAGCGCCGCCGCCGCCGCGAGCTCCACGGCCGCCGCGCCCGGCTCCTCCAGAGGAACGGCAGCCTTCGTCGAACGCCAGCACCATCATGATCGAGGGCGGCGAAGACTTCGAAGACGATGACGGCCCCCCGGCGGAAGAGGGAGAGGAAATCAACTACAACCGCGCCGATGGCGTTCCGGTCACCACGCAAGGCGAGCGCCGTCCGGCTGGACCTGGTGGAGCGGGAGGCGGACCCGGTGGCCAGCAGCGCCGTCGCCGGCGTCGCGGACGTCGTCCCGGCGGACCCGGCGGAGGCAGCGGGGGTCGCGGGTAACAGATCGTTTGTTTTCGGCAATCAGGCAAAGGAGCCGGACGTAAAGTCCGGCTCTTTTCTTTTGCCGCGCGGCTCCTGCCGGAGTCGTGAGCTGATGGCCCGGGCCTTGCGTGGCGGCTTCTTTATGCGACCAGGCTGGCGGTTCGGGCCTTTTGTCTTTGGGACTTCAAACGCCCGGCAATAGTCCGGACAGGAACCACGATCGCGTACGCCGCCAGGATCGCCAGCAGCGGGTCGATCATATGGCGAAAGCGCCCATCGGCGTGCGTGACGTAGTAGGGCAACGGGTAAATTACCAGCGGAATCGCGTACACGCGAAGGCTGCTGCGGAATCGCCACGCGAGCGCGAGCCCCGCGAAGGCCAGCAAAGAGAACGCGGCTCCGGTCAGGTTCATCCCCTGATCGTCGGCAACCCAGAAGCGCACGATACGGCGACCCGTCAGCCGCAGAAACTCGGCGCGATGAGTTCGGATGTAGTCGCGGGAAATATCGGCTTTCATCCGCATATAGCCCATTTCGCCGAGTGATACAAACTGGGCGCGCTCCTCGGCATTCTCCTCGGGGTCCAGCCGGTGGTGGAAGTTTCCGTCGCCTCCGGGGTGGTTACCCATCCAGAGTTCGTATCCGAAATTGGAACGAAAGGGAATGAAGGCGTGCATGACTCCAAGATTGCGTGCCGGCCATGGCGCATAGACAAGCAGAAACGCCAGGATTCCGATCCACGGGATCATCCTGCAGCGCCGGGCCTGCCAGATAGCCAGGACGACCAGCGTCGGAAACAGCGCCGGGTTGACCAGCGTTGCTGCTGCCGTTCCCGCCCCGGCTGCCGCCCACTGGCCTTTGCTGCGCAGTTTGGGCATGGCAGTAAACAGACTCAGCAGCAGCAGAGAGGAAAGGCAAGTCTCCCACACCCAGAAGGACATCAGCGCCAATGACAGGGAGAAGCCGCAGAGGCAGCCGGCGACGATCGCGGTCCATGCTCCGAAGTGCCGCTCCGCCAGGCGCATCGCGAGCCAAACCGTGAGGGTGGAGAAGAGAATCTGCAACACCACGACGACAACCAGAGCCAGAGAACCCAATCCGAAGAGTCTGAAAACCCCAGCGACGAACAGCGGGTAGCCGGGCGAAAGAAATGCCGTCGGTCCGGAGTCGACGAAGAAAGGCGAAGCGAAGCCGTGCCCTGCTGCGAGCGACCCCGCGATGCCAAGAATTTCGGAATGAGCATGCACCTGCGTCGATGGAGGAACGCGCAGCAGGGCCATGACCGTGACCAGGACGCGGAGCACCAGGGCCGCTGCGAGAATCGCGGGGGCATACGGAGCCGGACGGACGCCCGTCGGCGCTTGCTCGAGGACCGGTGTGATCATGGCTCACGACCAAATTACGCCGCAACTCCGGCAGAGACGATGCCTCCTACGGGTCATCGCCGGAGCGCTGCGCCTCGTCTCTCGTGGCTTCGCCAGTAGCCTGGCAACAACCTCAACCGGGGTGGCGTCCTTCTTGTTAACCTGAACGTCATCAACAGGCTGGGCGGGGCGGAGGGGGATCACGAGAGTTAGTTACTGATCTGGCAACGAACCATCCTCTCGCCCCTCACGGGCATCCTCACATCAGGTAGACTGTCGCCAATGAGCGCATCGATGTACATCGTCGTCGAAGGGGAAGACCCAGGTTACGACATCTTTGTGAACGGTCACGCGCTGGCCCGCAACGAGGATGCTTTGGAAAAGCTGGCTCTTCGCCTGGGGGTAAAACCGCTGCTGGAATTCTTCTCCGCCGATGAGAATTCCATGGCTCTGCTGCTCGAAGAGGGCGCGGGAGATCCGGAGTGGGCCACGACCCTGCCGCCGCCGCAGTGGTTCACGCCTGAGGATGGGCTGATCACCATCTGCACCCTGCACGATTTTCTGCGGGAAGCTCCGTCGGCGCTGGGCGCGGACACGACTCCGATCGTGGCCGAGCTGGAGGAGTATGAGCGCGTGCTGCGCAAGACCGCGGTGCGCAATCTTCGCTGGCAGCTCGCGGTGAGCTGGAAGTAGAAAGCGAGCGAACAGCCAAGGGCAAAAGACGAAACCGGCGGCCCTGGAAACCAGCCTCTTGTTTTGCTCCAGTGGTTGCCGTTCGCTCTACCACTGCACTCCGGGATACAGGCTGCCCAGACGATCGACGCGAAACTGGTCCGTACCCGCGGTGGTCCCCTGCCAGACCACCTGCGTCAGGCTCGGATCCAGTTCCTGGACGATGGCGCCCGCGGCTGCGGAACAAAAGTCTATGTGCGCATCGCCATTGGCGAGCTGTTCCACATTGCCCCCGAAGAAGGAGTAAAAACTCGACGGTGGAACGTCGTGCGCAATCAGCGTTGCCGTCATGTTCGATTCATTCAGTTCAAGGATCGGGACAGTTGAATAGCACTGTGCAGAGCCGGGCGCCTCGGGCTTGCAGATCACCTGTCCTGTCGGAGCCGGAAATGTCCGGTCATTGCCGTTGTCCATCAGCCCCAGACGGAATACGCCTGTGGTATTCGGCGTGAAATAGCCCATCCCATGCTGCGCGTAGAACCAGTCAGTGGGATCCGTACCACCCACGAGCTTGAAATCCCCTCCTTCGCCGAGCCGCCAGAGAACGTTTCCCGATCCGCGACCGTCGTCGAAATCGATCTTGATGATCCAGTTCTGATGCCGTATCGAGAGCAGCAGATTGTGATCGTCGCTGGAGTAGACCATGTCGTTGGAGTGAGTCCAGTCGGGAAAACTCATGGGATGGCGGTTGACGTCGAGTTGGTCAAAGGCGCTCCACACCCAGTCGGGTTTGGAATTCTGATCCACATCCACCAGCACATCGCCGAGCACGGAAAGCTTTCCTGGATACCCCGGCAGATTCGTGAAGGTCTTCGGGTACGCGGCCAGCAGAACCCAGTGGCCGTTGGGCAAGGCGAGGACGCTGTGGTGAAAGCTGGTGAGTTGATACGCGTCGCCGTCGGAATCCCTGTAGCCTGCGGCAGACAGTTTTTGGTTCAGCGCGCTCATGTCGATCTCGCGCACCGTGTTTCCGGCGAGATCCACTTCGCGGACGGCGTTGACGGTACCCGAACCCTGCGGAGGCAGCGACGAGAGGTACGAGATCACCATGAGGAGATCGCCGTTAGGGAGAAGCTGAATTCCCTGGAGGTGGTCCACACCCGTTCCCTGATAGGTGTAGGTCCAGATCACGTTACCCTTCAGGTCGGTGGCGAATGCCTCGGCGTCGCCCTTCGGGATAATCGTGTTCCACATTTCGATGCCGGACTGCGGCGTCCCGGAACCAGAACCGGTGACCGGGCTGGTCCGAGGCGGCGGCCCTGTTTTCAGCGGCGGTCCCGAGGCGAACTGGTCGTGGTCCGGATCGGCGAAAGTCGCGCCGTCATCCAGCGCGACCTGCGCCCGCATGTGATAGAGCGTCTCGCCCAGCATTCCCGCTACGTAAATATTGACCTCGCCGCCAAACGGGGTTGGCGTGGGAACCTGCCACGTATTCAGCCCGTAGCTGGTGGTCGGTCCGAATTCAACCGACACCTTGCCCGGCGCCGGCAGATCGATGAAGTACTGCACCACCTGCGGGTTCATCGTGGGTTGAATGATGCCAGGATTGATGACCGAGGCGACCGCCGTGGCGTAGTTTTGCGGAGACGAAGCGAGCTCCGCTCTGATCGTGAAGTTTGCGCTCTGTGCCAGCGATGCAGGCGCCGTGTAGTTTCCCGAGGAGTCTACCGTGCCGGTGGCGGCGCTTCCGCCGGCAACGCCGTTCACCAGCCAGGTGAGCGGGCTGCCGCCGCTGGCGGTGAAATGAATCTGCTCGCTCGGGGAAAGCGCCGTGTACTGCGGGGCGATGGTCACCGAGCCGCTGCTGCCAGCGGTCGGTGGCGGCCCGGTTGGGGAAGTTGGCCCCGACGCATCGGGACCGAAAGTGACTCCGCAGCCGGCCACAAAAACCGCGGACAAAAAAGCCAGAAAGGCCGGAATACGGATCGTGTGCTGCTGCCTCACAGAGTTAACTCCCGAGCGTTATGACTGGCCATGACCGGTCCTCTCCGGGCAATGGATGCAGCTCTTCGACGAATCGGGAGTTCAGGACGGTGGGCCAGGGCCGGAAAATTTTAGGTCTCAGGCGCGAAGCGCCAGCCGCGAGTTGATGCTCGCTGACTGGCGCTCACGCCNNGAATGCCGAAACTGACCGGAATCAGGGCCTCAGTGCCTGAGCCCTGGAAGGAGTTCGACGAGCTGGGTCCAGGAGAATTGACCCAGACGTACCGCACCTCCGCGAAGAACTTCCCGTTGCTGTCTTCGCCGAAGATCTTGCGGTAGAAGCCTGCTCCACCGTTGAAGCCGCCCTGATTGCTGGAGAAATGATCGACGGTTTCCGGCACGCCCACGCATCCGTAATAGGGATCGCACTCCTGGACCGGTTCGGTGAAGTTGGTCACTTTACGGTAGAAGCCTCCGCCACCCGTCACATAGAGGCCGCTCTTACGGCTAAAGGGCAGGTAGACGATGGGATCGACGGTGAGCGACCAGGTATTGATGTTCCCACCCAAACCGGAAGCCGCGCCCGAGCTCCCGGCCTGAAGGGCGTTCAGATAATCGTTCGGAATGCCCTGCCGAAGGAACTGATACTCCAGCAATGCGCCAAACCGCTTGGTGAAGTTCCAGCCGCCGCCGAGAGTCAAGCCATAACCAAGGCCCTCGTCCGGACTCAGGTCTCCATTGTCAAGACTAGTGGTAGAGAAGCTCGTGTCGCTGCCAACGGGTATGCTAAAACCAAACCCTCCCTCGAAGGCGATGTGGCTGAAACGGCTTTCATAGCTTGGATAGGAGGAGGAGCGACGGCCGCCGCCTCCATACTGCGGTGAAGCACTGGCACCGGCGCCGTCGGTGGGCTCGAACGAAGAGGAGCCGCCCAGCAATGCGTCGGTGCTGAAATAGGCACGGTAATCGGCCGAGCTGGAGTAGGTCTGTCCATTCGCCGAGTAGTCGGGAGACGAGGTCGTCTGGGCAGCGGCGTTGAGCGAGAATCCGATGGCAAAAGCAGAAGCAGCAATCAACATGCGCCGCAGCAGCGGGCTGTTACGATCACAGTTCGCAACCATGTGAGAACACCTCAGAGTCATTGAATGTACGAATCGGGAAAAAGCAGGCCGAAGCCTGCCGCCTGCAAATACTTGGACACAAAACGCGGCCCTAAGTTTCACTATAGGATGCATTTTCGCCGTTTTGAGCCGTAATCGGAGCCCCGAGCCCGCGACCAGGGGTGCCGGGTCTCAGGGAGCAGACCCGTTTCCCTTTGCCGTACGTCTAAGACTACCCCTGAATGTCGAATTGCTCCGGTGGAAGCGCAGGATCGCTCTTCACCAGGATGGTCTTGCCGATCATCTCCTCGAGTTCATTCAGCCATTTTGCGTTGTTGGCCTTGAGCACCTTGACGACCTCGGGGTGAACCCGCAGCATGACGTCGCCGCGTTCGAAATGCAGCATCATTTTGCGCATTTCGGTCCACAGCTCGTTGGCGACGGTGGTCGGACTCTTCACCATGCCGGTCCCGGTGCAGGTGGGGCAGGGCACGCTGAGGGTCCGCTCCAGTGACTGCTTGACGCGCTTGCGCGTGATCGCCACCAGGCCAAAATCGTTGAACTGCAGAACCTTGGAGGGCGCGCGATCGACCTTGAGCGCATCTTCGAGGGCCTGGGTCACCTTCTGCCGGTTGCGGCGCTCGTCCATGTCGATGAAGTCGATNNGATGATGCCGCCGAGATCGCGCAGGCGAACCTGGCGGACAATCTCGGGGATCGCGTCAAGGTTGGTCTTCAGGATGGTGTCCTCGAGCCGAGCGGTCTTGCCGACGTACTTGCCGGTGTTGATGTCGATGGCCACCAGCGCTTCGGTCTGGTTGATGACGATCGAGCCGCCGGACTTGAGCCAGACTTTCGACTTGAGAGCCTTGCTGATCTCCTCCTGAATGCCGAACTGCTCGAACAGCGGCGTCTCTTTGGTGTAGAGCTTCACGCGCCGCACCAGCGAAGGCTGGAAGCGATTCAGGAAGCGGACGATGCGTTCGTATTCCGACTCGCTGTCGACCCAGATGGTGGAGAAATTGTCGCTGACCTGATCGCGCAGAATGCGCTCGATCAGGTTGAGGTCGTGGTAGATCAGCGCAGGCGCTTTGGCCGCGTCGGAGCGCTGCTTGATCTCGTTCCACAAATTGATGAGGAAGCGAATGTCGGCGCGGAGATCCTCTTCGCTCGCGCTCTCAGCGGCTGTGCGCACGATGAATCCGCCGGCAGCGCTTCCCTTCTCGCTGATCAGGACTCTCTTGAGCCGCTGGCGTTCTTCGTCTGAGTCGATCTTGCGCGAAACGCCGACGTGGTTCACCGTCGGCATGAAGACGAGGAAGCGTCCAGGCAGCGCAATGTGGCTGGTGATGCGCGCCCCTTTGCGGGCGATGGGTTCCTTGGCGATCTGGACCAGGATTTCCTGCCCCTGCTTCAGCAGTTCGCTGATGATGGGCAGATTCGAGGTCTGCATGCTGGAGCGGCGGCCACCCGGGCGGCGTCCGGGCGGGCGGCCTCCCCGGCCCCCGCGACGTCCGAAGCGACGATCCGGGCGCCGGGCCGGAGCTCCGGCTTCGGCGGTGGTGGCGGGTTCCTCCGGGCCTTCGTCGGTCAGGACGATCGTTTCGTCTTCCTCGGCCTCCTCCGAATCCTGAAGTTCCTCTTCTTCCGTTTCGACGAAGCCTGTTTCCAACTCGTCGGTGACCTCATCTTCTTCCGCTTCAGCCGGACCGCCGTAGCCCAGGCGCTTGTCGATGTGATCCTCACGCACTGCATCGCCGAGTGTGGAGGCCTGGTCGAGCGTCTCCTCTTCCATCTCCTCGTTCAGGTGCTCATCGGGCTGGCCGGGAATCGGCTCGAAATCGTATTCGTCCTCGTCGATGGTCTCTTCTTCGAGGACGCCCATGCCCGGGGCGTATCCGAAGAGCTGGCGGACGACTTCGCTTTCCGGAGAAACCGCCTCGGCCGTCGGGGCTGCTGCCGCTTCAGACGAAAGTGAGGCGGCCAGCTCCGGCTCGTGTGCCGTGAGCGACGGAGGAATCTCGACCTCTGCTTCAATGGTCTCCTCCGCTTCCTCGACCGGAGCGAAACGGAATTCGCTGCGCGGCGACTCCACGCGATGGGAGGCGGAAGCGTCTTCCGGCTCGTACTCATGCACTTCTTCGATGGTCTCGACCTGGAGTTCCTGGGGCGCGGCGGCCTCTTCCTCTGAAGCGAATGCCGGCGTGAGTGCTGCGGCCGCGGGAGCATGTGCGGCCACGGACCGCGGCGGCTCCGGCTCCTCGACCCGCGTGAAACTGGCTTCGGCCGGAACCTCGACGACTGCCGGTCGCGTTACAGCGGGCTGGCTGTTCCCCTCCCTGGAACCTGCGTTCCGATGGCGGGAAAGTGTTTCTCCGGGCAGCACCGCGCCGCCATCCCAACCGGTGGGCACCTCGACCAGCGTGGAGGGTTTGGCGCCGCCGCGCACAGGAGCCGGCCCGCGGCTCGGAGCTCCCGATGAGGTCGATCGCGACTCTGTGCGGCCGCCGTATTTCGAAAGGGATTCTCCCGGCAAAACAATGGGGAGGTTCTGAGCCGTCACTCCACCGGGCGCTCCGCGCTCAGGACGTGAAACCGGTTCGGCCGAGATGGCCTCTTCAACGATTTCCGGCGACTCCAGCGAACGCTGGTCCGGCCGTCCTTCGGAACGGGATGGACGTCCGCCGATGCGGCGCCCGCGGCGTCCGTGCCAGCGGCGCGTTCCGGGCTCATCGCCCCGCTCCGGGCTTCTCTCGTTGCGGCGCGGAGGAGCTTCCGCTGCCGATAAGTCGGCTTGCGGTTCCTGCGACGCTGAGAGGGGCTCTCGCTGATCGCGCGGCTCGCGCTGCTTACGGCCATTGCCGCTCGACTCGGTCCGCTCAAATTCTGCCGCATCCTCTTCCTGCTCTTCGAGGAAATCCGTGACGTAGAGGAAAGCGTCGCGTTCCAGCCCCACGTCGACAAACGCGGACTGCATTCCGGGAAGAACCCGGGTGACACGGCCCTTGTAAATGGAGCCGGCTAGTGTGTATTCGTTTTCGCGCTCGTAGTAGATTTCCGCGAGCTGATCGTCTTCAAGAATCGCAAGCCGCGTTTCATGCGGCGTGCTGGATATGCAAATCTCTTTTGCCATTCCGCCTCAATATCGCCAACGCGGAACGAGCCGGATTGCCGGAGAAGATCAGGAACTCAACGACAAGCGTCCGGGAGAGTGCGCCCACCAACCCGTACCGCCTCGCCCTGCTCCGGTTCGGGAGCGCTGGGGGGAGACGATCGGGGAAAGTTCGCTGGGAATTTGCATTCTTTCCGGAGAGTTGTCCGCACGCATAGAGTTTGTGACCGCTTCAGCCGTCTTAAGTGGCGGGGTCGTTACCCGTCTCTGCGCGCTCATTCCTGATCCTGCCCGGCCCGTTTTCGATCCACCTGGCCGGTTAATAACTTCGTTCAAACTGCGCCCGCCCTGCGGGCCTGACTGCAAAAAACTGTTTGCCGCCCTAGTTCACGAAGCGGCTCATGCGGACATTCATCACCATGCCCAGAGCGAGGAACGTGAACAATACCGAGGATCCCCCGTAGCTCATGAGAGGAAGAGGGATGCCGGTAACCGGCATCAGCCCCAGAACCATTCCGACGTTGACGGCGATCTGGAAAATCAGCACCGCCGCCACGCCCATTACCAGGAACGAACCTGGCAGGTCCGCGGCTGTCTGAGCGTTTTGAATCAAACGCATCAGTATCAAAAAGTATATCAGGAGCACGAGAATCGCGCCCACGAAGCCGTGCTCCTCACTGAACGCGGCGAAGATGAAATCGGTGTAGGGGATGGGCAGAAAATCCCCCTGGGTCTGGGTTCCCTGGTTGGCCCCGCGCCCGAAAACCCCGCCGTCGCCGACCGCAATCTTGGACTGGAGAATCTGATAGCCGGTGCCACGCGGATCCGCATCCGGGTTCATAAAGCTGGTCAGGCGCTGCTTTTGGTAGGGCTTTAGCACCTTGCCGCTCTTCCAGACCACTCCCACCGCAAGTAACATCACCAGCACCAGAATGCCGCCCTTCCTCCAGTCAATTCCCCCGAGGAACAATCCCAGCAGGAGCACCGGTGAATAGGTCAGAGCCGTACCCAGGTCCGGCTGCTTGAGAACGAGCACCATGGGAACGGCCACGAATGCGATGGCTTTGAAAATGTCCTTCCAGGTCGGTTCACGGGTGGCAAGGTTGGTGAAATAACGGGCCACGAGCACGATCAGCACCAGCTTCACCCACTCGGACGGCTGGAAATGCACCCCGCCCGGCAGTTTGATCCAGCGCTTGCCGCCGTTCACGCGCGTTCCGACCGCCAGTACGGCCACCAGGGCCACCAGACAGAATCCATAGATCCAGTAAATCGCGCTCAGCAGCTTGTGATAATCGATGACCGACATGATGAACATCGCCACCAGTCCGCCCACGATCCAGAGAATCTGCATTCGCTGGAAGCCATGAAACTTGGTGTGGAGGGTGGCGCTGTAGATTTCGAGCACGCTGATGATCGAGAGCATCATCACGAAGCCGAGCAGCGTCCAGTCGAAATCGCGGAGGGAGAGAAAGCGGCGCATAAGACTACGAATTCCCCAGGGGCGGGTGGTAATTCAGGTTCTGCAAAGGGAACGTGGTTTGATTATCGCACTGGCCGGGTGGGATTGTCGGCACTCACGTTTGGTGGGCAGTGCAGGGCTCGAACTTGAGCCGGTTTGCGGGCGTCTGAGCCCGCAGGCGAAATCCCGAGCGCAGCCGAGGGACCTCGGATTGAGCCGAGCTTAGGATCGACGTTTGGTGGGCAGTGCAGGGCTCGAACCTGCGACCTCCTGCTTGTAAGGCAGGCGCTCTAACCGGCTGAGCTAACCGCCCAAACTCCGCCTGCACCGCGGCTACGAACCGCATGCCAACCGGGCATCGAGACGATTTTATCAGCGTGGCGCAGGACAGCCGGCTCGAAGCCCGCTATTTCGCTTCAGGCTCCCGCCGCTGCTTGATGAAGGCGTGAATCTCGTGTGAGATGAACTCGGCGCCCAATAGGACTGCTGCTCCGATGGTGAGAACAAGCCAGACAGTGCCGATCCCAAACCTGACGTGATCCATACAGCGTTCCCAGCTCTTTCCTTTGTAACCTTGCTGCAATCTCAGTGTACGAACTGCGTTTCCGATCCCCCATACAACCTCAGTACCAGGGGCGCGAACACCGGCGTCAGACGTGACTCCCCGTTTTTGCGCATATGGAACCCTAAGTTTTGCAGCGACTTATGCGGCGGGAGTCTCGCTCCGCGCCTGGGCCAGCAGGGCGCGGACCTCGGCGTCGCTGGTCTGATCGAAATTCCGGTAGAACTCGCCCACCGCGTGGAAGGGCTCCGGGGTCTCGAGGCAAACGACCCGATCGGCCTCCCGCTGTAACTCATCGCGCGTGCCGGCCGCGGCGACCGGCACAGCAACCAGGACGCGGCGGGCGACCGGGCGCAGCGCCCGCACCGCCGCTGTCATGGTCGCTCCGGTGGCCAGGCCGTCGTCGACGAGGATCACGGCACGCCCATCGAGTCGAGCAGGGGGACGGCCGTCGCGGTAAGCGGTTTCGCGGCGCTGGATTTCGAGTCGCTCGCGCGCAACCACCGCGTCGATGGTTTCCTTCTGGATGCTGAAAGCGGCGATCACGTCGGACTGCAGGACGACCATGCCTCCACTGGCAATCGCGCCCATGGCCAGTTCCTCCTGGCCCGGCACGCCGAGCTTGCGCACCACAAAAACATCGAGGGGAAGATGGAGCCCGTGGGCGATCTCGAAAGCGACGGGAACACCGCCGCGCGGCAGCCCCAGCACGATCGCGTCTCCGGCGCTCAGCTCTTCTTCAAGTTCGTCGCGGAGCACCTGCGCCAGTGCGAGGCCAGCCTGCCGCCGGTCCTGAAAGATGATGACCACCTGCCGCCCTTCCTGCCTGATTGTTCTCCAGAGAGCCGCGATCCGCAATGGATTTCACGGAACTTTTGCGATGTGACCGCGTATCCTAGCCGCAGCCGCGCGCCTGCTTCCATTCATGAGCACACTCTCCGTCCAAAGTGCCGCATCGACAGAACAGCGAGAGAGCTTTCGCCGCTTCGTCGGGATTTGTCTTGCCATGGCGGCGATCAAACTGGCGATTGGGATCGTCGGCAACATCCTGGCGCAGCGCGCCGGCTACGGCATTTTTCGCGACGAGATGTATTACCTCATCTGCGGGCGCCACCTGGCTTTCGGCTACGTGGATCAGCCGCCCATGGTCGCCCTGCAGGCGCGGCTCTCGGAGATTCTCTTCGGCTACGATCACATGTGGTCACTCCGGCTCATCTCCGGACTCGCCGGCGCGTTCAAGGTGTTTCTCACCGGCGCGCTGGTGTGGGCTATGGGTGGCAGCCGGCGCGCCGCGGCCCTCGCCATGCTGGGCGTGACCGTCGCGGGCGTCTACCTGGGCACCGACAGCTACCTTTCGATGAATTCCTTCGAACCGGTCTTCTGGATCCCCTGCGCGCTCGCGCTGATTCGCATCGTCCAGGCGGAGTCCCTGCCCAATCCGGAGCGCGTCATTCGCAATTGGTGGATCGTGCTGGGCGTGAGCGCCGGGCTGGGTCTCGAAAACAAAGCCAACGAAGTTTTCTTCCTCGTTGCGATGCTGATTGCTCTTGTGCTGACACCGCAGCGCAGGGTTCTCGCCAGCCGCTGGTTCGGGGTGGCCGTGGCGATCATGGTCGCGCTCGCGCTGCCCAATCTTCTCTGGCAGATTCACTACCACTGGCCGACGCTGGAATGGCTGGTCGGGATTTCGAAGAGCAACAAAGATGTGAAGCTGCCTCCCCTGCGATTCCTGCTGGCTCAATTGATGATGCTGACGCCATGGACTGTCGTCCTGTGGCTGAGCGGCGTGATTTGGCTGCTGGTGAGCAAAACAGCGCGGCCGTTCCGGTTCCTCGGCGTGCTGTACCTGGTCTACCTTCCGATGATGATGCTCCTGCACGCGAAGGACTACTACCTGGCGCCGGTGTATCCGATCTACTTTGCAGCGGGTGGGGTGTTTCGGCTCCCGGTGGGAACAAAGAGCATCATCCGCAACGTTCTGGCGATCGCCTACGCGGTGCTGTTGATCGTCGGGTTTTTCCTTACGCTTCCCTTTTCCATCCCCGTGCTGCCTCCCCAGAAATTCGTCGCGTGGTCAAAGACGATGCACTTCCAGCCGAAAGACACCGAGAATCACGACGCGACGATTTTGCCGCAGTTTTATGCGGATCGCTTCGGCTGGCACGAAATGGTCGAGAAAGTCGCAGCCATCTACGACGCGCTCCCGCCGGACGAGCGCGCGGTGACTGGCATCTACACCGGCAATTATGGTGAGGCCAGCGCGATTAATCTGTTCGGGCCGAAATACGGCCTGCCCGTCGCGATCAGCGGGCACCAGACCTACTGGCTATGGGGGCCGCATGGCTACACCGGCCAGGAGATGATCATCATCAACGGCTCTTCACTCGCAGAGATGAACAGGTACTACGCCTCCTGTGTGGTCGCCGGCCAGCTCGATAATCCGCTGTCGATGCCCTGGGAAAAGAAGCCCGTCTATCTTTGTCATGGCAGAAACGCGACTTATGCGGCAGACTGGAAGGACTTCAAGTACTACTACTGAACCGAGGTCCTGGCACCCCTGGATAACGCGCTGGAACGATCTGTTCATAGCACAGCACCCGACCTGCCGCGGGTGCTGAACATCTCGCACGCCACGGCCATCGTGGTGGGCACCATCATCGGCAGCGGAATTTTCCTCGTTCCCCAGGAAATGATGCGGGCCACCGGCTCGTCGGGCTTGGTGTACCTGGCGTGGATCGCAGGCGGGCTGCTGTCGCTGTTCGGAGCGATGACCTACGCGGAGCTAAGCACGCTGCTGCCCTACGCCGGCGGCGAGTACGTCTACATCCGCGGGGTCTATGGCGATCTGCCGGCGTTTCTCTACATGTGGACGTGGTTCGCCGTGGCCAAGCCCGCGTCGATCGCGAGTGTAACCACCGGCCTGGCGCGCACGCTGGCGATTTTCCCGGCGCTGCACTGGCTTGAGGGCACGGCCTTTCATGCGCCCTTTGCGGTGATGTGGTCGCAGATCTTCGCCATCGTCGCGACCTGGCTGATCACAGGGCTCAATTACCTGGGCATGCGCAAGGCGGGTGATTTTCAGCTGATCTTCACGTGGCTCAAGGGCGTGCTGATCGTCGCCATCGCGGGCATTTGTTTCGGATCGATGGCGGGACACTGGAGCAACTTCGCGACAAAGTTTGTGGGCGCGCACGGCGGCTTCGGCGGATTCATGATCGCGCTGATCGCCGCGCTCTGGGCTTACGACGGCTGGAATGACCTGACCATGGTGGCCGGTGAGGTGCGAAATCCGGAACGCAGTTTGCCGATTGCGCTGATCGCCGGACTGGGGATCGTCGGCGTGCTGTACATGGCGACCAACGCGGCCATCCAGTACATCCTGCCGGCGGCACAGATTGCTGCTTCGCCGCGCCCGGCAGTCACCGCTCTGGCGGCGATCACCGGACCCTGGGGCGCGGGCCTGGTTTCGATCGCGATGGCGGTCAGCATATTTGTCACATTGAACGGCACCATTATGTCCGGCGCGCGCGTGCCCTTCGCCGCGGCGCGCGACGGGCTCTTCTTCCGGCGCATGGCGGATATCCATCCACGCTTCGCCAGCCCGTCGACGTCGCTGATCGTGCAGGCGCTGCTGACCACGGGGCTGCTGCTCGCGGTCGGCCGATTCCAGCAGCTTTTCGAGCTGGCGATTTTCGCGGAGTGGCTTTTCTACTTGATCACAGCCACGACGATCTTCTTTTATCGAAGGCGCGAGACCGGCGAGAAGATTTACCACGTCTGGGGCTACCCGGTGGTTCCCGCGCTGTTCGTGGCGGCTGCCGCGGTGCTGCTGGTTTACTCGTACGCGGAGAATCTGAAGAGTTCGCTGATCGGCACCGCGATCATCGTCACCGGCGCTGCACTCTTCCCGTTCTTCCGCGGAAATCGCGCGACGACCTAAGAGACCGCGATCCGCGCAGGAACTCTTCTATCACCGCTCCGAATAAGCCCGCGAACAATATGATCTACCGGCGGCGGGCACTTCAGCCCCTTTCCTTCGGCGTCCCCATGCCCAGGACGGTGCGCTCACCGTCATTGAGTTTGCGGTTGTTCCAAAGGAAATCGAACTGCAAATGCCTCCCGGAGTGCAAGGGGAGGCGAAAAACTACTCCGCGAATGCGTGCAGGCGCGCGGGCGGATTGTCGGCTGCCAGGTGATGTCCGCAGTACACGCAGTAAAGATCCGTAATGCGCGCGGTGCGATGGCAGTTGCCGCAGCAGGGCGCCACCTGATACGCGCACTGGGGGCAGAAGTGGTAATCGCTCTCGATGCGAGCATTGCAGGCCGGGCAAAGCGAGAGCACCGGGAGTCTCAACAGGAAATACAAAACCGCGCCGATGCCGCTGGGGATCACCACGCACACCGTCATCCAGAGCGGTACGCTCATGCCGCGGCGCGGTGAGTCGCGGCTGATATAGCCGATCATCAGCACATACAGCCCAGCCAGCGCGCCGATGCTGATGTTGACGTAAAAGCGGAACCAGAAGGGGAGGTTGGGCGGATGATGACGATGCGCGGCCACCACCGCCCACATCAGGTATTCCATCAGGGTGAAAGCCACCACCGCTCCCGCCACCGACCACAGCGGAATCAGCCGCAGTTCGCCGGAGAACCCATCGGGATGCAGTTCCGCGCGCTGTTGTGTGCTTTTGCTCATTCGAGAATTCCCGACCGCTTATCGCTGGTCGCCGTCGACGTCGCGCTCTCTCCACTTCAGCAGCAGGACTGCGAAGACCGCGGAGAGCATCACCAGGAAGAACGTGAGCACCAGGACCGGCAGATCGAAGAAATGCTCGCCGGCGCTCAGATCGTTGGCCACGGTCATCAGCGCGGGCGCGAACAGGACGATCAGCGTCCCCAGCGCCAGCAGGGCGATACCCGCATGCCGGCGCTTCCGCGTCCGCTGCGCCTTCAGTTCATTCGCGGCTTCCATCACGGAGCGCCGTGTACGGAGCACGACTTCGGGAATCGGATGGCCGGTCACGTTCCGGTGCGGATGGAACACATCGCTGCTCATACCTCTTCCATCCGTTCAGAGGTGGCAGTGACGGAGCGGGTTGCCGGCCGGACGTGAGGCTTCAGCGCGGCAAGTCCGCGATAGAGACGGGATTTGACCGTCGAAAGCGGAGCGCGCGTCATCCGCGCAATCTCCTCCAGCGACATTTCTTCACGGAACCGCAGCACCAGCACTTCGCGATGCAGCGGATCGAGCGTTTGCAGCGCCTCGGAGACCACTTGGCCGCTTTCCATCGTTGCCATGTGATCGAACGGCGTCTTCTCCTGGCTCGGAACTTCGAAAGGACGCTCCTCGTCGCCGGCTTCGCACATCTCGTCGAGACTCACCATGGAGCGGCGGCGGCGCAGATCGATCACCAGGTTTCTGGCGATGGTGAACAGCCAGGTATCGAAGCGCGAATTCCCGTTGAACTGCGCGCCGCGCATCAACACCCGCATCCACGTTTCCTGGAAAAGATCCTCGGCCAGTTC
This sequence comes from Acidobacterium sp., assembly GCA_003131625.1. Taxonomy (GTDB): domain Bacteria; phylum Acidobacteriota; class Terriglobia; order Terriglobales; family Acidobacteriaceae; genus Palsa-343. The sequence continues at coordinate 16,957 of PKVY01000079.1, read as the reverse complement.
GCGATTGCCGGTCAGGTACAGCAGATAACGCAGCAGCCGATGCTGGTATTGCACGATCAGCTCATCGAGCAGCTGGGTATCGTGCCGCTTCAGGCCCTCGGCAACCCGGGCGTTTTCGCGCCCCACCTGTTCTGCTGGCTGGACCGCCACTGCACTCATAGCACTCTCACTGACGGAAGAAGGGCTGCGGAAGACTCTCCTCGTTGCAACTTTTTCCAGTTTTTGCGCCACATCCATAGACGTAACCTGGCTTCCCCGCGGGGCCTGCGTCCCACAGAATCCAGAATTACCCGTAACTTCCCCATTATCAGTCGGATTTGCGGCTCCCGCAAGGATAAACTTGATGGGATGGAAACCATCTACGGCCTGCACTCGGTCGAGGAGGCGCTGCGCTCCGGAACCCGGCATTTTGACCACGTTTGCGTGGCCCGGGAACGCCTCACCCAGGGCGACGCCCGCCGCCTGACCGAGATTATGGCCCTGAGCCGCGCGGCGGGCGTTCAGGTCCGAACAGAGCCACGCGAGGCCCTCACCCAACTCGCCGGGACGCCTGCCCACCAGGGAGTGGTCGCGGTCGTCCGGGAGCGCGAGTTTCTCGGCGTTGAGGACCTCCTGGAGGGACCGAAACCCCGCCTGGTGCTGGCTCTCGACGGCGTCGAAGACCCGCAGAACCTGGGCGCGCTGCTCCGGACCGCTGAAGCCGCGGGCGTCGACGGCGTCCTGCTCACCGAGCGCCGGTCTGCCCCGCTCAGCCCCGTCGCCATCAAAGCCTCTGCGGGAGCGGCCGAGCACCTCCGCCTGGCGCGCGTGGTCAATCTGGTTCGATCCCTTGAAATGCTGAAAGAACGCAACCTCTGGTGCGTGGGTCTGGACGAGCGCGGCACAACGGATTACGACTGCTACGATTTCCGGTCCAATACCGTGCTCGTGCTGGGACGCGAGGGTGCCGGGCTGCACGATCTGGTCCGCCGCACCTGCGATCATCTGCTGCGCATCCCCATGGCCGGAAAGGTGGACTCGCTGAACGTATCGGCAGCAGGAGCGGTGGTCCTGTTCGAAGCGGCGCGGCAGCGGCGCCCGGCGCCGGATGTGGCCCCCAAGCTCCCAACAAAACCACAAAAAGGTCTGGGTTCATGAAGCTTTTTGTTTTGGCCGCGACCGTGGCCGTCGCCTCCCTCTCCTTCGCCCAGCAAACCGTACCTCCGCCGGAGCCGACGCCGCAGGTCGTACTTTCAGGCCAGCCGCAATCCCCTGCCCCCAACGCGGCAGACCACCCCGCCACCATCACCGACGCCGACCGAACCGCCGTCGCGATCACCGCGTGGGACCTCGATGTGCATCTCAACGCACGCCAGCAATCGATGGAAGCCCAGGCTCGAGTCACGCTGCGGAATAGCTCCGCCTCTCCGCTCGACAAAATCGCCCTGCAGCTCTCATCGACCCTGAATTTCGACATGATCGGCCTGCACGGAAAGAAAATCGCCTTCCAACAGAACACCGTCCCCAGCGATGCCGACCACACCGGCCAGCTCCACGAAGCCGTCATTCCTCTCGACGCGCCGCTGGCCCCGCAGGCTTCCCTCATCCTGGACGTCGATTACGGAGGCACGATCCCCCTCACCGCGCAGCGCCTCACAGCCATCGGCGCGCCGGACGCGACCGCCCAGGCTTCCGACTGGGACCGCATCTCCGAAGACTTCACCGGCCTCCGCGGATTCGGCAACGTCGTGTGGTATCCCGTCAGTTCCCTGCCCGTGTCGATGGGCGACGGCGCGAAGCTCTTCGCCGAGATTGGACGCCAGAAGCTGCTCGATCAGGAGGCGACCGCAAGCCTGCGCGTCACCGAGGAGTTTTTCTCCGCGCCGCCCAATGCAGCGATCCTCGACGGCCACTACGTCAACCTGGACAAGCCGGCCTCGATGCCCACCGCTTCCTTTCCGGGAGTCATCACCGCGTCGCTGCCCGCCACGCGCCTCGGCTTCGAGACGCCCTCCTTGTTTCTGGCTCGGCGCGTCGAAGCCTATGGCAATGGTTTGCGGGTCCTCGCCCTGGATGCCGATCAGGAGAGCGCGCAGACGTACATCGACGCCGCCCGGTTGGCGCGACCGCTGGTGCGAACATGGCTCGGCAATCCGAAGGATTCCTTCACCATTCTCGATCTCCCCGAACCGGATGACGCGCCCGCCGAGACCGGCGGCTTGCTCGCGACCCCGCTCTCCACCGACGATGCGCCCCATCTCGCCCCTGTCGTCGTGCATGCGCTGGCGCACGGCGTTTTCTCTTCCCCGCGAGCATGGCTCAACGAAGGCGTCGCCGGCTTTCTCGGCACGCTGTGGATCGAGACGAATCAGGGACGCACCGCGGCCATCGAAAANNGTGCGCACCGCGGCCATCGAAAACCTCAACGCCGGTCGCCCGGCTCTCACCCTGGCAGAACCGGCCACCCCAGGCTCGGACCCTGGTGAAGACCTCCTGCACGCCATCAGCCCCGCCTTCTACCGAACCAAAGCAATGTACGTGCTGTGGATGCTGCGCGCGGCCGCCGGCGACAAAGCTCTGCAGAGCGCGCTGCAGTCCTACGATCCCGCGCGGGACAGGAAGCCGGAATACTTCGAGCATCTTCTCGATCAGGCGAGCGGCAAGGACCTGCAGTGGTTCTTCGACGACTGGGTCAACCGCGACCGCGGCCTCCCCGATCTATCCATCACCGGCGTCTATCCCAGCCGCGAGGCCCATCAGACGGTCCTCGTCGCCATCGAAATCGCTAATGACGGGTTTACCGAGGCGGAAGTCCCGGTCACCGTGAAAGGCGTGGATGCGTCGGTGACCCAGCAGGTGCGCGTCCCCGCTCATGGCCGCATCACCTGGCGGATCACGTTCCAGGAAAACCCAATCGAAGTGGATCTGAACGACGGAACCGTGCCCGAGGTCGAGGCCAGCATCCATCGCAAGCTGCTGTCTTCGCAGTAAGCGGGATTACTGCATCACCGGCTGCGCGAGCGTCCCGCCGATCTTCACGCGCCCGCGCCGTGTCTCCAGTGTGAGGTCCAGAGCGCGGTCGAACCCGATGGTCCCGCGAACCGCGTTCGTCCTCGCCCCGCTTGCAACGCCGCCGCCGGTCAGCGCCAGCGCGCCATCGGCGATGGTGCCCTTCGCCGTCCAGCGTTCGAAATGCTCCAGCGGAAAATCGGCCGCTCGCTCCGGCGCGGACAGCGAGCCATTCTGCCACGTAAAAGCAAAGTCCCCCTTCGCCGACGACGCCAGATCCTGAGCGCGATAGCCGTTCAGGGTCAGGTGCGTCTCGCCGTTCAGCGTGCCCGAGCCCCACGGTTCGCCAAAGATCGGTCCAATGTCGGCGCCGGTTGCGTCCGCGACGCGAATACTCAGCGTCCAGTGCGGAGCTCCATCCTGGATCGCCATCTCACCGCTCGCGCGCAGCGCCCCTCCCAGCGCCGTCGCATCCAGCGACGAAAGCGTCAGCTTGTTTCCCTCGACGCTTAGGGCACCCGTCACGCCACGCAATGGCAGCTTCCCCAACCGCAGCGTTGCGCACTGGATCTGGCCCCGCAGTGCGGGCCACTTCGCGCCGTTTCCGCCGCCCAGCGCGTTGGAGAAGAACCCCAGAAACCCGCTCGATTTGCCGCCAAGCGCGGCCTCCACCGTCGCCGCATCCAGCGAATCCGCCGCCAGCGTGAACGACGCGGGACAGGCGACCGGCTGGTTGCATTGTGCCGGAAACTGGATGGACCCGCGCAGCGCCATGGTCTGATAAGCAAGCGCGACGTTTTGCCAGGAAATCTCCTCGGGCGTCAGGGTAATCTCCGCCGATTCCACCTCGACCGGCGCGGGTAGAAACGCCGGCCGCAGTTCAGCCCCCTCCACCTTCAGCGTGCCGTTGGTTCCGATTCCGGACCCCGAGCCCGACAGCGGCCGCATCCAGTTTCCCGTCGTCGTCGTCTTCAGCGTGGCGCGCCCCTTTGGCGCCACCAGTGTCGAAGCGTTCTCCAGCAGCCCGAAGTTGGCCGCCGCCGGCAGCAGCTTCGCCAGCGTCGCCTGCCCGGCCAGATTCAACTCAAAGCCCGCCCGCGTAAACCGCGCATCGGCGGTCAGTGGCACCGGCAATCCCATAGCAATGGGCATCGCCTCCAGCACCAGCGCGCGCTGCACTGGCCCAGCTGTCGGCTCCGGTTTTCGCTCCGCGTGCGACGAAGAATGCAGCACGGATTTTCCGCGGGCTGGCGCAGGCTGGGGCCCCTCCGCCACGAAATGCATCGCCGGCAGGGTCACAGTCCCTCCCGGATACCGCAGCGAGACGCCCGCTGCTGTTGCATCGCCGGTAAGCATTCCTCCCGTCCCGCTCGTCAGGTGAAAGTTGCCGTTAATCGTGCCTGTGGCTGTTACATTTTGCGCGCGCGGCCTCACCAGCCCCAGAATCGCCGTCGGAAACGATGCGGGAATCTGGTTGATCTCCAGTTGCAGATCGGCATTCGCCGCCGCCAGGCCCGGGACGCGGCCCGTCAGCAGCAGGTGCCCGCTCCCGATCGGCCAGAAGCACGTGATGTTGTCCAGCGTGCGCGGGATGCGGTGGTATTCGCTTTGGCAGTTCGCGTCGACGTCCAGCGTCGTCGCCGGCTGGAATTCCTGCCGCCGCAGCTCGCCGATTTGCACTCTCGATTGCAGCTGAAGGTCACCAACCGTCCCACGAATGGCGACCGTCGCAACCAGGTCGCCGCGCCAGCCGCTGTCCATACCGGCGATCAGCCGCGTGACCTGGCCCAGCTGGGCGCCGCTCCACTCCGCGCGCAGATCCACCGGCATCGCATCGAGCACGGGCGCGCGCCGCAGAGAACCCTCCACATTCATTTCCCCCGTGTCGGAAAGGTGCAGTTGCAAATCGGTGCGCACCGGTTGCGCTCGCAGCCGCACGCGCCATTCGTCTGCGTTCGCCTGCCACATCGAGAACTCCGCGTTCATCAGAGAAAACGGCTTCTTCTCCAGGCCATCTTTGAAGTTAATGCGGGAATTGGTGGCCTCGATATAAGGAAAACGCGGCCGCGGGCCGACGCGCCGCTCGCCGGTAGGCGCATTGGAAATCTGCGAAGCCCGCAGCAGCACCGAGCCGACGCTCCACTGCCCCGCGCTGTTCCTCACCAGATTGAGGCTGGCCTCGTCGAGACTGATGCGGCTCACTTCCAGGCGCCCGCGCCACAATGAACTGAGCCGCAGCGACGCCACCACCGAGGCCGCGTGCAGCGCCGGCTCGAAACCAAACGCCGGATCCTCATCGACGGTGAAATCGCTCATCACGATGCCCGGCATAGGCAGCAGCCGCAGCTGCATGCCGCCAACGTATACCGGCCGCCCCAGCGCCTCCGACATGCTGGCCGTAAGAGAGCGCCGATACTTTCCCAGATTGATGAGCGGCGGCAGAAAAATCGCCAGCACCAGCAGCACGATCAGCGCCGCAACCACGATCAGTGCGCGCCACGGAGGACGGCGGGCCTCGTACAGCTCGTCGGAGGGCTCCTCCAGTGCGTCCATGGCTATTTCACTCGGTGAAGTGTGCGGCGCCAGCGTGTCCCGTCGAAGAAGTGAATCGTCTCATGCAGGATCCAGCTTAGCCGGTCCGCCAGCGAAGTCTTGTACTCCTGCGACTCCGGCGTATCGAACGACCAGTAGACGAACAGCGGTCGTCCGACGATGTTGGAGCGCGGTACGAATCCCCAGAACCGGCTGTCGAGGCTGACCGTGCGGTTGTCGCCCATGGCGAAATACATGCCCGGCGGCACCACCAGATCCTGCCCCTGAATATAGCCAGGCAGCGCTTCGGCCCATTCCGCGGTCACGTCCACGCTGGTCGTCGGAGAAACCGACGGAAAATCGTCGCGATAGGCGTTGTAGTCAAACTCGCTCGGTTTGGCCGCATAAGGTTCGTCGAGTGCCACCCCGTTGCGATACACAATGCCGCCGCGCAGATGAATGTGATCGCCCGGCAGGCCCATCACGCGCTTCACCAGGAAAAGATGCTCCCCGTTGGCCTCAAGAGTCGGCTTGTAGAAGACGATGATGTCGCCGTGGCGAATATTGCGGTAGTAGATAAACGGCGCGTACGGCGCGGGCGGAGCCAGCGCGATGCGATCGACCAGCACGTGATCGCCCACCAGCAGCGCCTTCACCATCGACGACGAAGGAATCGCGAAATTCTGAAAGACAAACGTGAGGACAAACAGTCCCACCGCGAGCACCCCGCAAATCGAGGCGAACGCCTCCAGCGGAGTTTCGTCGTGCCTGGGTTTTGCCTGTTTTTCTTCGACCTCAGCCATCGGCTCTCCGCATCGCCTCAGCGAACCACGCGCATAAAGCGGTCCCAGCGCGCGAAATCCACGATTCTCTCCCAGAGATCGTTTTTCTGTCCGAGTCTATCATCCGGCAGCTCGGCAACATCGGTAGCCGAGCGCTCCCGCAGCGAGAAGTAAATAACAAAAGGCCGCCCCACGATGTGATCCTTCGGCACGAATCCCCAGTAGCGGCTGTCGCGGCTGAAATTGCGATTGTCCCCCATTACGAAATATTCGCCCGGAGGCACCACCAGATCGCCGCCCCGCACCTCGCGCCGCATCTCCATCCACCAGCGCGGATCAACCCCGGGATCGGTGTACAGCTGCGTCGGAAAGCTATCGCGAAAATCGTCTGGATACGCGGGCTCAAACACCACGTAACCCTCCGGGAGTGGCTGGCCGTTCACCCAGGCAAGGCCGTTCTCCAGGTGAATGCGGTCGCCGGGCTCGCCGATCACCCGCTTCACCACGTGCTCCGGAGGATCCGGCGGAAAATGAAAAACCACTACGTCGCCGCGCTCGATGGGCTGGTAAGGGATCAGCCATCCCCAGTGCCCCGCCGGAGCAAACGCCGTCTTGTTCACCAGCAAAAAATCGCCCACCAGCAGCGTGCGCTCCATTGACTCCGACGGAATCCGAAACGGCTGCACGATAAAGGTCAGGATGAACAGCGCGATCGTCAGCACCACCAGCAGCGATCGCGTCATCTCCAGAAAGCCGGGGAAAAGCACGATCTTCGATCGGCCCACCGTCACCTGGCCAAACGCATCCCGGGAAAAAGTAGATTTGCCGCCCCCGTCTCCCGTGGGGAGATTCTCCGCAGGAGTCTGTGCGCTTGCGTCGGGAGGCGCCGTCATTCCCCTTCCCTCACCGGCTGCAGCTTCTCGATCGCCTGCCGCGCCGCTTCCTGTTCGGCATGCTTTCTCGTGCGGCCCTCGCCCTCGGCCAGCAACTCAGCGCCGACCCGCACCTGAACGAAAAACCGCTTGTAATGATCGGGCCCGGTCTCGCCCGTCGTGCGGTATTCCGGTTGTCCCTGTTTACGCGCCTGCAACAGCTCCTGCAGAGCGGACTTGAAGTCGCCCATCCCGCCGCTCGCCGTTAGCTGTTCGCGCAGCGAAGCCACCAGCGGCGCAATCACCCGAGCCTCAATCAGCCGCCGCGCCGCCTCGATGCCCGCGTCCAGATACACCGCCCCGATCACCGCCTCCATGGCGTTAGCCAGCAGCGCCATCTTGGTCCGTCCCCCGCTGCGCTCCTCGCCGCGTCCCAGCAGCAGATACTTGCCCAGGCTAAGCCCCGCGGCCACCTCCGCGAGGTGCCTGCGGCTCACCAGCGCACCCCGCAGCCGCGTCAGCGCTCCCTCTGAAAGCTCGGGATAGCGCCGATACACCGACTCCGCGGCCACCAGCCCAACCACGGCATCGCCCAGAAATTCGAGCGTCTCGTTGTCTTCCCGCTGCGGCTCATCGGAGCCCCGTTCATGCGCCAGCGAACTGTGAGTCAGCGCGCGCTCCAGCAACTCCGCGTGCGCGAACCGATGCTCCAGGGTGGCTTCCAGTCCGGTGGCTTCCAGTTCCCCCATTGCGCCGGGGTCAGCCAGGGCTGGCTCGCTCGACGCAGGCGTGTCAATCGAATTGCCGGATGAATGTGCCGAAGACTCCATGCGGGGGCTGCTTCTCTTAATTATTGCAGAGCGCCCCGCTTACTGCGGATGCGGCTGGTTCGGGGTTGTCGTAGAGGGAGCCGTCGCAGGAGCCGTCGGCGGAGGCCCTCCGTCGTCCTTGTCGTCGCCGCCCGGAGCCTGCTCCCGATGCGGTAGCGCGAACGGCTGCTTCAACCCAGCCTCCGCTGCCTCTTTCGTATCGGGCTGGCCATCGCGCACCGTCAGCGCCGCCTTGTACTCCACAAGAGCCTCGTCGCGCTGCTCCTCCACGTCGAGAATCCGCCCAAGATAAATGTGCGACCACGCCAGCATCCGCGGATCCTTCGAAGCGGTCAGCGTATCTTTGAACGCCGCCTGCGCGTCGTCGATCTTCCCCTTCATCAAATCCACGCGCGCCAGGATAAAGTTCGCCTGTCCGGCATCTCCGCTGTGGCTCTCCAGCGCTTTCTGCGCCAGCTCCGCGGCGCCCGCCACATCGCCCTTCATCAGCTTCAGTTCCGCCACGTCCAGGTCCTTCGCCTGCGGGGGCCGCTGCGGAGAAGGGCTCATCACATGGCCTTCGCCGCGCGCATCGAACGTGGTTTCGCGCGCTCGATGCGTCTCGATGCTGATGTCCATCCCGTAGACCATCGGCCCGATCGCCTCATTCAGGCTCTCCGGGTTCTTCTCGAAATTCTTCAGCTGAGTGTAGAAGTACTGCGTCAGCACATAACCCTGCGCCATGGAGTGATTGACCGCCTGCTGGCGGATAACTTCCTCCTTCTGCATCGCCACGCCGCGCGCGTGCTCGTACTGGCCCACCTCGCTGTGCGGCAGATTGGGCGGGACTTTGACCTCGGCAACCCCCGTGTCCATGGTGCGAGCCTCAATCGCCCGGATCATGCACTCGATCACCAGCGCCTCAATGTCATTCTTGAACTCGACATCCAGAGGAGCGTCCTGCACCGCTTTCAGGATCGGCAACATGCGCTCGTCCACCGTGTTCTCGCGCGCGTACAGCAACGGCTCGATCTCGTAGTGCAGATACGCGTGCCGCACCAGGTCCATCGAGATCTGCCCGTTCTTCGGCGAAGCCACCACCACGTAATCCAGCCCGTAGACGCGCGCGTTCGTCTCCTCCGGCGACAGCAGCGGCTCCAGCACCACCAGAAAACGCCGCCCGCTGTACGTCGAAGCCGCTGTCTTGATGTAGTAGTTGGTGCTCACGATCATGCTCGTCAGCGGACCATGCAGCCGGCTGGTTGCCTCTTCGTAGGCCGCGTGATTCTCTACCCAGATCAAATGCAGGTGGATGGCGTCTGCGAACCGCCGCAGCAGAGGCAGAATCAGCTCCACGGCGTTCGCGTCGGGAGGCATGTCCTGCTCCTCCACGCTCGGCGTCAGCTGCGGAGGCGGCGTCAGGTAGAGCGCCAGCGACACATACTGCGCCAGGTTGCGTGCCGGATCCTCGAGCCGGTGCTGGTCGATAAACAGGCAAAGCTTGTCGCGGTCATCCTGCGCCGCCGCGCTGGCCTGCGTCGCCTGATTCACCTCGCCGCGCACGACCTTCCGCACCGGCTCGGACTCGTCCAAACCCTTGTCGTAGCCGCACGCGTTCAGCGCCACGCCAATATCGAACATCGCCTCGCTGGTTTCGAGGCTGACTGTTGGGCCCGCGGGATCGATCAGCGCCGGCGCGCCCGGATTGGCGCTCTTCTGCAGCTGCACCGGAGCCTGCGGGATGGACGCAGGCGCTTCCGTCGGGTTGAGATTCGGAACCCGGCTCGAACTCGACCCCTGCTGCGCCGAACTCGGCGGCCCCGCTTGGGGTGGTGTTCCGGGATTCTGATTCTGCGCCGCCGGATTCTGGTTCTGCGCGAGACCCGAAACCGCCGCCAGCGCTCCAGCAAGCAGCAAACACAGCGAAAAACGGCGGGAAAACGACGGCATATAAGGGTTGGACTGACGTTTGTACAGTTCGGCCTGCCCTTCAGTCTATGCGCCGCTCTGGAGGAGGGTCAATCGACGAAGGGCCCGGCTCTCACCGGCGATGACGACAGACCCCAACTATGTTCCGATCGCTACACAGCTTTTCATTGTTTCGCAACCCGCGATAGATGCTCGGCCGCTTTAGGCCGCGCTCGGCAAAGATCTCTCGCATTCTCAGGTAGGAAATTGCCACAGCGTCGTTGGTACACACCACCGCGCATCGAGACGCTACTACAAGAGCGACGATGTGTTCATCGTCAAAGCCAGGCTCGGGGTGCTGATCCTTCAATTCGGCCGCGATGAGGTCAACCTGGGCAGTCGGCATTAAGATGGCCCGACGAGCTCTGCTGAGTTCCGTGAGGATCGTGAAGTATTTCATCGCCTTTCGCAACTCTGTGTTGTACTTGGTCCCTCCATAAACCATGCAGCCATTGCCGTAAATCCACCTGAGAACCGGTGCAAACTTTGGATGGTCCTTGGAGTCCCCATCAAATACCAGCGCCAGACAGCATGTATCGACGATTATGCACATGTTCAAATTCCGAGCAGGTCCATTTGTTCCCTTATAAAGAAGTCCCTGTAACTCTCTGGCTGATCCAAGGGTAGCTCACCGGTGTCGCCGATGGGCAAAGATGTCACCACATTGTGCTTTCTCTGCCGCTCAAAAAACAGTATCTGACTGTCCGGCGCCTTTGAACGCCTATTGCGTTTGAAATTCATCCTAAAGCGGTCTATCGCGAAATCGCTATGCGTTTCTATAAGAAAGTGCTTGTCCTCGGACACCGCTGCCTCAAATACAACATCGCCAAGCGCCGCTTGGGCGCGAGGATGAAGATGAACCTCGGGCTGCTGAATGCCAAACCAAGTCCCCTTGGGCCGCGCCAATATCTCCACCAGCACGGGGAGAGCCTGTGACACTCCATATCCGACGGTAGTGAGCTTCAAGGCAGCGTCGTCTAGCAGAATGTCTATCTCAAATGGCCCCTTAGTCCCGCGTTTGGGAAAATTCTTAATCTGCACGTCTTGGAAGAGGCCGCTGGCCGCTCCCACCCTCGTCATAAACTCGTGGAACTCCTTGGCATCCGACCGAGAGCGGAGAATCCTCCGAATCAGATATGGTGTATGTTCCCCTTCAGGGTCAAAGTCCATGGGTAAATCACCGTAGTACGGCTTCGGCTTCGTGCGAATCGGCGCGATCCAAGCCAAATCCGGTGCAAACGCAATGTCGCCAGGAACGTCAAGCGAAACGTCCTTTGCCTGACGCTCCCCATTTCGCGTCTTAACCTTTGAATCACTCAATCCCTGCCAGCTCAGCGAGAGGGCGACAAAAAGCGGAACATTCCGACCGAATCCCCGCGGAAGTGAGACCCTCTCGCGGCCGTCCTTCTGCTCGGACGTATGCTCCAGTTTCCACCGCTGAAACCACGTCTCACTGACTTCCCGAACCGAAGGCGCCGTGGGGTACATGAACTGCCTATACGTGACGCCGCCGCCGTCAAAGTTAAGCAAAATGCGCTTCGCCCCTAGGGAGTAGGTGAACTTTGTCAGCCGGGGTCTCCCGTCACGCTCTACAAAAGTGAATAGCCACCCGATCGCCGCGCCAACGCCTGATTTCTTGTCGGCCTTTTCAAACGCCATGCCGAGGTGGAACATACGGCGAGCCTCTGAATGGGCGCTGACCATGTCGGAGAAGGCACCAAACCCTAGGTGCTCATCAGAAAAGTCCTGCTCGAAGACAAAATGTGGGCTGGAAAACAGCTTCAGTATCCCCAAAAGAGAGGTCTTTCCAGTACTGTTCTGACCAACCAGAAAATTGACGTCGGTGATCGGGATGCAGGCGTCCGCAAAACCCCGAAAATTGTCTACAAACAGGTATTTCATCTTCATTCCCCAGTTGCGCTTGAAGTCTATCAAAGCGCGCTGTCCACAGTTTGATTCTCTCAGGACTCCAAGTGAAAGGCGGCTCGACCTGCCGATCCTCCGCGCGCACGGCCCGGCCGAGGGTCAATCGCAGTTCACGGTGCTTCCCTTCGACCGGCAAACCGGAAGATTCGGGTGACAGGGTCCGACCCAATTGCATAGACGTTCATCCGACGATCAGCTTTGGTGGAGCATCACGGAATATCCCCGCTCCACAAAGATCAACATCACTTTCCCCCACCCGCCAGCTCCCTCTCAGACCCGATAAATCCCCAGGAATTCCACGCCTCGCCCCCCACAACCTTACGGAATAACTCCGTCGCCCCGACCCGGTCGCCATGATAGAGGCGCCAGTTACCCACACCATAAGTGACCGTGTCGAACGCAAGCTCCCCTTCCAGATCGTCCGGCCCGGCCGGCGGAGGCGGCAAGACCTCCCCTTCCGACAGCTTCCCCTGGTAGAAATGCAAAAGACGGAGATAGAAGAACAGATGCGGCTCGGTGTTCTTCACTTCAGGCGTGATCCTCTTGAGCGCCTCGGCTGCCTCCTCTTCCTTACCCGCCCGGCGCAGCGAAACATACAGCCAGTTCGAGCAATCGATCAGGCTGTCGTCCGTTTTCGCCAGGTCCCGCGCCTTGCCGAACGAAGCTGCAGCCTCATCGAACTCTCCCAGGAAGTAATGCGACAGCCCCAGGTGATAGTAGCCATCGAGCATCTGCGGAGCGATCCGCGTGGCCTGCTCCAGATCGCTCCTTGCTTTGCTGAACTCCCGCAGCCCCAGCTCGCGATGGCCGCGCTCCAGGTAGAGGTCGGCGTTGTTCGGCGCGAAGGCCAGCCCTCGTGTCGATGTCGCCACCGCCTCGCGATACTGCCGCCGGTTCGCCTCCGCTTTGGAGAGCGCCAGCACCCGCTCCACATTCTTCGGCTCCGCAGCCAGAGCTTTGCGGGCCTCGATCACACTCGGGTCGTCGGGCAGTGCATAGAGCTGGTGCCCCAGGCCCGACGTAACTTCGAGTGCTCCATGCGCGGATCCGGCGCCGGTCTGCGCCTGTAACAGACAGGTCAGGCCGGAAAGAGCCGTCAGCCCAACGACCCAAACAAGCACCCAAACCCAGGCCCGGAGTTTCCGCATCCATTCAAGGTTGTGCTTTGCATTGCTCATCGGTGCTCTCTCCCGTCTTGAGGAGTCGAGTCGTGCCACGAATCCCATTAGGCCGCGATTGTATCGTCTCGTGCCCGGCTCCGCGAATCCAAGCCTGCTGACCTGCCCCTGCCATACAATGGCTCCAATCGCGATGGCCCCACAGCATAAGAAAACCAGCTCCCTCCCCGCTCTCGCCGTTTCTCTCCTGGCCTTTGCGCTCCCGCTCGCCGCACAGACCCCAAAGCCCGCGCAGAACGCCACCCCCGACGACGACGCCCAGACCGCGCTCCTGCTCCAGAACGACCAGCCGGTCCGCGCCCCGCACGCCATGGTCGTCACCGTGCACCACCTCGCCACCGACGCCGGTGTCGAGATTCTCCAGGCCGGCGGCAACGCCGTCGACTCCGCGGTCGCCGTCGGTTTCGCTCTTGCCGTGGTCTACCCCTTCGCCGGCAATCTTGGCGGCGGCGGATTCATGCTCATCCACCAGCACACCGGCAAAGACATCTTCATCGACTACCGCGAGAAGGCCCCGCTCGCCGCCACCGCCAACATGTACCTCGATGCCGCCGGCAACATCATCCCCAACGCCAGCATCGTCGGCACTCTTGCCATCGGCGTCCCCGGCTCCGTCGCCGGCCTCGTCCACGCGGAGAAAAAATACGGCCGCCTCACCCTCGCCCAGGTCATGGCCCCCGCCATCCATCTTGCCGCCGACGGATTCGTCCTCACCGACGAAGAAGCCGCTGGGATGCACGACAAAGTCCTCACCGGCTTTCCCGCTTCAAAGCACATCTTCCAGCGCGACGGCAATTTCTATCAGTCCGGCGAAGTTTTCAAGCAGCCCGAACTCGCCGCAACCCTGCGCCACATCGCCGATCACCCCGACGACTTCTACCACGGCCCGATGGCCAAACAAATCGCCGACGCCGTGCAGCAGGGCGGCGGCCTCATCACCACCGAGGACATGGCCCGCTACACCGCGAAAGAGCGCGAGCCCATCACCAGCGCCTATCGCGGCTACACCATCGTTAGCGCGCCTCCGCCCTCCTCAGGAGGCGTCGCGCTCATCGAGTTGCTCAACATCCTCGACGGCTACAACCTGCGCCCCCTCGGCGATCGCACCCCCCAGGAGATGCACCTGGTCATCGAAGCCTTCCGCCGCGCCTATATGGACCGCTCCGACTACCTCGGCGATCCCGACTACGTAAAAATCCCCATCGACCAGCTCATCAGCAAAAACTACGGCACCGCCTGGCGCGCCTCCATCGACGCCGATCACGCCAGCGCCTCCGCCCAGCTTGAGCGTCCCGCCGGATTCCTCCCCGCCGCACCAACAATGGCCGACGTCCGCCAGGAAGCCGCCGACACCACGCACTACTCCGTCGTCGACGCGCAGGGCGATGCCGTCTCCGTCACGACCACCCTCAACGGCGGCTACGGCTCCGGCGTCACCGTGCCCGGCCTCGGCTTCCTCCTCAACAACGAGATGGACGACTTCGCCTCCAAGCAGGGCGTGCCCAACATGTTCGGCCTCATCCAGGGCCCGGCGAACGCCATCGCACCCGGCAAGCGCCCGCTTTCGAGCATGACCCCGACCATCGTCCTCAAAGACGGCAAGGTCAGCATGGTTCTCGGCTCGCCCGGCGGCGCCACCATCATCACCATCGTCGCCAACATCTTCCTCAGCGTCGCCGACCAGGGGCTCAATATCCAGCAGGCCGTTGACGCCCCGCGCTTCCACCAGCAGTACCTGCCGGACATCGTCATGACCGAGCCCGGCTTCCTGCCGGCGACTCTCCAGAGCCTGACCGCGATGGGCTACACGCTCAGAACCCGCCAATCCTGGGGCGACGGCGAATGCATCGCCGTCGATCCCAAAACCGGCGAACTATCCGGCGGCCAGGACCACCGCCACCACTACGGCAAAGCCGCCGGCTACTAAGGGGCCATAATCGTAATACCGGCAGACAGGCGTAGAACCGGCAAATATCATTAAACTGGCAGAAAAAAGCACCCCGCCAAAAAAACAAGCACCCCGGCCAGGTTCACCCCACAGCGCCTCGCATCGCCCTCCCCACCACCACCCAGCAGCAGCAAGAGCAACTAAACCCCCCGCTGCCCCCCGGCCAGGTTCACCCCACAGCAAGAAGCTTCGGCCTCCGGCATCCGCCTTGCAACGACTCGATGGTTCGCGCCAGCACTTCGGTACTGTCGCCCATGCCATTTTGGAAAACCACCGCCACCACCCGCAACCGTGTCCCCTGGGCCCTCTGCCTCATACTCCCGCTTGTTTCCCGCCCCCCATCTCCTGGCCCCTGCGCTGCGTACCCTGTACCCTCCACCCTGTACCCTGAACGCGCGCACTATGGCGAACCGCCCCCAACGTCGCAAACCCAAACGCCAAAGCATCTCCTTTGAGGCGCGCCTCCGCATCTTCTGCACCGTCGGAGCCCTCATCCTCCTCGGCCTCTCGACCGCCGTCCTCGCCCTGTTTCACGTCACCACCGGCCCCATGCTCGCCACCCTGGGCATCCTGCTTCTCGTCCTCCTCCTCGTCTTCGCCGCCTTCATTGAAGAAGCCATCCGCCCCATCCAGACCCTCGCCAATGTCGTCGCCGCCCTCCGCGAAGAGGACTACTCCTTCCGCGCCCGCGGCGCCAATCGCGACGACTCCGTCGGCCAGCTCTCGCTCGAAATCAACGCCCTCGCCGATACGCTCCAGGCCCAGCGCGTCGGCGCTCTCGAAGCCGTCGCCCTCCTCCGCCGCGTCATCGCCGAAATGGACGCCCCCGTCCTCGCCTTCGATCAGGACGCCCGCCTCCGCCTCCTCAATCCCGCCGCCGAGCGCGTCTTCACCCTCCTCCCCGCGCGCGACCTCGGCAAATCCGTCGCCGACCTCGACCTCACCGGCCTCCTTGACGAGCCCAGCGAAGCCGCCGTCCAGCTCGAGCTCCCCCGCGCCTCCGCTTCCGCCGCGCGCCGCTCCGATCCCAGCCAGCCCCAGCGCTGGATGATCCGCCGCTCCACCTTCCGCCAGCGCGGCGTCCCTCACACCCTCGTCGTCCTCTCCGACGTCAGCGCCGCCCTCCGCGAAGAAGAGCGCCTCGCCTGGCGTCGCCTCATCCGCGTCATCGGCCACGAAATCTCCAACTCCCTCACCCCCATCAAATCCATCGCCGGCAGCCTGCGCTCCAGGATCCTCCCTAAATCCACCAACGGATCGGAACCCGCGACCATGACCGCCGCCACGACCACCGCCAACTCCGCGCCAGCTCCGCCTGCCCCGCAACCTCCCGCCGTCTCCGTCCTGCAGAGAGATCTCCAGCGCGGCCTCTCCGTCATCGAAAACCGCGCCGAATCCCTCAACCGATTCGTCCAGGCCTATCGCCAGCTCGCCCAGCTCCCCGCGCCCGTCCTCAAGCGCGTCCCGCTTCTTCCCCTCCTCGAGCGCGTCACCTCCCTCGAAATTCGTCTCGAGGTCCGCCTCCTCGCCGCGCCCGACGTCGATCTCCTCGCCGACGAGGACCAGATCGAGCAACTCCTCATCAACCTCGTCCGCAACGCCGTCGAATCCGCCCTCACCTGTGTCGAAGAAGAACCCGAACCCACATCAACTGTCACCCTGAACGAAGCGAAGCGCAGTGAAGAGCCTGGCCTGAGCGAGTCGGCGCAGCCGACGAGTCGAATGGCACCTGGTGTTTCGTCAGCACCCTGCACGCCCCAGGTCACCATCCGCGCCATCGAAGAAGCCGACCTCGTCGCCATCGTCATCGAAGACAACGGCCCCGGCCTCGCCAATCCCGACAACCTTTTCGTCCCGCTCTACACCACAAAAAAATCCGGCTCCGGCGTAGGACTAGCCCTCGCCCGCCAGATCGTCGAAGCCCATGGCGGCGCCATCGAACTCCGCAACCGCC
>PKVY01000113.1 GCA_003131625.1 Acidobacterium sp. | reverse complement strand
GATAGAAGGCGGTGCGGTCGAGGGCGATTTGCCAGACGGATTCACCTCCGGAGCGGGAGAGCTCGCGGACGTCGGCGACGACGGCGGGGAAAGACTTCAGGAAAGAATCGGCGTAATAGAGCCGCTCGGCGACAGGCATTCTCTGACTCCTGGCCCGGCGATGAGGGAATTCGCCAGATCCAAAAAAGGGGGACGGCCGGGGGCAGTCCCGATTTAGTGTAGTGCGAGTGCATCCAACTGTCTCGAACTATTCGGATCAGACCTTTCTGACATGTTTGTCATCCTGACCTGGGTCATCTCGCTGGCCAGCATCGTGCTGATGCTGGTGCGGCCGCGCGGCATTCCGGAGTGGGTGTGGATCGGGGGCGGGGCGGTGGTGCTGGTAGCCGCCCGGCTGCTGCCGCTGGGCGGGGCGATGCATGCGATCCGCGAGGGCGTCGACGTTTACCTGTTTCTCGCCGGGATGATGATTCTGGCGGAGCTGGCGCGCGAGGAGGGGGTGTTCGACTGGGTCGCGGATATCGCGGTGCACCACGCGCGGGGCTCGGCGAGCCGGCTGTTCCTGTGGGTGTATCTGGTGGGGACGGTGGTGACGGCGCTGCTGTCAAACGACGCGACGGCGGTGGTGCTGACGCCGGCGGTGCTGGCGGCGGTGCGGCGGGCGAAGGTGGAACCGCGGCCGCATCTGCTGGCGTGCGCGCTGATTGCAAATGCGGCGAGCTTTCTGTTGCCGATCGCGAATCCGGCGAATCTTGTGGTCTACGGCGCGCATTTGCCGCCTCTGGGGACCTGGCTGCGGATGTTTCTGCTGCCGTCGGCGGCGTCGATTGTGGCGACGTTTGTTTGTTTGCGGCTGCTTTCGCGGCGGGCGCTTGCCGGGGTGGCTGCGCCGGTGGAGGAGGCGTATCGGCTGGACGCCGCGGGATGGATGGCGGTGGCGGGGATTGGGGTGGCGGTAGTGGCGCTGCTGGTGGCGTCAGGGTTGGGGATTCCGCTGGGCGCGCCGACGTGCGGGGCGGGGGTGGTGGCGCTGGTGCTGGTGGCGATCAAGGACCGGGGCGCGCCGAAGAATGCGGTGCGGAACGTGGCGTGGAGCGTGCTGCCGCTGGTGGCGGGGCTGTTCATGATTGTGGAGGCGCTGAACCGGGCGGGGATGATGCGGCTGACGCGTCTGGGGTTGGCGTGGCTCACTTCGGCGCACGATGGCGTGGGGAAATTTGCGGGCGGGTTCGGGGTGGCGCTGCTGTCGAACCTGACAAACAATTTGCCGGCAGGCTTGGCGGCGGGAACGGCGCTGCGGCAGATGGGGCAGCACGGGCTGCTGGCGCATGCGGTGCTGCTCGGCGTGGATCTGGGGCCGAATTTGTCGGTGACGGGATCGCTGGCGACGATTCTGTGGCTGATCGCGCTGCGCAGGGAAGGTGCGGAGATTACGGGGTGGGAATTTTTGAAGGTTGGAGTGGTGGCGATGCCGGTGGCGTTGTTTCTCGCGCTTGCGGCGCTCGGCTGAAACGGCGACAGGCGGTCAGCGAGAGACATTTAACGAGACGCGTTTAGCAAGAAACGCTTTGCAAGGTGCGGTTAGCAAAAAGCTCATCTCGTACGCCTCTCGCTCGTTTTTCGCGGAGAGCCTTTCGCTAAACGTTCCTGGCTAAAAGTCGGTAGTGGGTCAGTTTGGGGGTTGATGTGACGAAAGCGGGGAGAAATGGTACCGCAATTGCGTGGGCACTCGTCTTAGCCCTATCGGTTATTAGTCTGGGCGCATACTCCCTTGTCGATCCAGTGCGCGCCAGAATTATCAATCTGCACGATTGAAATGGGAGGGCCAACCTTGTCTGGCCGATCAGTGATCTCCATTTCGACGAGGTGGCGTGCCGTTTTGGCGTCGTTAACGGGAAGGCCTCCGGGACCAGTAAGCAACGAGTTAATTTCATTGCTAATGGCGTCGGTTTGTCCCATCGAAATGATCAGGGCATGCTCCGCATCTCCGCAGGGGCTACCCCGACAGGACCGAATATTGATGTTGATCCGCACGGGATTGCCTTGCGCATCTTCAATCTTGGTGAAGTCAACCGCACTGATAGAGGCAACGCGATTTTCCATACCAACGAAGACCACGTTAAGAACTACCGCACTACTGCCACCCCAAAATTCCCGGTACACAGCTTCTGGAGCGTTCTGACGCCCCCAGCGCGCAGACTGAAGGAGCGGCCCTTTTATTGCTTCAGCGAATGCAGCCGCACGAAAAGCTATGGTTCCTGGTTTCCCCTTGAGGGCAATTTCATTGGCAGAGTAGCCGTCAACCCTGGTATCCAGTACCATCCCACTGCCAGCGAAGAAAACGTCTCCATTGAGTCGCTCAATCTTGCAAACCTTGATTGTCGGTCCTTGGGTGCCATACTTTGTCCTGCTATCGCCAGCGACCGTAATCTGCCGTTCCCTGCGTATCACGATCAATGTCGTCGAATGAACAGCAAGTGCGCACGAGATGGTTGCCATAAAAAGCCACGCTGTTCGCTGTGTTCTATTCCAAATGATCTTCCTGATGGCCCCAGCGAGATATTCGTTTTTGATCCAGCGCATTGAAGACCTATTTCCGGCTATCCTGGGGTGTGATCCAGAAGTGCTACCAATTCCTCAACTTCCCAGGCATGGTCCGTTGATCCCGCTTCCATCGCTGGCGTCACGCGCAAGGTCTGATGGACGCGGCAGAAGTTGTAATACATGAAATATACCGCTACTGCGTGGCCGTGATTATCCAACTTTTTCGAGAACGCATTTGTCAGCCGAGTGAAGCGCCGCATGGACATGCGCATGGTTAAATTGCTTCGCTCCACGTAGCTGGTCGAGACGTGTTTCGGGTCGGGATCGCCCTGCACGGTTTTCATATCGCAGCCGATGCAGCGTGCCGGAGAATAGCGCCGGTAGTCCTCTTCCGTGGGAGCGCCATAAATCTTGTGAAGCTGCGCGTAATCCACGTTGCTCCCGAATACCTCTTCAACCGCGTCAGGGTAGACCTTCAGGGCGTCCGTAGTGAGCTGTGGGCGACCAGTGATTCTTTCCGCGCAGTCCAGGATGAATGCGAAGGCGCTATCCCTGCCGCGATCACCTAGCAGGTACGAGACGACCAGTTTTGTATCGACGTCGATTCCCACCCACGTCCATGCATCCCCCCATCCCTGCGCCTTCTGTTCAAGCGTAACGTTCTTCTTTTTCGCTCCGACGAAGGCCCAGATTTCGTCGCATTGCAGGCGCTTCACCCGCACACCGCGAACGTTCCGATGGTGGTAGGCCGCGCACGCGCATCCCAGTTCCGCCAGCAGTTTCACCACGGTATTCTTCGCTGCTCCGGTGATCCGAACTGTGGAACGGATGCTGTTGCCTTCAACCAGGCACCGAATGACCGCCGCCCTCTTAGATTGATCTAGCCGATTTATACTGACCATTATGCTTGCACGCGCTTGCATTGTCAAGACAAATCATGTGACATTATAATAGGCGACTGTTTTGACAAATGTGCGTATTAATCTGTAGTTTCAATAACATACGTTTGACATACAGTGTGACATATATTACGCTATTCATTATGACACGGGAATACCAAAAAACGCATCCTTGGTTGAAGTTTTCAGTGGACTTCACCCGAGCGCTGCCTTCGTTCTGGGCGAAACTCGGGGAATGTCGATCAAAGTGTGAACACCTAGCTGGAGTGCCACTCAGACCGGACGTAGCAAAGCAATTGCACGCTGTTTATCTGGCGAAGGGCATCTGGGGCACCACCGCAATCGAAGGAAACACGCTCTCGGAGCAGGAGGTAAGGCAGCATATCGAGGGCAAGCTGGAAGTTCCGGCCAGTAAGGAATATCTGAAACAGGAAATTGACAACATCCTGCAAGAGTCGAACAGGATGCTGACGATGATCGCAGGCCAAATCTCGATTCCTTTATCGCCAGAGAGAATAAAACAAATAAATGCGGCAGCCCTAAAGGGACTGGCTCTTGAGGAAAGAGTGATCCCAGGGCGAATCAGAACATATTCGGTTGGGGTAATGACGTATCGTGGAGCGCCAGCCAAAGATTGCGAATATTTACTGGAGAAGCTCTGCGGCTGGCTAAACAGCGAGGAGTTTAATCCGCGTGATGGCTTGGATGCTGTGCACATGGCGATCCTGAAGGCTATGATCGCGCATCTGTATATCGAATGGATACACCCCTTTGGAGACGGAAATGGAAGAACAGGGAGACTCATAGAAGTGCAGATTCTGCTTAGCGCTGGCGTTCCGTCACCGGCAAGTCATCTCCTTAGCAACCACTACAACCTAACCAGGAGGGACTACCTGTTGCGCTTGAAAGCAGCGAGTGAGTCAGGAGGAGAAGTGCTCCCTTTCCTAACATATGCACTGGAGGGCTTTTTAGAGGGCCTGAGAGAGCAGATTGCGTATGTTCGGACACTGCAAATGGAAGTGATGTGGGTGAATTACGTTCACGACTATTTTCGTGGACAGGATGGCAGATCGGCGGAAAGACAAAAATGGGTTTTGCTGGACCTGTACGAAAAGGCAGAGGCAATAGCCATTTCCGAAATAGACAAACTCAGTCCGCGTCTCGCCAAAGCCTACGCCAATGTGAGTTTGCGCACGCTTATGAGGGACGTGGAATCGTTAGAGAAGGAAGAATTGATCACGCGGAAAGGGAAAAAGATCAGGGCCAACCAAGCCCTGATCGCTCAATTCCTTCCGATCTGTGCACATCATCCGCCGATGCCGGATGTCGGGGCCTAATCTTTCTTCCACCGCGCCTGAGCAGCCTTCTTAGCAATCGCCTTCCGCTTGGCTGGTGAGAGATTCCTTGCCCTCGCTGCGCCACCCTTAGCCCCGCCCAGCTTTCCGAGCGCGACGGCTGCGGGATTCTTCCCGGCGTCGGGATCAGGGAGCGGCGATCCATCCAGCCGCTCTCCGATGGCCCGTTCCACAATTCCCCTGGCGACGGTAGCGAAGTCGTGATCCTTGCTTGAGCGTGTAGGCATGTTCCCATCCTGCCATATCCTGCCCACTCCCGTCATCGCCCGCCGATTTCAAACTGAGACACTACCTAAAAGTCCCTTGCTAACAGCTTCTCGCTCATGGGGATTTATAATCGGCGCTGCCCGTTATGGAAAAAACCGACTGCATTCTGGAAGGGCGGCAGGTGCTCGAGATCAACGAGATCATGAGCATTTTGCCGCATCGTTATCCTTTTCTGCTGATCGACAGGGTCGTCGAGATTGAGCGGAAGACCCGGATCGTCTCGATCAAGAATGTGAGCATCAACGAGCCGTTTTTTCAGGGGCATTTTCCCGGGTTTCCGATCATGCCGGGGGCGCTGGTGGTGGAGGCGATTGCGCAGACGGGCGGGGTGCTGCTGATGCCGGAGGTGCCGGACCGGCACATGAAGCTGATGGTGTTTACAGGGATCGAGAGGGCGAGGTTCCGGCGGCCGGTGGTGCCGGGGGATCAGCTGCGGATCGAAGTCAAGGTGCTGAACTGGAAGCCGCGGGTGGCCCGGATGGAAGGGCGGGCGACGGTGGACGGCAAGCTGGCCTGCGAGGCGACGGTGATGTGCCAGCTGGTTCCGCGGCCGGACCAGGAGACGCAGGGCGTGGCGGCGGAAGTGGTGAGCGAGGAGTGAGCGTTCACCCCACCGCGATCGTTGCAGCCACGGCAGTCATTCCGGAATCGTGCACGGTGGGACCGTGGTGCACGGTGGGGCCGCAGGTGGCGCTGGGGGAAGAGTGCGAGCTGATTTCGCACGTGGTGCTGGACGGGCATCTGACGGCTGGGGCGAGGAATCGATTTTCGCCGTTCGCGTGCGTGGGGGTTGCTCCGCAGGATCTGAAATACCGGGGGGAACCGACCGGGGTTACGCTGGGCGACGACAACACGATCCGCGAGTGCGTGACGATCTCGCGCGGCACGGCGGGGGGCGGGGGCATGACGCGGTTGGGCAGCCACTGCCTGATCATGGCCTATGCGCACATCGGCCACGACAGCACGATCGGCGACCACTGCATCCTGGCGAATAATGCGACGCTGGCGGGACACGTGATTGTGGAGGACTACGTCACGGTGGGGGCGTTTTCGCCGATCCACCAGTTCTGCCGAGTCGGGCGCTACGCGTATATCGGGGGCGGGACGGTGGTGACGCAGGATGTGCTGCCCTACTCGCTGACGTCGGCGACGCGGGAGGGGCGCGCGTTCGGGATCAACAAAATTGGGCTGGAGCGGCGGGGGTTCGATCAGCCGCGGCTGCGGGCGCTGCATCACGCATTCCGGCTGCTGGTGTCGGGAAAGATGAACACGGCGCAGGCGGTGGAGAAGCTCAAGGCGGAGGGCGTCGCGTCAGAGGATGTGCGGTATCTGGTGGAATTCGTGGAGACGACGAAGCGGGGGTTTATTCGTTAGGTGAAGTGACTGGCTGGAAGGGGCCCGTGAGCGGATGTTTACCGCGGGCCCATGCGGATCTGTGGAAAACGAGAAAGGTTGCGGCCCTGGAGGTTACGGAGGTGTGTAACCCGGATCGACCAACGTAACCATCTGAAAAGTTAGGGGATAGATCGACCATCGGCATTTTGCGGGAATGAATGCCGCATGATGATGTAGTTAATGGCCCGGGCGGGGAGAATCTTCCACAGAAATTTCCACAGGCCGGCACGGGCCGAGTGAGTGGGAAGCTCAGGAGGGGTGCGGCGGCCTTTTTTACACCATCAAAAAGGCCGCCTGGAGGGTTTCCGCCGATCCTACTGGTGAGGCTGCGGGGTTTTGGTGGCGCCGGGCGTCGCGCGCGGAGCGGGAGCGGATGGAACGCTGACGGGCGCCGGAATTCCGGACTTGGTGTTGTAAGCGTCGACGACCACTTTGGTGATGTCGGACTGCGGCGAAGGCCACAACACACCGCTGTTCTGCTGGCTGGCGTCGAGGACCAGACCAAAGCCCTGCCCCTGAGCGTAGGTGACCATCACGTCAAAGACCTTTTGACCGACCTTCTGGAAGGTCTCCTGGCCATCCTGCTGCTCGCTAGCCTGGAGGTCCTGGGCGGAGCGCTGCAGGCTCTTGGTCTTGTCGTCGATGATGCGCATGCGATTCTGGCGATCCAGGTCGCTGACGTTAGGGCCGGCATCCTGCAGCTGCTTTTTCAGAGTCTCGATCTCCTGATTCTGAGTCTGGAGCTTCGACTCCTGAGGCTCATACTTCTTGCGGAGGTCGGCGACATCGCGCTGGAATTCATTGGTGGCGGTGACCGCGCCCTGAAACTGGATGACGGCAATTTTGGTGGCGCCGGTAATGGCGACCGGGGCGCTGGGGGCCGGATCCGACAACGCCGGAGTGGCGGGAGCAGCGGCCTGAGCAACGGCTGCGACGCCCATTCCGGACGCGAGCACGCAAACGAGTGACAACGAACGCATCATGGATTTCAAGAACTCCTTCGGTTTCCTGGGTGGCTTGGTCCGCATGCTCGCTCTCAAAAATCCTTTTCCTCAGTTACCGGAGCGGGTCCGGGCCCAGATTCTTGCCCGGGAATGCAAAGATGCGGACAGAGAGAATATCTCAGGAACTGGGCAAATTATAGGACCGGGGGGAGGAGCCGTCAAACGAATCTGCGCGGGCGGGGCGAGGTTTGCAGGGAGGACAGATCGCATAGGGCTTTGAAGCCCCGTTGCATTCACCACAGAGGGCACGGAGGTCGCAGAGAAAAGACCGTGAGGGCGGAAGCCTGGGGTGGAGCGCTCGTGCTGCTTTCAGGAAAAATTCTGGTGTAAGGAAAGCATCTCTCCGCGGCGAAAGCCGTACGATTTTGCCGCGGTTACGGCACGGCTAAAAGCCGTGCCCCTTCAAAACGGGAAGCCGCATTCGCTTTCGGATTTTTCCGGGACGGCTCCAACCCGGTCGTGCCAAAAGCGGGTAGGCCGGGGACCCCGGCTGAAAGCCGTACCGTGACAGGGTACACGGCTGGAAAGGAGAGCCTTGCGGTGCGAGGGGGCAGTTTCGTTTTGGGATGACGGACGGTACTGAGGGTTGAAGACCGGCAACGAATTGTACGGACGGGAGGTGGCAGGAGGGTCAAGCTTCTTGCTATGGGGTGAACCTGGCCG
>PKVY01000015.1 GCA_003131625.1 Acidobacterium sp. | reverse complement strand
GGGTGAACCTGGCGGCTTCACCTAGGAGGGGTCGGTGGTTTGTTGCGCGTGCAGAGGTGAGAAACTTGCGGGGCGCCAGGCGCGGATCTCATGCTCCAACCGGGGAGCCTATCGACTGGGTGGTGGGACAGGCGGCGTTGTCCGCAACAGTGCAGTTCCAAAAAGGGCACGAGACGTCCAAACGCAGTACTTCCGGGTTGAAACCAGCGTCGATTTGCATTGACTACGAGGCGCTGGTGGAGTCCGCTACTTGCTGTAGGGTGAACCTGGCGGCTTCACCTGGGTGCAGTTCCAAAAAGGGCACGAGACGTCCAAACGGAGTACTTCCGGGTCGAACCGGGGTTGATTTGCATTGACTGCTGTGCGCTGGGGGAGTCCGCTACTTGCTGTGGGGTGAACCTGGNNTGTATTGACGATGGAACGGCGTGAGTATCCGCTGCTTGCTGTGGGGTGAACCTGGCGGCCGCATGGCCGGAGTTGGTGGCTTCGCTTAGCTGCTTTTTTCGCTGCCGGGGAGGGGAGAATCTCCGAAACACCCTTCGCCTCTGTGGGGTGAACCTGGCGGCTTCACATGGGAGGGGTGTGATGGTTTCGCTTAGCTGCCGGGTTTTTCGCTGCCGGGGAGAGTGGTGCCGGGCAGGGTGGTGTCCATAGCGCCGGTGAGTTCGGCGACGCGGGCTACGTGATGACGGGCGCACCACTGCTCGAGTCCCTGGGCGAGGCGCTCGGTGGCTCGGGGGTCGGCATAGCTGGCGGTGCCGACCTGGACGGCGGTGGCTCCGGCGAGGAGAAATTCGACAGCGTCTTCAGGGGTGACGATGCCGCCGAGTCCGACGACGGGGATGGTAACGGCTTTGGCGGCTTCCCAGACCATGCGCACGGCGATGGGCTTGATGGCCGGGCCGGAGAGGCCGCCGGTGATGTTCCAGAGTCGGGAGCGGCGGGTTTCGACGTCGATGGGGAGCGCGAGGAAGGTGTTGACGAGGGAGACGGCGTCGGCGCCGGCGTTCTGCGCGGAGCTGGCCATGGCGGCGATGGAGGTGACGTTGGGGGAAAGCTTGACGATGACGGGGCGGCGGGACCGGGATTTGGCGCGGGAGACGAGGTCGAAAAGCATGTCGACGTCGGAGCCGAAAGCGATGCCGCCGCTTTTGGTGTTGGGGCAGGAGGCGTTGATCTCGTAAGCGGCGATGCCTTCGGCGTCGTTGAGGCGATCGACGACGGCGAGGTAGTCGTTGATGGCGTAGCCGAAGACGTTGACGATGACGGCGCAGGAGGGGTAGGCGCGCAGGGGAGGGAGCTTGTCGGCAAGGAATTTTTCGACGCCGATGTTTTGCAGGCC
Organism: Acidobacterium sp.; assembly: GCA_003131625.1. Taxonomy (GTDB): domain Bacteria; phylum Acidobacteriota; class Terriglobia; order Terriglobales; family Acidobacteriaceae; genus Palsa-343. The sequence continues at coordinate 16,100 of PKVY01000015.1, read as the reverse complement.
GATGGCGTTGATCATGCCAGCGGCGGTTTCAATGAGGCGCGGGGACTGATTGCCGGCCATGGGCTCGGCGGAGATGCCTTTGGTGACGAGGCCGCCGATGCGGCGGAGGTTGACGATCTCCTCGAACTCAACGCCGTAGCCGAAGGTGCCGCTGGCGGCGATGACGGGGTTGACCAGCTCGAGGCCGCAGAGGTTGACGCGCATGTCGGGTTTCATGCGCAGCTCCGAAGGAACTGCGCGGGAGACAGGAGACAGGAGACGGGAGACAGAAAAACCCAACCGCAAGGTCCTTCGCTGTGCTCAGGATGACAAATCAATTTCCGCTCGGGATGACAAACGAATGTCATGGGTGGGCGGCCTTCGGGGTCGCGGCGGGGTGGGTGGTGGTTGGGGCGTGGCGCGTGCGCGGCGGTGGAGGGGGCTTTGGGTAGGTCACGTCGGAGGCTGGCTTGAGGGCGTGGGTGAGGATGTGTCCTACGGAAGCGGAGGGCTGGTTGACGCCGAGGAGCGCGGCAAAGGTGGCGGCGATGTCGACGGGCTGGACGCGGCCGTGATAGATGCCGGGTGCGAAGGGAACTCCGAAGAAGCCGAGGGGGACGTGGCGGTCGTAGGAGTACGGGCTGAAGTGGGTGGTCTGGATGTTGCCGAGGGTTTCCATCTGAAAGTCGGCGGGGATGACCATGACGTACCAGCCGCCGTTGGGCGAGTAGCTGTGGGCGAGGAGTTCGCCCCAGGGAGTTGGCGGGTAAGGGCCGTCAGCGAGTTGCTCGCGGGTGTAGCTGCGGAAAAGCACGGGGCGCGGAGGCAGGCGGGTGTCAGAGGGCTGGGGCAGTGGCTGCGCGGCGGAGGGGTTGGGCGCAGTGAGGGGCGCGTCGGTGGGCGGCGGCTCGGGCGCGGCGGGCGTGAGGGAGGCGATGGCAGCGGGGAGGAGTTGCTGGACGGCGGCTTCGGCCTCAGCCTCGATGATGCCGGCTTTCATGAATTCGGATTGATTGAGCGAGATGTAGGGCAGTTCCTGGTGGGGGAGGATGTACTGGAGCTTTTCGCCGGGAGAGAACTTCATGTTGATGGCGTAGTCGAGGGCGGCGGTGAGCTTTTTGAGATCGAGCGTGGCGGCGTTGAGGCCGTACTGGGCGGCCGTAGCGGGGACGGGAGCGATGCCGTGGTCGGCGGTGAGGGCGATCCAGACATTGCCGAGGCCGCCGGGGATGTTTTTGTCGAGCCAGGTGAAGAAGGTATCGAACTGGGTGTCGAGGGCGTCGACCATCTGCTGCTCGTCGGGGGAATCGGGGCCTTTGGCGTGGCCCATGATGTCGTTGGCGGAGAGGCTGATGGTGAGCAGGTCAGTGACGTCGCGCTGCCCGAGCTGCTCGCCCTGGATGAGGGCTTCGGCAAAATTGATCTCGTAGGAGTTGGCAGCGGGGGTGCGACCGACCTGGCTGTAGAAATTCGTGGTGGTGGTGAGGCCGGCATCCTGCTCAGCCTGGGCGATGGCGGGGCCGGTGTTGAAGGCGGTGGCCCAGTCGGGAAGCTGTGACATATAGAAGGATGAGGTGACGAAGTAGCCGGAGGCGGGATCGATCCAGAAAGCGGCGTTGGCGGCGGCGCCCGAGGGAAGGATGGCGGCGCGATCCTTCAGGGAGATGCCAAAGACTTTGGCCTGGCCCTGGGTGGCGAGGCGGAGCTCGTCGCCAACGGTGGACGCGAGCAGGTTGCGGGGCGAACTGCCGGTGAGGAATTTGGCGGCCCCGGGCGCTGCGCCGGGCTGGTCGGCAGGAATGCTGGAGTCGGGCTCGCCGACGATGCGGTAGTGCTCGTCTTCAACGGAGCTGATGGGACGATCCTGATTGCGGGCGAGGTCCCACCAGTCGTTGGAGGAGATGCCGTGGCCGTCGGTGTAGGCGCCGGTACCGATGGTGGCGTGGCCGGGCGCGGTCTTGGTGTTGGCGTAGTCGTAGTAGCAGTCGGGGAAATACGCGCCATGCTGGAGGAAGAGGTTGAAGCCGCGATTCTTGAAGTCGGCGCGGTAGCGGTCAAGGTAGTCGCCGCGGAACTGATCGATGACGAGGATGATGGCGAGTTTGGGGTGGTCGTTGTAAGCGCTGGGGGGCGGGGGGGTGGGGACGTCTTTGGCGCGAGTGGCCGCGTGGTGCGCCGTGGTTGCGGTTGGGTTGGATTGCGCGTCGGCGTGGGTTCGGGCGAGGGCGAAGGGAGCGAGGAGCAGGAGTGCAAGGAGGACAGCAGGGAGGCGTGTGGGTTTCATAACGGTCTCTTCCAAGGTAGCAAAAGGCGGCGGGTCGCAGGTGGCTGGTCGCCGAGCAGCGGTTGGCTGGTGAAGCGGTTCGCGAAGGGCGGCGGGTCGCGGGTAGCTGGTAGGGGAGAAGCGGTGGTTGTGGCGACGCGGCGTTTCCCAAAACGGTACTGTTTCAAAAAGGGCCGCGGAGATGTCCAAATGCAGTACTTCGGTGTCGAGACCCAGGTTAGATTGCATTGACGATGGAACGCCAAGAGAGTCCGCTACTTGCTGTGGNNCTACTTGCTGTGGGGTGAACCTGGCGCGTTCCACATGGAGGGGGTGGCGGCTCGGCTCGCTCAGGCCAGGTGATTGGCCTCCGGCGTTCTGTAAGGCGGCGCTGTTTCAAAAAGGGAACGAGACGTCCAAACGCAATACTTCCGGGTCGAACCGGGGTTGATTTGCATTGACTGCTGTGCGCTGGGAGAGTCCGCTACTTGCTGTGGGGTGAACCTGGCCGGCTTCACCTGGGAGGGATCGGTGGTTTGTTTCGCGTGCAGAGGTGAGAAACTTGCGGGGCGCCAGGGGAAGATCTCATGCTCCAACCGGGGAGCCTATCGACTCTGTGGTGGGACAGGCGGCGTTGTCCGCAACGGTGCAGTTCCAAAAAGGGCACGAGACGTCCAAACGCAATACTTCCGGGTCGAACCGGGGTTGATTTGCATTGACTGCTGTGCACTGGGAGAGTCCGCTACTTGCTNNCTGTGGGGTGAACCTGGCGCGTGCCGGATGGAGGGGGCGTCGCTCGCTCTGGCCGAGCTGTGGGACACCGGCGGTTGGGAGCGCGGAGCGGAGCGTGGAGGGAAGCGGGTAGAATCCGAGCCATCCGGGGTGGTTCAGCGATGACGCGCGGCGAAGAGGTTCTGACAGAGGACAAAGAGGGCGAGGTTCCGTTGTGGATTGGTTGAGACGGAGAGTCAGGGTCGGGTTGGTAGTTGCGTTGGTCGCAGGTTGGTGGGGCGGGGCGTCCGTGGTGGCGCAAACGTGCGGGGCGAAAGGGCTGGCGGTGCAGGTGCTCGGGTCGGGCGGGCCGGAGTTGCAGGACAAGCGGGCGTCGACCAGTTACCTGATCTGGAAGGACGGGCGCGCGCGGGTGATGGTGGACGCAGGAGGAGGCAGCGCGCTGCGTTTTGGGGAGAGCGGAGCGCAGATGTCGCAGCTGGACGTTTTTCTCTTCAGCCATTTTCATATCGATCACAGCGGGGATTTTCCGGCGCTCATTTTCTCTTCGTGGTTTGAAGAGCGCACGCGGCCGCTGCCGGTGTATGGACCGGCGGGGAACGAGTACATGCCCTCGACGACGGAGTTTGTGCACGATCTGTTCAGCGATCCGCATGGGGCATGGCGGTATCTGAGCGAGCTAGTGGAGCCGGGCGAGGGAGGAACTTACCAGTTGCAGCCGCACGATGTTGCGACGGAAGCGGCGCCGGCGCTGGTTCTGCGCAACGACACGATGGCGCTGTATGCGGTGCGGGTGGTGCATGGCGCGTTTCCTGCACTGGCCTGGCGGGTGGAAATGGGCGGCAAACGGATCGTCTTCAGCGGAGATACGAACGGGGACGGGGAGGGCCTGACCCAGCTGGCGATGAACGCGGACTTGTTCGTCGCGCATAACGCGGTGCCGGAGGATGCTACCGGCGTGGAGAGGCGTCTGCACATGCCGCCCTCGGTGATCGGGACGACGGCGGCGCATGCGCATGTGAAGCAGCTGGTGCTGTCGCATCGGATGCTGCGGACGCTGGGGAAGGAAGATGCGACGCGGGCGGAGATCCGGCGGAGTTACGCGGGGCCGGTTGCATTTGCTAATGATTTGGATTGTTTTGCGGTGGAGTGAGCGGGTGGCTGGTTGCTGGTTGCGGGTCGCTCCTGGTGGGTACAACCAGGGAATGGAGCAGGTCATCTGCACTGGTGGGTCCAGGAAAGGTTCGACCATGAGCGCTGCCGCTGGTATTAGCCCGCGAAGACGTGGACTGCACATCACCGAGGCGGTCATCATCGGAGTGGTGACGGTGGTGCTGGTGGGCGTGGATTTGATGTTTTATTTCTGGCCCTTTCGTTATCGCGAGGTGCATCCGCTGCTGCAGCAGGTTTTCCAGAGCCGGGTGGATGTGAAACGCTATCACCGGACTTATTTTCCGCATCCGGGGTTCGTGGCGGAAGACGTGACTTTCTATCGGCACGGGGATACGCGGATACCGCCGCTGGCGACGGTGAAGAAGATGACGGTGGCGGGGCAGTGGCTGGTGTTGATCTTCCATCCGCACACGCTGTATCAGATTCGGCTGGACGGATTGCACGTGCAGATTGCGCCGCCCGGGACGAAGGCGCGGCGGATGGATTTCGATAACGGGGTCATCAGCACTTCAGACTCGAAGCTGCGGATCGAAAGCATCCTTGCGGACGGAACGAGCCTGGATTTTTTGCGGCATGGAGGAGCGCCGCCCCTGCACTTCGAGTTCAGGACGCTCGCCATTCACAACGTGGAGAACCAACATCCGCTGGAATTCACCGCTCGGGTGAACCTATCGGAACCGGGGGGCACGGTGGTGGCGACGGGGATGCTGGGGCCGTTTCGGACGAGCAGCTACGGGACAACACCGATGTCGGGAACGTATTCGCTGATTGACGCAGATTTGCAGGGGCTGCAGGGGATGTGGGGCCATGCGGCGGCGGGCGGGCGATTTGGCGGGATATTTTCGGCCATGGATGTGGCGGGCGAGGCGCAGATTCCCGATTTTCGGGTTGGTTCGGGGCATACGGTGCGGATGGATGCGGCGTATCACGTCACAGTGAGCGGCACAAATGGCGATGTGGAGATTGAGAATGCCGAGGTGAAGAGCGGGAACAGCACGATTACAGCCAGCGGATCGGTGGCAGGGTCGCCGAGGAAGGTAGCGGTGACAATCGAGACGAAGGACAGCCAGGTGGAGGATCTGCTGAAGATCGTGGAGGAGTCGCCGCCGCAGGTGGAAGGGGATGTGAATTTTCGGGCAGCGGTGGAATTCGGCGAGGGGCCGGGCAGGTTTCTGGAGAAGCTGCGTCTGAAGGGCGATGTTTCACTGGAGAAGATGAGGCTGGTGGACGCGAACAAGCAGGAGAAGGTGGATGCGTTCAGCGCGCGAGTGAGCAGGGCGACGGCCGGGGGCGCGGCGGCCGGCGATGCGCCGAAGATTACGATGGCGGCTCGAACGCAGACGCGGTTTGAGCATGGGATGGCGTATTTTCCGGACATTCGCGCTACCATGCCGGGCGCAGAGGCGCACCTGCATGGGACATTCAATTTGCTGGACACGAGAATTCATCTGACCGGACAGGTGGCGCTGGAGCGGAGCCTCTCCGACGCGGTGACGGGATGGAAAGCGGCGCTGCTGAAACCGCTGAATCCATTTTTCCGGCATAAGGATGCGGGGGCGTTGGTGACGGTGGCGATTACGGGGACGGCGCGGCGGCCGAAGGTGGGGCAGGATGTGCTGCATGACAAGTGACAGGGGTCAGTGGTCAGTGAACAGGGAACAGAGTTTAGAGTTTAGGAAAGCCAGCCTGCTCAGGCCCGCGCGCGATTCCCGGGTCTCAAAGTCGAGAGCCATTCGGCTCGCCTCGCGTCGCTCGGCATTCGCTCAGGCCAGGCTCCGGGCCAGCCCGGCATAAATTCGTCACATTTTCGCTCGCAGAGGAACCCGGGGATGTTACTTTGCGTAACATATCGCCGGAGGGCCCTGTGGCGTGCGGGGCTTGCGGACGAATCACGAGATCAAAAGTCTAAATTCGCAAATCGAGTCGATGGTCGGGATGAGCGTGGGGTCGGGGTGTGCGTCATCGCAATGCGTTGCTCGGCCGATCCTGAGGAACACCCCACCCTGCTGCGCGAACGACACGCGCACAGGATGGGGCACCCATCATCGTGGATTGAGGAGTAGGCATGGAAACGCTGGTGCAGAATCTTCGCTTCAGTTTGAGGATGCTGGGACGGAATCCCGGCCTGACGGTGACGGTGTTGTTGACGCTGGCGCTGGGGATTGGCGCGAACACGGCGATCTTCACGGTGGATTTTGCGACGCTGTTGGCGCCGCTGCCGTATCCGGAGCCGAACCAGCTGGTGATGGTGTGGTCGAAGATTCAGACGTACCACAACGGCGTGGCGGCGGGCGACTTCACGGACTGGAAGAATCAGGCGGTCGTCTTCCAGGATTTGTGCGCGTGGAGCGGGCAGAGCTTCAACATCGCGACGAAGGATCAGCCTGAGTATCTGGATGCGACGATGACCACGGTGGGCATGCTGAAGATGGTGGGCGAGCCGCTGTTTCTGGGGCGGTATTTTCTGCCGGAAGAAGGCGTGGCGGGGCACGAGCACGTGGTGATCCTGACGCACAAGCTGTGGGCGAAGCTGGGATCGAACCGGAACATTGTGGGGACGACGCTGCGGCTGAATGGCGAGCCGTACACGGTGGTGGGCGTGCAGCCGCCGGGGATCTACGACCGGCAGCAGGCGCAGATGACGGTGCCGCTGGTGTTCAAGCCGGAGCAGGTGAATCACGATTTTCACTGGCTGCTGGTGATGGGGCGGCTGAAGCCGGGGGTGACGGTTAAGCAGGCGCAACAGAATATGGATGCGGTGACGGCGCATATCGCGGAGGTGTATCCGAAGAGCGATAAGGGATGGGGCTCGTATGTGGAGCCGCTGAAGAACGATTTTCTGCCGAAGGAACGGATCCAGATGCTGTGGCTGCTGATGGGCGCGGTGGGATTCGTGCTGCTGATCGCGTGCGTGAACGTAGCGAATCTGCTGCTGGCGCGGGGCATGACGCGGCAGAAGGAGCTGGCGGTGCGAAGCGCGGTGGGTGCGTCGCGGAAGACGATCGTGGCGCAACTGCTGACGGAGAGCGTGGTGCTGGCGCTGGCGGGGGGCGCGCTGGGAGTGGGTGTGGGCTACGCGATGCTGCAGGGATTGATCGCGGCGATGCCGCAGGACACGCTGCCGAGCGAAGCCGACCTTCGGCTGAATCTACCGATCCTGCTGTTCACGCTGCTGGCGACCACGATCGCGGGGCTGATGGCGGGCTCAGTGCCGGCGTGGTACGCGTCGCGCGTGGATCCGGGCGAGGCGCTGAAGGAGGGTGGACGCACGGGGACGAGTGCGGGGAAGCACAGGCTGCGGCGGGGGCTGGTGGTGGGGGAATTCACGCTGGCGCTGGTGCTGCTGGCCGGGGCGGGACTGGCGATCCACAGCTTCTGGAATCTGACGCGGGTGGATCTGGGGGTGAAGACGGATCACGTACTGACGTTCTTTTTGCCGGTACCGGATGCGCGGTCGAAGGATCCACAGCAGATTAGTGCCTATTACCGTGACATATTGGCGCGGATCGATGCGGTGCCGGGAGTGGAGCATGCGTCGGCGATGACGGGGATGCCGCTGTATGGCGCGGGATTTGGGATGCCGTTCACGATTGAAGGTGGGCCGACCTATGCGGATCCATCGCTGCGTCCGAATACGGGATTCGGGATGGTGACGCCGGATTATTTTTCAACGTTCGGGATTCACCTGATGAAAGGGCGCGAACTGAACGATCAGGATACGGCGACGAGCGTGAAGGCGGCGGTGGTCAACGAGGATTTCGTGAAGAAGTGGCTGAAGGGGAAGGACCCCCTACGGACACGGATTGCAGTAGAACAGCTGATTCCTGGGGTACAAAATCTGGGGCCGTACCAGGAGTGGCAGATTGTAGGGGTGTATCACAACGTGCATTCGGCGGATCAGCGGGACGAAAATCCGGAGATGCTGATTCCGTTCTGGCAAATTCCGTGGCCGCAGGCGGCGTTTGGAGTGAGGACGGCGGAGGCGCCGATGGCGATGGAGCGGAGCGTTGCGGCGGCGGTGCACTCGGTGGATCCGGAGATTGCGCTGGCGCAGCCGCGGACGCTGGAGGACATTCGGGACCTGACGATGTCGAGCGAGCGGTTCACGCTGGTTTTGTTTGGGAGCTTCGCGGCGGTGGCGTTGTTTCTGGCAGCGCTGGGGATTTATGGGGTGATGGCGTTCAGCGTGGCGCAGCGGTCGCATGAGATTGCGCTGCGCATGGCGCTGGGCGCGTCGCCGGGCCGGGTGGTGGGACTGGTGGTGCGGGAAGGCCTGATTCTGGCGTCGATCGGGTTGGGGCTGGGGCTGGTGGGCTCGTACTTTGTAGGACGGGCGATGCAGAGCATGCTGTTTGGAGTGCGGCCGCTGGATGTTGTCGCGTTTTTATCGGTGGGCTTTGTGCTGATGATGGCGGCGCTGCTGGCTTGTTATCTGCCGGCGCGACGGGCGGCGGGGATTCATCCGATGCAGGTGCTGAGGATGGAGTGAGAGAGACAGGGGATAGGGTATAGGGGACAGGGTGTAGGGCACAGAGTTTAGAGTTTAGGGATTAGAGTTTAGGCGACCGCGTGGGGCGCAGTGTGCGCGTATCCCGGGTCTGAAGAATCGAGACCCGGGGCAGCCAGATTTCTGCAGGACAATTCGCCGTCAGCGGTTAGCGAAGCCGCAGAGCCATTCAGCGATCAGCGATCCGAGGGCAGAAAGCAGCCCTGCATCTGGTAGCGAATAGCTGGTGGAAGGCCGCTGGCTTTACACTCGATGGGATCAGCCGGAGTTGGGGAGCGTGAGGGGAAGAGGCGGATTAACTTTATTGGGGAGAAGAAACGCCAATGCCGAAATTTGTGATCGAGCGGGAGATTCCAGGAGCGGGCAAGCTGACGCCGGATCAGCTGCAGGGGGTTGCGCAGAAGTCGTGCGGCGTGCTGCGGGAGATGGGGCCGCAGATTCAGTGGGTGGAGAGCTTCGTGACGGACGACAAGATTTACTGCGTGTACATAGCGCCGGATGAGGCAGCGGTGCGGAAACATGCGGAGATGGGCGGATTTCCGGCGAACCGGGTGTCGCAGGTGCGGAGGATGATCGATCCGACGACTTCGGAGTGACGAGCGCAGGGGATAGGGTTTAGGGGATAGGGTATAGGGAAAACAGGGCGCGGAGCACGGAGCGCAGGGCCCTGTGCTCTGAGCACGGCAAATTCCTGGAGATCTCGCTCGAGATTCTTCGTTCGCTTGTGCGAACTCAGAAGTTGAAGAACTTCTCGCGCAGGGCGTCCTCGTAGTTTTTCTTCGCGGCTTTGGCTCGGTCTCGGGCTGCTTCCTCGGCGAAGCCGGCGTTCTCCCATTTGTCGATTGCGGCGACGGTGTGGTTGACCGAGGCGAGGGCTTCTTCTTCGCGGATGGTGGCGATCCACTCGTCGACGGCGGCTTTGTAGTCTTGCTGCATCTGATCAAGATCGGCGAGATCTTCGGGCATGGGTGTCTCCTTCACCGGACAATGTAGGAGCGTTGTGTGAAGGAATGATGTACGGGCAGCCCGTAGCCGGTAGCCAGACGCGAGTAGCCAAAAGCTGGTGGCCAGTAGCCAAGTAGCTGGTGGCGAGAAGGCGCGCTAATGCGCGTATCCCACATCTGCCAAAAGCGGGCAGATGTGGGGCACCCGGCGAGCAACCGAACTGCGCAGCTTCGATTGCGTATCCTGATCAGGACAATTCATTCGTGCGATGAATGAGGACGTGGCGATGGCCCCGGCGGTGCGGAATCCCATGAAAGGACAGACGAAGGGTAAGCGCGTGCAGCGGTTCTGGCAGCGCGTGACACAAGGGATGCAGATGAACGAGCTGTGGGGTCAGTTTCGCGCCGATGCGCGGACGAGCTACCGGCTGTATTCGCAGGAGGTGGACGCGCGCCCGGGCGAAGACCATTCGGTGACGCGGCACGGTTTCCAGGTGGCGAAGCAGGTGTTCTGGGCGTTCATGGAAAAGCTGACGCCGGCGCGGCGGGTGCTGCTGCTGCTGGCGCTGGTGCTGTTGGTGCTGCCGACCGCGGACTGGAGCTGGCACACGAAGTCGGGGTCCGGCGAGATCGAGACCGGGGTGACGCGGCTGATTGGCGGCGTGCTGATGTTCGGGCTGCTGATGATGGAGGTGGGGGATCGCGTGGTGATGAAACGCGATCTGCAGATCGCGAAGGAGATTCAGGCGTGGCTGCTGCCGGGGCAGGCGCCGCCGGTGCCAGGGGTGGAGATTGCGTTTGCGACGCGGCCGGCGAACACGGTGGCGGGGGATTACTACGATGTGTTTGCGCGGCCGGGATCAGGGGGGAAGACGTTTTTGATTGCTGTGGCGGATGTGGCGGGCAAGAGCGTTCCGGCGGCGATGCTGATGGCGACATTCCAGGCGAGCCTGAAGACGCTGAGCGACACGTCCGGCCCGCTGACGGAATTAGTGGCGAGGATGAATCGGTATGCATGCAGCAACAGCCAGAACGGGCGGCGGTTTACGACGGCGTTTATCGCGGAGTACGATCCGGCGACACGCAGGCTGACGTATGTGAACGCGGGGCACAACGCTCCGATTGTGCTGCGGCGGTCGGGTGCGGTGGAACGGCTGGATGTGGGTGGGATGCCGCTGGGGGTGATGGATGCGGCTGCGTATGCGTCGGGCGATGTGACGCTGGAACAGGGTGACTGGCTGGTGGTGTTTACCGATGGAGTGGTTGAGGCGGAGAACCCTGGGCAGCTGCAGTACGGCGAGGAACGGCTGCTGGTGATGCTGCGCTGGGGAGTGAATCTGGCTCCGCAGGTGATGCTGGAGTATCTGCTGGCGGATATCGATCGCTTTGAGGCGGATGCTCCGCAGCATGATGACATTACTTGTTTGCTGATGAAGTGCGGCGGGTAGCGGGGAGCGGGGAGCCAGGAGCCAGGAGCCGGGAGCCTCGAATTACCTGCATCGCAGCCGTGCTGGCGGACATCTCATTTGCACCACAGGCTCAGGACTCAGGTAGTCGCTATGATTGACGTTGTGAGCTACCAGTTCACTGCGTCTGCGAATCAGGAGGCTGTTTGACTATGCCAGGTCGAATCAACCGAAGTCTGTCGTGGTGGGTGAGTGCGCCGGTCATCGTCGCCTGCCTGGTGGCTGCGTCAGCTGGGGCGCAAACCGCGAGGGAAGTGCGTGGAGCAGCAGCGGTCGAGCCGCTTGAAAACGAACCACCGGCGAAGATCGTGGTCGATCCGCCTCTTGCCGAATCGCTGTCGCATGGCCGGGTGGTGATTCAATATCGCGCGGAAAATCTGCACATCGTGCCGGTGTTCGGGGCTGCCGCGCTTGCCGTGTCTCCGCGGATCGGACACGTCCATGTGACGGTCGATGACGCGCCGTGGGTTTGGGCGGATGCGAGCGGCGATCCAGTCATTATTAATGGCCTGCCACCTGGGCCGCATAAGGTCCTGATCCAGCTGGAGACGGCGAACCATCGGCTGCTCGATCAGGGCATGGTGAGGTTTACGGTTCCGGATGCTTCGTCGGCTCCTGTGCAAACCGCTGCGGAGGCGCCTGGGGTGGTTGTCCGGGATGCGGGCAGCGAGCCACCGGCGAAGCTGCTCATCGATTCGCCCGATCCTGCACGGTTGGCGCGCGGGGTTTTGTTCCTTACATATCGCGCCCAGAATCTGCAGATCGTGCCGGTCTATGGGCCTGCCGCGCTCGCCGTGTCTCCGCGTGTGGGACACATCCATGTGACGGTCGATGACGCCAGCTGGCACTGGGCCGACGCAAGCGGAAATCCGATCATTCTTCAGGGGCTGCCGGCGGGGCCGCACAGGATTTTGATCCAGCTGGTGAATGCCAATCACCAACCGCTGGATCAAGGGACCGTCCAGATCACGATCCCAGCCGCGATGGCGCAGGCGCACTAGCGGATCGAGTTCGGCGGTATTCGGTCGCTGCGCTGCGGGGGAGTCCCCCATCTGCCAAAGTCGGGCAGGTTGTGGGCAAGCGGCAGGGGCTAAAGCCCTGTCGAACGAAGGTTCCCGTTTTGGCACGACGGGGTACCTCAGGGTGGAAACCCAGGGTCAAATGCATTGACTAACGGAGGCAAGAGGCTTCTGCTTCTTGCTATGGGGTGAACCTGGCCGAGGCCTGTTTTTCGGGGCGCGCTATTTTTCGGATTGCTACCCGATTGCATTTCGAAACCGGATTGCTACCCAGTTCCCGTTTTGGCACGACGGGGTACTTCAGGGTGGGAGCCCAGAGTCAAATGCATTGACTAACCGAAGCAAGAGGCTTCCGCTTCTTGCTGTGGGGTGAACCTGGCCGGGCCCAGCTTTTCGGGGCGCTGTTTTACCGCAGGGGGGCGGCGAGACGGTATAAAGCCGGATTGCCGTGAGACGGTATAAAACCGGAATGCTAATCCGATTGCTTTTCGAAACCGGATTGCTTTGCCAACCAGCTTAGGCGAGGGCGAGGTTGAGATTGTCGAGGGCTTCGTCGATTTCCTGAGGGCTTTTGTAGCCGACGGTGACGGAGTCGACCTTTGCATTTTGGAAGGCGAAGCGCATGGCTTTCTGGCGATCGTCGCGGCCGAAGCTGCCTTCGCCGGCGAGCTTCATACTGATGACGCCCATGCCCGCGGCGCGAGCGCTGTGGATGTGCTCGACGACTTCGGGGACGTTGCCACGGCCGGGGCCATCGGCGACGGGCGTATCCATGCGGGTGCCGTTGTGGTTGACGCGGATCATGGCGACTTCGAGCCAATGGAAATCGGGGACGCGGCGGAGGGCGGGGAGTCCGTGGACGGAGGCGCCGCGGGCGATGACGGCTTTGCGCTCCTGGGCTTTGACGATGCCGTCCTGCCAGCGGGTGGTGACGTCGGGCCATTCGCCGATGTGCTGCCAGTGGAGGAGGGCGATGTCGAAGTAGTCGGAGTTGATTTGTTTGCGCAGCTCGTCGATGCGGACCTGGGGATCGATGGAATCTTCGGTGGTCACCTTGGTCATGAGCTGGTAGGTATCGCGGGGGATGCCTTTGAGGGCGATGCCGAGCATGCGGTGCATGTCGTAATAGGAGTCGGCGGTTTCAAAGAAGCGGATGCCGTGGTCGTAGGCGTAGCGGACGAGGCGATTGAATCCTTCCTGGCCGAGGTTGCGCTGGACGGCTCCATTGTTGGAGCCGGTGCCGAAGGCGAGGCGCGTGACCTTGACGTTGGTTTTGCCGAGGGTAACGAGGTCGGTGGCGCGGCGGGTTTCGGCAGTGAGCGGGACGGTGGAGAGGGTGGCGGCTGCGCCGGCAGCGGCGGTGGCTTTGAGGAAATCACGACGGGAGTAGCGGGACATGCGGCCCTCCATTTTTTCAGCGTAGCACGGGGGAGAGGCAGCCGATAGCTGGTGGCCTGTAGCAGGGAGCCAGGAGCTGGGAGCCAGGAGCGCAAAAGGCCAGATAAGACGCGTTCGGGCGAAGGAGCCGTTAGCGTGGCCGCGGCGAGATTTGCAGGCTGGTGAAGGTTGCAATCGCGTCAAAGTCGCGATCCCTGTGCCAAACGGGCACACGGTTTTCGATGGCGATGGCGGCTATCAGGCAATCGGTGGAGGAGCGAATCGTGCGTCCCTTGTCCCGGCCCACACGATAGATGTCCGACGCCGCCAGGAACAGCGATTTCGGCAAGGGGTCGCTGAGAACCGGCAAGGCCAGGAAGGCATCACGGAAGCCATCGGCGCGAGGCGTGGGCCGCAGGCCCTGGAGGACTTCCTGAGTGACGGGCCCGCAGGTGACGAAGTTGAAGAGCTGCTCCTCGGACGTTTTTCCGATCCTGCCGTTGAGCATCTCGACCCAGATCGAGGTGTCGACCAGAATCAAGCTTGTCTCCTGCGCCGTCTGGTGGTGCGAGGGGGCTTGTCCTCGCGCATGGCCGCAAGATTGCCTTCCCAGAGGCCTTCGCCAAAGAAGGAGGGGATGCGCTGGATGCGGCGGACGCGGAGAACCTCAGCCAACGCAATATTGACAGCCGCCGACCAGGTTTTGGCCTGGAGCACTCGTGTGGCTTCGTCGAGCAGATGCGCATCCAACACAAGATTTGTACGTTTCATGTGTATAGTATGCCACAGATCGAAGAGCACGAGGCACCGGGCCGGGGAGGTTCGTTGCCCTCGCGAACTTCGACGAGCTCGCTCGTCGGAGTTACTGACGCTCGGGAGGTCCTTCGACTGCGTCCGGCTCGGGGAGCCGGACTTCGCTCAGGATGACGGTTAGCTAATTTCGAAGATATTTTCGGTTTTGGCGGCCTGGGCGAGGGCTCGGTCGGCGAGGTGGCTGGCGATGGCGTAGAACTGCGCGGCGTAGGGCGCGTCCGGTCCGGCGAGGGCGACGGGCACGCCGGTGTCTCCGCCCTGACGGATCTCGGGCACGAGTTCGACGGATCCGAGGAAGGGGACGTTGAACTGCTTCGCGGTGCGCTCGGCGCCGCCACGGGAGAAGATGTCGATTTCTGTGTGGCAGTGGGGGCAGGTGAAGTGGCTCATGTTTTCGACGATGCCGAGGACTTCGACGTTGACCTGGTGAAACATTTCGAGGGCCTTGCGTGCGTCCTGAAGGGCGACGTCGGAGGGGGTGGAGACGACGATGGCGCCGGTGAGCGGGACGGTTTGCACGAGCGAGATGACGACGTCGCCGGTGCCGGGCGGGAGATCGACGAGGAGGATATCGAGCTCGCCCCATTCGACCTGCTGCAGGAACTGGCGGATGATCTGGTGGAGCATGGGCCCGCGCATCACGAGCGGCTTGTCGCCGGGCGAGATGTAGCCGATGGAGATGGTCTTGATGCCGTGGGTGAGGTTGGGCTCGATGCGGTTGCCGGGAAGGACTTTGGGCTGCTGGGTAGAGCCCATCATGAGCGGGACGTTGGGGCCGTAGATGTCGGCGTCGATGAGGCCGACGCGCTGGCCGAGGCGGGAGAGGGCAATGGCCAGGTTGACGGCGACGGTGGTCTTGCCGACGCCGCCNNGACACCGCCCTTGCCGGAACCGATGGCGACGATTTTGGAGACGCCGGGCAAAGCCAGCGGCGAAGGCATGATAGGTGAGTGCGCCATATTTTCAGGTGCTCCTTTGGCAGACCGCGTTCTTCCGAAAAACATGCTTGCGTGAAGAAGCTGCGTGCAGATTGCTCAAAGAGGCAATTCAGCGAGAGCGGCCTGATTAAATCTTACAGGAGTTGGGGATCGATTTTCTCCTTCGGTTTCAGAGACGGTGCGACATCGACACCGACAACACGCGCGAGGATGGTGTGGATTTGCCGCACTCCTTCAGTTAACGACGCGGGGCCGGGCTGCAGAATGTAGGTGGATTTGACCTCGTAGACCTGCCCGTTGCGGATGGCGCTTATGGAGGACCAGCCGGGACGAGAACGGATGAGCGGTTTGTTTACCTTCATTCCGCACCACGAGGCGATGATGACCTCGGGGTCGCGGGACACCACCGCGGATGGATCGACGACCCGGTCCTGAGCGTTGCCGCAGCCGAGCAATTCCGGAAAGATGACTGCGCCGCCCGCGATTTCGATCAGCTCTTCAACCCAGCGAATTCCGCTGATGAGCGGGTCTTTCCATTCCTCGAAGAAGACTCGCGGCCGACGGGGAAACGATTGCGCGGAGATTGCGATGGCCTCAAGGCCGCGCAGAAGGTCTGCAACGATCGTCTGGCCCTTACTCTGCTTGCCGACAAGGCGGGAGAGCAGAGCGATCATGTNNGCCGCTTTGTCCACAATTCGCGCCAGCACCGCGATCATCTCCAGAATCTCCCGGATGCTGCGCTGGTTGAAGTTCATCACCGTTGCTCCGCGCAGAACGAGCTGGCGTGTGATCTCGGCCTGCACGTCGGAGAACGCTAAAACCAGATCCGGTTTCAGCGCAAGAATGGCGTCGATATTGGCATTCTTGAATGCGGAGACGCGGGGCTTGC
>PKVY01000010.1 GCA_003131625.1 Acidobacterium sp. | reverse complement strand
AGTTCGCGGACGTTGCCGGGCCAGGCGTAGTGGAGCATGAGCTGCAGCGCGGCGGGATCGATGCTCTGGACCTGCTTGCGGTAACGCTGGGCGTAACGGGAGAGGAAATGCGCGGCTAACGGTGGGATGTCTTCGCGGCGCTCGCGCAGGGGCGGCAAGTGAATCTCGACGGTGTTGAGGCGGAAGAGGAGGTCGGCGCGGAAGTGTTGGGCTTCGACTTCGGCGCGAATGTCGGCGTTGGTGGCCGAGAGGATGCGGACATTGACGCGGCGAGTTTTCGAGGAGCCGACGCGCTCCATCTCGCCGGTTTCAAGCACGCGCAGGAGTTTGGCCTGCTGGCGCATGGGGACATTGGCGATTTCGTCGAGGAAGAGGGTTCCGCCCTCAGCAAGCTCGAAGCGGCCGATGCGCTCGGTGCGGGCGTCGGTGAATGCGCCTTTGACGTGACCGAAGAGTTCGGACTCGAAGGTGCCTTCGGGGAGCGCGCCGGTGTTGACGGCGACCATGGATCGGGAGGCGCGCGAGGAGAGGGCGTGGAGGGTCTGCGCGACGATTTCTTTGCCGGTACCGTGCTCACCAGTGATGAGGACGCTGGCGTCGGAGGGGCCGATGCGGGCGATGGTGGCGAGGACCGGCTGCATGGCGGGGGCGGTGGCGATCATTTCCGGCAGGCCCTGAGTACGGAGGAGGCGATTCTCGGCTTCGAGGCGATTGGCGCGGCGGACGGCGTTGTTGAGATCGATCTGGGTGCGCAGGATGGTAAGCAGGCGGGCGTTGTCCCAGGGTTTCTGGATGAAGTCGTTGGCGCCGCGGCGCATGGCTTCGACGGCGAGCTCGACGTTGGCCCAGGCGGTCATGATGATGACGGGGAGCTGGGACTCGTGGGAGCGAATCTGGGAGAGGAGGTCGAGGCCTTCGCGGCCGGAGGTGGTGTCGCGGGTGTAATTCAGGTCGAGGAGGAGGGCGTCGAAGGTGCTGGACTTGAGCGCGTCGATGACCATGTACGGCGAGGTGGCTTTTTCGATGCGGTAGCCTTCGGGTTCGAGGAGGAGCTCGAGGGCGTCGAGGATGTGGGGCTGATCGTCGGCGATGAGGACAAGGGGCGCGAGCTTCGTGCTGGCGGCTTCGACGGGGACGGGTTGAGCGGCGGTGGACATCGCAGGTTACAGGTTGCAGGTTACGGGTTGCAGGTTGCGGGGCCGGGTTATGGGCCGTGGGTGACGATGCCGGATTTTGCGTCTTCGATGGAAACGTGCAGGCGGTTGAGGGTGTCACCGATAGCGCGGTCGATGTCGACTTTGCGTTTTTCGAAGTTGCTTTTGGCCAGGTCGAGAGCGGATTCGGCGATGGCGAGGGCGTTTTCGGCGGCTAAGGTGTCGACGCTGGATTTGGCGCCGAGCTGCTGCTCCTGTTTGGTGATGTCGAAGGTGCGCTGGGCGAGGTCGCGGGATTTCTGCGCAGCGTCGACCTGGGCCTGAGCCTGTTCGAGCGCGAACTGCGAGTTGCGGACGTCAAAGCGGATGTTCTTCTGCTGCTGCACGGAGGTGATCTGGCTCTGGCGGTACTGCAGCACTTCCTGGAACTGATTGGCTTTCACGGTGCGATTGCGCAGGTTGATGGAGAGGGTCATGCCTACCTGATACTCGGGTGAGGAGTAGTTGAAGGTGTTCTGGAGCATCTGGGGGAAGCCAGTGGGGAGGGTGGTGGCGCACTCTTGCGGGCTGAGATCGCAAAAGGGGTTTTTGGGGCCGGCGGTACCGGCACCGGAATAGTAGCCGTACATGTTGAGACTGGGCAGCAGTTCACTGTTGATGTCCTTGAGGGCCTGCTTCTGGACATCCGCCTGCTGTTGGTAGATGGCGACCTCGGGACGGTCCTTCTCCGCCTCGGCAATCAGGTCGTCCGTAGTCTTGGTGGCGTTGGGATCGGGTTGGCCCTGGAGATCGAGAGGGACGACCGGCATTTCGTCGATGGCCGGGTCGTCGACCTTGGTGAGCTGGTTCTTCATCAGCAGTTCATTCAGGCGCAGGCTGGCGCGCGCCACAGTGAGGTTGCCTTCGGCGGTGGCCACCGCGGACTGGTCGGTCATCACCTGCAGGGCGGGGATGGCCTTGAGGTCGAGCTGCTTTTGATCGTCGGAGAGGGTCTGGTTGGCGAAGCCGAGGGCTTGCTCCTTGATGAGCTCGTCCTGATACGAATCGACCAGATCCCAGTAGATGTTTTCGGTCTGGGTGACGGTGGCAATGACCTGCTGCTTAAAGACGAGGTCGATGATCTGGGCATTGCGCCTGGCGATGCGGATGTAGCGCTCATTGGAGGAGAAGCCGAATCCGGCGAGAAGGGGTTGAGCGATTTGTACCGCAAAATTCGAATACAGATCGGGATTGATGTTGTTGTAGGGTGAATTGCTGGTGACACGCTCGCCGAGGTAATTGACCTGCACATTCGTGCCGAGGGCAAAGGATTGGTTGTAAGTCGACAGAACCTTAATGGTGTTGTCCCTGAGAGTGGGCACGCCGACCAGAAACTGGTTGGCCTCCTGGACAACGGTGTGATCGACGTAGCCCTGGAAGGTCAGGGAGGGATCGAAAGAAGGGACATTCGCTCCAGCGCCGAGGGTGGAGGTGACAATGCCGCCGGCGCCCGCGGCCGCAGAGGCGCCGCCTCCGCCACCGCCGCCGGAGGATCCACTAAAGCCTCCCTGGGTGGACTGAGTGACGCTGGCGTTCACACCCTGGGCGGGGCTGCCCGACTTGGTGCGCAGGACATCGGTCTGGGCGAGAGGGGCGTAGTAGCGGGCGTAGGCGATGTCGAGGTTGTTTTCGAGGGCAAGAGCGATGGCGTCCTGGAGACTGATGTAGAGTTTGCCTTCGTGGATCAGGTTTTCCAGACGTGGCGAGTTGTGGAGGTCCAGCTCGGGCGCTTTGCTCGGCCGATAGGGGAAGAGCGGGTTGAAATGCGACGTGGGCATCTCAACGTGGAAGGGCTGCTGGGGGCCGATGGACTGGAGCTGAATTTGCTGGGCCTGCTGGGCGATGGTGGGGGTGGCCGGAGGCGGCGTAGTAGTCGGAGTTGGCGCGGCGGGAGTGGACTGATCGGTGGCCGGAGGAGGCTGCGGTGTCGCCGAGTTCTGCGCGAGGAGCGGCGCAGCGAGGAGGCCGCAAAGAGCGAGTGCAGAAACCGAGAGACGCCGATGCCAGAGGGAGCCGGTCACGATGCGGTGACCTCCACGCCGAGATTGGGATTGGAGGAATCGGCGGTCATCCAGCCGTCGCGCAGCTCGATGACGCGGGAGCCGTACGAGGCGTTGACTTCAGAGTGGGTGACCTGAACGATGGTGGTGCCCTGCTGGTTCAGCTCCTTAAACAGCTCCATGATCTCCTTTGCCTGGCTGGAATGCAGATTGCCGGTGGGCTCGTCGGCGAGGAGCAGCGCGGGTTTGTGAATGACGGCGCGAGCGACGCCGACCAGCTGCTGCTGTCCGCCGGAAAGCTGGGAAGGGAAGAGGTCTTTCTTGCCGACGATGCTGAAGCGGTCGAGGGTATCGGCGACGAGGCCCTGGCGCTGGGCGCGGGGCATGTCCTTATAGGAGAGCGGGAGGTCGATGTTCTCCGCGACGGTGAGATCGTCGAGGAGGTGGTAGCTCTGGAAGACCATGCCGATGTTGCGCTTGGCGAGGTCGGCGCGCTGGCGGCGATTCATGCGATGCGCAGCTTCTTCCCTGAACCAGTACTCGCCCAGCCACTGGTCGTCGAGCAGAGCAAGGACATTGAGGAGCGAGGATTTGCCCGCGCCGGAGGGTCCCATGATGGTGAGGAAATCGCCTTCTTTGATTTCGAGGTTGACGCGGCGGAGGACCCAGGTCTGGCCGGCGCCGGTTTTGTAACTGCGTTCGATATTTTTTAGCTGAATCATATTTTTAGCCTGCAGCTCGCAGCCTGCAGCCCGCAGCAGTGTCAACTCCACACACGAATGCGTGTGGCCAGCCGCCGGCTGCAGGCTGCGGGCTCCTTACTTGACTTCGAGGACCTGCTCCAGCGACTCACCCTCGGCGACGACCTTGCCGTCGAAGAGGTGGATCTGGCGATCGGCATGGCGGGCGAAGCGCGGATCGTGGGTCACCATGCAGATGGTCGCGCCCTCGCGATGCAGATTCTGGAGCAGCTCCATCACCGCTTCGGCATTGCGCGAGTCGAGGTTACCGGTAGGCTCGTCAGCGAGCAGGATCGAAGGCGATCCGGCCAGAGCACGAGCGACGGCGACACGCTGCTGCTGACCGCCGGAGAGCTGGGATGGATAGTGGCGGATGCGGTGCGCCATCGAGACGCGCTCGAGCGACTCCTGCACGCGGCGCTTGCGCTCGGTGGACGACATGCCGGAGCGATAGGTGAGCGGCAGTTCGACATTCTCATAGACCGTGAGATCGCCGATGAGATTGAAGCTCTGGAAGATGAAGC
>PKVY01000014.1 GCA_003131625.1 Acidobacterium sp. | reverse complement strand
AGCCGACGTTGAACCAGACGGGCGAATTGAAGGCGGCCTTCTGGGTGACCAGCAGGTGGACGAGCTCATCGTGGAAGACGGCGGCATCTTCGGGAGTGGCGAAGTAGCCGCCCTTCAGGCCCCAGTCGCGGATGGTTTCGGCGACGCGGCCGACGAGCTGGCGGACGCCGGTCTCGCGCTCGGGGGTGCCGATCTGGCCGTGGAGATATTTGCTGGCGACGATGTTGGTGGCGGTCATGGACCAGTCGACGGGGATTTCGACGTCCTTCTGCTCGAAGATGGTCTTGCCGCCCGCATCGGTGATGGCGGCGGTGCGGCGCTCCCACTGGATCTCGTCATAGGGCGAGGCGTTGGCGCGGGAGAAGAAGCGCGGGAAGCGGAGCGCGGTCTGCGGGGCAGAGCTGGACGTTGTGGGATGGCCGGCGCCGTGGGTCGCGGAGTCGGAGGAGGCGAGCGTGACGGATTTCCTGGTAGCCTCGGCCATGGGTGTTCCTCTCTTCTGGATAATGACGCTAATCGCGTGGGTTCAGCGTGGTCTTTCTGGTCGTCGTGGCCCTGGCCGGCACCCAAAGGGCACCGGGAAAAACTGGATTTCCGGGAACAGGGGCCCTGAGGAACACTCCTCGGGTTCCTGATCTCGGCAGGACAAAAGCAAGCTAACCAATGGCGGACAAGAAAACCGCAGGACTTCAGGCGAGTGTGCTTCCAGTTAATGGGGGAGGCGACGACCGCTTTTCAGAACCTCAACGGATATTTTGGAGCCGCAGAAGGGAAAGTACCTCTGTTAATGGTGTGTGTCAAGCCCTAACCACAACATCTAGTATTTCAGATGGGGAAGGGGGAATCAAGGAACATAATTGCCGGATTTTGGTTGTGGAGAATGGCTGGAAGGTGCGTGGTTGGCGGGTTTGAACGCTGCCGGGGCGCCAGGAGGGCCGCGCGGCACGATGCGCCCCGGCAGGATCTGGGGAGTGATTCACGTGCCACGAAAAGAGGTTACGCGTGTGGTGGGCGCGGGACAAGGCGTGAAGATGGTGCAGTTTCGGTGGATGGGTGTGGGAGTTGTGGAGAAGGGGTCCCAAAATGGGATAGCGCAGGGAGGACCTGTGCAAATTTGGTCAATAGCGTCAGGGTTTTCGATCGGATGAAAATTTGCACTGATTTCATGCTGGGATTGAGGACCAATTCGGGAGAAGCGGGCAGCCAGCTTCGCTCAAAGGGGTCGGGGGGGCGAGCCCGGAAGGGAGGCGGGAGCCACCTTTTGTATTAGGGGAAATGGCCTCGGCAGCGTATGCTCGAACCAGGGAGAGAATTGCTTTCTCTTCCTAATTCTTTAGCCTGTCCTCGATCGTTTGCCGTCCGGCGGACCATCGTGCCTGCTGTGCAGGACTTTTTCTGCCGCGAGCCCTGGCTTTTCGTTGTTCATGATCCACAACCGAAAATGAGGCGAAGCGAATGCGATCGAATCTGGTGTACTCGGCCGGGCTGAAAATAGAAAACCGCTTTCTCCTGGCCACCGTGGTGATGCGTGCGGTGCGGAAGCTGCACATCGACTCCACGCGGACCGAAGACACCACAAACCGGGTTTTCAGCGAAGTGGCTGGAGGCAAGTACGTGACCGTGCAGATGCCCACCGTCGTGGCTGCGCCCGCCATCGAACCTCTGTTGATCGCCCCCGCCGCCTGAGAGCGAGCTAGTTGTTGGAAGAGCCGGTGCTCCCCGCACCGGCTTTTTGTTGCATCCCGCTGGTTTCGTTCCAGAGGAAGGCCATTTCGTCGGCGTAGTCGTCGACGAGTTGCGTCATGGAGACGCCGGCCGAGTGTCCGCCCTTGACGGAATAGTGCAGCAGGATGGGGCGATCGCCGCCAGCCGAATTCTGCAGCTGGGCCTGCATGAGCGCGGTCATTTTGCGGGCGTTCATGGGGTCGACGCGAGTATCGTTGTCGCCGGTGAAGAACATGATGGCGGGGTATTTCTCGCCCTTGTGGACGTTTTGGTAGGGCGAGTATTTGACGATGTACGCAAAGTCCTTCGGATTTTCGGCGTTGCCGTATTCGGTGGTCCAGAGGCGGCCGAACTCGAAGCGCTGGTAGCGGAGCATATCAAGGAGCGGATAGCCGCACCAGATGGCGCCGAAGAGATCGGGGCGCTGGGTCATGGCCGCGCCCATGAGAAGGCCGCCGTTGGAACGGCCGCGGATGGCGAAGTGCTCAGGCGAGGTGTAGTGGTTGGCGATGAGATACTCGGCCGCGCCGGCGAAGTCGTCAAAGACGTTTTGCTTATTCTCAAACATGGCGGCTTTGTGCCAGGCCTCACCGTATTCGTTGCCGCCGCGCAGGTTGGGCAGCGCGAAGAATCCGCCTTGCTCCATCCACCAGGCATATTCGGGATTCCACTCGGAGAGCATAGGCAAATCGAATCCGCCATAGCCGGTCATGAGCAGGCGCGCGCTGCCGTCGCGCTTGATGCCTTTTTTGCCAGCGATGAACATCGGGACGCGCGTGCCGTCCTTTGAGTTGTAGAAGACCTGGGTGACTTCGTACTGCGAGGAGTCAAAGGGGACCTTGGGCGCGGCGAAAACTTCGGAGTGGCCGGTCTTCGTGTCGTAGCGGTAGATGGTGGGCGGAATGATGAACGAGTCGAAGGTGTAGAAGCCCTCGGTCTCGGTGGATCGGCCGAAGACGACCGAGCCGGTGCCGATGCCTGGGTAGGTGAGCTTGCCGATCTCTTTTCCGTCGAGGGTGTAGATAGTGGTTTCGGTTTTGACGTCGTGCAGGCGCGAGACGAAGAGCTTGCCGCCGACAATGCTGTAGCTTGCGATGACTTCTTTGCCTTCGGCGACGATGGTTTTCCAGGAGGATGGATCCGCGCCGGGGGTCGCCTCGACGATGCGCGTATTGGGGGCCTGAAAATCCGTCATCAGAAAGAAGCGGTCCTGGGCGTCGATGACGCGGACGTGCGCTTCGACGTTGTAGACGAGCGGGACAAAATCGCTGCCGGGCTTGCGCAGGTCCTTCACGAGGAAGTCTTCGCTGGTGGCGGGCACGCCGTGGGCGATGTTGACGATGAGGAAGTGATGATTGTCAGTGATGCGGACGCCGACCAGGTCGAGCTCGCCGAGCTGCTTGCCGCGATAATCGCCGCCGAAGAGCTTCGGGTCGCCGGCGACGGGCGTGCCGAACTTGTGGAACCAGACGTTGGTGCCCTGGTGGGTGAATTTCGCGTAGTAGAGGCCCCCGTTGTCGGGGCTGAGGCTGACGCCGGAGTAGCGCGCGGAGGGCAGGATGTCAGGCAGATCAGCTCCGGTGCGCACATTGAGGATGTGCACCGAGCCTTCGTCGGCGCCGCCTTCGCGAATTTCGTAGACGAGCAGGTTGCCGTCTTCAGAGACGTCGACCATATTGGCGGAGGTGTTCTGGTCGGCGCTGAGTTTGGTGGCGTCGATCAGGCGCTGATCGTCACCGTGCCAGCCGGCGCGCATGTAGATCGATCCCTGGTTCTCGTCGGCGAGGCGCTTCTTGAAGAAGTATTTTCCGGCGCGCAGGGTCGGCGTGGAGTACTGATCGACGCGCATGAGGGAGGTCAGCTGGCCGGCAATTTGCGGAAGGGTCGTGATCTGCGCGAGGTATTTCTGCGTGTAGGCATTCTCCTCGCCGATCCAGGCGCGGGTCGCGGGACTCTTCGCGTCCTCGAGCCAGCGGTAGGGGTCTTCGATCTTCGTGCCGTTGTAGTCGTCGGTGACGACGGTGACGGTGGCGACGGGAGGCGAGGGCAGGGTGATGCCGTTGGCGCCCTCGATGGTCTTCGAAGCGTCGCTGGAATCCTGCGCTGCGATCACCTGCGCACCGGCAATGAGGATGAGGGCGGGAACGGAAAGGGCAGCGGCAAGGCGGCGTCCACTAGACATGCGGGTTTCCTCATTATGGCGTTCGGAGGGGAATGGCCAGTTTAACTGCTTTGCGCGGGGTTGCTGCAAGAAGGGAAGGTGCGGGCCGACATCAACGGTGGTTTTCGATGTCCACCAGTTCCAGCCCCGGAACTCGCGCGAAATGTTTCTGATTTCGCGAAAAAATCGGGAGATCGTGGACCAGGGCGATCCCGGCGATCAAGCTATCCGCCATTCCAATGGATTGACCCTGCTCGTCGAGATGACGACGCACTTCGGCGGCCCGCTGTGCCGCGTCGCGATCCAGAGAGAGCACGCTGAGTGAATCGACCAGACGCCTGATGGCGTCACCACGTCGTCCGTCCGCCGCGCCGCTGAGCAGTTCAAAGCAACTGATGGCAGTGGTCCACAGGCGGTCCGAGGCGATATAGCGCGAGAGTTGCTCTCTGACCGGCGATACGCCAGCGAGATAATCGATGAGCACGTCCGTGTCTGCCAGGATCAACGCCAATGCTCCCGAAGGTGCTGGAACGTTCGCCGCAGGTTAACGGCTTCGTGCCTGGACAGAGAGCCCGCCAGCGACAAAAGCGACTTGCGGCGCTTCTCCCGATCCTGCTCCGCGCGGAGATAGTGCTCGATGGCTTCGCCCAGGACAGCTGAGAAACCTTTCTGCCCCCGGCGTGAGGCAACCGAGAGCAAAGCGCTGCGGTGCTCGGGCTTCATTTCCACGGTGGTACGCATGGTTCGTATCCTACATGCATGTGCATGCATTTGAAAAGTGGGTTGTCACAACGTGCCCTGCGTGTTGCTCCAGAAGGCGTGGGTGCGAGCGGGGATGCGGTCGGGGAATTCGCGATAGACGGCGTTCAGGGCGTGGAACAGGGCCTTCGATTCCGCTTCGAGGCCGAGCAGCAGAGTGGATCGCAGGATGCGCGTGAGGCGCAGATGATTGTGATTCATCGGCCAGAGCCAATTTTGCGCGCGGGCTGGGAAGTCGGGAGCGCGCTCGATGACGAGAGGGGATTTTCCCGGGATGAGGCGGAGGCCGTAGAACTTCAGCATGCGGTCATAGGACGAGCGGAGACGATCGCGCATGGCGAGGNNCGGAAGGTTTGGATGGTGGCGGGATCGAGGATGGGCGCGGCGGGGTTCGCCCCGCTCGGCTCCGGCAGGGGAAAGAGCCACTGAATGAAGTCGTGGACGGCTTCGAGGCGGGCGTCGTCCCAGGCGAGGACCTCGGCCAGCGTTCGTCCGGCATCGTCGGGCGCGCCATCGCGATAGAAGGCGACGAGCGGATGTGGCTTGGTGGATTGCATTACAGGTGAATCCATCCTCGCAGAATCATCAGCAAAGAGACACTGCCCACCACGACCCAGAGAAGCACGCCTTGCACCAGCGGCCGCGCTCCGACGTCTTTGAGGGTTTGGCGGGTGATTCCGGTGCCGATCAGGAACAGAGTAACGCCAAGGCCGAGTCGGCCGAGGCGCGCCAGCTGCGTATATTCCGGATGGAGCCACGGGACGGAGCTGTTGAGCACCGCAGCCAGGCAGAAGAACAAGATGAACCAGGGCAGATGAATCCTGGCGCGGCTGCGACGGACGAGCGCCGTGCCGACGGAGACGGGGACGATCCACAGGGCGCGGGCCAGCTTGACGGTGGTGGCGACAGCGAGGGCGACGGCTCCATAACGCGCGGCTGCGCCGACGACGGAACTGGTGTCGTGAATGGCGAGCGCCGACCACAGGCCGAACTGGGTCTGCGAAAGATGCAGGGCGTGGCCGATGGCGGGAAAGATGAACAACGCAACGGAATTCAGCACGAAGACCGTTCCCATGGAAACAGCGATCGATTCCTCGCTGGCGTTGGTGACGGGGGCGAGCGCGGCGATAGCGCTGCCGCCGCAGATGGCGGTTCCCGCGGAGATGAGGAAGCCGGGGACCCTGCCCACGCGCAGGAGAAGCGCGAGCGTGGTCCCGAGCAGCAAAGCGAAGGCGATGCCAAGGGCGGTATAGACAAATCCGGAGCGGCCCACGCGGACGACTTCGGCAAGATTCATGCCGAATCCCAGACACACCACCGAAGCCTGCAACAGAAATTTCGAAAGGCGGCGCGCTTCGAGATGGTATCCGTGGGCGACTGACAGCCCATAGGCCAGGCCGGCGGCCAGGGCCAGCGGAGGAGAGAGAATTCCGGTGGCCGCGAGGATAATCCCCAGGAAGAACAGGTTTTTCACCACAGGCTTAGAATGACGGGGCCGGCGGCGACGGGTCCAGACGTAAGTTTCAATCGCCGATAAGATTTGCTTATCGGGTGCGGCGTTCGCGGCGGTCGCATTTCGGGCGCATTACCGGAAAATACCCGCCATCTCCACCCCGGTAAGCGCGAATCGCTCGAAGGCGCCGGCTGGACCGTCGGGAACAGGGCCGAAGCGGCGGATGAGGGTCATGTCGCGGCGCATGTCGAGGCCTTCGACCGGGACAACGCGCACCGTGCCGAGGCGCAGCTCCTTGCGGATCGCCCACTCGGAGACAAAGCCGGCGCCGAGCCCGGCCTCGACCGCCGAGACGATGGCAACGATGGAGTCGAGGGCCATCGCGATGTGCAGATCCTTGATGTGCAGGCCGGCATGACGCAGGGCCAGCTCCACGACGCGCCGCGAGCCGGAACCTCGCTCGCGCATGAGCAGGGGAACCTGAGTGAGGGCGCTGACCGGAACCGCCGCTTTGGCCGGCCAGGGATAACGGCGGCCGACGATGAGCACGATGCGGTCTTCGAAGAAGCGTTGGCGGAAAAATTCGCGGCTGGAAACGGGAGCTTCGATGAGGCCCAGATCGATCTTTCCTTTGGTGAGGGCAGCGACAACCTGGTCTGTGTTGCCGCTTGTCACCTGGAGCGCGATGCGCGGATGCTGCTCAAGGAAGGGGCCCAGCATACGGGGAAGAATGTACTGCGTCACCGTCATAGAAGCGCCGATGCGGAGGGCGCCCGAGGTTTCCCCGCGCAGGAGTTCGAGCGCCGCTCGCGCCTCCTCGGCAAGTTTGGCGCCCTTGCGGGCGTAGCGCAGCAGGACAACTCCGGCATCGGTAAGGCGGACGCGGCCCTTGCCGCGATCGAAGAGGGTTGTTTCCATCTCTTCTTCCAGCGCCTGAATCTGCTGGCTGACGGCGGGCTGGCTGAGGTGCAGGCGCTCGGCGGCGCGCCGGAAGCTGAATTCTTCGGCCACCGTGCGAAACACCTTCAGCCGGAAATTCTCCATTCGGTCATTCTATGATCCGCCCGATTTGCATCCCCATATAATCCAGGCTTGAACTCTCAGTCCAGCAGCACAACGGCGAAGGCGCATGCGGCTGCCGTAGCCTCGGGGATTCTGCTGAGCCGGCTGGTGGGGCTGGTGCGCGATCGGGTGTTCGCGCACTATTTTGGCGCCTCCGACGCGGCGGACGCTTTTCGCGCGGCGTTCCGCATTCCGAATATTCTGCAAAACCTCTTCGGTGAGGGTGTGCTCTCGGCGTCGTTCATCCCGGTCTATGCGCGGCTGAAGGCGGAAGGGCGGGACGAGGAGGCGTCGGAGCTGGCCGAGGCGATCTTCGCGCTTCTGTTCGTGATCACCACCGTTTTGGTGGTAGTGGGAGTGTTTGCCACGCCGTGGCTGATCGACCTGATCGCGCCGGGCTTCCACGGCGACAAGCGGCTGCTGACCATCCGGCTGGTGCAGATTCTTTTTCCCGGCGCGGCGTTGCTGGTGTTCTCGGCGTGGTGCCTCGGGATTCTGAACAGCCACCGCAAATTCTTCCTTTCGTACGCTGCGCCGGTGGTGTGGAACATCGCGATGATTGCGACGCTGTTATGGGGCGGGCCGCATCACGCGCAGCCGCGCCTGGCGGTGCTGCTGGCGATCGGCTCGATCGTCGGGAGCGCACTGCAGTTCTTCGTGCAGTTGCCGACGGTGCTGCGGTTTTTGTGGCCGCTGCGGCTGCATCTGAATTTTGCGGGCCTGCATGCGCGCACTGTCGGCCGGAATTTCTTTCCGGTGTTTCTGAGCCGCGGGGTGGTGCAGATCAGCGCGTATGTCGATTCGTGGCTGGGTAGTTTTCTGGGGACGGGCGCGGTCGCGGCTCTGGCGTATGCGCAGACGCTGTACACGCTGCCGGTAAGCCTGTTCGGCATGGCGGTTTCGGCGGCGGAGTTGCCGGCGATGTCGAGCGCGCTGGGGAGCGAGGCGGAGGTGGCTGGAACTCTGCGCGAACGGCTGAGGGCGGGACTGCAGCAGATTGCGTTTTTTGTTATTCCCTCGGCGGTGGGCTTTGTGCTGCTCGGCGATGTCATCGTCGGGTTTATTTATCACACAGGGCACTTTGTGCACGCGGATGTGATTTTCGTGTGGGCGGTGCTGGCCGGATCGTCGGTCGGGCTGCTGGCATCGACCTCGGGACGGCTGTATTCTTCGGCCTTTTACGCGCTGCGCGATACACGCACGCCGCTGCGATTCGCGGTGCTGCGGGTTGCGCTCACGCTGGGGCTTGGCTACCTGTGCGCGCTGCCGCTGCCTCGACTGCTGGGGCTCGATCAGCGGTGGGGGACCGCGGGGTTGACGGCTTCCGCGGGGATTGCGGGGTGGCTGGAGCTTCTTTTGCTGCGGGCGGCGATGCACAAGCGGATCGGGGCCGTGCCGTCACGCGCATCGCGGATTATGCGGCTATGGCTGGTCGCAGTGGCGGCGGCAGCGGTAAGTTACGGGATTAAAGTGGTGCTGCCGTTCCATGGCCCGCTATTGGTCGGGCCCTGCGTGCTCATCCCGTATGCGGGGATCTATCTTGCCGTGACGCACTGGATGGGCATTGCCAGCATGGGAATGCTGACGCGGCTGCTGGGGCGCGGGCGATGAGCGGCCTGAGTAGTTTCGGAGGCACAGGCCAGTTTCCATGGGGGCGCATGCGCAAGGTCCTTGTTCTTCTGTGGCTTTTTCTTCCTGCCGGGCTCTTCGCGGAGGAGGTGAACATCCCGCTGGGCCAATGCGTCTGGCGGGCCGGGGATGATCCAGCGTGGGCGGCTCCGGCCATCGATGAGTCCGGCTGGACACCGTACTCCGCATGGCAACAAAGCCTCTCGCAGCCGCACATCTGGATTCGCTGTCACGTGGATCTTTCGGCTCTGCAAGGCTCAGCGCAGCCTTCATTGCAGATTCGGCTCTACGCCGCCTATCAGGTGTTTGTGGATGGCAAACTAATTGGCTCCGCCGGAGATCTTGAGAGCGGCGGTTTCAGTATGAACCTGATTCGCAACTGGCCTCTTCCGCGCGATTTCTCCGGACCGTCGACCATCGCGCTGCGCAGCACATGGCGGTATACCTCGGCGGTTCCCTTCGGCCCGTACCCTGCGCTGGATTTACTGGGCGGCAATCTCGACAACCTGCACGATCACCGAAGTGCTGCGATCGTCACACGAAGCGCGCCCTTCCTTATTCCGGCGCTTTGTTTTTGCATTGTCGGCATCGTCGGTCTGATCATTCTCGGTCTATGGTTCAACGACCGCAGTCGTTACGAACTGCTTCTTCTGGGGATCAACTGCATCGCGCTTCCGCCGATTTATCTGAACTATCTGGGTATCGCTGGGCTGCTCGACTACCCGGCCGGAGTCTACTTCAGTCTTTGGGCCGTCCCCGCCCTGGCCACTAACATCTGCCGCACGCTGTTCTTCTTCGCACTGGCCGGCCGGCGCGTTCCCTGGATTTTCTGGATTCTGATTGCCACCGCGACTGCCATCTATTTCGTTACGGCGGCGATCCCGCTGCTTCCACCGGCGCAATCGCTTTGGCTTGATGGGCTGCGTGCGCACCGCTTCGGCGCTGTCTCGCAGCTCGCCTCGGTTCTGGAATCCACCGCTCCGTTTTTCGCCTTCTGGCCATGGCGCAAGCTCTCGGCTCGCATCAAGCCGCTGGCGGCACTTTGCATGATATGGGGAGCCACGATGATGGTGTTCTTCTTCGTGCGATTCACGGGCGCGCAGCTTCTCGGCCTGCCCAATCTGCAAAGCCGCTGGAGCAATGTAGTCGCAGACTTTGAGGCGGTCGCCACGCTGGGTGTTCTGATTGGGCTGCTGACGCTGTTGTCGCGTGAGCAGCGGCAGACGTCGCGCGAGCGGGCGGTGCTGGCGGGGGAGATGCAGGCGGCGCAGCAGGTCCAACGCATTCTGGCGCCGACGGTGCTGGATACGGTGCCGGGCATCCGGCTCGCTGTTGCGTTTCATCCGATTCGCGAGGTTGGCGGGGATTTCTACAGCTGCTCGATTCTGCCCGGAAATCGCCAGCGGATTCTGCTGGGGGACGTGAGCGGCAAGGGCGCAGCCGCGGCTATGACCGCGGCCGTACTGCTGGGCGCAGCGCAGGGACGGGATACCGATGCTCCGGGCGCACTGCTGGACCACCTGAATGGCGTGCTGACGAAGATGCGCCTGGGCGGATTTGCGACTTGCCTGTGCGCGGAACTATCAGCAGCGGGTACGCTCACGCTGGCGAACGCCGGCCACCTGCCGCCGTATCGCAACGGCGAAGAGATGAAGCTGGACCCTGGGCTGCCGCTGGGTATCACGGTGGATGCGACGTACGGCGAGGCGGAAGTCCATCTCTTGCCTGGCGATTCACTCACATTTATTTCCGATGGAGTCGTCGAAGCCCACAGTGCATCGGGCGAACTGTTCGGCTTCGAGCGCACCGCCGCCATCTCTCACCGGGCCGCAGAAGAGATTGCTTCCGTGGCGCAATCGTTCGGCCAGGAGGACGACATCACCGTTCTCAAGCTCCACTTCGCGCCCGCCGAGAGCCTCGGCGGCTAAAACGGATGATAGCGCTGACGGTTGTGGGAGCAGACGCCAGGCTGGTGCGGGCGGCTATACTTCTGCGGTCAGACGTCTTACCTGCAGGAGAGCCCCCTATGAACCGTCGCAGCTTTGCCGCGCTCTTGCCGGCGCTGGCCGCTGGATTGCCCGCACTGGCCGAAGCGCAAACCGGAATTTCGCCGACGCCGGCTCCTCCGGCGAGCGCGGCTCCCGTGGAAACCGGTGTTTATCCCGGGTTCACGCCGCCGGAACAATTCACCGGCCGCGCCGGACACAGTTTCTTTCACGGCATGCTGCCCACGGAGATCGGCTGCGAGGCGCATTTGTCGTACCTTGCTGTGGGCGCGCAGCACGAGCCGGAGGAGAAGCACATGCATTCGGAAATCTGGCTGGTGCGGGAGGGCAAGGTGGAGCTGCACCTGAACGGCGTCTCGCATTTTCTCAGCCCGGGCGATGTGGGCATTGCGGTGGCGGGCACGCTGCACTGGGTGCGCAACGCGGGCGACACGGTCGCGTCCTATTTTGTGATGGAAGTGGGCACGGGGCCGATCGGGCACTAAAACGAAAAGCTCCCACCGGCGAATCCCGGCAATGTTGCTGGCCGAGACCCGCCGCGGGAGCCTGTCTTCAGTCCGGTGAAAAAACTAGACCTGCACCGGAACAGGCCGCTCGGCGTTGGCGTTGGTGTTGACCTTCGATTCGCCGGGTTTCTCATTCGAGCCCGGCTTGCGGATGTCGATGCCGCCCTTGAAGAATGCGCCGTCTTCAATGGAAATGCGCTGCGCGGTGACGTCGCCGGTGAGGGAGCCCTCGCTGCGAATGTCGACGCGATCACTGGCCGTGACATTGCCGCGCACCTTGCCGAGCACGACAATTTCGCGCGCGGTGACGTTAGCGGCGACCTGGCCGTTGCGGCCCACGGTCACGCGATTGCCGGGCAGGCTGATGGAGCCTTCCACCTTGCCGTCGATATAGAGGGACTCGGAACCGCTGACCTCGCCTTTGATGACGAGGCTCTTGCCGATGGTGGCCTGTTCGCCGCTGGCGGCGTTCTGCGCTGCCGGGGGAGGCGCAAGGCGGGTGCCAGCGTCAAAATTGGGGGCTGCCGGGGTGGCCGGACGCGCGGGTTCGGGGCTGAGCGATCCGCCGCCGGTGCCGGGCTGATTGGGTTTCCACATAAAATTAGGATTCCTTCCTTCTGAAGATGGTTGGTGACTTGGCGCCCTGCAGCTGGCCTGCCAGTTGGTTGCGTGGGCCCATGCAGAACTGTGCAGCGCCGACCCTCAAGCCTTTGGAGAACTCTCTCCCCCTCCGCGCAATCGCCGCCGTTATCTGCATATTAAACACCTTCGGAGGAAATTGGCATCCCCCAGTTGAGACTCTTTCTTGTGGAATCCGTGCTTGACTGTGGTACCGGGTTCGGAAGGGGCTCTTTTCGGGGCCCGGCGCGGTGGGTTTAGCGCGATTGACGGTCGGGTACCATCGAGTCAACCATGTTGGACCGCGACTTGCTGCGCCATCTTTCGCGACTGCCGGACGGGCGCGCCGGGTACAAGCAGCTGATCCGCGAACTGGGGCTGGGCGGCGGCCAGGAGCGCCGCGAACTGCGCGAGCAGCTGGGACGGCTCACGGGCTCGCGGCAGCTGGTGCAGATCGATGGCGATCACTGGGCGATTCCCAAAGCTGACTCGGGTCAGGCTGGTGCGGGCCAGAGCAGTGCGGGGCGGGATCATTCGCGGAAGGCGGAGAGTCGCCGGCCTGGGATTCGCAGCGAGGATCTGGTGGCGGGCAAGGTCGATCTGCACCGCGATGGCTACGGATTTGTTCGGCCCACGCCAAAGCAGCCGGGCGCGCGATCCGCGATCGAGGAAGACGTCTTCATTCCGCCGGGGGAAATGGGCGGCGCGATGCAGGGCGACGATGTGCTGGTAGAGCTGACGCCGCCACGCTTTGGGCAACGCGATGGGCGACGCTCGGGGCGGGTGCTGCGCATCCTGACGCGGCGCAATGCAACGGTGGTGGGGATTTTTCACTACGCCCGGCGGCTGGAGGGTGAGACGGGGCGGGGTGGGAATTATGTTGTGGCGTTCGATGAGCGGATGACGCAGCCCATTGTGATTCCTTTCGGGGCGGAATTGCCTGCGGTTGAAGATGCGCCAACGCCGCATCGGGTGCTGGGCGCAGAGGCGCGGGCGGCGCGGCATCACGCGGATCTTGAGGGGTTGGTGGTCGACGTGGAGATCACGGACTGGCCGTCGCCAACGCGTGGCGCGCGGGGGCGGGTGCTGGAGGTGCTTGGCGCCGAAGATGATTTTGGCGTCGATGTGGAGATGGTGATTCGCAAGCATCATCTGCCGCGAGTTTTTCCGGATGCGGTGCTGGCGGAGGCGCGTGCAGTGGCACACTTGGATCCTGCGATTGCTGCGCGGCGGCGGGATTTTCGCGCGCTGCCGATTGTGACCATCGATGGCGAGACGGCCAGGGATTTTGACGATGCAGTTCTGGTACGGCGCGAGGACGATGGAATCTGGAAACTGCAGGTGCACATTGCAGACGTGGCGCAGTATGTGCGGCCGGGCACGGCGCTGGATCTGGAGGCGCGGCTGCGGGGGACGTCGGTTTATTTTCCGGATCGGGCGATCCCGATGTTACCGCAGGAACTTTCGACGGACATCTGCAGCCTGCGGCCCGACGAAGACCGGCTCGTGCTTTCGTGCCTGATGCGCATCGATCCGCAGGGCGAGATTCTCGACTACGAGATCACGGAGGGGGTAATTCGCTCGGCACGGCGGATGACGTACACGCAGGTGCACGCCATCATTTCCGGCGATGCTGAGGCGCGGGCCGAGTTTGCGACGCTGGCGCCGGAGTTCGATCGGATGATGGACCTGGCGCGGATCCTGAACCGCAAGCGGGACCGGCGCGGGTCGATTGATTTCGATTTGCCGGAGCCGCTGATCGAGTTCGACGAATTCGGCGCGATGAAGTCGGTCACGCGTGCGGAGAGGAACTGGGCGCACCGGCTGATCGAGGAGTTCATGCTCTCGGCGAACGAGTGCGTCGCTTCGTGGCTGGAGAACCTGGGCGTGCCGTCGCTGTACCGCATTCACGAGAAGCCGGAGCCGCGGCGGGTGGTCGAATTTGAGGAGATTGCGGCGGCGTTTGGATACTCGCTGGGGATCGGGAGCCTGCCGGTTCGGACCTTTCGGATGCGCAGCGAACGCCGGGAACAGAAGCATGGCGGTGGGCGCGCGCCGCGCAGCTATGAGGTGCCGGGCGACATTCCGGTCACGCCGCGCATGTATCAAAAGCTGACGGAGAAGATTGCCGGCAAGCCCGAGGAGCGGATTCTTTCCTATTTAATGTTGCGATCGCTGCGGCAGGCGCGTTACAGCGAGAAGAACGAAGGCCACTTCGCGCTGGCGGCTCCTTGCTATACGCACTTCACTTCGCCGATCCGGCGCTATCCGGATCTGATTGTCCACAGGATTACGAAGGAGCTGCTGCGGGCAGGCGTGGAGGGGAACGGGGACTTCGCGTCCAGCGATACGCGCTTCGCGCATGAGAAACGCAAGCCGGAGAGGCAGGGTCATCCACCTTTTGAGCCGATCGCGGAGGGGGAGTTGGCGGCCATCGCGCAGGAATCGAGCGAGAGAGAACGCCGGGCGGCCGATGCGGAGCGCGAGCTGGTGGAGTGGAAGAAGATCAAGTTCATGAGCGACCGCGTGGGCGAAGCGTTTGGCGGCATGATCCTGAACGCGACGAAGTATGGATTGTTTGTGGAGCTGGACGATTTGTTTGTCGAGGGGCTGGTGCCGATCCAGAGCCTCGGGCTCTTCGACAACGACC
Organism: Acidobacterium sp.; assembly: GCA_003131625.1. Classification (GTDB taxonomy): domain Bacteria; phylum Acidobacteriota; class Terriglobia; order Terriglobales; family Acidobacteriaceae; genus Palsa-343. The sequence goes on along the minus strand of PKVY01000014.1, from coordinate 1,820 downwards.
GCTATACCTACCGGGAAAACACGCGGCAGATCATCGGCGACCGCTGGGGACGGAAGTTTTCAGTCGGAAAGCGCGTGCGGGTGATTCTGGATCGCGTGGATGCGGTAGAGAGGCGGCTGCAGTTCTCGATTCTGGACGAAGAGCCAGGAGTCAGGAGAGAGGAGACAGGAGGGCCGCCAGCAAAGGGCAAGCAGGCGCTGCGCGAGGAGAAGCGCGCGAAGGCGGCGCGAAAAGGGGCGGCGGCTCAGGCAGGCAAATCCGGGAAAAGCCACAGCAACCGTTACAAACCGCCGCGAAAGCTCGGGAAAAAGAAAAAGCGGCGCTAGGGGCGGGGCTGCTGCGGGCAGAGCTCGAGATCGGTGTGCGCGAAATCGTCGCCTTTGGCGAGGAGGGGTTCGCCGCTCGAGTGAGAGAGGGCGTAGGAAAAGCAATCGCCGAAGTTGAGTCGGGCTGGGTGGCGGCCTTTGCCATATTTGCGCCACGCAGCGAGGGCTTGCCAAGCCAGCTCACGGTCGACAGCTACTACCTCGATATCGAGTCGCTCCAGCCAGTGCTCGAAATCCTGCACAGCGGCGGCACCGAGGCGCGCTTCCAGAACCATGCCTGTCTCGACGACAGAGGCTGCGGAGATGAGCCGGGCTTCTGCGGCAAGGGTCTGGTTCTGGAAGAACAGGCATTCCGGCTCATTCATGAAAATGGCGACGACCGCCGACGAATCGATCACCATCAGGAGGGAAGGCCGTTCTCGTCGTAGCCGAGGATTTCATCCTCCGGACGGTCATCGAGCACAGGAAGCGCGTGCACCCGAGCCAGGATTTTGTCAATATCGCGACGCAGGTTTCGGTCATTGCGCCGGTGCTTCAGCCGCTCAAGCCGCTCTTCGAGGGATTTGCCGATGGCCTCGGTGAGGGTTTCACCGGTGAGGCGGGAGACCTGGCGCGCCAGCTTTTCGGTTTCAGGATTGCGGATGCTGAGCGCCATACTCGGGTCCTCCGCATCAGTATATACAAATAGAGGGCCGTATATACAGCGCCGTTTGGGGAAGCGCCGACGCCCAAAGATGACGCCGTCAGGTGCGCCGGTATGCGATGCGGCCTTCGCTGACGGTGAGCCTCACGCGGCCCTGCAATTCCCAGCCGTCAAAGGGCGTGTTCTTCGATTTCGACAGCGAGTCAGCGGCGTGAAACACCCACTTCTCCGCGGGGTCGAAAACGACGACGTCGGTGGCCGAGCCGGGGGCGAGGCTGCCAGCTTTCAGACCGAGCGCCAGCGCAGGACGCTGGCTGAGCAGCGCCAGTACTTTGACCAGAGGCATTTTGTGCCGGACGTGGAGCACCTGCATCGCGAGGCCCAGCGCGGTTTCGAGGCCGGTGATGCCGTTGGGGGCGCGATCGAACTCCTGCTCCTTTTCGTGTGAGGCGTGGGGCGCGTGATCGGTGGCGATGGCGTCCACGGTGCCGTCGGCGAGCGCGACCACAATGGCTTCTCGGTCGGTCGCCGAGCGCAGCGGCGGGTTCATCTTGAAACTCGTGTCCAGCGAGCGAACCTCCGCATCGCAGAGCAGCAGGTGGTGTGGTGAGACCTCGCCGCTGACGGGGGCGCCGTTTACCTTCGCGGCGGCCAGGGCCTCGACCGACGCCCGCGCCGAGAGGTGCTGGAAGTGCGTGCGGCCGCCTTCGGCTTTGGCGATCAGGGCGTCGCGCGCGATCATCGTCGCCTCCGAGATCGCGGGGATCCCGCCGAGGCCGAGCGCCGCCGACACCTCCCCCTCGTGCATCACACCGCCAGCGGAGAGCGTCGGATCCTCCTCGTGCAGGGCG
>PKVY01000049.1 GCA_003131625.1 Acidobacterium sp. | reverse complement strand
ATTCAAAGTAGAAGTTGTCGATGCATTTGATTCCAAAGTAGCTGCGAGCCGACGAAACTAAATAAACCACCACAGAGAACACAGAGAGCACGGAGTGCGGAGCACCGGGCACAGAAACAGAAAAGCCTGCCGATGGCAGGCTTTTCTGTTTTTACTCTATAAGTTCAGAATATCATACTGGAGGAATAAAACCGCCAAAATACTTTGAGGGTATAAAGGTGTAAGTGGAGTGGAATGTGATGTTATTACTTTGGATTTGGAGCGCGCCTCTTGACAAGTTTTCCACATTTGGAAGTTTTGGAGAATTTGGGAAATTTTGGGCGGAAGGCAGGGGTTCCGTCGAACCATGGAAGGCGCTGCGCGCCGCTATTTATACGGCCCGACTGAAGTCGGGCCCTGATACGAACCTCATCGCGGCGATCCCGGATGGTAATTCCGTGGGGAAACGAGATGCTGGAGAAGAATCCCCGACAGGGGCTCAGGCCCGAGTTATTTTGCGGCGGTTACGGCCCGACTGAAGTCGGGCCCTGATAGGAACCTCATCGCGGCGATCCCGGATGGTAATTCCGTGGGGGACGGCAGGTCGTTTGTGAGTTTGACCCTGTACGGTTCGGGAAGGGGAGGGAAAAGCCGGCAGGGGCTGAAGCCCGAGTTATTTTGCTGCGATTATGGCACGGCTGAAAGCCGTGGCCCTTCACGGAACTGTGTATTTCCGCAAGCTGTGAAGTCGGGCCCTGATACGAACCTCATGGCGGTGATCCGGAGCTGTCATTTTCACGCGAAGATCGAGGGCGTGGAAAGGGACACCTCGTCGCCGGAGCTGAAACCGCAGATCATTCAGGGACGGTTGCGGTTTCAAGATCCTTAATCGTCCAGGCGTATGCGCTGGTCCTGCTTCCGTTGCTGGTTCGGGGTGGGCTCTTCGGCTACGCTCATAGAGGGGCAGGAGGCGGCGGATGCGAGCGGTGATCCTGATACGGATTTTGGTGGGTTGGGTGTTCGTCTCCGAGGGGATTCAGAAGTTCCTGTTTCCGGCGCTGGGGGTGGATCGGTTCGGGAAGATCGGGATTCCGAATCCGCACGTGATGGCTCCGGTGGTGGGGGCGGTGGAGATTGTGTGCGGGGCGATGGTGATCCTGGGGCTGTGGACGCGGCTGGCGACGATTCCGCTGCTGGCGGTGATTGGCACCGCCATTGTTACGACCAAGATTCCGATGCTCTATCAGCAGGGTGTATGGGCGATGCTGCATGAGGCGCGGGTGGATTTCAGCATGGCGCTGGGGCTGGTGTTTTTGCTGATCGCGGGCGGAGGCGCTTTTGCGCTGACGAGCTCGCACGGGCGGCGGCGCGATTCGGGCGAGAAGCCGATGAAGAGGCGCGGCAGCTTTGAAGAACTCCAGCCGGGCTCCAGGGGCGCGGGCGATTGAGCCGGAAATGAGGGCGTGGTGATTCTGGAAGCGGCGGTATTGCAGGTTCGGGAGGGGACGGAGGCTGCGTTCGAAGAGGCGATGGTGAAGGCCGCGCCGGTGATTGCCGGGTCGCTGGGATACATTGCACACGAGTTGCAGCGGTGCGTCGAGACGAAGGGACGGTATCTGCTGCTGGTGCGATGGGAGACGCTGGAGGCGCACACGGTGGGCTTTCGTCAATCAGCGGCGTTCGTGGAATGGCGGACGCTGATCGGGCCGTTCTTCGATGCTGCGCCGATGGTGGAGCATTATGAGGGCGCGCTCAGGTGGCCGCGGAGCTGAGAGAGGTTGGATGGTACACAGGGGCTGTTTAGCGCCTGTGTCGGTTTTTGAAGGCGTCGAGTTCCCCTCCAATTGCCCGGTTTAGGCAGATGGGTGAAAGCGCGAAGCGCCCGCCTTTCAAACCGCGTCGGCTATCCGCTGAATGCTATCCCCTATCCGCTACCCCCTACCCGCCGCCCAACAATCGATCCACCTCGCCGCGATGCGGCATCGAAGGCGCCGTCCCCGCACGCGTCACCGAAATACCAGCCACCGCGCATCCGAACCGCACCGCCTCGATAATCTCCCGGCCCTCCGCCAGCGCCACCGCCAACCCACCGTTGAACGCATCCCCCGCTCCCGTCGTCTCCAGCACCGGACCTGCATCGACCGCCGCCACATGCTCCTGCAGTTTCGCGTTCTTCACCAGCGCGCCCTGCGCTCCCAGCGTCACCACCACCGTCCCCACGCCGCGCGCGAGCAAAGCATCCGCCGCGCGCTCCGCATCCGCGAGCGACCGCACCGGAATCCCCGTCACCACCTCCGCCTCACTCTCATTCGGCGTCAGAAAATCGCAGTTCGGATAAATCGACTCCCTCAGCGAGCATCCCGGCGCGGGATTCAAAATCGTGGTCACACCCAGCGAATGCGCGAGTTCCAGTCCGAACTCCACCGTCGGCAGCGCCAGCTCCAGCTGCGTCAGGAACACCGCGGACTCCGCGATCAAATCGCGAGCCTCCGCCACTTCCTCCGGAGTCAGCCCAAAACAAGCACCCGGCACAACGATGATCGCGTTCTCCCCGCTCTTTGCATCCAGGATGATCGCCGCCGCCCCCGTCGCAGCCTCCGTCTCCAGCAAATACCGCGTGTCGATCCCCTCCTCGCGATAAGTCTGCCGCGCGATATCCCCCAGGGCATCGCGCCCCAGCTTGCTGATGAAGCTCACTCGCGCTCCGGCTCGCGCCGCGGCCACCGCCTGGTTCGATCCCTTCCCGCCCGGACCCAGCCTGAATTCCTTCCCCATGTACGTCTCGCCCCAGGCCGGAAGCTTCGCCGTGCGAAACGCCATGTCCGCCACATAACTACCCATCACGGTTACAAATTTCATGCTCATCGTGTCTTTTCACGTCCAGAAAATGGTATTCGTCGCAGCCACGCGCACAAATTACCCCGCGTAAGCCCTGGCAATCAGGACCAGCGCCAGCACGTATGCCGCGAACATCGCCGCCAGGTAGCCCTTCGCCCGCGCGTTCGCGCCGCGAAATTCCTTCCACACAAAAACACCCCAGATACACGCCACCATCGGCGATGCCTGCCCGATCGCGTACGAGATGGCCACTCCCACCAGTGACGCTGCGACAAAATTAAATACCGTACCGCAGCCCCAGATCGCCCCGCCCAGCAGCCCCAGCGCATGGTAAGACCCGGAAACACGGAAATACTCGCTCGCGGCGACCGGACTCCCGGTAATCGGCTTCCGCATCAGGATCGTGTTAAAGAAAAAGAGGCAGACAAACGCTCCCAGCGTCAGGAAGACCGCTGTCGTGTAGGGCGTCAGCGTTGCCCCGCGCGTCATCGCCCGCGTCACGAACGGCGCAAAAATCCCCATCAGGAATCCCGAAATTACGCACACTACCACGCCCCGCCGCGAAACCGTGTCTCCCGGCTTGCGCAGAGCGCCATAGGCCTTGCCCACCAGGACCAGCGCCACCACCGCCATCAGAATCCCCAGCGTCAGCAGCACAGCATTCCCGCGCGGCTGCAGCGCATAGCTCAGCACCACGCCTTCCACCAGCGCAATCCCGATCGACACCGGGTAGGCGATCGCCAGACCGACAATCTCGATCCCCGCCACCAGCAGAGTGTTGGCAATGTTGAAAATGAACCCGCCCAGCGCGGCGTAGAAAAGATTGATCCCGTCCGCCGCATGCAGATTCGCGAGAAACGCCGTCGGCCCTCCCGCGAAACTGCCCATGGTGAAGGCCAGCACCAGCGAGATCAGAAGAATACCCAGCCCGTAGTCCCAGTAGTACAGCTCGAACCGGTAATTCCTTGTCACCTTGAAAGTGTTCGCGAAGGATCCCCAGCACACCGTGCTGAGTACCGTCATCAACAACGCGACGTGAAACGTGGTGGGAACGAACATGGCGCCACACTCCGCCTCGCATGCGCACCTCAACACCCGCACGCGAGACCGACGCCATTAAACCATCTTCACTTTCGCGACGAAAGCACGAAATCTGGCATTTCTATTCCCTGTTCCCTATTCCCTTTCTTACCCCAGCCCCAGTTCCGTCCGCAGCGCCGCAATCTGCGCCTGCTTCCGTGCCGGCATCGGCTGAAACAGAAACTGCACGCCGCTTTCCTGCCTCTCCACCAGACTGGCAGCCACCCGCAACGGCATTCCCTCTGTCCTCATCCACACTTCCACCGTCGTCCCCGGCTCCAGACGGCACTTCGTCTGGATGACGCATCCATCCGGACTCAAATCGGCAAGTTGGCCCTGATACTGCAGGCCGCGCCCCGGCAACACAATCTCCACATCGCTCGCCGATCCCACTCGCGGCGCTGCGGGGTTCTCCCCTGCTCCTCCGCGCTGGACCTGGGGCGCCCCTTCCCATCGTATGGAACTCGATCCGCTTGGCATGATGCCTCCGTTATCGGCGCACCCCTCAGGGTCATCATCCTGCGAGAAAGAAAAATCGGCGACCGCCCTCCTGCTATCCCAAAAAGGTACAATCCCTCTTTCTCCCTCTATGACTCGATCTCCCATTCTCCTCATCCACGGCGGCGCCTGGGACATCCCCGCGGACCTCCTCGATGCCCACGAACAGGGTGTCTTCGATGCCCTCCAGGAAGGCTGGCGCCTCCTCGAACACGACGGCTCCGCTCTCGATGCCGTCGAAACCGCCGTCACTGCGCTGGAAAACGACCCCGCCTTCGACGCTGGCCGCGGCAGCTTTCTCACCCGTGACGGCCGCGTTCAGCTCGACGCCCTCATCATGGACGGCGCCACTCTCCGCGCCGGCGGCGTCGCCTGCGTCGAACGCATCCGTAACCCCATCCAGGCCGCGCGGCTTGTCCTCGACAAAAGCCCCCATGTCTACTTCGTCGGCCCCGGCGCCGAGGAATTCGCACAGTCCCAGGGCATGACCCTCATCGACAACTCCGAGCTGGTCCTCGACCGCGAACGCCGCCGCCTCGCCGAAGCGCAGGCCCGCGAACAAGCCGGCGCCCCCGACCGCACCTTCTCCGGCCATCCGGAAGATTCCCACGACACCGTCGGCGCCGTCGCCCTCGATTCCCAGGGCCGTCTCGCCGCTGCGACCTCGACCGGAGGCACCCTCAATAAGGATCCCGGCCGCGTCGGCGACTCCTCCCTCATCGGTTGTGGCTGCTATGCCGACAACGCCAGCGCCGCTGTCTCTCTCACCGGCTGGGGCGAGCCCATTATGAAGCTGGTCCTCGGCAAGTGGGCCACGGACCGCGTCCTGGCCGGCCGCTCGCCGGAGCAGGTCGCCCCCGAAGCCATGGCCTATCTCCTGCGCCGCACCGGCGGGCACGGGGGCATCATCCTCCTCGCGCCGGACGGCCGCTACGGGCTCGCGCACAATACTCCGCGCATGGCCTGGGGCGTCCACACCGCCGACGGTCCCCGCGTGGGAACCATCCTGCGCGACGACAGCGAGACGGAAGAAGAGTGAAGCCCACGGCGAAGGCAGCAGACCCGGAAGCTGACGAATCGCTGACCCCGTGTCTCGCTCATCGATTCGGCCGCGGCGTCCAGCCGAAATTCTCTTCGCCCGCTCTGCCTGAATCGCTCTTATAATTCGCCCAAATCCATTCCAGGAGATTCAACGTGCTGAAAGGCTTTCGCGATTTCATCCTGCGTGGCAATGTTGTCGACCTCGCTGTCGCCGTCGTCATCGGTGTCGCGTTTTCCGCGATCGTTAACGCGCTCGTCACAGATCTCATCAATCCGCTCATCGCGGCCATTGTGCAGAAACCGGATTTTTCAGCTCTCATCCTTACCGTGCACGGCGGCAAAATCAAATACGGCGATTTCCTCAACGCCGTCATCTCCTTCCTCCTCATCGCCGGCACCGTCTACTTCTTCATCGTGCTGCCCATCAACGCCCTGCTCAAAAAGTTCCGGCCAGCCGAGGCCACGCCACCCACCACCCACCCCTGCCCCGAATGCCTCTCTGACATCCCACTCGCCGCAAAACGCTGCTCTCACTGCGGACAGCCCGTCCAGCCCATGGCCGCCGCGTAGGCGGCCCTCCCCAGCCAATTGCCTGAACGCTGTACCCTGTACCCTGTGTAACCAAGGAGCCCTTCGCTGATGCCGTCGCGCGTCCCCGCCCTCTTCGCTCTCTTTCTCATCCCCGCCATCGCCCTCCTCGTCGCGCAAACGCCTTCTCCGACCCCCTCGCAGTCCGCCGCCGTTTTCGGCTATTCCGATTTCGCCGCTGAGCAGGCGAAAACCGATCAGACCTTCCTCGCCGTTCCCGATGCGAAGCTGGCCGGCGAAGAACTCAAAACCCTCACCGCCGAGCCCCACATCGCCGCTTCGCCCGAGGACTACAAAACCGCGCAGTACGTCGCAGAAAAATTCAAAGCAGCCGGCCTCGAAACCAGCATCGTTCCCTACAAGGCCTGGCTCAACATGCCCAAAGAAGTCAAAGTCGACGCGTACGACTCCGATGGCAAGCTCCTCATGTCCGGCCCCGTCCCCGAACACGTCGACGGCAACGAGCCTTTCCAGAACGATCCCCGCGTCACGCCCGCCTTCAACGGTTCATCCCCCTCCGGCGACGTCACCGGCGAAGTCGTCTATGCGAATTACGGCCGCCCCGAAGATTTTCAGAAGCTCAAAGACCTCGGCATCGATCTCAAAGGAAAAATCGTTCTCGTCCGCTATGGCGGCAATTTCCGCGGCGTCAAGGTCTACATCGCCCAGCAGCAGGGAGCCGCCGGCGTCCTCATCTATTCCGATCCCTCCGACGACGGCTACTATCGCGGCGACATGTATCCCAAAGGCCCGTACCGTCCCGCCACCGCCGTCCAGCGCGGATCGGTGCAGTTCATGTTCAAGTATCCGGGTGACGCGCTCACGCCCGGCATCGCCTCCACTCCCGACCTGCCCGCCTCGAAGCTCCTCAAGCCCGAAGACGTCGTGAGCCTTCCCAAAATTCCCTCCGAGCCGCTCTCCTATCACGACGCCTCGCCCATCCTCGAACACCTCGGCGGACCCGACGCTCCCCGCGAATGGCAGGGCGCGCTCCCCTTCACCTACCACACCGGCCCCGGCGTCAAGGTTCACATGGTCCTCAAAATGGACTACCAGTACCGCACCATCTGGGATGTGATCGGATCCGTCCCCGGCACCGAGTTCCCCGATGAATGGGTGGTCGCCGGCAATCATCGCGACGCCTGGGTCTACGGCGCGGTCGATCCCAACAGCGGCACCGCCGCCATGCTCGAAGCCGCTCACGGCATCGGCGTCCTGCTTCAACAGGGATGGAAGCCGAAGCGCCGCATCGTCTTTTGCAGCTGGGACGCCGAAGAAGAAGGCCTCATCGGCTCCACCGAATGGGCCGAGGACCATGCCACGCATCTCGCCCACGCCGTCGCCTACTTCAACACCGACGTCGGCGTCTCCGGACCCAATTTCGAAGCCTCCGCCGTGCCCTCGCTCAAAGAATTCGTCCGCGACGTCGCCAAAGCCGTCCCCAGCCCCAAAGGCGGCACCGTCTACGACCAGTGGAAAAAATCCCAGGACGAACGAGCCAGCCGCCGCAATACCAACGGCGTTGAAGAACACAGCGCCCGCGGCAATGCCCACGTCGATCACGACGTCAACATCGGCGACCTCGGCAGCGGTTCCGACTTCACGCCATTCATCCAGCACCTCGGCGTGCCTTCCACCGACATCGGCTCCGGCGGACCCTACGGCGTCTACCACTCCGTCTTCGACAACTACGCGTGGTTCGTCATGAACGCCGACCCCACCTTCGTCTATGAGCAGGAAATGGCCCGCGTCTTCGGACTTGAAGTCCTGCACATGGCCGACGCTGACGTGCTCCCCTACGACTACGTCACCTACGGCAAAGAAATCTCCGCCTATCTCGACTCCGCACAGAAAAAGGCGCAGGACGCCGGCCTCACCGGCATCGACTTCGCACCCGCAAAAGCCGCGGCCGAAAAATTCATCCAGCTCGCCCAGCAGGTGAAAGACAAGCAGGAGCACCCCGGTTCGAATCTCTCCGCCTTCAACACCCAGCTCCGCCAGGTCGAAGGCGATTTCCTCTCCGAGCCCGGTCTCCCCAACCGTCCCTGGTTCAAGCACACCATCTATGCGCCCGGCGAATACACAGGCTACGCCGCGGTCGTCATCCCCGGCGTCAACGAAGCCATTGACGCGAAAGACAGCGCCCGTGCCCAGCAACAGATGGTCGTCCTCACCGGCGCCATCAACCGCGCCGAACAGACGCTGGAGGCCGCCGCCAAATAGCAACCGCCTCTGTTACAGAAAACAAACTCGTCATCCTGAGCGGAGCGCCGTAACGCCTATTCCTTGCGGAGTACCAGCTTCCCGACGCGCAGTCGAAGGACCCCCCGCAGGGGAATCGGTCGCGAAGCGGCCGACAAAGATCTACCGCGGGAGGTTCTTCTGCTTTGCCACCAACCCGCCTGACATTTGTCACCCAATCCACCTGACGAATCCCACTCCCGCCCCACCCCCGAGCACGCGATCATAGAACCCATGAGCATTGCCGATGCGCAACGCGACGTCCGCACCACTTTCCTCGGAGGCTTTGCCGGTCAGCTCGTCTCCGGCCTCATCTGGCTTGCCTCCGCCGCTCTCGCCACCTGGGCCTCGCCTCGCGCCGCCATTTTCGTGCTTGTCCTGGGAGGCATGTGCATCTTCCCTCTCACTCAGCTCACCCTCCGTCTCATGGGCCACCCGGCCGCCCTGCCCAAAGGCCATCCCATGAACGCCCTCGCCATGGAGATCGCCTTCATCGTCCCTTTCTGCCTGCCCCTCATCGGCGCCGCAGCGCTGCACCATCTCACCTGGTTCTATCCAGCCTTCATGATCGTCGTCGGTGCGCACTACCTGCCCTTCGCGTTCCTCTATGGAATGCGGCAGTTTCTCGTGCTCGGAGCGCTGCTGATCGCAGCGGGGCTGCTCATCGGCCTCTATCTGCCGTCCAGCTTCTCGCTCGGCGCGTGGGTCACCGCCCCGCTGCTTTTCATCTTCGCCTTCACCGGCCGCAGCGTGGTCGGGGCGCACCAGCGAGCTTAGTTTTTCTCAATCGCCCGCGCCCCTCGAGCCCGGCTGGAATTCCTCGAAGCTGGCCCGCCGCTTCTCCGGTTTCTCGCCCGAATCGATCCGCCGCCCTTGCGAACGCGTGAGCGCAAACGCGCCTCCGCCCGCGATCAGCAGAAACACCAGCCCCAGCACCATGCTGCAATCCACGCGCGCCTCATGCAGCATGGCCCATACGCCCTGCTGATGGAGCATCGGAATCCTGGTCGTCACAATGGCGGTGGCAATCACCGCCAGCAGCGGAATCGTCGCCAGCCGCGTCCACAGCCCGAGAATCACCATCGCCCCGCACACGATCTCCACCGTCCCCACCACCGGAGCCATCACATGCGGATCAGGAATCCCGATCTTTCCAAACCGATCCACGCCCAGAGCCGGAAACAAAAACTTCTGCATTCCCTCGGAGACGAACACCCATCCCACCAAAATACGAATCAGGATCACTGCGCGCATACATCGCCTCCTGCTCCACAGCTTCGCCTTCATCGGGCGCGCCGTTACCAGCAAAACCGCCTGGGTCGCATCGCACAGAAGGCGCGCTCGAAGGAACCAATTCAAAAGAGAGCGAGCACCGTCCCCATTCTTCCCTTCCTAACCTGCACGTGTGGGTTACGAAGGGAAGGATGAGTCGGTTTGGAAAAGGCGGCGTTTGATCAGGATTTGCGTTTGAAGAGCTGCGGGTACTTTTTGAGGACGGCCCAGGGGACCATGGCAGTGTCGATGAGGGATGGGAGCGGGTCACTCCAGGAGAAGACGGACTCGATGCCGGTGGCGCGCAGGGAGCGGAAGTATTCGCCCCAGGTGAGATAGCCGTGCGTCAGGTCGGAGGCGGCGGTGGGGATGTCGGTGAGGAGGCGGAGCCAGCCGACTCCGGGTTTGGCGCGGGCGGGTTCGATGGGCAGGCCCATGCGGTCGGCGTAGAGGAGCCAGGCGAAGTCGACGCCGGCGGCGCGGCCGAGGGCATGGAAACCCCAGGCGCGCGCATTGACGTCGAGCAATTTGTACTGGCCATCGCGCGGGTCGCGCTTGTATTCGATTTCGACGAGGCCGTGGTAGTTGAGGGCTTTGATGAAGCGCTCGGAGTAGTCGTCGATGTCCGGGGCGTCAATGGTTTCGACGTAGGTCGCGGCGCGGCCGAATTCGCGGGGATGCTGACGCATGCGGCGGGCGGAGAGGGTGCTGTGGGGCAAGCCGTTGCGGGCGAAGGCGCACCAGGAATATTGCTGGAGCCCGTTGCCGGGGATGATTTCCTGGATGAGAATCTCTTCGGCGCGGATTTGTTTCGCGGCCTTTGCGTAGAGCTCGTTGAGCTGCTCGGGGGTATCGGCGCGCCAGGCTTTGGCGCCGGTAGCGTAGAAGAAATTTTCCTTGACGGCGGGTTTGATAGCGAGAGGCAAACGAGGATAGAGCGAGGGCAGCTCGCTCGCATCTTTCGGGACGAAGGTTTTGGGGCAGGGGATGCCGAGGGTTTCCGCGAGCTGGTAGGTTTTGGCTTTATCCCAGGCCCACTCTATGCTGTCCCACTCGCCGGTGGTGACGCGGAAGAAGTCGACGAGTTCGGAGCGATGGCGGGAAAAGGCGGCTACGGTTTCGTCGCGGGTGGGGATGAGGACCCAGTTGCGAAGATTGAAGCGGTGGCCGACTTCGAGGACGGCGTCGACGGTCTTGCGCTCGTCGAGGATGTCTTCGACGGTGACGACGCGGGTGGCGTAGCGGGAGAAGCGGGAGATGCAGGGCTGATCGTCGACGACGACGACGGGAATGCCGTGGCGGCCGAGGCTGCGGACAATACCGAGGCCGGGGTGGTCCCCGCCGACGACGAGCGCACCAGTGACGGCCGTTGCTGTTGCGCCGTCGGTCGCGGGGCTCACCATTTCTTCCGATTGAACCACAGTGCCCATGGGAAGCAGCGGCTCCGTTTCAGTTGCGGTGACGGCGGAACCAGTTGGCCAGCTCGGTCGAAGCCCACTCGGTTCCGGTAACGAAGTAAAAGAGGGGGCCGAATTTGCGGGCGGCCGGAGCGCCGGTGAAATGGAGTCCGGGAACCGAGGTGCAGAAACCGGCGGTCACATCGGGATAGCCGTCGAGCTGGCGAATTTCGTCGCGCAGTGTGGGATCGAGGAATTCGTAACGGGCGAGGTCGACGCGATAGCCGGTACCGCAGAGGACGTGGTCGACGCGGCGGGTGGTACCGTCGTCGAGTTTGAGCTCGACTTCGCTGCCGATTTCTTTGGCGGAGGCGACGCTGCGTCCGGTAGTGATTTTGACTTCCTTAAGGCGGTCGACGAGCCAGGGAGCGCCGGCGGAGCGGACGGCGCGGGTACGGAGCTTGTCCAGGGAGGCCATGGGGAAGTGGTAGAGGAGTTTCGGATACGCGACGAGGCGGCTGATGCCGATGGGACCGATGTCGTGCTTGGAGTAGAGGGTTTTGGAGATGAAGCCGAGATTGTGGAGGCGGGGGTGCATGCCGATCCAGCGGAGGACGGGGATGCGGGCGATGATTTCCACGTCGACGCCGGCTTCGTGGAGAAGGGCGCCGCATTCGAGGGCGCTCTGGCCGGCTCCGATGACGGCGACGCGCTTGCCCATCTCGGCAAACTTTTTGCCATCGTAGCAATGGGAGGCGCGACAGGGGCACAGATCGGAGAAGACCTGGGGAATTTTGCTGAAGGGGCCGATGCCGGCGGCGACAACTACGCGGTTGCTGGTGACGACGGAGCCGTCATCAAGGGTGAGCTTGAAGAGGGAGCCTTCGCGGCGGAGATTGGTGACGTGGCGGGGGTCGTGATCGGCGCCCATCTGCTTCTGGAACCATCTGCCGTAGCTGACGAAGGACTTGCCGGGGACGCGCTTGACGGGTTTGGTGCCCGTGGCTTCCTCCCAGGCTTCGAGGGTGAACTTATCGCCGGGATCGGAGATGGTGGAGGCTGGGCGGGGCGAGCGGAGCAGCATGCCCGGGGGCATGCCGGTGTTCCAGAACTGCATGGGCTCACCGAAGACGCGGGTATCGACGCCGAGGGCGTGCAGGTGTGCGGCAGCAGAGAGGCCGTAGGGGCCCGCACCGACGATAGAGACATCACAATCAACTGAGTTACCGTTCACAACCTCTCCATGTTTTTTCGTGGCCAGACGAATGGTTTTGGGGGAGTGGCCGCATCGGAACGAATCCGATTTTCTCAATATCAGGATCGAGCGCTGAAAAAAACTGCCGGGGTGCATCTTGTGTATGAATTTCTGTTCAAGAGCTACGAGTCTTGCTCGAGAATCGTGCAGTGCCGGACACCAGATTATTGGGCGCCAGCGGAGGGAAACATACCAGTTTCGGGTGATTGAGTTTCCACTGGTGCGTGAGTTGTGGTGACCGATGGGGGATCAAGGGAAAGAGAAAGCCGGCCGTCGACTTCGCTGGCCCAGGCGAGGCAGGCGCGGTCGCTGCCGGGTCCTTCGATCTGCCAGTCGCCGTTTTTCTCGACGAGCTGGAGTTGGGCACGCTGGCGCCACCAGCGGTTGACTTCGCCGGGAGTGGTGATCCAGACATTCTGGTCGCGGCGCAGCTGGACCAGGTGGTCGAGGAGCGCTTCGAAGACGGCGCGCTGGCGATCGTCCATGACGTAATCGGGATGAATGATGAAGCTCATCAAGCCATGCTTTGCAACGATGATGGAGGTTTGACGTTTCCATATGTCGATGGAGTAGTCGTTCAGGATGTGGAATAGTGTGTAGTCCTGGATGGTCGTTACCGGGATCTCGACAATATCGCCGATGAAATAGGGCATGACGGTGCAACAGCCGCCGTGCTGTGGATCGAGGTGGGCGACGTTGGGGACGGACATGTCGAAGGAGCACTTGAGGGCGTCGTACCAGACCTGTTTGCGATAAAGGACGGCGGCGCGGAAGCCTTCAGCGCCGTACTGGCGGCCGTAGGCGTTGATTTTTTCGGCGCGCTCGAGGAACTGCTCGCGATTTTCGTAGAGGTGGCCGTCGTGGTTGAGGTCGTGGACGACGACTTCGAAACCACGGGAGCGCAGGGAGTGAAGAAATTCGGGAGTGACGCTGTAGCGCTCCTCGGGAATGACCTGCATGGAAGCTTTGATCCCATAGGAATCGTCGATATCCATGAGGGTGGAGCAGAAATCTCTTCCGGTCCTGGTCTCGATGTCGTGGGTCATGAGGGCGCAGGCGGATTTCCCCTCGGGCCAGAACCAAATGAAGGGAATGCGACGCGCGCCCGATTCCCGGAGCGAGAGCAGCAGCAGCTTCTCCAGCAGATTATCGACGGAACAGTCGACCGGCCAGCGTGGGAAGGGATGTTTGGCCCAGTTTCTCAGGTGGAATTTCTGCAGGTGTTTGCGCAGGGCCACAGGCAGAAGCGGGCGCAGGAAGTAATACAGCCTGGCGATGGCCGAGGAGGAGCCGGAGCGCCAATCCTCCACATAGATTTCGCGCTGAAGATTGGCGATAACCTCGCCCGGATCGAAGGGCAGGTAGACGGTGCCGTTCTCGGTTTCCACCTCGCCGCTGATGTCCTGAAGGGGCTCATCGGGCGCGTGAGCCGGCTTGCTTGCGCTCAGATTTCCGTAGCAGGTCGTGTCTTCGCCGAAGAGAAAATACCCGATAGCGACGGGACGGCGCTGGCGCAGGGCCAAGCGCACATATTTTTCCGGGCAGCGATAATACCCGGTCAGGCAACCGTTCATTTCGGCTTCGGACATGAGGCTATAGAGGATCGTTTTTTGGCGACACTACGGGAGTGGTAGCCAGACCGACGGAATCGTTTCAAGTTCAGGAACGCACCCCGGAAAGAGCGATTCCTCAGATGAACTGCCTGTGGAGCGTTCGGGAGACTTTTGCCGGGAAAACCGATACAAAGTCGCCCCACGCCCTCTGCCTACCAGCAGTTTCTGCAAACATACTACTCAAAATGCGGCATCGCAACTGTACTTTCGGTTGATGAATCAAAACGGTGGAAAACCCCGCCGAATCTCCTCCAATGGTCGATGACAAAATTGTCAGGGACAGCGCGAATGGGACGTTATATCCTTGTGCACAAAGCCTCCGGGGCTCCCCAGCTCAATCCCTATCCAGCGCATTTGCGCACACGGTTTGGCTTTCTCAGGATGTACTGGCATGGCAGAGAGCCCCAAACAACCGGCAAGTGAAATGCCAACGCAATTTGGAACCGCCGTCGGCGTGAGCAGTTCCAGCGAGAATCTGCGTCCGGAGGAGACGCTGGTTCCCCCGTCACGCTCGGATGCCCCCACGGTGTTGACGGAGACGCCGTCGGTTTCTGCGAGCCGGGCTGGCAGCCAAACTGACAGCCGAACCCAGGCAGCAGGCAGCGGGAGCGAATCGGAGCTGGAACCGGGAACGGTTCTTGCGGCGCGATACGAGGTTCTCAGCGTGCTGGGCACGGGCGGAATGGGCTCCGTCTATAAGGCGCAGGACCGGGAGCTGGACCGGCTGGTGGCGCTGAAAGTGATCCGGCCGGAGCTGGCGCGGAATGCGGCGATCGTCGACCGGTTCAAGCAGGAGCTGCGGCTCTCGCATAAGGTGACGCACCGGAACGTCGTACGGATGTACGACCTGGCGGAAGACTCGGGGATGCGGTTCGTGACCATGGAGCTGGTTGCGGGACGCGATCTGCGCTCGATTCTGGAAGAACGGGGAAAGCTGCCGGCGGACGAGGCGGTCGACATTCTGCAGCAGATTTGCTTCGCCCTGGAGGCTGCGCACGGCGTGGGCATTCTGCACCGCGACCTGAAGCCGCAGAACGTGATGCGGGAAGATGCGGGCAGGGTGGTGGTGATGGATTTTGGGCTGGCTCGGACCATTGAAGGTGACGGCATGACGCAGTCCGGCGCGCTGGTGGGGACGATGGAATATATGTCTCCGGAACAGGCGCTGGGGAAAGATCTGGATGAGCGGTCAGACATCTTTGCGCTGGGGCTGATCGGCTACGAAATGCTGACCGGCAATATGCCGTTCAAGGCGGAAAGCGCGATCGCCAGCCTGCTGAAGCGGACGCGGGAGCGCGCTGTGCCGTGCGTGCAGCTGGACCCGAACATTCCCGGAGCCCTGAGCGACATCATCGGCAAGTGCCTGGAGAGCGAGGTCGAGCAGCGCTACAGGAACGTCGGTGAGGTTTTGAAGGATCTGGAGACCTGGCGCGGCAAAGCGGCGGCGGCCAGCCTGCATTTTCCGGCGGACGTGCCTTCGACCGGGATGAGCGGCCGTTGGCTGCTGGCGGTGGGCGGAGGCGCACTGCTGATCGCGTTGGCGGCCGGGATTTCGCTGACGGTGCGGCATTTCTCCGGATCGCATTCCGCACCGGCGGTGGCGAGCGCGCCGAGCATTTCGCTGGCGATTATGCCCTTCTATAACGCTTCGGGAGATACGACTCTGAACTGGCTGGGCGCCAGCCTGGCGGAAATGCTGGGCAGCGACATTGGGGCGTCGTCGCAGGTGCGCATGGTTTCTCCCGATCGATTGCAGCAGGTGCTGGGCGATCTGCACGTTTCCGCGAACTCGCAGGTGGATGCTGCGACGCTGAAGAGGGCGGCAGAGTTCACGAACGCGCAGACGGTGATTTTCGGCCAGTTTATCCGGGCGGGAAGCGAGATTCGGATCTCCACGACGGTGATGGACCTGGCGCACGATACGCGCACGGTGGTGACGACGGATGTTCCCGATGAGAAGGACCTGCTGACGTCGGTGGATAAGCTGGCGGGTGAGCTGCGCGAGAAGCTGACGACCGATCCAAAGGTGGTGAACGATCTGAAGGCACATGCGGAACGTCCTTCCACGACGTCAGTGGAAGCGCTGAAGTCGTACGAAGACGGTGTGGCGCTGGAAAAGTCGGGCGACAATATCAAGGCGCTCGAGGACTTTCGGGCGGCGACGACCACGGATCCGGATTTTGCTCTGGCCTATTCAAGGCTGGCGGAAACGTACTCGAACCTGGGACAGGATGAGCTGGCGCAGTCGGCGTCACGCAGGGCGATGGAACTGGGCGAGAGTCTGCCGGCGCAGGAGCGTTATCTGATCGAGGCGAGCAACGCCGAGATCACCCACAACACGCAGAAGGCGATTGACGCGTACCAACAACTGGCGGCTGCGAATCCTTCGGACACGGAAGTGCAGTTTGCGCTGGCGAAGCTGTACGAGCAGAACAGCGACTTCAGCGCGGCGAAGCAAAGGCTGGCGACGGTGCTGGCGAACGATCCGAAGAATGTAGCAGCGCTGCTGGCCAGCGGGCGGGTGGACATTAAGAGTGGCGACCCGAACGGAGGGCTGGAGTTCCTGAGCCGCGCGTTCCCGCTGGCGACGGAGCTGGATAACCAGGAGGAGAAGGCGACGATTCTGCAGGCGACGGGTGTGGCCTACAGCATCCTGAACCGGCCCAATGACGCGCTGCATAATTTTCAGGAGTCGCTGGCCATCAAGCAGCAGATCGGCGACAAGCGCGGAGAGGCAGCCAGCCTGAACGAAATCGCGCAAATCCAGAACCACGCGGGGAAATCGGAGGAGGCGCTGGCCGCCTTCAAGCAGGCGCTGACGATCAGCCGCGCGATCGGCGACCAGGTTGGCGTGGGCGGCGAGCTGATCGATACGGGCACTTTCTATCACGATCACGGCAAGCCGGATGAGGCTCTGCAGTACTTTACGGGGGCTCTTGAGATCGAGCGCCAGCTCGGGGATCGCGACCGGCAGGCACTGTGCCTGCACAACATCGGCTCCATCAAGATGGACCAGGGAGCCTACCAGGATTCGCTTACCTATCTGGAGCAGGCGTATGAACTACAGCAGAAGCTGAATGTTCCCGAAGATCTCGCCGATTCGCTGCACGATCTGGCAGAAGTGAATACCAAGCTGGGGCAATATGACACGGCGCTGGCCGACTACCTGAAGGCGATCGATACGTATCGGAGCGCCAACGATCAGCGGGGCGTGGAAATCGAATCGGATGGGATGGCCAAAATCTTCGCGGCGCAGGGGCGCTATGGCGCCGCGCTCAGTTCCATGAAGAACGCAGTCGGCATTGTCCGCCAGACAAAGGAAATGACGTGGCTCACGGTGGAGTCGGTGGGCGGCTGGGGCGATCTGCTGACGCAGGTGGGACGCGGGCAGGAAGGACGGGCAAGCCTGGACGAGGCATTGAGCATCGCGCATCAGGTCAAGAACGACACCTGGACGGCGATCGCGACGAACTGGATCGGCGACTTCTATTTTTACCAGGGTGACTACACGAATGCGCGGGAGCAGTATGACAGCGCGCTGAAGATCGCAGCGAAAACGCCCGACAGGGAAACGACTCTGCTCCTCGAAGTGAATCGGGCCAAAGCCGACCTGGCGCTTGGCCATGCTAATGCTGTGATCCCGGAATTCAGGAAGCTGGTCCAGGACGCAGACAAGGCTGGACTGAAGGCGCTTTCGGTTGAGTGCGCTGTGTATCTGGCACAGGCAGAGATCGCTGCGAAGAACAACGGCGCTGCGGCTCAGGAACTGCCTCTGACTTTAGCTCGAGCGGAGAATCTGGGGCTGCGCGTTCTTCAGGCGAAGACGGAATATCTGCAGGGCGTGCTGCAGGCGAAGAGCGGCAAAGGCAGCGAGGCTGCTATCCATTACCGCCAGGCGGTCAGCATTCTCGACAGCATCAGCAAAGAAGAGGGTTCTGCGAAGATCCTCGAGCGCGCGGATTTGAAGAGCATTTACAGTGACGCGCAGAAGAATAGCCACTAAATCAGCCGGTAGCCGGTAGCGTGTAACTGTTCGTGGGAAGCAAAAATCCCGGTGGATGGCCACCGGGATTTCTATTTTTCGGATGCTAGTTGTGCTTTGCGAACGGCCGCTGGACTAGTCGCCCGTACCCGAGAGCCGGATCGACTGCGGGCTGTTGAAGGCGTTGTCGGCCACGACCAGGGTCGCGGTTCGCCCAGCCTTGACCGTGGGTTTGAAGGTGACGGTGATGACGCACGAGCCTTTGGGCGCGAGAGACGCCGGGCAGGTATTGGTTTCGGAGAAGTCGTGCGGATCCGCACCGGCAAAGGCGTATCCGGTAATGGAGAGCGCGGTGCCGCCGGGGTTGCTGAGGGTGACGGTTTTGGTGACGCTGCCGGAGTTGGTTTTGGCCGTACCGAAACTGAGGCTGGTTGCGCTGAACGAAGCCACTGGGTCGATGACGGTCGCGGAGACAGGAACGATTTGCGGGCTGCCGGCCGCGTTGTCGGTGATTTTGAGATCGGCCGTTTGCAGAGTGTAGAAGGGCCCGGCGACGAAGCCGACGATCATGCTGCAGCTTTTGCCGGCGGCCAGGGTTTTGGGACAGAGATTGACGGTGGCGAACTCCTTCGAGTCGCCGCCTGACAGGATGGCGATGAGAGGATCGCCGCTGAAGATAAGGCTGGCGTTGCCGGCGTTGGTGATAGTGACGGTCTTGGCGAGGATGGAGCCGAGGTAGATGTTGGTGCCGAACGAGATGCTGGTCGGCGAGATCGTGACCAGGGGACCCGGGGTGACCGTGAGTGGTGCGGTCTTCATCGCGATGTTGTAGTGCGTCGTGTCGGTGGGCGTGAAGGTCACCGACAGCGTCTGACCGGTGGCGGGGCTGGTGATGAGGGTGCCGGAGGGCGGACTGTACACGAAGGAGGTTCCCGCAACATTGGCCGTGGCGTTGAGCTGCGCAGCGCCCAGCGGGTAGCCGAGCTCAATCGAGGCCGGAGTCCAGGTGATGGTCGGCGTGGTCTTGAGTGTGAAGTTGGCCGTGATGTTCTCCGGTCCGTTCATGGTCACGGTGGTGCTGGCCAGGGCCGGATTGGCGATATCGCTGCTGCCCGTCCAGCCGCTGAAGTAGTAGCCGGTGCTGGGAGTGGCAGTAATCGGCTGTATGCTCTGGGCCGGTTGCTGGCCGTTACTCGCGGTGACTGTGCCGCCCGTTCCCGCAATCACGTTGAGCAGATAGGTGGCGGGATTGACGGGCAGACTCAGGGTATTGGAGCTGGTCTGATAGTAAGGGTCTCCGGTATAGCTCGCGCTGAGCGAAACCGAGGGCGTGGTGGTTGGGGTGTAGCTGCAGGTTGCCGTGTAGGTGGAGGCGCTGGCCGGGGTAAGAGAGACGCTGGAGCAGATGGGGGTCACTCCGGCACTGAAGGTGACGGTGCCGCCAGCCACGCTGCCTGCGCCGGTTGTGGGTATGAGAGAGGTGTTGGGAACCGAGATGGTGGCGGTCAGCAGATCGGACTGATTCACCGTCGCGGGGTTGTTGGTTGCCGCGAGTTGGGTTTGGGTTGCGATGAACGCGGGTGTTATCGAGGTCGCGATGAAATCGGAGAAGGAATGGGTACTGCCGGTGGTCGAGCCGTCGATGGAGCCGCTGGAATAGCTGGTGTAGATGTTCTGGAGAGTGGGCTGGCCGTTCACGGGGGTGCCGAGAGATGTAAGGAACACGCCGCCGCTATCGCTGGGAATCGGTGTGGTGCTGGTGAATTCAAACTGATAGGTGGAGTCGACGGTGCCGACGGTGACCTGGCCGACGAGGGTGCCGTCAGGATTCGCGATGTTGACGATTTGGTTGGGTACGACGGCGCATTCGCCGAGGCAGAAGATACTGCCGGCGGTGCCGCTGCTGTTGATGGAGCTGACGGGGGCGTAGAACGGGTCGCCCTGCAGGAATCCCGGCGTAGTGGGCTGGGTGGAGTTGTTATAGGCGGTGTTCAGGGTGAGGCAGGCGGGATTGGTGGGGTCTGCAGCGCAATCCGGGGGTGCTCCGCTGGGGGCTGGGCAGGCGATGGGGTTATTGTTCGGGTCCGTGCAGGAGACGTTGTAGGCGATGCAGTTGTTGAGACCGGTGTCGTCGTAGACCTGGCACTGCGCGCCGGCAAACGGGGTGGTGGCGATCAGCGCGTCGAAGGTCAGCTGGGGAATGGGAGTGGCGATGACGGTCATCGTGGTGCCGGCGGGAACGGTGTTCTTCGGGTAGGTGACCGAGTAGTTGTGGGTTCCGAAGTCGAAGGTGGTGGTGGTGGGGTTGTCGGGGCTGGTGTTGATCGGTTGCGTCTGCTGGACCTGGGTGTGGGGGGTGAAGGTCCAGCCGGTGACCTCATGTTGCTCGAAGGCGGCGCCAGTGGCGGAGGTGAAGCCGACGTAAGCGGGGGCGTATCCGGAATCGGAAATCAGGCTGATGTATTGGGTGATGTCAAAGGGGCCCTGGAAGAGCGGCACGGAGCCTGTNNGGGGTTGAAAGCTGGATCGAGGTAGACGGAGAGATAATTCGCTGGCGTGTCGAGGGGGCCGTTATAGACGATCACCACCTGATGCAGGGCGCCGTCGGCCAGGGTCACGGCTTTGCTGGAGCCAGCAACGGCTGAGGTGGTGGGGTTGGAAATCAGCGTCGAGGTGGGGGTAGGTGTGGTTGCGAGCGTGACCAGACAACTGGTGTAGCCATCGATGTTGGAATGCACGGGGGAATTGCCCAACGGATAGCCCTCGCTGAGACCGCAGCTTTGCAGGGCGACGTGGTTATCGTTGCCGGAGCCCGGGATATCGGTTGGATCCCAGAAGTTGTTAAAGGTATCGAATTCGAGAGCGATGCTGTTATCGATGCCGCCGTAGCCCATGCATCCGCCGCCGCTGCCCACGGCGGTCCACCCGCTGCCGGTTTCAGCACACGTTGGAGGTGGGGGTGGATTGGTGTTGTCAGGGTTTGGGGTGGGGACGGTACCGCCGCCGAAGGAGTTCTGAATGACAAAGGCGAGGCCGTCGGCGGTATTGGTGCTGCTCGAACTGGGCGTGAATTTGAACTGAAACCAGACGTTGAATCCGTTGGCGACAGACTGCGGCACAGAGAACCACATGCTGGCTGCCTGGCCGCCGGCGGCGTTGGTCATCTGCGTGACCCATTGGCCGCCCTGGTAGTTGGGGTCCAGGATGGCGGGATCTTCGATGAAGTTGGGAGGAACCGTGCTGCTGCTCTGAGCATTATTGAGGCAGAAGAGCGGCGGTGGCGAGGAGGGGCCATTGGAATCGGTGACCGCGCAGGCGTAGGAGTACTGGCTGGGAGTCGTGCCCGGTGTGTCGAAGGTGAAATAGGAGATCTGCTGGGCCGAGGCGCCAGGAAGAGCGAGCAGGGCTGAGGTGAGAAGGGCGGCGAAGAGCAGGGTTTGCTTCGGCCTTGCGACGGTCATGGCATGTCCTCCGGAGCTCGTGGAGCGGGAGCTCGTGACGCAGATTGGCCCGGGACCACTCCAACTGTTGGGAGCAAAGAGGGGAGATTGGCTCATGGGGAAGCGAGCGGCTCTCACAGCGATCCGTTGGCTGGTGTCAGGTGAAAATCATAACCATCGCGAAGTGAAGCGTGGGTTAATTTCCGTAACCGCCGTTGGTCACGCGATCCGCACCCGTCAATCGGCAGCTGGAGGTTACTCAGAGGTAACGAAGCGGCGTGGGCAGCGGGCTATCGAGAGGGTCAGTTTGCGGGCGCGGACGATGCGCGCTTGCGCGCGGGCAGGAAGGGATGGATGAGTAGCTGGTAGGCTGCTCCGCCCACGGCTCCGCCGAGAAGGGGACCGGCGATGGGGACCCACCAATAGCTTCCGGGCGAGGGCAATGCGGAGCTTCCCCAGCCGGTGAAGAAGCAGAAGAGGCGCGGGCCGAAATCGCGAGCCGGGTTGATGGCCCATGATTCGAGGTAGCCCATGGATGCGCCGATGACGGCGACGAGGAAGCCGATGATCAGCGCACCGGAGTTCGCGCCGGGGGCCACCTCGTTGTACTGCTCGGTGATGGCGAAAATTCCGAAGACGAGAAAGGCGGTGAGGACGATCTCATCGCCGAAAGCGTGCAGGGTGGTGATGCCCACGGCCGGATGGGTGAAAAAGACGCCGGCTGCGCCGCCGTCCGCGCGGGTGAGGTGATTGGCGAGGTTGAAGCGATCGATAACGGGGGCGAAGAGCAGGCTGACAATGCACGCGCCGATGAATGCGCCGATGGTTTGCGCGAGACAGTAAGGGAGGACCTTTTTCCAGGAGAATTTCCGATAGAGGGCCAGGGCCAGGGTCACGGCGGGATTGGCGTGGCATCCGCTGATGGAGCCGGTGGTGTAAATGGCGATGGTGACCGCCAAACCCCACGCGATGCAGACGCCCCAGTAGGCGTGCTGATACGGGCTGGGGTCGTAGAGCGAATACATGGCGGCCACGGAATCGCCGAAGGAAATGATGATAACCAGAGCGACGGCCTCGGAGATGAGCTCACCGGCAAATTGTTTTGTCATTTAAGGGACGTACGATAGCCCAGGGTTTCGCGGCAGTCAACCCGCATTGATGGTGAGTGGCCGGGAATTCGCCGGATAGCGCTTCTGCAGATTCCGAAGTTGTGCCACTATGGCTGAACCATGCCCCAGCGTGATCCCGCCGAGCACCGCCTGCACCGGCCTCTCGGCCTCGGCGACCTCGTGCTTGCGCAGATCCTGTGCGTGGTCGGCAGTTCGTGGGTCGGGGTCGCGGGCGGACTCGGTCCCGCGCAATCTCTCACCTGGGTCGCCGCGATGGTGCTTTTCTATGTGCCGATGGCGGCGTCGGTGATCTGCCTTAACCGCCGCATGCCTCTGGAGGGCGGTCTTTACGTCTGGGCCCGCGAAGCCTTCGGCGATCTGGGCGGCTTCCTCACGGCGTGGAATCTCTGGGTCTACGGCATCGCGGTCACGGCGACGATTCTGTACGCGATTCCCACGGAGCTCAAGTACCTCATCGGACCCGCGGCCGCGTGGCTACCGGAGAATCGGCTCGCCTCGCTGGCGATTGTCACGACCCTGATCGCCGCCATCACCTTCGCGGCTCTGCGCGGTCTCGAACTCGGCAAGTGGATCCACAACGTCGGCGGCATCGCCATGCTGATCGTCTTTGCCGCGCTCATCCTGCTTCCGCTGTGGGCCTGGGCGCACCACGCGCCCCTGCATTACACGCCCTTTTCGGTTGCCGCGCCGCAGATCAACATGCGCAGCCTTGCTCTGTTCGGGCAGATGCTTTTCGGCGCGCTGTGCGGACTGGAGTACATCGCCATCCTGGCGGGAGAGAGCCGCGACCCCGCGCGCTCCATCGGCCAGTCGGTCATCGTCTCTTCGCCCGTAATCTGCGCGATGTTCATCCTCGGCACGGCGTCCATCGTCGCGCTGGTGCCGCGCGCCCGCATCGATTTCATTGCGCCGATCCCGCAGGTCATGCGCCTGACCCTGGGCGCCACGGGATTCGGCAACATCGCTGCTATCGCCGCGATCTTCCTGCTGCAGTTGCGCCTGCTGGGCGCCACCAGCTATCTCTTCACGGGAGTCACACGGCTCCCCATGGCCGCCGGCTGGAACCACCTCGTTCCCGCGTGGTTCACGCGCCTTCATCCGCGCCGTCGCACGCCGACCAACTCGATCGCCTGCGTTGCGGCGCTGGTCTTTGCGCTGGTTCTCCTCGGCAGCGCGGGCGTGCACGCGCAGGAAGCCTACCAGCTGCTACAAGGCGCCAGTCTCACACACTACGAGGTTGCCTATCTCGCCATGTTCGCCGTGCCGCTGTTCGGAGCCGCCGCTCTGCGCCGCTCGCTGCCGACGTGGCTCAAATGGACATCGGCCGCGGGACTCCTCTCGACTTTATTCAGCCTGCTGATTTCGGCTTATCCATTCGTGAATGTGGTCAACGCGCCCATTTACGCCATCAAGATTCTCAGCACCCTCGCGGTGAGTAACCTGATCGCGGTCGGCTTCTATCATCTCCGCACGCGCACGGCGGAAAAGGAGAAGGATGCGCTCTCTGATGCGGCGTAATCACTGGTTCGCCGACGGCTGGACGGAGAGATAGTTGGGGGGCGATATCGCAGATTGTGGATTGTATGGTGCGCCCTGAGAGATTCGAA
The DNA here is from genome assembly GCA_003131625.1 of Acidobacterium sp. Taxonomy (GTDB): domain Bacteria; phylum Acidobacteriota; class Terriglobia; order Terriglobales; family Acidobacteriaceae; genus Palsa-343. The sequence continues at coordinate 7,579 of PKVY01000049.1, read as the reverse complement.
CTCCCGACCTACTGATTCGTAGTCAGTCGCTCTATCCAACTGAGCTAAGGGCGCACTGGTGAGAGGTGATGCAGACTCCCCAAAGGATAGCAGTTTCCCGCGGGTCGGATCAATCCGCATGAGGCCTTGCTCAACGGGTCAGCGGGATTGCGATGCGGGCCGGATCAGCACCAGTCGACGGCGCGGCGCGGCACGGTGTGGGATTCTTTGGATTCGATCGGCTCGACGGGCACCGCCGCTGCTGCGGGCTGCTCGCCCGCGGCTTCCAGTTCCTCTTCGGTGAGGATGAAGCGGCGGATGTAGCGGAGCGGCTCATCCCAAACGGCCATCTGTTCGAGATGGTATTGCCAGACGGTGTTGGAAGTGGAGCGCGAGGAGCGGCGCGTAAAGGATTTTCGCTTGATGGTGACGACTTTTCCGCTGGCGTCGAGGCGCGTGTATTCCTGCGACGGAAGGAGGAAGGTGATCTGCGTGCCTTTTTTCCAGAAGTGGCTGGCGAACTCGTGCGAGAAGAGGAGAGCGTAGTAGCGGCGGCCGGAGGAGAGCGTCGCAACGGCCTGGTCGAAGCCGGGCCATTCGGACTCGATGCTGGTTTGAAACCACTGCCGGAACTCGAAGCCATGCACGCGGGCGCGGAGGACAACGATGCGGAGGAGCTCTTGGCGGGTCATGGGAGTTTTTTGTGGAGAGGGGTGGAGGTAATACCCGGCGGTTCCGCTCTCGGTGGCCCCAACGGTAATCGAAAGCGGTGTTCGAGGCAAGTGGAAAAAGAGTGCGCCGTATTGCCGAACCGGGTGCGCCTGCTGCGCGGGAATAATCCGCGAAGGCTGGGTTCATTAACTACTTCGTACAGCCTGTTTTTCCGGATTTTGGCCTGGCATAAGCCGCTGATTGTGATTGGCTTATGGATCGCGCGTTGAACGCAAAGAGGATAGTCGCCTGCTTCCGGTTCCGGGGGGCTGAAGCTGTAGAGGCTTGGCTGCTCCTCCTTGATTCGCAGATGTTTGTCCTCAACCGGTCCGGGCGCGAAGGACACATTTGCCCTGAGCAGGAATCTCGAGGTTCGTCGAAAGGGCGAGACGTCCTAAGGGCGATGCCGTATCTTCATTTATCGACGTCGATATTAGAGACGATCCAACTGCTTGCAGAGAAATGTACTTGCGGCATGACTATAACCTTTGGTAACCATGGCCGCCCGGATCCGGTCTCGGATCAGCGAACGAAGGGAATGTAGGCGCGGGTGCGGGAGCGATACGCGCGGAAGGAATCCTGGAAGCGGCTTTCGAGGAGGCGATCCTCGGAGCGGATGCGAATCTCAGTGCCGGCGAGGAAGAAGAGGATGGAGGCCAGGAACATAGGCCACCAGGTCCAGCAGAATCCCGTGGCGAGCTGCATACCAAACATCGAGGCGTAGATGGGATGGCGCAACCAGCGGTAGGGACCGGTCTGAATGAGCTCGTGATCTTCACGAAGGGCCGCAGCATAGCGCCACTGTTTGCCGAGATGACGGGCCGCGACCCAGACGAGCGCAACCGAGGGAGGAGCGAGGATCATGGAGGCGATCAGGGACGGGGCCGATTTGTGAAAACCGACAGGGCGCACATAGGCCCATACCAGGGCGAAGCTGACCATGACCAGCAGAATGCCCCATTTCGAAGATGGGGATTTCGCGACCTCTTTGCGATCGGCAGCCTGCCGGCTCGGTTTCACGAAGGCCAGCGACCACAGAATCCAGCAGAGAAGGAGTTCGGCGAGGGCGATCCACTGGAGCATGGGCCGAATTATAGGCGTCTACATAAGCGGGTTCCGGATTCGGAAGTCGAGGTTCGAGGGGACCTGGCCGCCGTGATGCAGGGGGGTGTAATTGAGACTGCATGCGGGCAACCGCCGTCTACAATCCGTGAAGGTATGTCGCGTTCCCCAGTGATTGGCAGCATTTCTATGGCACTGAGCGCTCTGCTGCTGATGCCGGGAACGCTGTGTGCGCGAGTTGAAACAGTCGATACGAATCCGCTGAATCGGCAGCCGGAAGTGCAGGAGGCGTTCCAGCTTTTCTACAACATGGATTATGACGAAGCGCTGCCGCGTTTCGAGAAGATCCAGCGAGAGCATCCGAACGATCCGATGGCGACAGCGTATTTGCTGGACGCGGTGGAGTTCCGCGAGCTAAACCGGCTGGATCTGCTGGACACGACGTTCTACGCGAATGACGGATTCCTGACGGGGAAGCATACCGTTGTCGAGGATCCCGGGGTTCGGGATCGGGTCAAGGCGCTGGGCGACCAGGCGGTGAACCTGGCGAATGCGGAGTTGAAGGGGAATCCCAACGATGTGAACGCGCTGTTTACGCGGGGATGGGTGAGGAGCCTCGAGGCGACGTACTCGGCGATGGTGGAACGAGCGTTTGTCGGAAGCCTGAGAGAGGCGCTGGGGGCGCGCAGCGACTGCGACAGGGTGCTGCAGCTGGATCCAAACTACGTAGATGCCGAGCTGGTAACGGGCGTGTATGAATATGTGGTGGGTGCGCTGTCCGTCCCCTTCAAAGTGATGATCGGAATCATGGGCATTCACGGGTCGAAGGGCGCGGGGCTGGCGTTGTTGCGGGACGACGCGGAGCGCGGCGTGATCACCCGGGTGGAAGCCAGGACATCGATGATGTTGTTCCTGCGGCGCGAAGCGAAGTACGAAGGGGCGGTGCAGATCGCTAAGGGAATGGCGGAGGAATATCCGCACGACTACCTGTTTCGGCTGGAAGAGGCGAACCTGGAGAAGGATGCAGGCGACGGGATGGTGGCGGTGGAGACGTACGAGGGGCTGATCGATTCGGCGAAGCAGGCGGGATATTATCCGAATGCGCATCTGGAACTGGCCTGGTTCGGACTGGGCGACAGCCTGCGGGGACAAAAGAAGTTCAGCGATGCGGTGGCAGCGTATCGCGAGGGTGCGAATCAGGCGACGATCAGTCCGGAGCTGAAGCGGCGATGCCTGCTGGAGGCGGGGAAGACGTTCGACCTGATGCGGGAGCACGATAAAGCGGTGCAGCAGTATGAGGCGGTGCTGAACGCGGGCAGCGACACGGTGCAGGGGGAGCAGGCGCGGAAGTATATGAAGTTGGCGTATACGGGAAAGTGACACGACCGAGTACCGAGCACCGAGTTTAGTACTCAGAAGCGTAGGGATCACTGCTCAGGCGGACGCTGGCGGGATTGCTGGACTCTGCGGGTTATTCAGAAGAAAGGCGGCGGCTCAAGTTTGAGCGCGCCGCCTTTTTCGTGGGTACGCGTTGGGGAGGTTAATTCATGTCGTCGATGTAGCGAGCCAGGATCACCGAGTCACCGGAGGTGGGGTCCTTGATGAGGAGGCCCACGACGCGGATGTTGGCGCTGACATCGGTGAGATGGCTGAAGCCGTAGCGGAACTTCGTGCCACTGGCAACGTAGACCGTGACCGGCTGACCGGGTACCAGCAGGCCGGCGAATCCATTGATATTCATCTGGAAAGTGCCGTTGCCAGTGTTGACGGAGTTAGCGACCAGGGTTCCGTTGAATCCCCAGTTACGGAGGACGACGCGCTTCACGCTGAGGGCATCGCCGTTGGCTGCGCCCGACAGCGGTCCGCCGACGGAGACATGCTGACCGGGCAACAGCGTTGAGGGATTGAAGAGGAACTGGGTGAACTGATTGTGCATCCAGTAGATGAAGAATTTCTCCGAGCCGCTCAGGTCCACCTGGGCGATCTGGCCATCGGTGACGCCGTCGCCGGTGGCGGGCAGCGTACCGCGGACGTACAGGTCGAAGTCGCTGGCGACGCCGGAGGACGGCTGAACGTAAGTGATCTGACCGGCGGCGTAGAAGCCAGTCTGGGTGAGAATGGCGACTTCGTCGGCATCAATCGTGGAGTCGGCGCGGTCGATTGTTCCGGAAATCTGGACGATGCTGGTGGTGGTGAGATCGCCGATGTTGTCACCGTTGTCCCACTCGGTCTGCCCGTTGACATTGACAGTGAAGACGCGGCCGTGCGGTCCCTGAATTGTGAAGGACTGCGCGGAGAGAGTGGGGTTGACGACGCCGGCGACGAATTCGTCGATATAGGCGCCTGGATCGCTGGGTAAAACCGCGTTGATCTGCAGGGTCGGAGTGACCATTCCGGTGATCTGACCGCCGCTGACCTGGATGGATTTATCGAGCCGGAAGTCCATGTGGATTCCGACCGGGCCGGTGGCGCTGACCACCAGCGGATTGGCAAGGGTCTGGGTGTAGGTCGGTGTGGTGAAGGTCGCCGGCATGGTGGCGATGGTGGGCGCGCCGGAACCGGTTTGGAGATAGCCGATGGTGGCGCCGGAGAAGGTAACGGCGATCTGGGTGTAGGTGTCGGCCGGGACGTTATTCATATCCATGAGCGTCTGGAGGCCGTTGAAGCGGGCGAAATCGATGGTGGGGTTGCCGCTGACCAGGGGAACGGAGTTGCCGTCGGCGTCGATGGCGTCGACGGACTGGAGGGTGGCGTTAAAAGAGACAACGCTGGCGACCGGCGCATCGGTGCCGATGACGAAGGCGGAGCCGCTGTTGGGGGTGGTGTTGGAGGACTGGGTCATCTTGTCGCCGCAGCCAACGATCAGAAATACAGAGAGGAGCAAAGGAGCGGCGCTGAGGCACAGAGCGGAAATGCGTGAGCGCAGCCGTACGTGGGTGGACATAGGGAGAGTCGCTTTCCGCAGTTCCGGGATGCTGCTCGAGAATGCGGCGCTGCTCACGGAAGATCAGGGCCCGGACGCAGTTGGAGCATGCGCGCAGCAGACGCGAAGGCTCGGTGCAGCCAGGCTGTGATCCTCGGAAAGCGGCGGTCGCAGTGCGCGATGGAAGCGTGCCCGTGAACCGCTGATGGTGTCGATAATTGATCGGCGAAGTGCGCCGTCGCAAGGGTGAACACAGGGGTTCGCACGAAGTTTCGGAAATTTCTCAGCACCTTGGTAACTCTTTTGGGAGATTTGCGTCGGCGATGGGTGACGAGATGGGTCCGCGACGGCGATATTGTGCGAAATGTAATGCCCTGTTGACTGTGCATTGCCCGGATGCGTGGGAACGTGCATCAGAGAAGCATGTGAGCTCGGAGCAGTCGTGCAGACGATGAGACGCGACACGGGATCCTGGTTTGGCGGGGCGAAGACGGCCGATTGGCTGTTTCCGCTGACGCACTGGAACTGGAAGGTTGCGCTGATGACCGCAGTACTGCGCGGCCTGGCGTGCACGGCGGCGCTGCGGCATATGGAAGTGCATGCGCGCAATCATTTCGGTGTGGTGGAAGCGGCGTTTGTGCTGGCGACGTGCGGGGCTTTTTCGGCGCTGCAGCAGCAGTCGCTGTCGAGTCGTTCTGAGATTCTGGCTTGGTTCTCCTGTGTGGTGGTTGTGCCGCTCACGTCGCTGGGCTGCGATGCGGCGCTGCACTTCTGGCTCGATGGACGGCAGACGCGACAGCTGGGAATTCCGGCACTGGTGTTTACGGTATTGTCGGCCACCTTTCACTGGCACATGATCCGGAACGGCGTGCTGCTGGTCGGCGATGAGTCGCACTCGCTGAGCACCGATCTCAAGCGGATTCCGCGGCTGACGACGACGTATTTTGCAACGCCGGTGCTGTGGATGTGGAAGCTGGCGAGCGCGATGATTGCGAAAGGCGAGGCGCTGGTCGCGATTGGCGCCGGCGATTAAGCGAATTTCTGGGCTAAGTCTGCGTTCCTGCCGAATTCACCACAGAGTGCACGGAGAGCACAGAGAAAGACATTTTCGGGAGTGCGCTTTCGGTGATGCGAGCGTTGAAGCCTCTCTCGCTACTTAGTCCCGCTCATGTGAGCCAGTGAAATTCCGGGCTTCAGTTGTCGAGCTTCTTCGTTACTAATTCATTCAGCAGCGCTGGATTGGCCTGGCCTTTGGAGGCTTTCATGACCTGGCCGACGAAGAAGGCGGCGACGGTCTTCTTGCCCTTGCGGTACTGTTCGACCTGAGCAGGGTTGGCGGCGATGACGTCGTCGATCATCTTTTCCAGCGTCGACGCGTCGCTGATCTGCTGCGGCTTTTCGCGTTCGTAGACGGTGGCGAAATCCTCGTTGCGCTCGAAGCAGAGATCGAAGAGCTGCTTGAGCTGCTTCGAAGAGAGCTTGCCGTCTTCTGCGAGGTCGGCGGCCAGAGCGATTCCTGACATTGAAACGGGCGACTGATCGAGCTCGAGGCCGGCGGCTTTCAGGCGCATGGTGAGCTCGCTCTGCACGAGGTTGGCGACGCGGCGCGGATTTTTTGCGGCGCGGGCGGCGGCTTCGAACTGGTCGGCGAAGGCGCGGGTAGCGGTCAGGGTGTGCGCATCCTGCTCGGTGATGCCGTATTCGGCGATCATGCGGGCGCGGCGGGCCTCCGGCAGCTCGGGCATGCGGGCGGCGATCTCCGATTTCCAGGCATCGGGAACGATGAGCGGCGGAAGATCGGGCTCAGGGAAATAGCGGTAGTCGTGCGCCTGCTCCTTGGAACGCATGGAGTAGGTGCGGCCTTCGTTGGCGTTATAGAGGCGCGTCTCCTGAACGACGCGGTTGCCCGATTCGACGATTTCGATCTGGCGCTCGATTTCGTATTCGAGCGCGGCGCGGATGAAGCGGAAGCTGTTGACGTTTTTGACTTCGGCCTTGGTCCCGAATTTTTCGGCGCCACGCAGGCGGACGCTGACGTTGGCGTCGCAGCGCAGCGAGCCTTCTTCCATATTGCAGTCGCTCACGCCGGTGTAGAGCATGATTTCCTTCAGGCGCGTGAGGTATTCGTACGCTTCGTCGGGCGTGCGCATGTCGGGCTCGCTGACGATTTCAATAAGCGGCGTACCGCAGCGGTTAAGGTCGACGTAGGTGCGCGTGGCCGAATCGGGGAAACCGTCGTGCAGGCTCTTGCCGGCGTCTTCCTCCATGTGCAGACGCGTGATGCCGATGCGCTTTGGGCCTGTGGGCGTCGGAATCTCGATGTGGCCGTGCTCGGCGAGCGGCTTGTCGAACTGCGAGATCTGGTAGCCCTTGGGCAGGTCGGGGTAAAAGTAATTTTTGCGGGCGAAGATGGAGTGCTCGCGGACCTGGCAATTGAGGGCAAGAGATGCGAGCGTGGCGAATTCGACGGCGCGTTTGTTGAGAACGGGCAGCGCTCCCGGCAAACCGAGGCAAACCGGGCAGACGTTGGTGTTCGGCGGCGATCCGAAGCGGTTGACGCATCCGCAGAAGGCCTTGGTTTCGGTGAGGAGCTGGACGTGGACCTCGAGGCCGATGACGGGTTCGTATTTGGCTCGGACTTCGGGAGAAATAGTGGCTGCGGTGGCCATGGGAAAGTCCAGTTTAGCAAGCGGTGGGGTACCCCCTCCCCCCTGGGNNGAAAATGAGCCACTTTGCCTGGACCTTTTGGCGGGTAACAGAGGTACCACGGGGATGGTTGAGCGCGGTGCGGTGTGGCATGAGGTTTCCTCCAGAAACAGAAAGGCCGCGCGAGGCGGCCTTTGCTTTTGAGTGTTGTTTGATCTTATGGGGAGGCGACTTTCTTTATTACCCCCTATTATCAGA
>PKVY01000047.1 GCA_003131625.1 Acidobacterium sp. | reverse complement strand
CCCCCGCGGACTTCGCCGCCGCGCCGCCCGTCGATTCGCCAGCCTCCGCCGCTCCGCCGAACGTCGATCCGCCGGCTGCAGGAATCCCCCCGGTCTCGTCGCCTGCAGGAATCTCCGCCAACGATCGCTTGACCAGCATTGCCATCGACGTTGCGGTCGGCTTCTGCGCCCTCTTCCTGGTCGGGATCTTCTTCATCCTGGCCCTGATCCTGCAAGTGCGCGCGTTTTTCCCGGTCGCGGCGTCGCTCTTCTTCGTCGTGGCCATGGCGCGTGCCATCTGGTCGAGGATGAATCCCTGGATCGAGGGCCTGGCGGTCAGCATCGGCGCGTCCACTCCCGTGGCTCTCGTCGCTCTCGCGGTAAGCGCCCGCCCCCTTCGCGTGGGCGCGGGGGCTCTCTTCATCGCATTCGTTTGCGGCGCCGGCGCCCAGACCGCGCACTTCCTCAGGACCAGGCGCGCGGTTCCCGCTGCCGCTACCGTCGCGGTCATGGCCGTCCTCATCCTTCTCGCCGGCAAATATCTCCCCATCCCGTCGCTGCCTTCGCCCGGCATGCGCACCATGGATACCCCCGCGCCTCCACTCACGCTCTCCATGCTCGATGGAGCTCCCATTAGCCTCGGCTCGCTCAAAGGCCACGTCATCGTCCTCGACTTCTGGGGGACCTGGTGCGAGCCGTGCATGGCCGAGATGCCTGCGGTCCTCAAAGTCCATCGCCGGTACCAGGCCAACAACGACGTCGCCTTCTTCGCGGTCAATACCGGCTGGCATGACGACACCGCCGACAAGGTGCGCGACACCGTTAAGCGCAGTCACATGGACATCCCCGTGGCCTTCGACACTGCGGCCGCAAAGGGTTTTGGTGTTCAGGCTCTGCCCACCCTCATCATCATCGACCGCCGCGGCCACATCCGCATGGAAAACACCGGCTACAGCGAAACCGAACCGCTGGAGAGCGACCTGGCAGAGCAGATCGATCAGTTGCTGAAAGCCCCGGCCCAGTAACGAAAGCGCCGTCCGACATTGAGGTCGCAGGAGTTACGCCCCGCCAGCCTCATTTTCCTGAACAAAACCCCTGTGCTTGTCCGGTTTCCTGCGCCGGAATTTCCGCAAAAACCGTGGTAAGCTAAAACATCTTTTGACGAGAGGAAAGCGCCCATGAGAATCCATGTCTCGCCCCGCGACCCCAAAACGCAGCGGCCTGGTGCTTTTCCCGTCAGTCTCACCCATTAAGTCGACTCGTTTTCCGATTCTGACAGCCAGGCCGTAGAGCGACCTCCTCCGTGGAGGGCTCGTCTCTCGCCGCCCGCGGTTTCTTCTTCACTCGAACTGTTTCTGAACCGTTGAGCCAGCCGGATTTTCTTCTCTGGCCGGTCTCTTGAGGAATATATGAGCCGAACGAGTCCCCAAAACTCAGACCATCGCAAATCCCGCAATGTTGTGCGCGAGGTGCTGGCGTTTTTGATGCGTCACTGGCGGCGCGAGGCGTGGTGCGTGGCCGGGATCGCGGTGAGCATGCTGGTGGCGACCGGGGCCGATCTGCTGTTGCCGGTGTTTTCGGGTCGCCTGGTGGATGCGGTAGCCAGCGGCGCGGCGCATGCGAGCACGCTGCGTGCGGCGGGCTACGCGATTGCGGCGATGGCGGGACTGGGCGCGGTGCTGGCGCTGGCGCGGTATCTCGCCTTCCTGGGCATCGTGCGGCTCACCGTGCGCCTGATGACGCGCATGGCCAGCGACGCCTTCTGGCGGGTGCAGCGCTTCTCGACCGACTGGCACGCGAACAACTTTGCCGGCTCGATCGTGCGGCGGATCACGCGCGGCATCTGGGCCGTGGATATGATGGACGACACGCTGCTGCTGGCGCTGTTGCCCGCAGTGCTGGTGCTCATCGGCTGTCCGCTGCTGCTGGGATGGCGCTGGCCGGCGATGGGTCTGCTGGTGGGCGCGGGCGCGCTCGCGTACGTCGGCGTCTCGGTGGCGCTGTCGCTGGGGTTGATCGCTCCGGCGGCGCGGCTCTCGAATGCGCAGGATACGCGCATGGGCGGCGCTCTCGCCGACGCCATCACCTGCAATACGGCGGTGAAGTCCTTCGGCGCCGAGGGTCGCGAGGATGCGCGCCTCAGAAAAGTACTGCTCAAGTGGGGAGGCAGGACGCGACGGACGTGGATGTTCGCGTCGCACAGCGGGGCGGCACAGATGATCGCGCTTCTGGCGCTGCGGACCCTCGTCGTGGGTTGCGCCGCGTGGCTGTGGTGGCGCGGGCGCGCGACCGCGGGCGACGTCACGTTTGTGCTGACCAGCTACTTCATCGTGCACGGCTACCTGCGCGATACGGGGCAGCACATCGCGAACCTGCAGCGCAGCGTCAACGAGATGGAAGACATGGTGGGGTTCGAGTCGCAGCCGCTGGGCGTGGCCGATCGCGCGGGGGCGCGGCCGATCCGCGTCACGGCGGGCGAGATCGTTTTCGATCGCGTGACCTTCCGCTACGGCATGCAGGTAGACCCGCTGTTCCGCGACTTCTCGATCCGCATCGAGCCGGGCGAGCGCGTGGGACTGGTCGGACATTCCGGCTCGGGCAAGACGACGTTCGTTAAGCTGCTGCACCGGCTTTACGACGTCACCGGCGGAAGGATCATCGTGGACGGGCAGGACATCGCGCACGTCACGCAGGACTCGCTGCGCGCCCAGTTGGCGCTGGTGCCGCAGGAGCCGATCCTGTTCCATCGGTCGCTCAAGGAGAACATCGCGTACGGCAGGCCAGGCGCGAAGCCCTGGGAGATCGAGGAAGCCGCACGGCTGGCCAACGCGCACGCGTTCATCGAGCGCCAGGCGAAGGGCTACGCCACGCTGGTGGGCGAGCGCGGCGTCAAGCTCTCCGGCGGCGAGCGCCAGAGGGTGGCGCTGGCGCGCGCTTTCCTTGCTAATGCTCCGGTGCTGGTGCTGGACGAGGCGACTTCGAGCCTCGATTCCGAGTCGGAGGCGCTGATCCAGGAAGCGATGCAGCGGCTGATCGCGGGACGGACGGCGATTGTGATCGCCCACCGGCTGGCGACGGTGCGGATGCTCGATCGCATCCTGGTCTTCGATAACGGCGAAGTCGTCGAGGAGGGACGGCACGACGATCTGGTGCGGATGACGGGCGGCATCTACCGGCGGCTCTTCGAGCGGCAGGCGCTGGGATTGCTGGCCAGAGAGGAGGATGCGTTCCTGGATGAGGATGAGCTGGACGAGGAAGCGGTGAGCTAACTCGTCCGCTCACCCGCGTCCGCAAAGACTGTCAAGACCCGCACCTCTTCCCCACCTCTGGGGGGCCGGTTTCAGCCCGCTCCTCTGCACCCCTGTACCCTGTACGCTGTACCCTGACATGCGCACCATCCCTGTCAAAACCGCTTCCGCCGATTACCCCGTCTTCGTCGGCCGCAATCTCTTCGCCCAGATTCCGCGCCGGGTCTCGAATTGGAGCCCCGGGAAGATCTACGTCCTCACGTCGCCTGAAATCTGGGGTCTGTGGGGCAAGAAATTCCTCGCCGCCTTCCCCAAATCGCAGCAACCCACGGTCCTCTTTCTCCCTGCAGGCGAGCGCCACAAGCGCCTCACCCAAATCGAACGCCTCGCCTCCGAACTAGCGAACGCTGGCGCCGACCGCTCCTCGCTGCTCATCGCTTTCGGCGGCGGCATCATCGGCGACCTTGGCGGATTTCTCGCCGCCATTTACATGCGCGGCATCGACTACGTCCAGGTCCCCACCACGCTCCTCGCTCAGGTCGACTCCTCGGTTGGCGGCAAAACCGGCGTCAACCTCGCCGTGGGCAAGAACCTCATCGGCAGCTTTCACCACCCCCGTGCCGTCTTCGCCGACATCGACGTTCTTCAGACCCTCCCCGACCGCGAGCTCCGCGCCGGCCTCTTCGAGAGCATCAAGGCAGGCATCATCCGCGACCCCGCGCTCTTCCGTTTCATGGAGCACAACGCCGGCGCCATCCTCGCCCGCGACCCCGCCGCTCTCGAGCGCGTCATCGTCGCCTCCATCCGCATGAAGGCCAAGGTCGTCGCCATCGACGAGCGCGAATCCGGTCTGCGCATGATCCTCAACTACGGCCACACCCTCGGCCACGCCATCGAAGCTGCTACGGAGTTCCGCGCTCTGCTCCACGGCGAAGCCATCGCCTGGGGCATTCTCGCCGCGCTGCAGATCGCTCTCGCCCGCAAGACCGTCGCACCCGACCAGGCCGAGCGCGTCGAGCAGACGATCCTCGCCTACGGACCGCTGCCGCCGTTTCGCGCCACGCGCTCGAAGCTTCTCGCCGCCGCCGGCCGCGACAAAAAGAATCGCGCCGGAACCCGGCGCTTCATCCTTCCCAAAGGCATCGGCAACGCCATCGTCGTCGAAGACGTCACTGACGCGGAACTCAACTCCGCGATCGACTGGACGTTAGCCCGCGCCGCCGGGCGCAAATAAAAAGCCCGGCGGCCAACGCAGCCACCGGGCTTTTCTAATCCCTAAACTCTAATCCCTAACCCCTGGCTGTCCGTCAGTCGACGGCCAGCGACAGCTGGTGCCGCAAATCGGCGCCGCGTACCCAGAAGATCACGTCCGTGGCGATGTTCGTCGCGTGGTCCGCGATCCTTTCCAGATTCCGCGAAATCAGAATCGCCGGCAGCGCCTGGTCCGCGGTCTCCGGGTGCTCCTGGATTACCTTCGTCAGATCGGTAATCGCCACCCGGTTCATGCGGTCGATTTCGTCGTCCATGTCGCGCACCGATTCGGCGACCAGCGCGTCCCCGTCCAGCAGCGCCTGCACCGCCGTGCGAATCATCACGCCCGCGAAGTCTCCCATGCCGGCGATGTCCACCGGCAAATCCGCCGGATCCTGCTCCAGCAGATCCAGCGTCCGGATGGCAATGCTCACCGCCATGTCGCCGATCCGCTCCAGATCGCCGTTGATCTTGATCACCGCCAGGATGAACCGCAGATCGATCGCCATCGGCTGCTCCCGCGACAGCAGCTCGTAGGCCATCTCATCCACTTCGCGCTGCGCCGTGTTGATGGCCGTCTCGTTCTCGCGGACGTACTGGCACAGGGCCTCATCGCGCTGCAGCCATGCGTCCACCGCCGCCTGCACCGCCTGCTGCGACAGCGCCGCCATGGCCAGCAGCTTGTCCTTCAGCTCCGCCAACTGCAATTGAAAGTGAATTCGAGGCACATTTCCCTCCTGCGCGTCTTCGTCCGGTCGCAGGATGCAATCCAGCCGCACAAAGAACCAATCTTCGTATTGTGCATCCGCGCAGATAAATTCTTTGCTAATTCTGCGGCTTTTCCATTACTCCGGTGAGTCGCACCTGCGCTGATTCGTTCGACGCTCCCTTGCTGTGGAACGTCACTCGCCAAATTCAGCCGGGCTCCCCGTCTTCAGCTCCGGCGCCCTTTGACGCATCCTGCCATCCTCGCGGATTGCGGACCCAGCCGAGAATCCCACATCGGTAGTAGTCGACGCCGCCGAGTTAGCTCACCCCAGCCGTTTCTCGGCCTCCTGCGCGGCTTCGTAAATCTGGTCGAACGACTCCACGGCGTACAGGACCTTCTGCTCTTCCGACACCAGAAACCTCTGCTCCAACACCTGGTCGAGATTGAAATCCCGAATCTCCGGCTTTCCTTCGATCACGTGCGTTCCCTCGCCGTGCGACGAGATCAGCCCGCTGCCGTACAGCTTTACCTTCCCCTTCTGCAGGATCACCCCAAACTCCACGGTGAACCAGAACAGCCGCCCCATTTTTTCCAGCTTGTCTTTGTCGTGCATCAGCGCCGCGCTCACCCGACCGTAGTGCTGCAGGAAATCCGCAAAAACGGGATGCGCGTGCATCGGCACGTGCCCAAACACGTCGTGAAAAATGTCCGGTTCCGGCGTGTATTCCATCGCCTCGCGGCTCCGGATGTAGGTCGTGGTCGGAAACTGCCTTGCCCCCAACATCTCGAAGAACGCATCCGGCGGCAGAAACCCGCTCACCGGCGTCGCATTCCATCCCGTGCGCGGCCCCAGCCTGCGGTTCACATCGGCCAGGTTCGGAATCGTGTCTTCGCGCAGCCCGATCTGCTCAAACCCGTTCAGATACTCCTCGGCTGCGTGCTCCCGCAGCTGGGGCATCCGTCGCCGCACCAGCTCCGCCCACACCGCGTGCTGCTCTCCGGTATAAGCGTCCCACTGCTGTTGGATCAGGAAGGGCTGAGCCACCGTTAAAGGCTCGCCCCCGTGCTTCCGCGTCTCCGCTCCAGCCACACCTGGAGGATTCATAGAAAACACCCCCGGCAAAACGTTAGAGAATTGCACCCACCCCAGTGAGATGTCAAATTGAGCCGTTTTGCGGGTGTGAGCGCAGCGGGAGCCCGCAGGCGAAATCCTGAGCGCAGCGAAGGATCTCCGGCCGCCCCAGGCGTTACTACTAAAATTCAGTATCCCACCCCACGCCTTTGGCCTATGCTAAGTGAACCCCCCAGCTGGATTTTCGATTTGCTGGCCGCGTTCCCGCGGCGCCGTACGAATCGCCAGAAGTAAGAAAAGGGCCAAGGCCATGAATCGAGTTTCTGTTCGCACAACAATCTCCCTCCTCGCGGCGCTTTGCCTTTGCTGCGCACTGTCGTCTGCACAGAGCGCCTCCGGATCATCCTCCAAGTCCGGTTCCTCGAGCTCCTCAGGGCAAACCTCGGGTGCAGAAGCCAACAACAGCCCCTTCTCCATTGAGACCGAGATGTTCACCTACAAAGCGGTCGAAGAGAACAGCCAGGTCATCGCGTGCGACATCGCCCGGTATCTTTTCCAGAGCGACGTCACCGAAGCTCCTGCCGGTTCCCACGTACCCTGTCTGGTCAGCAACCCCTCGCAGACGATGCCGGGCATTGTCATCATCTCCTCCGACAGTTCCCTCATCTCCGATTTCCAGCTGTGGCGCGCCGACATGGCGACCATGAGCGCTCTTGAGTCAAGGGCCAACGACGTCTGCGTTGCCACTGAAACAAAAGGTGACAACGGCCAGGAAACTCCCGCCCAGCCGCACATGAAATCGAGAGGCCTCACAGGCGGCGGTGGCCTGGCAGGCACGGCCGCGGCACTGGCCAAACTCACCCCGCAAGGCGCCGCTATTGGAGCCGCGCTGCAAATGTTCAGCAGCAGCCAGACGGTCACGTCGGTTGTGGGTACGGTTCAGAATCCGGCGCTGTTGAATGAGGTCGCTCGCGAGCTTCGCTCGCTGAACGTCCTCGTCCTCGTGCCCGAACTCTACAACCCCAACGCACTCGGCGCCGCCGACTACACCAATTCTCCGTACATGCAGAATCTGAGCGGCTTTTACTCCTCTTACGAAAAATGCACGAATGCAAAAGCCGGAGCCACCGGGAACTCCGGTGAAACTACCAGCATTGACGGCGTCATCACCGCGATGGATACCTTTCTGAAAGCGGTGATGGCCACTCCTGGCGCAGGACCCGCTCCTGGCAACCCTGCCGACAAGACAGCCGAAACTCAACCGGCCCCGCCTTCTCACCTTGCTGCCGTCCTCTCCGCGGATGAAGTCGCGAAACAAATGGGCTTCACCGGCAACGGAGCCAGCGGCGCCAGCGCGACCTGGCAGCACGTGCTTTGGCTCAAGGCGCTGGAGTCCGGTGGCTCGGTCAACAAGCAAAGCAACATCTTCGGGACCAAAGTCACTTTTGGCGGCGGTGCGGTCGACACCTATTCCGTCTTCCGGCTGAATGGACAGCTGGTCTGCTCCGGCAACGTCTTCAACTTCCAAAGCCCGGTGCGCACCAAGGATCTGCAGAAAACCTTCCGCGCGGCGCCGGAAGACAATCCCGCGAAGCGCTCCATGCTGCACAGCACCTGCGCCATGCTTCCGCCCTCATGAGTCGAGCCATGCCGGCTTTCTGACCGCTGGCGGTCGCTCGCGCCCATTACTTTTTCTTCTTTGCGGCCACGTCGGTGGCCTTCTGCTGCGGCGCCTCCACCGGCGGCAAATCGTAGACCTCGATCGCCCCATTGCGCAGCACCGCAAACCGCGTCCCGTCCGGTGAGAGCGCCACATTTTGCCCCGCCGTCAGCACCGGCGACACATCCTTCACCAGCACCAGCTTCCCGCTTTCCGTGTCATACACGCCCACCATCTGCCCCGTAATGTCCTCGGGATACAGCGCGTCAAACGTCGAAATCGGCCGGCTCACCGCAATCGACTCGTAGGCAAAGCGGCTTCCGTTCTCCGCCGTATCGAACCAGGCCCACACGAAGCGGTTCTCCCAGCGATCGCGCCACAATTGCCTGCCATCCATCGAGATAACAAAAATCTGGTGGTCGCTCCCGTCCAGATAGCAACCCTCCAGCAGCACCACCGTTGTGCTGAGCGGCTTGACCGACGGCCGGCACGCCGACCTCACCTGCGCGACGAGTTTCGGGTCGCCGTGGAAGGGAACGTCGCGCATCACCCAGTAGCCCGGCAGTTTTCCCTCCAGCATGTCCAGCACCCCGTCGCCCATCAGCGGCAGCAGCACCGGCGCCTGACCATCGGTCTGGGCAATGGGCGTCTTCGATTCCGCCGCCAGCACCATCACCTTCACCGGCTCTCCCGATCCCAGATGGCGCGGCTCGGAAGCCTGGGTCCGCACCTTCGCCGTATCGTCGGTCTCCACCACGACCATTCTGCGATCGGGCGAGACCTGAACGTCCCTCACGCGCTCGCTGAAGTCCATCCAGGGCTGCAACTCGAGCGACTCATCGGCCAGGAACAGGGAATCGCGCCGCCGTACCAGGAACTTTCCGCCGGCGAACGGCCACAGATATGGTCCGCGGTCGTGCATCCGCCACTCCGTCTGGCGCACCGTCTTGCCCGTCTTCACGTCCAGCACCATGGCCCGGATCTGCTGGTCGTCGTCGTCCGCAGGATCGTTCGGCAGCCGGTTCAGCAGCCCGCCTACGCGAAAAGTGAACAGCAAATGGTCGTTGTCGAAGAACCCCAGCGCCTCAGAGGACAGCCGGTAGGTGAGATAAAAGCTTCCCGGCGGCAAATATCCCAGCGGCGCCACCTCGATGCGCACAGCGGGCTGCAAATCCGTCGCCGGAACCTGCGCCGGCTTCTTCTCCGCCCACAACGCCAGCGCGCACAGCCCCGCCATGGCCGCCACACCCACCAGTTTGTCGATCGACGCTCGCGCCATGAAGTCCTGCTCCCCATTCTTCGCGCCTTCCACCCTCCAGAGCAAATCCCACGACTCGCACCTCGAAGGTCAAATCGCGCTGAATTGGCACGCTTGCCCACCCGCATTTGACGGCGCGCCGCATTGTGCGTATAAAACGTTGTCTGTAGAGTGCAGAGAAGACGCCGCGTGCCCCGGCTGCGTCTCCGAGGCAGATCGCTTATGGCCCGAATGCAGGAAGCACGCGAAACATCCACGGCTCGCCGCTCGCCCCGCTCCGCCGCGGCAAAATCCGGTTCCGCTGCCGGCGAAAACGCCCGGCTCCTTCAGGAGTATCAAAACGCCCTTCAGCTCATGCAGCAGGGCAAGTTCGAGAAGGCCCGGGTGATCTTCGAAAAGCTCTCCCGCGAAGCTCCCCCGGAAATCATCGAGCGCTCCCGCGTCTACCTCACGGTCTGCGCGCGCAATTCCGCCGACTCCTCGCTGAGCTTCAAGACTCCTGAAGAGCAGTACGATTACGCCGTTTCCCTGCTCAACTCTGGAAACTTCGAAGAGGCCCGCGACCAGTTCGAGGCCATCCTCGCTGCATCGCCGCGGGCTGACTTTGCCCACTACGGCATGGCCCTGCTCAGCAGCATGACGGGCCAGGCCGAAGAAGCCCTCGAACATCTCAGCCGCGCCATCGAGCTCAATCCCGCCAATCGCATCCAGGCTCGCAGCGATCCCGATTTCGTCGATATGGCGGACGATCCCCGCTTCACCGAGCTTCTCTACCCGGAACTGGGCTGACCGGCGCTAACCCGCGTTGTGTCGCGACTGGTTTAGACTCGTACGCGTAAGCCCTTATACGATTCGGTGACTTTTCCTACCGCGAAATCCACGCCTTCCGCAGGCCTGCGCGTCGTCGCCATTGGCGGAGGAACCGGCCTCTCGACCCTTCTGCGCGGACTCAAGCTTCGCGTCCCTCACGGCAGTGGCCACCTCACTCCCTCAGATTCCACCCCTTTCATCGCCGACCTCACCGCGGTGGTCACCGTCACCGATGACGGCGGCTCCAGCGGNNCAACTGCATGGTCGCGCTTTCCGAGGATGAGCGCCTCATCTCCCAGCTTTTCCGTCACCGCTTCCGCAAAGGTGGAGAACTCGGCGGTCACAACTTCGGCAACCTCTTCATCGCCGCGCTCACGGAGATGACCGGCGACTTCGCCCAGGCTATCAAGCTTTCCGCGGAAATCCTCGCCACCCGCGGCCACA
>PKVY01000121.1 GCA_003131625.1 Acidobacterium sp. | reverse complement strand
GGGCCGCCGGAGTTGCCGGGATTGATGGCGGCGTCGGTCTGGAGGAAGTGCTGGAACTCGCCGGAGGTGCCAGGCTCGACGGTGCGGTTCTTGCTGGAGATGATGCCGGCGGTGACGGTTTTGGCGAGGCCGAAGGGTTCGCCGATGGCGAGGACCCAGTCGCCGACCTGGACGCCGTCGGAGTTGCCGATTTTAGCGACGGGGAGGGGAGCGTCGGTCTGAATCTTGAGGACGGCGATGTCGGTGGCCTTGTCGACGCCGATGACTTTGGCGGGGCGGCCCTGGTTGCCATCGGGGTCGGTGGCGAGGCGGACGAAGATGCGATCGGCTTTGTCGACGACGTGGTTGTTGGTGATGATGTAGCCGCGGGGATCGACGATGAAGCCGGAGCCGAGGGACTCGCGTTCCTCGCCGTCATCGCCACCGTCCATGCCGGGATTCTGGCCGAAGAAGCGATTGAAGAAGTCCTGGAGGCCGCCCTGGCCCTGGCCGTTGCCCTGGCCCTGGCCGTTGCCCTGCGGACTATTGCCCTGCGGAGTATTGCCCTGAGGACCCTGATCGTCATCGTCGCCGTCATTGCCGTCGGGCGGCTGCTGCTGCTGCGGGAAGGGCATGTAGTGGGGGCCGCGGCGGCGGTTCTGCTGCTGCTGTTTGGGCAGGATTTCGGTATTGATGTTGACGACGGCGGGGCCTACTTCTTTGGCGATGCGGGAGAAGTCGGTCGAGAGTTCGCGGGGGGCGGGAACTTTGAGCGGGGTGGCATCCGCGCTGTTGACCTGAGATTCCTGACCGCGCACCTTGTGCGCAACCATCGAGCCGACGAGGATGCAGGCGGAGAGCGTGGCGAGGATGGTGAAGGTCGAAGCCAGGCGGTTATAGCGGAACCGCCCAAGAAGGGATTTCATGTGAATCGTACCTCGTGGTGGAGAAGGTTTGGCGCTGAGGCGTCTCCCCTGCTTCCAGTATAGAACCCGGGGATGAGGCGGCTGGTGCGATGCGGTCGTCGCTCCCTCAGGAGATTTAGACGCAGATAGGCGAGCGCGGGTTATACGCGCTGAAAAGCTGCGGTCAGCATCAGCTGGGGAGCGAGACTCCTTCGTGGCTGCTCGGCTGGATCGGCATCGGGATCAACTCGGTGAGGGCGATGCCGGCGAGGATGAGGAGAGCGCCGGATGCGCCGCGGCGGCCGAGGCGTTCGCCGTAGAAGAGGAAGGACGTGAGCCAGGCGAAGACCGGCTCGAGAGCGAGGATGAGCGCGGTGTGCGTGGCGGGGAGATATTTTTGCGCCCACGACTGGACGGTGAAGGCGGTGGCGGTGGCGAGGACGGCGGTGACGAGCAGGGCGACGACGACGCGAGCGGACGGGTGCAGCAGGGAGGGGCGCATCCAGGGGTGCTCGAGTAGAGGCAAGCTGATGGCCATGAAGGCGGCGCAGAATCCGACCTGGAGGACGGCGAGCTGTTCGAAGGGAACGCGCGGGGAGAGACGGGCGAGAGCCAGGACGTGGAGGGAGAATCCGAGGGCGCAGCCGAGGGTGAGGAGGTCGCCGAGGCCGATGGAGCGGAAGTCGAGGAGGGAACCGGGCGGGGTGGTGAGGAGGACGATGCCGGTGAAGGCGACGAGGGCTCCGAGCCAGGCGTTCCATTGGGGAGTGCGGGCGCCGCGCAGGCGGAGGGCGGGGATGGCGGAGAGCAGGGGGACGAGGACGACGACCATGCCGGTGATGAAGGCGGATTTGGAGGGGGTGGTGAGGCGGAGGCCGGCGGTCTGGAACTGATAGCCCATGGCGAGGCAGGCGCCGACGATGGCGCCGGCGAGGAGGGAGCGGCGGTTCATGCGGCCGAAGTGGCCGCGGTAGAAGAGGGCCAGGCAGAGGAAGGCGAGGGTCATGCGGATGAAGTTGAAGAGGAGGGGGGAGACATCGGCGAGGGCGGATTTGACGATGACGAAGGTGGAGCCCCAGATGGCGACGACGGCGATGAGGAGGATGTGCGCGCGGAGGGAGCGAGATCGCGCCGGGATCGGGGACATGGGGGAAGGTTAGCAGGGGAGGGGAGGCGGCTGGCGGGTTGTCCCGGCGACCTAAAAAGCGGCGGGAAGATGCGGTGCGGGAGGCATGACGATGATGACTGACAAGAGGGCGATGGCCGGGTCGGGCGCGGGCTGATTACAGCAGAGTCCGGGAGTATGCTTAGATCAGGTTATTGATCCCGCTGGGTATCCGTCGTACTCTCGGGCGGCATCGTTTTCCGCTGCGGTCACCCCAGACTTTCCAGCGCCGGAGAAAAAAACCGCTTCATGCAGAACATCCTTCTGGACATTTTGATCATCGGCCTGCTGGTCATCCTGTTTGGGTCGATTTACCGGCGGCAGGCGACAGTGCGGGTGCGCTTCTGGCTGCTGGGGTGGTTCTTCATCCTGATGCACTTTGGACTGCTGCTGTATACGCCGGCGGAAACGTGGGGCGCGAATCTGATGGTGGCGGCGGCGGAGGGTGGGCTGCTGCTGTGCGGCGCGGCGTTTGCGCTGTCGTCGACGCTGGTGTGGGAGGAAGGCTGGCGATTCACGGCGCCGGCGCTGCTGCTGAGTATTCCGCCGGTGATCTACGTAACGGTGAGCACGCTGTGGACGGCGCCGCGGCTGTTGCTGGTGGGACTCGGCGTGGTGGTGCAGCTTTCTTACGGGGCGGTGGTCTACCGGTTCGGAAAAGGGCGACAAGGAGCAGGGAGCGCAAGGGCGATCGTAGCCCGGCGCTGGGGCGCTGCGATTCTGGGGGCGGAGTCGGCGTGGCTGGCGATCCTGCTGCTCAAAGGGCAGACGGGGAACAGCATTTATCCGATTCTGTCGGAGATTTTTCTGCTGAACGCGGTGCTGTACTGGGAGGAATTCCGGCGGTCGACGGCCGGGGTGCTGGTAGGGACGTTTGGGCTGGCGGCGTGGGGGGCGGTGTTTCCGGTTGCGCTGCTGATGGAGGCGATTTTTCCCAGGGTGAACGTGATCGGGGAGATGTGGAATGTGCCGAAGTATTTTGTGGCGTTCGGCATGATTCTCACACTGCTGGAGGAACAGAAGCGGCAGGCGGACGCGCGCAGCCAGGAGTACCGGGTGCTGTTCGAGAGCAATCCGCACCCGATGTGGATTTTCGATACGGAGACGCTGCAGTTTTTGGCGGTGAACGATTCGGCGGTGGCGCGGTATGGGTATACGGCGGAGGAGTTCCGGGGGATGACGCTGCGGGACATTCGACCGGCTGAGGAGGTGGGGGCGGTAGAAGAGGTGATCGCGAACATGGCGGATACCGAGCCGGTGGTGGTGTCGGGGCCGTGGACACACATTCTGCGCGACGGGCGGAAGATCCAGGTGGAGGTTTCGGCGCACACGATCAGCTTCGAGGGAAAGCGGGCGCGGTTCTCGCTGGTGCAGGACGTGACGGAACGGCAGCAGCTGCATCATCGGCTGCTGCACCAGGCGCACCACGACATGCTGACGGGGCTGCCGAACCGGCTGCTGCTGCTGGACCGGATGGAGCAGGCGCTGGCTTCAGCGGCGCGCCGCGGCAAGAAGGCGGCGGTGATGTGCATGGACCTGGACCGGTTCAAGCAGATCAACGACACCTACGGGCACGCGGTGGGCGATCTGTGCCTGAAGCATGTGGCGGAGCGGCTGAAGAGCCGGCTGAGGGCAGAAGACACAGTGGCGCGCTCGGGAGGCGAGGAATTCACGGTGGTGGTGGGCGACCTGGTGTCGGCGGACGATGCGACGCGGATTGTGGAGGATCTGCTGGCGGCGCTGCGCAAGCCGCTGGTCGCGGATCAATACCCGATCGACCTGACGGCGAGCTTTGGGATCGCGCTGTATCCGGACCACGGAACAGATGCCGGGGAACTGTGGAGGAATGCGGACGCGGCGATGTACCGCGTGAAGCGGTCGGGCGGGAACGATTTTGTGCTGGTGTCGCAGGAGATCAGCCAGTCGACGACGGAGGCCAACGAACTGGAGTTGTTCATGCGGCGCGCGGTGAAGGAAGGCGGCCTGGAGCTCTACTACCAGCCGGAGTACGGGCGGGATGGAGAGATTTGCGGGCTGGAGGCGCTGCTGCGGCTGCACCACCCGAAGTTTGGGATGGTGAGTCCGGAGCGATTCATTCCCATCGCCGAGGAGAGCGGCCTGATCGTGCCGATGGGGAACTGGGTGCTGCGCGAAGTCTGCCGGCAAAGCAAGGAGTGGGCGAGGCAGGGACTGGCGGTGCCGAGGATCGCGATCAACGTATCGCCGCTGCAGTTTATGCGGATGGATTTTTCGCGCCAGGTGCGCCAGGCGGTGCTGGAGACGGGGGTGGCGGCGGACACGCTGGAGATCGAGATGACGGAGACGACGGTGATGCGGAACCTCGAGGATCTGGCGCGGCAGATGCGGGAGCTGGCGGAGATCGGCGTTCATTTTTCGGTGGACGATTTTGGGACGGGATATTCGTCGCTGCAGCACCTGCATCAGCTGCCCATCGAGAGGCTGAAGATCGACCGGTCGTTCATCGAGAGGGTGTGCGAGCCGAACGGGACGAGCGCGCTGGTGGAGGCGATTCTTTCGCTGGCGCACAGCCTGGGGCTGGAAGTGGTGGCGGAGGGCGTGGAGCGCGAGCAGCAGGCGGAGTGCCTGGCGCGGATGAAATGCGATGTGATGCAGGGGTTCTTCTTTGCGCTGCCGCAGCGGGCCGCGGAGATTCCGGCGCTGATCCGACTGGGGCATGCGCCGGGGGCGTGGAGAGCGGCGCCGGCGGGGGCGCGGGTGTGATTCGCTTCGGTTGGATCTGGAGCCTTTGCCGGCCGGCGCCCACTGCACCGCGCCCGTCCTGAGTCGCGGTTAGTGTGGCTTGAAGGTCTTGCCTGTTTCGAGAAGAGTTTTGAGGCGGGAAAGGATGCGCGGCCAGCCATCGACGGTCGGGGCATAGGCGGGATCGTCTTCGGCCCACTGGTCATGAGTGACGGAAACCCTGGTGGCTTCGGTTTCGGGAACGAGTTCGATGGTGACGCGGGAAGGTTGGCTGGAAGCGCCCATCGCGAACGTGTATTGCAAGAATTTTGGGGGCTCGGACTGGAGCACCTGTCCGCGAACATAGGTCGTCTTCTTGCCGTCGGCGCCGGGTCCGACCCAGTTCATTGGACCGCCGGGCTTCAGTTCAGCTTCGAGTTCGGCTCCGCCGAAGATGATGCGGTTGGATGCGGAGGAGACGAAACCCTCCCAGACCTTAGCGGGGGTCGCGGCAAAATAGAAAACGAAATGCAGGGGTGCGGGCTGGGGCATGGGGTTCCTCCTTTCGGGTTGAGCTATGGGGGTCCAGTATATTGCGGGCGGTTGATGGGGCTCGGGTGCACCGCAGGGGCTGAAGCCCGATTCATTTTGCGCTATTACGGCCCGACTGAAGTCGGGCCCTGATACGAACCTCATCTACCCTCGTCCCAATGGTCCTGCGAGTGACAAGGGGGGAATTGAGCCTGGGCTGTTTCAAAATGGATCGGAGGATGGCGGTTGGGGTTACTTTTGGACCGAACGGCGGAAGCAAGGCCATTGACGATCAGAGGGCAGAGGCGTCCGCTACTTGCTGTGGGGTGAGCCTGGCATGGTCCAGGGTGTTGCCCTGGTTCGGGCTGGTTCAGCTTGGTGCCAGGCCGTGTTTGGGGCCGAGGGCGCTGGTTTGGTCGCCGCTGCTCAGGCGGGGTCTGTGGGGTGAACCTGGCGGTTTGCTGATCTTCTGCGGCGGCGGCGGGTGAGGGGTGCGGGTTGGCGATTCCGTATTACCACGTGGATGCATTCACGGGGGAGCTGTTTGCGGGGAACCCGGCTGGGGTCTGCATTGTTTCTGCTTTTCTGGCGGACGACCTCATGCAGAACATTGCGGCGGAGAACCGGCACAGCGAGACCGCATTTGTTGTTCCTCGCGCCGATGGCGATTTCGACCTGCGATGGTTTACACCCACGGTCGAGGACGACCTGTGCGGGCACGCTACGCTGGCATCCGCGTACGTGCTGGCGTTGCGGGGGCACGATGTGTGGCCGGTTCGGTTCCACACGTGCAGCGGCGTGTTGACGGTTGCTCAGGACGAGGACGGGGAGGACGGATTTGCCATGGACTTGCCCGCGCGACCTCCGCAGCCGTGTGCGACGCCGGCGGAGCTGTTGCCGGCTCTGGGTTTGTGTGCGGCATCGCTGGTGATGAAGTCGCGCGATTACATGGTGGTGGTGGATGACGCGGAGCAGGTGCGAGCGCTGGCGCCCGATATTGCCGCTCTGGCCAAAATTGAGATGGGGAACGGCGGGGCGATTGTGACCGCTCCCGGGAAGGGGGATGTGGACTATGTGTGCCGGTTGTTTGCACCGGCGGAGGGGATCGATGAGGATCCGGCGACCGGGTCGATCCACTGCACGCTGGCTCCGTACTGGTCGGCGCGGCTGGGGAAAGAGACGCTGCGCGCGCAACAACTGAGTGCTCGCGGCGGGACTATGCAGAGCACAATGTGTGGCGATCGCGTGAAGGTTAAGGGCAAGGCCCGCTTATATCTTCAGGGCACGCTCGAGCTGTGAAGGGTCTGGCGGTGAAAGCGGGGAGGACGGCTGGTGGTGGGTCGCTGGCAGGGGCAAACCTGGCGCTACTTCCGGCAACGAATTGGCGGCCATTGGCCTCTAAAAACGCGGCGAGGCGAGAGGCTGAACGCGGCCGTTGGGAGTGACGCGTGAGGGGTTCAAAACAGGGCACCCCCGAGGGTGGGTTTGTTTGACCCGGGAGGAAACGGGGCGCTACACTTGAGTCACGCTATTGCCGCAGAGCGTAATCTCCGGGGCGAATCGCATGGCGCACCCGCCAGCTCTGTTTCTGTGGATTGATCGGAAGCAAGCCCTTCTTTTCCCGCACGATCAGGTGCGTGGATCATGCGCGGCGGCAATTCAGGGCAGGGATCCCGCAATCCCATCAGGAATTTCTAAACACCGAGAGGTTCAGTGCAACCGTTGATTCGCAGCACCAAACAGGTCGCTATCGGCCCGGAAACGAAAGAACTCTCGCTTACCGATCTGTGGCTGGTGATCCGCAAGCGGCGAGTGCTCCTGCTGTGCATGGCGCTGGGAATAGGGGCGCTGGCCGGAGCTGCGGGGCTGCTGCGCGGGAAACGGTACACAGCGACGGGTGAGGTGCAGATTCAGCCGGGATCGGGGTCGGCGCTGAAGGAGTCGATTTCGGCAGCTCTGGGAGCCGGGTCGAGCACGCTGGACGTGGTCCTGGAGAGCGATATTCGTATTCTGGAGAGTGACACGCTGCTGACGGCGGTGGCGCGGAAGCTCAACCTGGCGAGCAATCCGGAGTTCATGGGAGGCGGTTCGAACGCCGGGCCCTCGTTTTTGAATTTGGGCCACCGGAAGCCGCCCGCGCTGCACGGGAACCTCGACGATCCGCTGGTGCGGGCGGGCGTGCTGGGCAATCTGCGCGGGCATCTGACGGTTTCGCGTGTTCCGCGCACGCAGATGATCACGATTTCGTACTCGAGCGCTTCTCCTCAGCTTTCGGCGGAGGTAGTGAACGCACTGGAGAATGAATTCGTCTTGAACAACTTTTCGACGCATTACAACAGCACGCAGCAGGTGAGTAAGTGGCTGACGGGCCAGATGGACGATCTGCGGGTCGTGGTGCAGGATTCGCAGAACCGCATGGTGGATCTGCAGCGCAAGCTGGGGGTGATGGCGCTGGATCCGGATCACAGCCTGGTGGTGCAGGAAATCGGCAACCTGCAAAAGAACGCGGCGGACGCGGCAGAACAGCGTGTGCTGGCGGAAGCGCGGTACCGGATTTTGCGGTCGTTGCCGCCGGATCAGATCCAGGAGAGCCCTACGGGGACGCAGAGCGCCATCGGGAACGAGGGAATGCTGGCCAGTTTGCGATCGCAGCGCGCCGCAGCGGAGGCGGAGCTGGCCCATCTGCAGCCGGTGTACGGTCCGAATTATCCGACCGTAAAACAGCTGCGAGAGCAGCGCGATGCGCTGAGCCGGAGCATCACGGAACAGGAAGAGCGTGTGGTGGCGGAAGCGAACGATGCTTTGAGCCTGGCGAAGACGGCGCAGAACCAGGCGCAGGCCATGCTGAACGACAAGGTTCACGACCTATACGGCCAGCGCGACGATGTGGTGCAATACATGCTGCTGAGCCAGGAATACGACTCAAACCGGAAGATGTACGAGAGCATCGTGGCGCGGTTGCGGGAAGCGGCCGTCGATGCGGGCCTGGATGCGGCCGACATCAACGTCGTAGACCTTGCTTCGGTGCCGATCTGGCCTTCGAGCACGTCCCCGATCAGGCTCGGGCTGATGGGTCTGCTGCTGGGCAGTTGCGGCGGGTTCATGCTGGCGCTGTTCCTCGAGAAGATGGACACGCGGCTGCGGGATGCTCACGAGATCCAGGAGATTCTGGGCTTGCCGTCCCTGGCGATGATCCCGCAGAGCCACTGGAAGAGCAAAGGGTCGGACCTCGAGTGGGTGGTGGGACCGGAACTGCTGAGGGATCCGCGATCGCCGTTCTCGGAGTCGTTCCGTGCGCTGCGCACCTCAATGCGGTTGTCGACGACGTCGCGGGAATCGAAGGTGATCGCGGTGACCAGTTGCCAGCCGGCGGAAGGGAAGTCCACCGTTTCGATAAACATGGCGGCGGTGCTTGCCCAGGGTGGCAAGAAGGTTGCGCTGGTAGACACGGATATGCGGCGCCCGTCAGTGTATAAGCGGCTGCGACTGGAGGGGGGCAAGGGATTATCCGAAGTGCTGACCGGATACTTCACCCTGGATGAGGTGACGCAGACCCACGAGACGCTGACGACACTGGACGTGATTCCGTCGGGGACGGTTCCTCCGCTGCCCGCAGACCTGCTGGCCTCCGATCAGATGACGGAGGTGGTGCGCCAGCTGCGGGAGCGGTACGACTACGTCATTTTTGACACGCCACCGGTACTGTCGGTGACCGATCCGGCGATCGTGGCGGCCCAGGCCGATGGCATGGTGCTGGTGATCCGTCAGGGCTACTGCACGCGTCGGATGCTGATGCGGGCGGCTGAGATTTTGAGTGAACTCAACGTGAAGGTTTACGGATTTGTGTTCAACGGGGTCGATGCCTCGCTGCCCGAGTACTACGGCTACCTCGGCTATTACACCTATGACTACCGGAACTAGCTCGCCGGCAGGGACGCGGGAACGCGACGGGAGAAATGAGATGAAGGTTCGGGTCTGTGTCCGGATGGTGCTGGCGGCGGCGGTGGTGTGGGGAATGATGTTGGGCGCCGGCACGGCCGCCGGGCAGTTTGCCGGCCCTTCGGTGAGCGCGCCAACGCCGGGATCGACTACACCTGCATCCGCTCTGAACGCCCGGTACAGCTACGTCAAGATCATGCCGGGGGACGTGATCGCGATTGCGACGTACGGGGCGCCGGAACTGACCACAACCGCGGCGACCAACGTGAACACCCCAGGTGGGGGCGGCGGCAGCGTGAGTGGGCTGAAGGTGGGAGCGCAGGGTGAGATTGTGCTGCCGTATCTGGGCGCTGTGAAGGTTGCGGGGATGACGCCAACCGAGGCAGGAATATATCTCGAGAAGGAACTGAAGGAGAAGGGAATCCTCGTCGATCCGCAGGTCAGCGTGAGCCTGGTGGATTCACCGACGCGCGTGATCACGGTTCTGGGTGAGGTGCAGAAGCCTTCGCCGATTCCGGCGTTCGGGCAGCTGCGATTGCTGGATGTGATTTCGGCTTGCGGGGGATTTACTCCACTGGCCAGCCACACGATCACGATTCGGCGGCCTGGGGAAGCCGAAGCGATCACGGTGCTGCTGAGCAGCGATCCGAAGAATACGGATGAGACCAATATCCAACTGATGGCCGGGGATACCGTCATCGTGCCGAAAGTGGGCAGCGTATTTGTGATCGGGCAGGTGAAGACGCCCTCCGCGATTCCGTTGTCGAGTAACGCGCCGGTCACCGTGATGCGTGCGATCGCGATTGCGGGCGGGGTGAACTTCGGCGCGGCGCTGTCGAAGGTTGTGGTGATCCGCAGGACTCCGGATGGCGAGCATGTTGAGATTCAGATGGACCTGAAGAAAGTGATGCACGGCAAGGAGAAGGACATCGCACTGGCCTCAGACGATGTGCTCCTCGTCCCAGCTAACGGCTTCAAAGCGGGGATGGCTGGCGGAGGCATAGGGATTGCTGGAGGGCTTACCAGCGCCCTAATCTACCGGTTGCCCTGACGTGGGCACGGCAGTACATAAGGCTCAGATGGCTGAGAGATTTTTACTTTCTCCTCTTTTGATAGCGAGTTTCGTTGCGGTCTTGGTGGCCGGAGAGCTGGCCTCCGGCACGAGCCCATACTTCGTAACGATGATGGCGATCGCGGTGTTCTCCGCGTGTGTCACCTACAACATACTGGGCGGTCTGGGGAGGATCGCCGGGTTTGGCTTCATCGCCTTTGCGCTCGGGACACTCATTATTTCCCAAGTTGGTAAGGTCGTCTTATTCGAGCCCGCAGACCAAAACCTGGACGTGCCGCAGCTGACCATCACCGTCTATGCGGTCTTTTACTTCTCGTTGATGCTGGGTACCTTCACATTTTCCCGCATACGGCTACCCCTCCCCAAGCCTGCCGAGCCAGAAACTGCCGCGCAGTCGAGGTATCTGTATGTTATTTCGCTTGTTGGTGGTGCCATAGGGGCTCTCTGGATTGTTGCGCTTTATCTGGCTGGGCCGGAGGCGGCCAGTTCCCCTGGTCACGGCTTAGCTCTGGGACTCTCCCTCCTCCTGCCGTTTTCGCTGATAGTCGCCGTGGACGGCCGGATACGAGCCACGGATGGCCGGCACAGCCTTGGATGGGCAGCCTTGTGGCCGATACTCACTCTGATGTTTACAGGTTTCGTCACTGCAAGGCGGGCGGAATTTGTGGAATCCTTCCTTGCTGTTTTCATTACCTGCTATGTGCGCAAGTACAAGTTTCGGAAGAAGCATTTTGCAGCGGCTGCTGGATTTGCTGTCGTGTTTTTCTTCTTTGTTTCTCCTTTTTACCTTTACTCGCGCGCCTTCGGCGGCGATCCGACAATCAGACTACAGGTAGCCACCATGCTGAGGGTTTTGGAGGAAGCGCCGTCACAATGGGCGACTATCAGAAGGACAGTTGGTGAAGAGGCTCTGGGAAGTCCGGGTGCAGTAAATTATTTCGACTCGCCCGGGGCCGTCACCTTGAACCGATTTGCTCTAATTGGCCCAGACAGTACATTGATCAATGCATGCTCTTCGGGATTTCACTATGGTTTTACGGCCTTAAGAATGGATCTTCTCAGTCAGGTACCGCACATTCTGTATCCGAACAAGCCGACTACCGATTCACATAAATATTTGGGCCATCTTGACGGCCAGGAAAGCGATGCATTTGAGACCACCAACTCGACAATCACGCCGGTATCGGATAGTTTCGGCGCATTTGGCTGGATAAGTGTTGTGATGTACCCGTTGTTGGTGATACCGGCGATATTCGTCATTTATGAAAGTATGTTTGACCTTAGCCGCCCGTGGGGAACGGTAGCGACGGTATCGCTTCTGGGTGGAATTTCGGGCGGGAGCATGGGGATCCAACTGACAGGCACGATGATCAAGGGGCCGATCTCCATCCTTATTATCTCGTGGTGTACGGCCTGGTTTGTGAGGATGATACCGACCGGTGGAGATCGTTCAAAGGTGAAAGGAATTGACGGGTTTTCAGTTCCCGCTCGCGGCATTGTGAAACCGCTGTAGACGAATGAACTCTTGGCAGGCTTCGTCTCCGTCGATCCAGAGTGCCGGTTGCGCCGACAGGAGTCGACGTTGCTGATCTGCCAGTCCACGTGGAATACTTGAGCTGAAATATGGCGAAAGTGGTTGTGCTCTCCAGCGCGGGAGAGCGCGATTTTGATCCCTGGATACATGGAACGACTCTGCTGCTGCGTCACAGCGCGGAGCTCGATGTTTTCGGGGAACACACGCTGGTCGAGGATCCCCGGGAAGCCGACATCATTCTATTCGGAGAGATGAACCAGGCTCGCCAGGGCGTCTGTGGCATTTTTGCCGAGCGGGTTCGGGCCCACCCGTTCTACCGGCGATTCCCTGGAAAATGTTTTCTCTTCGATTCGGGTGACACATTCTTCCCGGTCCTACCCGGAGTTTATGCTTCCCTGACAAATAAGCACTACCGGCCCGACCACACCAGAACCGGCTTTTACCTCTACGTCATCGAAAACCCCTTCATTCGAGCGGAGCCGCTCGCTGGCAGAGAAAATTACCTGGCCTCATTCGTGGGGTCGAGCACGAGCCACCCGTTGCGGCAGCAAATATTGTCGCTGCGACGTGACGATTTCCTGCTGAGGGACACGCGAGCTAAAAGCTACCAAATGAATTTCGAGGCGGACCCGCTGGAGCGTGCCCCCTTTTATCTGGCTTACGCCGATGCGATGGCCAGCGCCCGGTTCAGCCTCTGCCCCCGCGGCGTCGGCGCAGCCAGTATCCGTCTCTTCGAATCGATGAAGATGGGCCGCGCCTGCGTCATCGTCTCCGACGCCTGGCATCCCAATGACGGCGTGGACTGGAACTCTTTCTCCATCCGCGTCCCCGAAGCCGACGTATCCCGCATTCCACAGATCCTCGAGGAACATGCCGACCGGGCAGCGGAAATGGGCCTGCGCGCCCGAGCCGAATGGGAAAAGTGGTTCTCTGAGAAAGTCCGCTTCCATCGCGTCGTTGAGCTCTGCCTCGACATCCGTCGCGCCCGTCGCTCCTCCGGACAAGCCCGCCGCATCTTCGATCTCCGGCACATCCCCCTCCACCCGCGCATGTACCTCCGCAGCAAGAGAATGCTCTACCGCTATCACCGCCGCCTCTACTGGTAGACGACCATCCGGCCTGTTGCGGATTCAATTGGCGCTGGACCCAAAAGCTCGCGCCAGAAACCGCGGCAGTCGCTCACCACGCCCCAGAAGGGCGCTCAGATAGCGCCGGACCTTGCCGCGATCATGATCCGTCAGACCCAGCGGGTAGGCCAGCGCTGCATAAACAAGCACAAAACTCAGGGTCTCTGCGAACAGCCCGAAGAAATGCCGCTGCTGGATAACGACCACCCGATGCACCAGCAGACCGCATGCAGTCGCTCCTCCCAATGGAATCAGGGCGCGAGCAACGCATTCCCCGAGCACCGCAAGCACATTCACCTCGAGAAAATGGGCGATGCGCCGCCAGACAATAATGGTTTGCGGCAGAATGACGACCGGCAGCGCGAGCATGATCCCGCCCAGACCGAGCCATTTGGCCAAACAGTACGCGAAACCGACGTTCGCAACTCCCTGCAGGATTGCGGTTGCCGTCAGCAGCCGTATCCAGCCGAAGGCAAAGGAATACACGACGCCGATGCGCTGCAGGCACGCGATAGTGCAAAACGCGGCCAGAGACATCGTCATCAGCGTCCCTGCATATTGCCGGGGACCAACCCGGGTCACCACCAGGTCTCTGCTAAAGAGGATCACTCCTGTCGGAAGCGGCAGGATGATCGCAAGCACCAGACGGGTGAGCCGGCTCAAAGCGCCTCCAAGCTTGTCAAGATGGCGCCTGCCCCAGAGTTCGTTGATCGCGGGCACCGCGTTTTCGCACAGACGTAGCGCCATGTAGTAAGCCATCGTGGTGGGCATCTGCGTCGTGTAAAAGCTGCTGGCCATCGCAGGAGCTCGCAGAACTTTCGCTGATCGATTCAGCATGGTCATCTATGCAGCGAGCCCCGGCACGGCTAAGGCCAGCGCATGGCGAAGTCCGGCCACGTTCTCCTCGAAGCTGTATTGCTGGATGACGCGCAAGCTGTTCTCCCCCATCGTAGCGCGCAGGGCAGGATCGTCAAGGAGACGACGGAGGCATGAGGCAGAGATCGGCTTCTCGCGCAACCGGGAGAGTTTCGGGCCGGGAACCGTAGTGGGGCGGAAAGAAACAGGCGACCCGGATGCCACGGCGTCGAAGATTGTGCACCGTCTCGGGAAGCAGGGCTGCAAGAGAGAGGGAGAGCATGGCGGGCGCTCCGGATCGCACAACGGCATCCTCCAGCAGCCGATTGAATGCCCGCAACGATCTCGATCGGATGAGGCCACTGCGAATGGTGAGGCGGTGAGGGATGCGGGTGCGCGTCCACAAGCCAAAATGATGCCGGTGCTCGTTCAGGTCCAAGGTATGGGTGCGGATGCCGAGCGCGCTGAAGGCGTGCCGATACGAAGCGCCCAAATCACCGGGAGAGAACTGGCCAAAAAGGAAAATCGAGTCGACAGGCATTCTGACGTTATTCAGAATCGTAACTGACGCGGGAGCAACGAGAGACAGGCGCGAAATGACGATCAGATCTCACTCGAGCCAACAGAAAAGCGCGGGGCACTCGCCAGCCTTTCCCTGATCAGGGGCTCATTTCGCAGGAAAAGGGTATTTCCCTGGTTAGGATTCTGTCCCGGAAGCGGGTGGAGGGTTCTGGAAAATGGCTCGTACTCATAGGGCGAGAAACCGAAGCTCATTAGTTTGGAGAGAATATCGTTCTCGTTGAACCCATATCGCTTTCCCGACCCATTTAACTCGATCAGGATCGAATGCAGTGAGGGGTTGCCGAGGGTTTTTTCAGCACCGTCGAGGATTGCAGTCTCAAACCCTTCTACGTCGATTTTCATCATGGAGGGTGACTCGCTGGCTAGGACTGTGTCGAGTTTGAGCACGGGAACCCTGACGGACTGCGCGCTCGCTTCACTCTCGCTGACGACGTGGTTCTCAGTTTTCTCATTGTTGGTGAAATTCAGGTTGCCATCGGCATTGGACAGTCCGATATTCATCGGAACGACTCGCGGAGACAGGTTATTGATGGCAATGTTGTCCAGCAGCCTGCAATAAGTCGATGGAACAGGCTCGAAGCAATAGCCGCGTGCTCCTCTTACTCCGCAAGCGAGCACCGTGTAAGAGCCTATGTTAGCGCCGATATCGATGAAAAGATCCTGAGGATCCAATACGTGCAATAGATAAGCCATGTCCTCAAAGTCGTGCAGCCCGCAGTAGATGTTTTGAGTCATGCCCGATTCTCCAGGGTGAACGAGCACCCTCGTATCGGCGATCCACTGAAACGCAACTGGGCCGGGAACCAGGCGGCTTCCGATCTGCCACTTGAGATATCCGAGCAGCGCGCGGCCTTTTCTTCTCTTATTTAGCGGGTGCCGTGTTATGAACCGGACGACGTTCAGCAGGGACGCAGGAGCTCGCACAACTTTCGCTGATCGATTCATGGACATCTACGCCGCGAATCCCGACACGACGAGGGCCAGCGCACGGCGCAGTCCGGCGACGTCCTCTTCAAAGCTGTATTGCTGGATGATACGCAGGCTGTTCTCCCCCATCGTAGCGCGCAGCGCAGGATCGTCTATGAGGCGACGCAGGCACTGTGACAACACGTCGACGTCGAATGCCGGATAGACGAAACCGTTGAACCCATCGTGAACGAGATCCGGCTGGCATCCGACCTGGTCGGTGACGACAACGGGCCGCCCGACATTCATAACTTCGTTGACGATGAGCCCCCACGGCTCATGAACGGACGGAAGAACGAAAACATCGCAGAGGTCATAGAGGCGGGGC
Source organism: Acidobacterium sp. (assembly GCA_003131625.1). Classification (GTDB taxonomy): domain Bacteria; phylum Acidobacteriota; class Terriglobia; order Terriglobales; family Acidobacteriaceae; genus Palsa-343. The sequence continues at coordinate 2,329 of PKVY01000121.1, read as the reverse complement.
AGCTCCNNGGGCTCGCTCCTCTCCATCGCCGACAATCAGCAAATACGCTGCGAGGCTGGTTTCCGGTGAGGGGGCGAGGCGGATGAAGGCTTCGATCAGGTCGATGCAGCGCTTCCGGGTCAGGAGCTTCGAAGCAAACAGGATCACAGGTCGGCCGGGTTCGAGGCCGAGTTCACGCCGAAGACTCTCCCGGTGCGGAGCAGCCTCCAGTGCCTTACGGCGGAAGAAGTCGTTATCGACCGCGAAGGGCATTCTGGTTAAGGGGAATTCCTCGCCGAAGTAGTGCTTCCAATACTTCTCATTCGCCCTACCGATGGTGACCACGCCAGCAATCGCAGGCCTCAGAAGGTTGGCAAAGATTCGTTTAGCAGCCAGGGTTTTCTTAGATCGAACGCGATCATAAAGGTTGGAGTCGGATCGCAGTATCACCGGGATTCGCAGCAGACTCGCCGCGAAGATGGCGTTGAGAGCGAAAAGTTGGGCGTAGCCGGAGACCCAGGCGACGTCGATCCGCCCCTTGCGCAAGCGATGGAAGATACCCCAGTTCAGCGGCTTTGCGAATCCGAGGGTATCGGACTCACGCATGCGGGGTAGGAATTCGTATTTGTAACCGTCGAGGAGAGGAACATCCCACTGGACGTGTACGCCAAATCCGGCATCTTTGTAGCCGCGCACGGAGAGATCGCTGCTGAAGAAGACCGTAAGATCGATATCCAGCTCCTGAGCTATGCGTCTCAGTAAAGGCGCCTGGTACTGGATGGGATGGCTGACGAAGTAGGCAACGCGCACCGTCCTGGGGGGCTTCGCGACGGTGGGCTGGGCTTCAACAATGTCGCTGGTTGAAATTCGATGCATGACCAAACTTCAGTGGGAAGGGAAGAGGAGAATAGCGATATCGGGATGGTAACATCGGGGGCGCGGGCAGGCAATTCGGCGCAGCCGGCGCCGAGATTTGGAAGAAGCCCGATTCTCCATGAACACCGTGCTACTCTGGAGCGCTTGGCGGCCGGCGGGCGGAAACCAGCGAGGCCTCGGTAATCGTCGCATGAATTGGCGATAATCAGAATAGCGAGGAAATGCACAGCCGGAGAGAACCCCTGAGCAACTGGAAGCAGATCGTTTACCAGTCCTACGTGTCCAGCGGCCACATTCGGTCGCGGGGCGCGACCGCCGAAGAGCATCTCCGAGAGCGACGTGCTTATTGCGAAACCATCATTCGCAGGCATTTCCCCAGGGATCGCAGCTCGCGCATTCTCGATGTTGGATGCGGGCACGGCGCGCTGCTGTATTTTCTCGGTCAAGAGGGCTACTCGAACCTGCAGGGTGTGGACGGTTCCGGGGAACAGGTCGAACTGGCGCGCCAGCTGGGGATCGCCGGCGTGGAGCTGGCCGACGCGCAAGACTACCTTCGCAGCCGTGGATCGGAAAGCGCGGATGTCGTCGCCCTCTTCGACGTGCTGGAACATCTGACCCGCCAGGAGGCTTTCGATTTGCTCACGAAGTGCGGCGCGTCCTTACGCCGGGCGGAATGTGCATCGGTCACGTGCCGAACGCGGAGGGCATCTTCGGTTCGAGAATCCGCTATGGCGATTTGACCCACGAACAGGCTTTTACCGCCTCGTCCATTCGTCAGATGTTCGGAGCTTTGCGATTTGGCAAGACAGAATGCTTCGAGGACAAGCCGGTGGTGCACGGGATGAAGAGCCTTGTCCGCCGAATCCTGTGGGAGTTGGGCAGCGCACCGGCTCGCCTCCTGTCCCTGGCGGAAACGGGAGGTTCCGGGGTTATCCTCTCGCAGAACCTGCTCTTTGTGGCGCTTCGGCCGGAGGGGACAGAGGCAATTCTCGAAGATTCTTCCAACGTAAAGCGATAATGGACTGGGCTTGAAGCAGCGCGACCCGAGTGAAGGCGGCTACTGAGTTGACCCAATACAACAAGACAGCAAATCGCATTCTGGTGACAGGGGCGGCGGGATTTCTGGGGTCGCATCTTTGCGACGCGCTGCTGGCGGAGGGGCACAGCGTTGNNCATAATTTCTGCACCGGGAGACCGGCGAATCTCGAGCATTTGAAGGACGAGAGCCGATTTTCGGTGGTCGAGCGCGATATTTGCGTTCCGTTCGACCTGGGCCCGGTGGACTTTGTTTTCAACTTTGCGTCGCCGGCGAGTCCAGTCGATTACATGCGGCTCGGGATTGAGACGTTGCGCGTCGGTTCGGAGGGGACGAAAAACGCGCTCGAGGTTGCCAGGAAATATGGAGCCGGGTTTCTGCATGCTTCCACGTCGGAGTGCTACGGCGATCCGACCGTGCATCCGCAGCCGGAGAGCT
>PKVY01000071.1:252-28211 GCA_003131625.1 Acidobacterium sp. | reverse complement strand
AGACGGCGCGCCAGATCGACTCCGAGGTGAGGAGCCTGGTCGACGAGGCGTACAAGGCGTCGTGGGAAATCCTCAACACCAACCAGCCGGTGATGCACAGGCTGGCGATGGCGCTGCTGGAGCGGGAAACGCTCGACGCGATCGAGATCCGTGCGCTGATCGACGACAAGGAACTGCCGCCGCTGCGGCCTTCAGGCGGCGGACCAGGCGTTGCCGATGTGCAGCAGGTGCTGAAGCCCGACACTGGCCGTACCGGCACATTGCCGGAAGGCAGCCCGTCGCCGGCGTAATCGCGATTGATCCAGAACGAAGGGCAGCTCGCTTGCGGGCTGCCCTCTTCATTTGCGGCTCGGTGGGGTCCGCGCATCTGCGAGAATGTTTTCAGCATGCGTTTGCGCCTTGCCTCTGTTGGTCTTCTGTCCTTGCTGCTCGTGAGCGGATGCGGCTATCACACCGTCAATTCCGCAGTTCATCTGCCGGGCAACGTGCGCACGCTGGCGATTCCGGCGTTTAAGAACAACACGCAGTCGTACCACACCCAGGCGGTCTTTACCGAGGCGGTGATTCGCGAATTCACCAGCCGGAGCTCCTATCGCATCGTTTCCGGCGAAGATGCGGACGCGGACGCGACGCTGCGCGGAACGATTACGAGTTTCCTGATCACGCCGCTCACTTACGACAACACGACTGGGCAGACGTCGACCTATCTGGTAACGATCGTGACGAAGCTCGAACTGGTCGACCGCCAGGAAAAGACGATCTGGCAGAATCCGGCCTACACGTTCCGTCAGCAGTACGAGCAGAGCCAGGACCTGGCGAGCTACATCCAGGAAGACTCGGCGGCGACGCGGCGCCTGGCGCGGGAATTTGCGCAGGCCGCGGTCGCTGACATCCTGGAATCGTTCTGAGAGAAGCAGCCGGCAGCCAGCAGCCGGCGGCCAGTAGCCGGTAGCCTGTAGCCCGGAGCCGGGAGCGCTGGAAAAACTAAAGTGCGGTGGACCCCCNNACCCTCCGAAGCGGCGTTCAGCGTTCGGCGATCAGCGTTCAGAAAACCCACCCTACCCCCCACCCCCCTCCCCTGGGGTACTGGCAAGTTGCTGATTCCATTGTGGTGATTCGGTACCGTAAATCAGGTATTACCCTCCGAAGCGGCGTTCAGCATTCGGCGTTCAGAAACGTCGACCCTACCCCTCTACAGTTCCGCTTGACGGGAATCGCGCAACTTCGCGCGCAACAAAAAAAGTTCTGCGGCGCCCAATAGAAAAGCCCTGCGGGCACGAAGCCGGCAGAGCTACACTTCTCCACTCTCAGAACTGCAAAGGGGGAAAATTCTTTCTTTGCCCCCTATTATCAGAATACCAAGTCCAGCCTAAAAACCGGCCAAATATCTTTGAGGGTATAAGGGCGGAAGTGGTGTGGAATGAGGGGTCATTACTTCGGTTTTGCGGCGCGAGGCTTGACAAGTTTTCCACATTCGCAGGTTTCGGGGGATTTGGCTGAGTCTGGCTGACCAAACCTGAAAAAGCGGTTGTCCGGTCGTGCTCATTGACTGCTGGACGCCGATCGCCGGACGTTTTCTCCTGCCTGCTGCCTGGCGCCTGCTGGCTGCTTCGAGTTCCGTTGTAGAGCACAGTCGGATTGCGGGGCCGCGCGACGCTTTTTCTTATACGGCGGATAACTCCGTTAATCGGCTGCAAGCCATTCCAGTTATTCGACAAATAAGCGAATTGAATAGCTACGAATTGCTTACGGAGCCTTTGCGCGAAGGCTATGCCATTCGAGGTCTGCTGAAGGTGACCAGATTCTCCGGAGGCGAGAAAAATCATGGTTCCTTCAGCCAAAGTGTTCCCTGTTTCTTCCATAGCGCTCCACACAGCAATGTGCCTGCAGCTGGAAGGTTTGGCGCTGCGCGGAGAATCGAGCGCAGTCGAGCCGGCTGCGCAAGCCAGCCCAGGAATCCTGCGGCACGCGCTGCTGCTGGTGCTGGTGATGCTGGCGGCGACCTGGTGCGCGCGGGCGCAGTCGACGTTTGGGAGCATTCGCGGGACGGTATCGGACGTTTCGGGCGCTGTGATTCCAGGCGCGACGGTGACGGCGCACTCGCTGGAGCAGAACTTCGACCGGCAGGCGACCACCAACGATGCAGGTGAGTTTGTGGTGGAGAATCTGCAGCCGGGGCACTATTCCATCACGGTGGAGCATTCGGGCTTCTCGAAGGCGGTGGTGCAGAGCACGCAGCTCGACGCGCGGCAGGACCTGCGCATTCCGGTGACGCTGAGCGTTGCCGCCAATGCGACGACGGTGGAGGTGAGCGCCGAGGCGGCAGCGCTGAATACCGAGAATGGAACGGTGAGCAACACGCTGGCGCAGCAGGAAGCGACGCAGCTGCCGATGAACTCCAGGGCGGTTTCGAGCAGCCCGCTGGCGTCGCTGGCGATTTCGCCGAGCGTGGTGACGGACAGCCAGGGAAATATCGCCGTAGGCGGCGCGACGGCGTCGCAGGTGGGTTTTTCTGTGGACGGGATTTCGACCGCGAATGTGCGTTCGAACGGCGCACTGCATGACGCTTATCCGTCTTCGGAGGGAATTTCCGAAACGAAGGTGACGGCGTTCAACAACAACGCCGAGTTCGCGCAGATCGGCGACGTGACCTTTACCACCAAGAGCGGAACCAACCAATGGCACGGCAGCGCATTCGAGTATTTTCAGAACGCGGCGCTGGATGCGACCATCTACGACTTCACCTTTAAGGCGCCGAAGAACTTCAACGCCTTCGGCGGCAGCCTGGGCGGACCGGTGGCGCTTCCGAAGCTGGGCTGGCTGAAGGACAGAACGTTTTTCTTCCTCGACTATGAGGGCAACCGCAAGACACAGTCGTATCCGGAAGAACTGCTGGTGCCGACAGCGGCGGAGCGCGCGGGCGATCTGAGCGATCTGGTGAACGCGCCGGGGCAGGGAGCGCCGGTGAACAATCCGTTCACGGGCACGGCGTATGCCAACGACACCATCCCGACGATCAGCCCCGTGGCTCAGACGTTGCTCTCGTACTATCCGCTGCCCAACGCGAACGGGAACGGCTATAACTACCAGGCGCTGGCGCCGATTCCGTCGAACACCGACGGCTGGGATCTGCGTGTGGACGAAACCCTCACCTCGAAGCAGAGCGTCTACGCACGCTTCAGCTGGAAGGATCTGGATCTCAGCGAAGGCGGAAGCGGGCTGACGGCGAATCAGTTTCTGCCGAACGTGACGGCTCACGACCAGAATCGCAGCCTGCTGGCGTCACATAACTATGTCCTGCGCAATAACCTGGTGAACGAATTCCGGTTTGGGTTTACGAACTTCACGGAGAAGGATGGTTTTCCGATCGAGGGGAGCGCGGCGATTACGAAGCTGGGGCTGCAGGGGATCAACATCAGCTCGCACCCCACCGGCGATGCGTTTCCGACGTTCAGCTTCAGCGACGGGACCTTTTCAAATATCGGGCAGGACCGGGTGGGGACGACGATTTCCGAGACGATGGAGTTCACGGACAATGTGACGTGGATGCACGGCAAGCACTCACTGAAGTTCGGAGCGGATGCGAGGCGTGTGCGCTATAACGCGCTGATGTTCTTCCAGCCGTCGGACGATTACGGCGATTTCATCTTCTATCCGGGGTTATTCACGAACTATGCGCTGGGCGATCTGCTGCTGGGGCTGCCGCAGGAATCGTTTTTCGCGATCACGAGTCCGCAGATCAACGCCATGTCGACGCAATGGGGCGTTTACGGGCAGGATGAGTGGCAGCTGAGCAGCCGCCTGACTCTCAATTTCGGATTGCGGTGGGAGTTGCTGCCGCCGTTCGACGAGAGCCAGGGCGACCTGGGAAGTTTCGATCCGAAGACCAACAGCGTGCTGGTGCCGGATAAGTTTCTAAAGACTGGCAGCACGACGGCTACGAATAATGCGGCGTTCCAGGGAGTTTACACCGGTTTTCTCGACACGTTTAACGCGTGCGCGTTGGGCAATACGGCGCTGCAGTGCTCGAGCGTGGAGACGGCGAGCCAGGATCATATAGCCCAGGGCTTGCGGCAACTGTACAGGGGGGATTTCGATCCGCGGGTCAGCATTGCGTATCGGCCGTTCAACGATGATAAGACGGTGATTCGCGCGGGCGTGGGGATCTTCACGCAGACGACGCTGGGGCCGATGTCGTTTAACAATGCGGGCAACCCGACGTCGAACCTGCTGACCAACGTGAATGCGGTTTCGGGCGCCAACGGCGGACTGGCCGTGGTGCAGCCGGCGTTTCAGTTCCCGCAGACCGCGCCATCGACAACCTCGGTGACGCTGGGCGGTGGGAGTCTGGAGCAGGCGAACGATCCGCACTTCCGCGATCCACAAGCTGCGCAGTGGAACCTGACAGTGGAGCGGCAGGTGACGCCGAACAATGTGGCGCGCGTGAGCTACGTGGGCATGTCGAATTATCGGCTGCCGGTGACGATCGACCTGAACCAGATTCCGGCGAGCACGATTCCGTGGGACACGGGTGCAACGGCTGGCGTTTATGTCGACAACCGGGCGCCCTATCAGAACTGGACGCTGCTGATGTCGTCGGAGAACATCGGGCAGGCGAGTTACGAGGCGGCAATCGGCGAATGGGATCATCGCATGAGTCACGGGCTGGCGCTGCATGCGAACTATACGTGGGCGAAGGACATCAGCGACGCGCAGGGCAGCGACGCGCCGTCGGTGTTCGCCGGCGAGGAAGCGTACGCGGTGGAGATTGCGAACCGGTTCGATCTGAAATCGGACCGTGGCAAGGTGGTGGCGACGCCACGGCATCGGGCGCTGATCAGCGGGACGTATCAGCTGCCTTTCGGCGCGGGGCGTGCGTGGAACGGGCCGCGCGCGATGAACGCCGTGCTCGGCGGCTGGGACATCAGCACGGTGACGACGATGCAGTCAGGGCAGTGGCTGACGCCGTCGACCAGTCCGGCGTTCGACCAGTCGAACACGGGTATGGCGGTGCGTTCAGGCGGCGGAGCGATTCTGCGGCCGGACTGCGGCTTCGGCAATGCTTATAAGAGCGGAACGCCAGGCGTGTTCTTCAATCCGGGGGCGTTTGGGGAAACGCCAGCGGGGGCTGGACGATTCGGCAACTGCGGCGTCGGCATCCTCGAAGGACCTGGGTTGCTGAACGTGAACTCCGGACTGGCGAAGAGCGTAAACCTGCGCGAGAACGTCAAGCTGCGCTTCGAGGCGACGTTCACCAATGTGCTGAACCGGTCGAACTTCGCACCGCCGCAGACGAACATCAGCAACACGGCAATGTTTGGAGCGCTGACCCAGGTGCTGCCGCAAGGTTCGGGCGGAAACCGGACCGGACAGCTGGCGCTGCGGCTGGACTTCTAAGGATTGCGGCCGGTTCGACTCGTTCGCATTGCGAACGCGCTCAGGGCGGGCTGTCCAGGCGGAAGGCAACCCAATCGACTCGTTCGTTTGACAGTTTTTGGGGAAATGCCCGGTTGAGATAGGCTTCGAGGTTGTGAAGGCTCAGTCGATTCGGATCGCGGTGGTGTCGGACATTCACGGGAATCGGACGGCGTTGGAGGCGGTGATCGCCGATCTGCGCAGCGCTGCGCCGGACCTGGTGCTGCATGGGGGCGATCTGGCGGATAGCGGGTCGAGTCCGACGCAGGTGGTCGACCGGATTCGGGAACTGGGCTGGGCCGGGGTGATGGGGAATACGGACGAGATGCTGGTGCGGCCGCAGGCGCTGGAGGATTTTGCAGGACAGTCAAAAGCGCCGGCCACGATGTGGGACAAGATCCGGGAGATTGCGGCGGCGACGCGGGCGGCGCTGGGGGAAGAACGGCTGGCGTGGATGCGGGGGTTTCCGCTGGAGATCGCGAGGCCGGAAGCCGGGTTTGCGTTGGTGCACGCGCGGCCAGGGGATTGCTGGCGGGCTCCGGCTGCGGACGCGAGCGACGCAGAGCTGGAGACAATCTATGGATCACTGGCCGAGCCGGTCGTGGCGTACGGGCACACGCATGTTCCTTCGATTCGCAGGCTGAACGGAACGCCGAAGCTGCTGATCAATACAGGCAGTGCCGGGCTGCCGTATGACGGCGATGCGCGCGCATCGTATCTGTTGCTGGATGACGGCGTGCCGGAGATTCGGCGGGTGGAGTACGACCTGGAACAGGAGGTCAAGCTGCTGGACGCGTGCGGATTGCCGGGGGCGGCGTGGACGGCGAAGATGCTGCAGGCGCGCGGACCGGCGATGCCGCAGGAAAGTTAGCGCGAGACCCATCGGAGCCAGGGAAATTTGCTTTGCAGCATGGTAATCTGGCGGCGCGATGCGGGTCTTTCGGTGGTTGCTTCCTGCTTGTTGTTCGGTGTTTGCGCTGCTGAGTGCGGCGCAAAAACCTGGTGCTGCTGCGCCTTCATCCATCAAGGATCCGAAAGCGCTTTTGGCGGCTGTGGCGCCGGTGTACGACTTCACCAACCCTGCGCTGAAGCCGTGGCGCTTTAAAGCGAGCTACCAGATCTACGATCAGGATGGCAGAGCGGGGGAGCTGGGGACGTATGAGTACTGGTGGGCGTCGCCGTTGGTCTACCGCAGCACGTGGACGCGCGGGAGCAGGACCGAGTCGGAATGGCACACTGCCGACGGCAGGCGATTCGAAGCCAGCAGCGGGGACGCGCTGCATCTTTTCGAAACGGAGTTTCCGAAGGAGATGCTGGCGCCTTTGCCCGAGGCCAAGGACCACGACCCGAAGGAGACCTGGCTGAAGCGCGACACGATCGCTCTCGGCAAGACGAAGGCGCCTTGCGTGGAGATCATCGGCAAACGGTTCGTCGAGCAGCGGGGCGCCGCTTTCCCCTACACGGAGGCGCTGGACAACGTGAAGCCTCCGACGTATTGCTTCGATCCGCAGGAGCCGATCCTGATCCTGAAATCACTGAGCGCCGGAGTGACGGAGAGCTACGGAAACTTTATCGGAATGCAGGAGCGGGATCTGCCGCGATCCCTCGTCGAGGCCGTGAACGGGCGCAGGATTCTTGCGGTGACGGTGAATGCCATTGGCGGTTTGGATCCGGCTGATCCGGCGCTGACACCACCGGCAGATGCAAAGGCGGGTGATGCGTTGCTCGCGGATGTTCCGGTGCGCGTAATGAACGGCCAGCGGATCGAAGGCGACAACCCGACTTACCCGGACGAAGCGAAGGAATCCAGCCTCTCGGGCACCGTCATGATCGAGGCGCAAATTGGGAAGGATGGAAAGATTCACGGTATGCAGGTGATCAGCAGCCCTGGACCGCTGCTGACGGCGTCGGCTCTGAAGACGGTCGGCAAATGGGAATACAAGCCGTATCTGCTGAACGGAGAGCCGGTGGACGTGCGCACGACGATCAACGTGACCTACGCGCTGAGGCCATGATGGGCCACGCGCGGCGTCAGCAGTAGCCGAGGTGGGCAAGGATCTTCATGGCTGGTTCTTCGCGGGAGCCTGGCCGGATTGCGGGCTGAGGCAGGCTTCGATCATCGTTTGCCAGTGGGGGCCCTTGTCGCGATCGGCTGTTCCCATGGCGGTGACGTCTTCGTTAGCGGCGGGGTTGAGCGCGGTGCGCGTGTAGGTGACTTCGACAGCGGTGTGGGTTGCGTCGATGGGGTTGAGGCGGACGTCGATGACGTTGAGGAAGGCGTCAGGGAGGACGGCGACATACTGCAGGCGGCCGGCGGCGAGGTCAAACGCGGTGTTGACCCAGAAGCTGGTGCGGGGGCCGTGCTGGACGGTGAAAACGGCGCCCTGGCTGTCGCGCGCGGGTTGCGGATAGAGGAAGTGCGGGTCCCAGTCCTTGCCGGCCCAGCAGCGCTCGCCTTCGGGGCCGAAGAGCGGGGCGACGCGGGCGAGCGGGGCGGCGAGCTGGAAGCGGAAGGTGGTGCTGACGTGCGCGAGCTGGGGTGGGGAGTTCATAGGGGTGGTTTGGGCCGAGGATGCGTGGAGGGCCAAAGCGAGGAGCAGAGTCGTGGTTTTCCCACATCTGCCAAAAGCGGGCAGATGTGGGGCACCCAGCAGGCCTGGATTCATTTGCGTGGCCTTGGGCTGCGGGCTTTTGTATGCGGGTGCTCACTGCGTTCGCGAAGGTGGTGGCTGTCAGTGGCGCGCAGGGTGAGTCCATAGAGCTTTTTGAACTGCTCGATCTCTTTGAGGGTTTGCGCGGAGAAGGGGGCTTTGCCTTCGAAGGCGTGGAGGACGATGCCTTCGAGAAGGTCGCCGAGGGTGAGGTCCTTTAGCTCGGCAACGGCTTTGAGGACCTTGAGGATGCGTTTTTCGATGCGGACGCCGGTCTGGACGCGTTCGACTTCGACGGGCTCGGATTGGGGCTCGTGCCGCATTGGTACCAATGTACCACAGTACGCTGGTACAATCAAGAACCGGAGCGGCCGTGCGGGCGGTCAGGGGAGCTGGGCGGCGGCGGCGATGGGGTTCCAGTGGTCGGAGCCGGCGAGGAAGACGCGGGGATAGAACCTGCGGGCTTCGGCGGCGGTGAGCTGGTGGGACCAGGGGACACGGGCGGAGGGTTGCGCGCCGGGGCCGGTGCTGTGGTATTCCGCGAAGAAGGCGGTTTGTTCGTTGGAGGTCTTGCCCCAGTTGTTCCAGCCTTCGGGGCGGATGTCCGCGGGCAATTCTGTATCGATATAGACGACGCGAGCGTGAGGACGCCAGGGACGGCCGAGGAAGATGCCGTTGGAATGCGAGTCGGGAGCGAGGTTGGGGCTGGCGGTGACTTTGCTCGAGAAGATGACGTAGCCGGTCTTTTGATCGGCCGAGGTGCGGGACTGCGCGGTGAGGTAGCCAGGGCCGTTGGCGTGAATCTCGATGTGATCGAAGACGGCGGTGGCATTGCCGAAGATGAAGTCCACGCCGCCTTCGATGAATGCGTCGAGGTAGTACTGGCGGCCGTAGTCGGCGAACAGCGTGTCCTGATGGCCGAGGAAACGGCAGTGTTTGAAGACGACGCGGTCGGCGCGGACGGCGATGGCGACGGCCTGGCCGGTGTTGCCGGCGGTGTTTTCAAAGGTGAGGTTGTCGGCCTCGAAACCGGCGCCGTTGACCTGGACGGTTTCGGTAAAGAAGGTACCGCCGGCTTGTTTGGCATTCAGGCTGTTGGTGATGACGACGTCCTGGGGCGCGTGGCCCATGCCGATGAGCGTGATGTTGGGGTGGTTCTGCGTGATGTTGAGGCGCTCATGGTATGTGCCGGGCGCGATTTCGATGAAGACGCGACCGCCTGGAGCGGGCCAGGGGTGGTGGTCGAGTGCCATCTGGATGGTGGGAAATTCGGTGGTGCCTTCGATGCCGGTCTTCACGTCGGGCGAGACGCGGACGTGGACGTCCTGGGCGTGGAGAGCGATGGTGAGAACCAGAGCGAGCGGGAGAATTTGGATGTGCATCGGGTAACAGTGTGCAGCGGTGCGCGCGGCGGTGGCAAGGGAACTCACCAGGGCTCCGAAGCTGAGGCCAAAAAACAGTCCAGAGCCCGAGCCATCGCGGCGGAACTTGCCGGGTAGCCGGAAAAGCCTCTTGAATTCGTGAGGAGAACAAGGACCGATGGTATTGTCTCGGTTAAGCAGCAATGGCGTATTCAGTTACGATCGGCGGGTGCACGCGCAGCTTCGGGGATTTGAAGATTCTGCTGGCGAAGGCGACGCCGGCGCGGTCGGGCGATGCGCTGGCTGGAGTTTCGGCGGAAGACGAAGAGGAGCGCGCGCTGGCGAAGATGGCGCTGGCTGACGTTCCGCTGGCGCGGTTCCTGGAAGAGCTGCTGATCCCGTATGAGCAGGACGAGGTTACGCGGCTGATTGTGGATACGCACGACGCGCAGGCGTTTACGGCAATCGGCAGCCTGACCGTCGGGGAGTTTCGCGAGTGGCTGCTCGATCCTGCAACGGATACGGATGTGCTGGCGCGGGCGGCGCCTGGAATTACGCCGGAGATGGCGGCGGCGGTGTCGAAGCTGATGCGCAATCAGGATCTGATTCTCGCCGGCCAGAAGTGTCGGGTGGTGACGCGCTTCAGGAACACGCTGGGATTGCCGGGACGGCTATCGGTGCGGCTGCAGCCGAATCATCCGACGGACGATGTGCGCGGGATTGCCGCGTCGATGCTGGAGGGACTGCTGTACGGATGCGGAGATGCGGTGATCGGGGTGAATCCCGCATCGGACAGTTTGCAGGCGGTGACGCGGCTGCTGGAGATGATGAATGCGTTTCGCGAGCGCTATGACGTACCTACGCAAACATGTGTGCTCGCGCATGTTACAAATACGCTGCGCGCGATGGAGCTCCGCGCGCCGGTGGACCTGGTGTTCCAGTCGATTGGCGGGACGGAGGGGACGAATCGGAGTTTTGGGGTTTCGCTCAAGCTGCTCGAGGAGGCGCGGGCGGCGGCGCTGGAGCTGCAGCGCGGGACTGTCGGCGACAACGTGATGTATTTCGAGACAGGACAGGGCAGCGCGCTGTCGGCGGGCGCGCATGAGGGCGTGGATCAACAGACGTGCGAGGCGCGCGCGTATGCGGTGGCGCGGCATTTGAAGCCGCTGCTGGTGAATACGGTGGTGGGGTTCATCGGGCCGGAGTATTTGCTGGACGGGAAGCAGATTATTCGCGCCGGACTGGAGGATCATTTTTGCGGCAAGCTGCTGGGACTGCCGATGGGGTGCGATGTGTGCTACACGAATCACGCGGAAGCGGACCAGGACGATATGGATACGCTGCTGACGCTGCTGGCGGTGGCCGGGGTGAACTTCGTGATGGGCGTGCCGGGCGCCGATGATGTGATGCTGAATTACCAGAGCACGTCGTTCCACGATGCGCTGTATGCGCGTAGCGTGCTGGGGCTCAGGCGCGCGCCGGAATTTGAGGCCTGGCTGGAGCGGATGGGGATCGCGGATTCACGCGGAGATCTGGCCGGAACGGGTGCGGAGCGCAAGCTGCTGCCGGGGGCGAGCGAGTGGCTGGGATAACGGGGCCGGAGAAGAATGCGCCTGATGTGTGGGCGCGGCTGCGGCGCTTCACGCCGGCGCGGATTGGGCTGGGGCGCGTGGGCGGCAGCGTGCCGACGCGGGCGCTGCTGGATTTTGAGCTGGCGCACGCGCGGGCGCGAGATGCGGTCCATGCGAGGTTCGACGCATCGGCGCTGGCTGATGAGTTGCGGGGAGCTGGATTCGGCGAGGTGCTCGTGGTATCGAGTCAAGCGCGGGATCGGATGGAGTATTTGCTGCGGCCGGATTTGGGGCGGGCTTTGGACGCGGAGAGCCTGGAAAAACTGCGGGAGTCGCGCGGAAGCGCTTGCGGGCTGGGGGTTGTGATCGGGGATGGCTTGTCGGCGGCGGCTCCGGCGCGGCATGCGGTGCCCTTGTTGCGGGAATTGCAGACTGCGCGGGGATCGAACTGGACAAACGTAACGACCGTGGTTGCAAATCACGCGCGGGTGGCGTTGGGGGATGAGATTGGCGAGCTGCTGGGCGCGGAGGCGGTGGTGGTGCTGATCGGGGAGCGGCCGGGACTGAGTTCGCCGGACAGTTTGGGGGTGTATCTGACGTGGGCTCCGCGGGCGGGCCGAACGGATGCGGAACGGAACTGCATTTCGAACGTGCGGCCGGAGGGGCTGGCGTATACGGAGGCGGCGAGGCGACTGGTGTATCTGCTGGGCGAGGCGCGACGACTGAAGCTGAGCGGCGTGGCGCTGAAAGACGACAGCGAGGCGAGCGGAAAGACGAGCGAGAAGCGTTTAGCAAGAAGCTGTTAGCGAAAAGCCATTAGCGACGAGCGGGCAAAAGACAGCTGAGGTGTCTGCGGTAACGGGCGGATGCTGTAGCGCAGACAACTTTTTCATCGGGATTGCGTCAGCAAATCCGTACGAAGGGGGTTTTCGCGCCCTTTTTCCGCGCCATTGCAGCCTAGAATAGTAACTAATATGGCAATCCGACGTTTCTCTCCCCTTCTGGCAGTGGTGGTGTGTGTGGCGGCTGTGACATCGGCGTGGGCCGATGCGGCTCCCTTCGATTTAGCGGGTCCGAAGCTCGAGGTGAAAGTCACGCGCGCGGGCAAGACGCTGCCCATCGCGGAGGTGCCGAACCTCGCGGCGGGCGATCGGGTGTGGATCAAGGCGGATTTGCCGGCGGGCCAGTCGGCGCACTACCTGATGGTGGCGGCGTTTCTGCGCGGATCGACGAACCCTCCGCCGGAGAACTGGTTTTTCCGCCAGGAGACGTGGAACCGGAAGAGCGAAGACGCGGGGCTCACGGTGACAGTGCCGGAGGGCGCGCAGCAGGTGCTGATTTTTCTCGCGCCAGAGACGGGCGGGGATTTTCACACGCTGGTCAGCGCGGTGCGGGGCAAGCCGGGATCGTTTGTGCGGGCGTCGCAGGATCTGAATCAGGCGATGCTGGATCGCTCGCGGCTGGATACGTACCTGGCGGCGGTGCGGGAGATCAACGCGACGGATCCGGCCAAATTGAAGGACGCTGCGCCGCTGCTGGCGCGCAGCCTGGGGATGAAAATCGACGACAAGTGCCTGGACCGGACCCCGGAACTACAGGCGACATGCCTGATGCAGGGGCAGGAGGCGCTGATCCTGAACGATGGGCACAGCCAATCGATCGTGGAAGCGCTGACGGCGGGGCCAGCGGGCGATCTGGCGATGCAGCTGAGTTACACGCCGCAGGCGAGCTACGGGTTCTACAGCCCGTATATCGGTTCAGTGATGGATATCGCGCGCATCCTCGACACGTTCCACACGGCGCAGTACCAGTACATTCCGGCGCTGGCGACGCAGCAGGGCGAACAGATCGCGCTGGTTCTGAATACGCCGCCGTCATTTCACAATCCGAAATCGGTGCTGGTGACAGCGCTGCCGGCAGTCGAGGGGGCGCAGCCTCCGCCGCTGCATCCAGTGGATTCGAAGCAGAACTACTGCGTGGAGAAAAATTCGCTGGTGCTGGCCGTGGATGGCGCGCCGCTGGTGTTCTCGACCGGCTACACGCACGAGATGACGCTGCGGCTGAAGAAGAAGGATGGCAAGAGCATCGATGAGGTGGTGAAGCCGGACGCGGAGAAGGGCGGCCTGGAACTGGAGGCGAAGGACCTGAGCGCGAGCGATTTCGGGAACGCGATCGATGCGTCGCTGCATGGGTACTGGGGGTTTGAAAAATACGATGGGCCACAGTTTCGCCTCGAAAACACGCACGCGCAGCACTGGGAGCTGGCGGCGGCGGATCGCGAGGCGCTGATTGTGGGGCGCGAGGACACGATTCATCTCTCGACGGACGATGCGAGCTGCGTGGACACGATTCTGCTGAAGGATTCTGCGGACAAGGAACTGAAAGCGGACTGGAAGGTGACGGGCGTCGATGAGGTCGAGGTACAGCTGCCGCTGAAGGAGGCGCATCCGGGTCCTCTGCAGCTGGAGGTGAAGCAGTACGGGACGGTGACGGCGCAGACGATTCCGCTGCGCGCGTACGCGGCGGCTGGGCATCTGGACAGCTTCAGGCTGCATGCCGGCGATGCGCAGGGGGTGCTGAAGGGCAGCACGCTCGAGGATGTGGCGAACCTGACGCTGAACGGGGTGACGTTCACGCCGGGGAAAATCGATGCGACGATGGGCAGCGACGAGCTGCCGATGGTGGCGAAGGACGCAAAGGCTGCGGAAAAGCTGAAGCAGGGCGAATCCGGCATGGCGCAGGTGACGCTGACCGACGGCCGGACGATGACGGTGGATGTCGCGGTGGGCGCGCCGCGGCCGGGGGTTGCGCTGATCGGGAAGAGCGTGCAGGAGTCGGCGTCGAGCACGGGGAGCAATATTCAGCTGGCGAATCAGGACGAGCTGCCGCAGGATGCGAAGCTGACGTTCAGCGTGCGGGCGCAGTCGCCGGCGACGTTCCGGCGCGCGGAGCAGATTGAAGTGGCGACCGCGGACGAGGCGTTTTCGACGACGCTGAGCCTGGACAACGGCGGCATGACGCTGGAGAACGCGCAGGTGGCGCTGGCGACGCTGGATCCGGCGAAGTCGTTTGGAGGTTCGGCGTTTGGGCCGCTGAAGTTCCGCATTGTGGAGAACGGCACGGCGGGTGCCTGGCAGCCACTGGCGACGCTGGTGCGCCTGCCGGAGCTGCACGATCTGAAGTGCCCGGCGGGCGCCGACGAGCAATGCCGGCTGAGCGGATCGAATCTGTTTCTGGTGGATTCGGTGGCGAGCGATCCGGCGTTCGATCATCCGGTGGAAGTGCCGGACGGGTTTCCGGGCTACGTGCTGCCGGTGCCGCATCCGGAGGGTGGGCAGCTCTATGTGAAGTTGCGCGACGATCCCTCGGTGGTGAACCAGGTGACGCTGGCCGCGGAAAATCTGCTGCCGCCACCAGGCCAGGCGGCGCATCGTGGGACGCGGGCCGCGTATCACGAAGGCGAACCTGCGCCCGCGCCCGGGGCCTCAGGGCAGACGGGCGATGCTCCGCAGCCGGGTGCTCCGAAGGGGAGCGCCCCGGCAGATGGGTCCAAACCGGCTCCACAGCCGTCCACACCCCAACAGCCGTCGCAGCCGTCGACTCAGCCGCAAAGCGGGACGGGGCAGCCGCAGTAGGCCTGGTCTTCCCTCCACCCACGGCGAGGATCGCGTCTGCCATAATGGATCGCGGTTGCGGGTGCAGGAGGGCAAGGATGCGGGCGCAATGGAAACTCTGTTTGGTTCTGGTGTGTTGTGGAGCGAGCGCGCTGGCGCAGAAGCCGCTCGATATTCCTCCGGTGGCCACGCCGGCGCCAGCCCCGTCGTCGGTGCCGATGACGCTGGACGTGGTGGTGACGGACAAGGCGGGTCATGTGATCCGCGGGCTGAAGCAGGAAGATTTCACGCTGCTGGATAACAAGCAGCCGGCGACGATCCGTTCGTTTGCGGCGCACGATATCGAGACGCCCAATGACGATCCTCAGGCGCTGGTGCTGGTGATCGACGATGTGAACACGAATTTCAGCACCGTCAGCATCGCGCGCACGCAGATCGAGAACTTTGTGCGCAGAGACGGTGGGCATCTGGCGATTCCCACCGGGATCTTTATGCTGACGGACTCAGGCCTGAGCCAGGTGACGGAAATCTCGAGCGACGGCAATAAGCTGGCCGATGTGCTGCATCAGAAAGAAGGCTCCCTGCATGAGATTCCACGCTCGGCGGGGTTCTACGGCGGGGAAGAGCGAGTGGAGATCTCACTGAAAGCACTTGCGGGACTGGGAGACTATTTGGGCCACGCATCGGGCAGGAAGCTGGTGGTGTGGCTGGGACCGGGCTGGCCGATTTTCGATAATCCCAACGTGATCGTGAGCCCGCAACAGCAGCGGAATTTCTTCAGCACGATCGTGGGCATCACCAGCACGCTGCAGCAGGCGGGCATCACGTTGTACTCGATTGACCCGCTGGGAACGGCGGACGCGGCCAGCGATCGCACTTTTCTTTGGGAGAGCTTCCTGAAGCCGGTGACCAAGCCAACCAAGGCGGATCCGGGCGATCTGGCGCTGCAGGTTTTCGCGATGCATTCCGGGGGCACGGTGGTCTCCGGCAGCAATGACATCACGGGCGAGATTGAGAAGTGCGCGAACGACGCGTCGGCGTGGTATTCGATGACCTTCGATCCGCAACGGCCGGATGCCCCGAATACCTGGCACGATGTTGTGGTGAAGGTGGACAAGCCGGGCGTAAAGGTGCGCACGATCAACGGCTACTACGCGCAGCCGTAGCGACAGCCGGTAGCCGGTAGCTCGTAGCCCAAGCGGGCGCCGGTGCGATAGGGAATGATCGAAGGGCGGCGCGGCGGGACTGCGGGGGCCGACTCTGCTTACCAGATTCCTGGTAGCAGGCGCCAGCGGGTGACGGCTGTGAATTCGCGATAGCCGGGGAGTTCGCGCTGCAGGGTTCGATCCTCAAGTGCGGTGCGGACGATCAGGATGACGGCCATGATGCCGGCAAGGGCGAGCGCCCAGTTGGAGCCGAGGATCAACGCCACCGACAGATACATCAGGATCAAGCCGACATACATGGGATGGCGGACGAAACGGTAGGGCCCAGAGTGGACAACCTGGTGGCCGCGGTCGGATTGAATCCGAACCGAAGCTTCGGCCCAGGGATTCACGGCCATGGCCCACCCGATCAGCACGACGCAGAAGAGAAAGATAGCCAGGCCCGGAAAGAGAGTCCAGAAAGGCATGGGCGACCAGCGAAAACGAACCGCGTCGAGGGCTGCAATCGCAGGTTGGAGGATACTGAGAGGCAAATAGATGGCGAGGATGATCTTGTCGAAGAGTTTGGCGTCGTGACGCCGCCATTTAGAGCGTGCCGGGATGAGAGCGGGATTGATGCGCGAGACGATAAAACCCATGGTCAGCATGGTGACGCCATAGGTGATTGCGCAAATCCAGCCGCGGAGCCAGTGAATGGTGCCGGCCGAGACGAAGAGCAAGGCGATCCAAAACGCCATAAAGGCGAGGCCCTGGAGGAGGCGCAGGACGCCGGAGCCAGTGCGTTTCGCTTTTCCGGAGGCAGGCTGGGCCTGTAATGTTTCGGGCATGGTGCAGCTCTCCGATCCAGCGCCGGCGCGCGGCTTGTGCGGCCCGGCTATTACCTGCTTAGCGTGGGCGGCGCGTCTTGTGTGTGATCAGCAACACGGGGAGATTGCGAGGCAATCGGCACATATTCGGCAAACGATTACATATTGGTGTGGCCGGCACGCATTTCCTCGTTGAAAGTGGGGCGGGTGACGGCGAGGGCGGCGTCGAGCCTCGCACGATATTCGTCAGCGCGGGCGAGCAGCGAGGGCGTGGGGGAGGCGTATTCGCCGTCGAGGGTGAGCAGGCCCTGGCGCGAGAGGCCGGCAGCCATGCGGGAAAGCTCGTCCGCGGTGGTGTTCAGGTACTGCGCGTCGCGCGGGTCGGCGATCCAGACGGGCTGATTGGCGCCGAGAACGCCGGAGAGCCAGTAGACCTTGAGAGCGAGGAAATCCATGCGGCTCTGATCGTCAGTGTCGGTGAAGAAGAACTTCTTTTGCCAGCGGCTGTAGTAGCGCGTGGTGACGGGGACGGGTTGGCGATTACCGCTCTTGAGCAGCTCGAGCTGGCCACGGTCGAGCGTTTTGCGCACTGCGTTGTAGATGAAGGTTTCGGCGTAGGGCTGCTCGGGCGCCGGGACGATCTCCGCGAATGTAACGGTCATGCTGGCGGAAACCAGGGTGTGGAGCGGCGATGGTGTGCCATCTTCGAGATGGAGCGTGCCGTGGACGATGAATGTGTCGGCGCCGGAAGTGGAGCGATGAAACGGCCAGGCAAAGTCGCTGAAGCTGACGGGCAGGCCGGCGAGAGTGACATAGGCGTCGGGCCGCGGGTTGCGGAGTCGATTGGCGGCCTCGCACAGGTGGGTGGTCATCTCCGGCAGCAATTCGGGCTTGTGGAAGTCGAAGGCTTCGCTGAGCTCGAGCAGGAGGGTGCGCTCCGCAGGGGCTTCGGCGGTGGTGGCGAGGCGAAAGCGCGTGGTGGGATGGCCGTTGAAGTCGGATCCTGTATCGATGGAGAGGACGGTCAGACCGGCCTGCTGGGCTGCGGTCTGGAGATTGGCGACAAGGGTGGATTCGAGATGAGCGGTCATGTCTGTTTGCAAGTGTCAGGCCTGATTGTAGCGGCTGGGCGCGGGGAGCGAAACCAGGGTACGCCGGTAACGCTGAGAGTGCGGTTTGCGCGATATGCCCCCTGTGGGGGAGGGCACAATGGGTATCAGGTATGTATGCTCTTGAACGGCTGAGCACGGGGTGGGAGATAAGCCCAGACCGTGCCGCAACTTTTTGGGGCCTACCCCGTCTACATGGGATTACGCAGATTTGTAACAAGGGAGGCAGGTTTTCTGTGCACATTGTTCGCCGCACCGCCCTCGTGGCACTCGCATCGGTTGAACTGGTTGTACTGCTCGCGGCATTGACCAAACCCGCATACGGCTATGTGGATCCGGGCTCAGGTCTGCTGGCAGTTCAGGTGGGAGGGTCGATGCTGGCCGGAGGGCTGTTCATCCTGCGTTCCAAAATCCGGCGTCTGTTTGGGATGACCTCGAATGAAGGAAAGATCGAGGCAGAAAAGAGCGCACAACCCGAACCGAGTAAGTAACCGATGGCGACAGCCGAGCTCACGCTCGAGACCTTTCGTGATCCCGCTGGCTCCCTGCGCATCGCCGGGGATCGTGTTCTTCGCGAAGTCCATCCTGAGCATGCAAAGGCCGCGCTCCGATTCCTGCAGTCGAAGACGGCGCAGGAGTGGGTTGCGCAGGGACGGCTGATTGAAACCCGTTTCATCCCTCATGAAAATGGCGATCTGACCCTCGAGCATCCGCGGGTCTTCTTTCCTTCCTATCCGTGGGAGTGGACACCGAGCGCGTGGATTGCGGCGGCGGATCTGACTCTGGATCTGTGCGAGGGATTGCTGGACCAGGGGTTGATCCTGAAAGATGCGACGCCGCTGAATGTGTTGTTCCGTGGAACGCGGCCGGTTTTGGTGGACGTGCTGTCGGTCGAGGAGCGCGATCCGGCGAGCCCGCTGTGGCTGGCGTACGGGCAGTTCGTGCGGACGTTCCTGCTGCCGCTGGCGGCGTATCAGTATCTGGGATGGCCGCTGGTGGCGTCGATGCAGAAGCGCGACGGGTACGAACCGGCCGATCTGGCTCCGCACCTGAGCCGGTGGCAGCGGTGGCGGGAGCCGTTCCGCTCGCTGGTGACGCTGCCGCTGATGCTGGAAAAGAGCGGCGGAAAAGGAGCACAGAACACACGGGTGCGGCAGAGCGAGGATGTGGCGCTGGCCGTGCTGCGGCGTAACCTTCGCAGGCTGCGTGGACATTTGCGGCGTGTTGAGAAGGGGCTGCAGTCCGGGCAGCGCGCGTCGCGCTGGAGCGGGTATGCGTCCTCGGCCGACCACTACAGCGCTGAGGATCAGAAGTTGAAGCGGCAGTTTGTGCGGGATGCCCTGACCGCTGCGCAGCCAAAGCATGTCCTCGACCTGGGAGCGAACAGCGGGGTGTATTCGCGCATTGCGGCGGAGTGCGGCGCAAACGTCATGGCCTGGGATACGGATCTGCAGGCGACTGAGGAGAACTGGCGCGAGGCGCAGCGGCGGGACCTGGACGTTGCGCCGCTGATCGCGAATCCGGCACGGCCCACGCCGGCGGCGGGATGGCGCAATGCGGAGAACCTGGCGCTGCTGGATCGGTCGCGGGCACGTTTTGACTGTGTGATGATGCTGGGGCTGATCCATCATCTGCTGCTTTCGGAGCAAATCCCGCTGAAGGAGATTGCCGGGCTGCTGCGCGAGCTGACCACCAGCTGGGCGATTGTGGAGTGGGTGCCGGCGAGCGATCCGCGGTTTGCGGATCTGCTGCGCGGGCGCGAGGAACTCTACGGGCATCTGGACGAGGCCGCGTTTCTGAGCGCGGCGGAGAGCCACTTTACCGTTGTCCTGCGCGATGCACTGCCGAATGGCCGGGTCCTGTTTCTTCTGCAGGCCAGGTAAGGCGGGTGCGGGCGCAATCATGGGCAGGGCGCAGTTCGTGGGCGCGTTGCTGGCTGGAGGGCGCTGGAGCGGCCATATTGCTGGCGCCGGGGCTCCTGTGGACTGAACTTTCCCAAACGCACATCGATCAATATCACCGGCTCCTGCCGCTGACGACTGTGGCCCGGGCGCTGGCCGTGGATCTGGCCGCGCTTTCGCTGCTGGCGATGGTGGTGGTGCGCGTGCTGGAACGGCTGAGCGGCGCGGGAGACGGGGCCGAGGCCGGGGCGAATGAAAACCGCAGAAGTGCCGGCGCTCTGTTGTGGGCGCTGTGGTTTGGACTGCTGGCGGCGCGCGCGATCGCCGGCTTGATCGTTTCGCAGGTGCTGTGGTGGCGGCAGGTCACGACCGGGCGCGCATTTCTGGTGGTGGCGGGGCTGCTGCTGATTCTGTGGCTGGCGTCGCCGCACTGGTACGGGCTGGCGATTCGCGCGACGCGGTTTGGTTCGCTGCTGGTGGGGTTCTGCATTTTCTGGATGATTCCGGTGCTGGTGGCCGCGGGTCTTGCGCATCAACCGTGGGACCAGGCGGAATTCAAGAAGCCGCTGCCGGCGGCGACGGCGCCGCACCCGCGGGTGATCTGGCTGCTGTTCGATGAGATGTCGTACGACCAGGTATTCGTGCATCGCTACCCAGGGCTGGAGCTGCCGAATCTGGACAAGCTGCGCGGGGAGAGCGTGACGTTCTCCGATGTAGAGCCGGACGGGTTCTTTACCGAGGACGTGATCCCCTCGATTTTTCTCGGCGACCCCATCAATCGAGTGCGGGCCACGATCTCAGGACGGATGCTGTATCGGACCGCGAAACATACGCCGTGGCAACGATTCGACGGCAGCCGGACCCTCTTTGCCGATGCGCGGCGCGCGGGATGGACAACGGGCGCGATCGGCGAATTCAACCCCTATTGCCGCATTCTGCAGGGCCAGCTGGATTTCTGCTGGATGGGCCTGCCGCCGCTGCCGGATCATTTTTCGCGAGACAAGAGCACGCTGGAAAACGTGGCCGCACCGCTGGCGGCGGACTGGAATCGGCTCGTTCGGCAAAAGGCTGCGCCAGCGGTTGCGCGATCCGGGAATTCGCCGCTCGACGAACTGGGCGCGGTCCGCGCCGGTGACGCGCTGATTGGGGATCAGGCGATCGACCTGTGCTTCGTACACCTGCCGCTGCCGCACCCTCCCGGCCGTTACGACCGGAAGACGGGACGGATTGGGCCGGGCGGGAGCTATATCGACAACCTCGCGCTGTCGGACAGGATTCTCGGGCAGATGCTGGAGGAGGTTGCGGCCAGCGGCGCGGAGGAACGGACCACGGTGATCCTTTCCTCGGATCACAGCTGGCGGGTGGGCCTGTGGCGGGACAGTTACGGATGGACGAAGGAAGACGAGCTGGCGTCCGGGCATGGGCATTTCGATCCGCAACCGATGCTGATGGTGCGCTTCCCGGGAGAAACCGCGGCTGTGACGATTGGCCGGCCCGTGCCGCTGCTGGCGATCCACGACCTGGTGGAGCGAATGCTGGCGGGGGTTATGGGCGATCCGCAGCAGCTTGAGGCGTGGGCGGCGAAGCAGTAGCTAGGCTCGATTCAGAAAGAACGCCCTCACCTTCGCTCGTAACAGAAGGAACAGCAGAAGCGCGTCGATGAGAATTCCCGCAAGGCTTCTGGGCCAGTCTCGGGTGACGAGCAGACTCACGACAACGCCGAGCGCGTTCACGCCGAACAGTGCGATCGAGAGGAGCCAGGCCCAGAGGCGTCCGCGCAACAAGCCTGCGCCGGCTACAGCGGCCAGCACGCCCGCCAGAAGCAGAATGGTCGCTGTATGGCCGGCCTGTGCCGCGAAGGCCTCATGCGCCGCCGGGTTGAGATTCCACATCCTGTCCAGAGCAGTGCCGGGAACGAAGAGAGAGAAGCTGACGACCGTGGCGATGGCAGCCGCGGCAAACAACAGGACCGCAAGGGCAATTACTTCCGGCGGACGCTTCGTCATCGTCGGATAGCGGCCGCTCATGGGTGCAGAATCGGCGATTCGCCCGCGGGCAGCGCCCAGTGCGCCGAGGGACGCGCGACGGCGTACATCTGCTCCGCGATCTCGTCCATCATCGCCATGCGGTCGCCATTCTCTTCGTACAGATCGAAGTGGGTGCGGTTGTCGCGGTAGGTGAAGTGGGGGGCGGCGCCAAGACGGTTCAGAACGGCCTCGAATTTGTGGGCTGCGCCGTCGAGGTAGAAGGTGTCCGCAGTGCCAACGATGAGGTGAATCTTGCCTTTGAGGTCGCGTCCACGCGTGGCCCAGTTGGCTTCGACAATGTGCGCCAGATCGTAGTGATCGTGCCACCAGGCGACGACATCGGGATGGATTTCGCCGGTGTTGCGATCGAACATCTGCAGCGGCCGGCCATCGGCGCCGCGCGGCGAGAAGACCCACTCGAAGGAGGCGACCTGGCCGCCATACGAGCCGATCACGTCTTCCTGGCGCGTGAGTTCTTCGAAGGTCGCGACAACCTTCTGGTGATCGCGCACGATGGGATAAAGCGTGCCGTCGGGGCGGTGGTAAGCATTCCCGTGCGGAGCGTAGAGGTCGATGCCCGTAAAGTCGTGGAAGTCGCTGGGGTCGGGTGAGGTGGACCAGGTGCCTCCGAAGATCTTCGGATAGTTCACTTGCAACTGGAGGGTAGCCCATCCGCCGGAAGAGTGCCCATTCAGAAACCGGCCGCTTACTTTTGCATCCATCCGATATTTCGCTTCGATCCACGGGATGAATTCCGCAGTGAGGGCCTGGCCCCAGGGCCCGTTGTTCACCGAATCGGCGAATTCGTGCGTGCCGGTAGCAAGCGACTCGTCGAGGAAGATCCAGATCATGGGCGGCATCTTGCCGGCGTTCATGCGGCTGGCGGCCATGAGCGCGGAGGGACGGATGGTTTCGAGCTTCGCGCCGAAGCCGTGGGTCCAGTAGACGGTGGGGTAATGCTCGCGCGGATGGTCGGCGTAGCCCGGAGGCAGGACGACCCAGCCGCGGATGTGCGTTTCTCGTCCGGAGAACGCAGTGAGGGCGGGGCTGACGAAGTCGACTGGCGTGGTGGCCTTCTCGGCCGCGGCCAGCTCTGCGGGTTTCAACGGCAGCGGGCGTGGCGCAGGCGCCTCCATGACGTGGTTCAGTACAAAGGTGGGCTCGCTGCCGGAGCCAGGGGTCCAGTCAGCGAGGGGGACGACGGCGCTCTCCAGGTCGCCCGCTGCGGAACCGTCATAGGCGTAGGTGTGGCGGACGTCGAGGATGGCCTGGGCCTGCCAGGTGCCAGGCTTGATCGAAGAAAATGGCGCAGGAAACGCGGCGTTGTCGACGTCGACGTCGATGGAAGAGCCGGGTTGGAGTCCGGAAATTTCTTTCGCGGCGATAGAGGTCGCGGAGGGCCGGAACTCGTTCGCGCCGACGTGGGTTGCGCCGCTGCCGGGTTCGAGGAAGATGAGCAGGCGTCCTGTGGCGGGTTGCATGCCGGGGTCGAGCGTCACGCGAAAGAAGAGATGAGATGGAGTGTTGGTCTGGGCGCAGGCGAGAGCAACGAGGAACGGGAGGACGAGAAGACGGGCGGATTTCCTGAGGATCATCCCCGTGAGTCTACCAGTGGGCCGACCCAGCGGGGAACGAACGAAAGATGGAATTACGGGTACAGAATGCGCGCGGGACCGCCGTCGGGGCCGAGAACCTTAATCTTCTTGGCCAGACCCATCCAGCCCAGCAGGCGAATGCCCCAGTAATTGAAGTCGAGCTCATACCAGGCCATGCCGTGGCTGGCGGAGACGGGATGGGCGTGGTGGTTGTTGTGCCAGCCTTCGCCGCCGGTGATGAGCGCGACCCACCAGTTGTTGCGCGAATCGTCGCGCGTCTGGAAGCGGCGCGCGCCCCACATGTGCGTGGCGGAGTTGACCAGCCACGTCGAGTGGAGGCCGAGGGTGATGCGCAGGAAGATGCCCCACAGGAGCCAGGACCATCCGCCGATGAGGAACAGCGCAATGCCGACGACGGTGACGGGAACCCAGTGCCAGCGGCTGAGCCACACGTAGAACGGGTCGTTGGCGAGGTCCGGGACATACCGGGTGAGCAGCGGGTTGCGATTGCGCAGGGAGCCGTGGAGGATCCAGCCCATGTGCGACCACCATTTGCCGTCACGGGGCGAGTGCGGATCGCCGGGGCGATCGGTGAGCTGGTGATGCATGCGGTGCACGGCGACCCAGTAGATGGGGCCTCCCTGCAGGGCGAGCGTGGCGCAGAGCGCCATGGCGTATTCGACCCATTTCGGAGTGATGTAGCCGCGATGCGTGAGCAGGCGATGATAGCTCATGGCGATGCCGACATTCTGGCCGAGTACCCAGAGCACGGCGAAGACGGCGAGCGCGCTCCAGCTGAAGAAGAAGAGCGCGGCAATGGCGCCGATATGAAAGATGGTCAGAGTGACAGCGAAGATCATGTTGAGCTTTGCGGAGCGGGTTTGCTCGAGCGACTCGGAGTCGGCGCGAGCAGTATCGGCGGGGATCTCAACGAGGGTGGACATTGGGAACAATACTCCAGCTTTAACCTTAGCGGTAAGTGGCCCCGTTGCAGTGTAAGAGTTGCGTAATCGTGGGTGTGACGTCGCCCGGTTGCTTATGAGTTCGAGACTTCCACCGAGGCGCGCACCGCTTCGGGACGCGAGTTGTCGTCGTGGCGGCCAAAAATCATCTTGCCGGAGGTGGTCTGCAGGACTGAGGTGACGGCGATCTCGACGGAGCGGCCGATGAGGCGGCGGGCGTGGTCGACGACGACCATGGTGCCGTCATCGAGGTAGCCGACGCCCTGGTCGTACTCCTTGCCTTCTTTCATAATGACGACGCGCATTTTTTCGCCGGGGAGGACGACGGGGCGCAGCGAGTTGGCGAGGTCGTTGATGTTGAGCACGGAGACGCCGCGGACCTGAGCGACCTTGTTCAGGTTGAAATCGTTGGTGACGATTTTGGCTTCGAGGTGTTTGGCCAGCTCGATCAGCTTGAGATCGACTTCTTTCACGTGGGGAAAATCTTCTTCCGTGATCTGCACGACGATCTGCGCGTTGCCGCGCATACGCTGGAGGACATCGAGGCCGCGGCGGCCGCGCTGGCGCTTCGAGGAGTCGGAGGAGTCGGCAACCATCTGCAGTTCGCGCAGGACGAATTCCGGAACGACGAGGACCCCTTCGAGGAAGCCGGTCTCGGAGATGTCGGCGATGCGGCCATCGATGATGGCGCTGGTGTCGATCACTTTGATGTTGCGCTTGCCGGCGCGTTCGCCGGAGAAAAGGCCGCCGAGCGCCGCGAGGTTGAGGAGGTCGCCCTTGCTGGCGCCGACCACCAGGCCGATGTAGGTCATGAGCAGCAGCACAGCCAGCTGCAGGAGGCTGCGCGCACGGCCATCGGGCAGGCTGTTGCGGAGAACCAGAGAAAAGAGGAAGGCCCCGATGATACCGAGCAGGCTGCCGATGACGGCTCCAAAGAGACGCTTCAGGCTGAGCGCGCGCACGCGCAGCTCAAAGAGGATGATGAGCGCGGACAGGACGGCGCCGACGCCGGCGGCGGTCCACTGATTGATGCCGAAGGGGCGAAAGAACCAGCAAGCAGCCGAAAAAATAAGTATGAAGAGCAGACGAAGAGCAAATAAATCCATATGGCCCCCGACAACGAACGCCAGGCGACGCGGAAGGATTAGCTGGGGGAAACACAAAAGTCAGCATTGCCGGGCAAACGGAGTATACGCAGGGGCCAGGGGGCAGGCCAAGGCCACGATATTCACAGGGCAGCGAACGAAAAGTGTATTGACAGACGCACAAATGCGTGGCGAAATGCCTGGTTCCCGCGACAAAAGCGAGAGAAATGTTCGTGATCCACGAGCGAAAAAGGGCCTGCTCGGGGGCAAGCCAGCGGCCCGCCTTAGTACTTTGGTACCTTCGGGTCGATCTCGCTGGACCACGCGAGGATGCCGCCGGCGAGGTTGTGCAGTTTTTCAAAGCCGTTCTTCGCCAGAAATTCCGCGGCGCGCTGGCTGCGGCCGCCAGATTTGCACTGAACGACAATTTCCTGCGCTGTATTCAGTTCGTTCATGCGCTTCGGCAGATCGTTGAGCGGGATGAGATGTCCGCCGATCTGCGCGATCTGGTATTCGAAGGGTTCGCGGACGTCGAGGATAAAAAGATCGTCGCCCGCGTCGAGGCGGCGCTTCAGTTCCTTCACGGACATCTGAGGAATGCCATTCTGCATGGTGGCTGCTTTCTGTTCCGGGACGATGCCGCAGAACTGCTGGTAGTCAATCAATTGGGTCAGGGTGGGATGCGTGCCGCAGACGGGGCAGTCGGGATTTTTGCGCAGCTTCAGCTCGCGGAAGCGCATGTCGAGCGCATTGACCAGGAGCAGGCGGCCGATGAGCGGCTCGCCTTTGCCGAGGATGAACTTGATCACTTCGGTGGCCTGGATGATGCCGACGAGGCCGGGCAGGATGCCGAGCACGCCACCTTCCGCGCAGGAGGGGACGAGGCCCGGCGGCGGCGGTTCGGGATAGAGGCAGCGGTAGCAGGGACCCTGCTCGGTGGCGAAGACGCTGGCCTGACCTTCGAAGCGGAAGATGGAGCCGTAGGCGTTGGGCTTGCCGGTGAGCACGCAGGCGTCGTTGACGAGATAACGCGTGGGGAAATTGTCGGTGCCGTCGGCGACGATGTCGTAGTCGCGGATGATCTGCAGCGCATTCTGGCTGGTGAGCATGGTCTCGTGCTTGACGATCTTCATGAACGGATTCAGCGCCGTGAGCTTCTCGGCGGCGGAGTCGATTTTCGGCCGGCCCACGTCTTTCGTGCTGTGGATGATCTGGCGCTGCAGGTTGCTGGAGTCAACGACGTCGAAGTCGACCAGGCCGAGGGTCCCGATGCCGGCGGCAGCGAGGTAGAAGGCGAGCGGCGATCCGAGTCCGCCGGTGCCGACGCAGAGGACTTTGGCGGCCTTGAGCTTCTGCTGGCCCTCCATGCCGACTTCAGGCAGGATGAGGTGCCGCGAATAGCGGGCGATTTCGTCGTTGGAGAGCTGCGGGAGTGTGACGGGTTCGGTGGTGGTGGCCATGGGTCTTCCTTAAGGATGCGGCTGCGGGATAGCACGGTGCAAGTGCTGCCGGAGTTGCACCCGGAATACTCGCGCCGGAGGCGCCTCCGCCTGGACGGCTAGTCCCCGCCGGCGATGGAGGGGATGATGGACAGCGTGTCAGAGGGCCGAACCGAGCTTTCTTCGCGCTGGGGCAGGTAGCGGACGTCCTCGTCGTTGAGGNNGGCCGCGTCGACCGCGACGGCGGACTGGTTGGCGGTATAGACACGCAGGGGCGTGGGAATCTCGATGGTCATTTTGTTTCAATCCTCAATCAGGGTGCGGGGTTCCGGGGAGAACGAAGGGACGAGGCTGCGCTAGCGGCACGACGGGCGTCGTGCCATGGTACAGAGAGCGCACTGCCTCGAAGCTGAGAGGGGTCTGACCATGGACACTTCTATTTTGCCTCAAAACCCGGGCAATGTCTGCTTCAGCTCCGGTTCGAGGCCGGGATCGAGCTGGCCGGTGACGTCGATGGTTTCGTTCTGGAAGGCTTTGTCGTCGTCGGTGGTTCCGGTGAGCAGGAACGAATTGGTTTGCCGGGATGCGCCTTTTTCGACGGCGGTGATGACGTAGCTGCAGCCGATCCAGTGCGCTTCGGCGAAGTCGGTGGGCGACCACTGGGCGGGGTGGTCGGGANNTGGGAGTGGTAGAAGCCGACGATGTCGAGGCCGCGCTCGCGACCGGTGCGCTGGATCTTGACCAGCTCCTGGGGAGCGATGTGGTAGCGGTTGTGGGCAGAGTCGGTGCGCGTGTTGCCGGCGCGGATGGCATCCTCGACTTCGTTCACGGATCCGGCGTTTTCCGAAGTGAAGCGGCCGAGTAGTACGCCGCAGCACTCATCCGGCCAGGTCTGTTCGCCGTGCTCGCGGATCGCGTCGTAAACCTGCAGGCTCAGGCGGAGCACGTCACTCCTCCCAGAACCGCTCGCTGAGGTATTTGTCGGCGGCGTCGGGCAGAATCGTAACAATGACAGCTTCTTTTCCGAGAGCGGCCTGTTCTTCCGCAATGCGCAGGCATGCGGCGACGGCGGCTGCGGCTGAAATTCCGACGAGCAGGCCCTCGGTGCGGGCGAGGCGCTTGGCCATGGCGTACGCGGTTTCGGTTTCGACTTCGATGTTGCGGTCGGCGAGTCTGGGATCGTAAATGGCCGGAACAATGGCCGTAGCCATGTGCTTCAGGCCTTCGAGGCCGTGGAAGGGCGAGTCGGGCTGCATG
>PKVY01000071.1:0-172 GCA_003131625.1 Acidobacterium sp. | reverse complement strand
TTGCGGATGGCGCCGTCGGAGCTCTCGGCCGGGTCGGTCCATACAACCTCGGCTCCATATGCGTTGAGAATGCGCTTGCGTTCGGGAGAGACATTCGAGGGCATACAGAGCGTGACGGGGAAGGCGAGAGCTGCGCCGAGCATGGCGTAAGCGATGCCGGTATTGCCGCTGG
>PKVY01000033.1:43701-44407 GCA_003131625.1 Acidobacterium sp. | reverse complement strand
TTGTTCGTCACCGTCCAGTCTTCCAGGTGGCTCTCGATCCAGTCGGCGTGTTCTTCGAGGAAATGCGCCAGCTCCGGCGCGCCGTGCGCTCTTGCCAGATCGGCCGCGCAAATCAGCCCCACAATCACCGCCGCCAGCGTCGAGGGTGAGTAGCCCGCGATTTCTTCCCAGCGTTCCTGCTGGGTAACCGGAGCGTAGCGCACCAGAAATCCTGCGGCACGCTCCACAAACGGAAAGACCGGGAATATCCCGAGCGCGTTCTGCTTCCAGAGGCGCCACGCCAGCATGATTGGGAAGGCCACCTCGTCGAGCTGGATGCCCGTCCAGTACGGCTCACCATTGACCCAGAAATTCTGCGCGAAACCGCCATCCGGGTTTTGCGTGACCGCCAGGTACACTAGTGCCCGCAGCGCCGTCTCCAGCCGCCCGCACGCCATCAGCGCCGTCGCCGTCTGCACCATGTCGCGCGTCCACACCAGGTGGTANNCCAGATCGTCGTCGCCCTTGGCGTAGCCCCACGGAATTGAAGCCGAAGCGATGAAGGCTCCCGCAAAAGTCTTGTCTTCGTGCGCCAGCACCACATTGTGGCTGATCTGCAACAGCCGTCCGTCGTCGCCCGAGTGTCTTGCCAGTTGCCGGGGCGTGGCGGCGCGATGCCACTGCTCGATAAAGCGTGCAAGGTGGCCCTCGAACGGCAGCGCCAGCG
>PKVY01000033.1:0-43682 GCA_003131625.1 Acidobacterium sp. | reverse complement strand
TCAGGTCCTGCCAGCCGTCGCTGGTCCCCACGTAGCCGCAGCTGGCACGCGAGAATCCGCAGTCCGCCGACATCGCCAGCGACATTGCGTCTCTCCACGCAATCACCACCCGCTTCCCCGCAACATCCGCCACCCGCGCGGAGTTGCCCATTCCTCCGCCCTCCAGATGTGGCGACAGCAGCGCATAAACATGCAGCCGCGAGAGCAACTGCTCATCGCCCTCCAGTCGCACGTGCACCAGCACCACCGGGCCATGCGGGTCGCTGATCATCTCCCGTACCAGCGTGTAACGGCCCTCGCGATCGCGATTGTGGACGCAGATGGCAAGCCCGTCGGAATCGATGTAGTCGAACTCGTGAATCAGATCGCGCCGCTCTTCATGGAAGAACGTCTCCCCATCGGTGATCAGGAACTGCATGTCGCGAGTCTGCGGGCGATCGATGGTAGGGCAGTAGATTTCGTTGAGGATTCCGTGCGAGACCGTGAACCAGACCTTGCTGGAGACCGCATAGGCCGTGCCGACGGCGTCTTTGGCGCTGGACGTCCAGCGAGGTTCGAGGCCGGGCGCGCCGAAGGCCAGCCCCTGGCCGTCCAGCCATCTGTAGCGCGAAACCGAATCGGTCATCCGTCAGCCATTCTCTCTGAAAATGCGGCTTCATGCGTTACCGGAAGGTGAACGCTTGCAGGAAATGAACCTCTAAAGAGCGATGACGGAGAAGCCTTCCAGTCCCGCAGCTTCGTCCAGCCGCTTGTCACTGCCGATGAAAGTCTTCCCGTCCGGCCGTTGGCGGCACCACGTGAGCGCGGCCGCCAGCTGCAGGCTGCCCGCGGCCCGCAAAGGGTAAACGTCGAGAAGCCGGCAAGCTTCGTCCAGCAGCGAATCGCCCGGCAGAATCGCTTTCCATATTGATCGGATTCGGTCCAGTGAAGCGATCGCCTTCAGCGCGCCCTGGTCATCGATCAACCCAGTGCGGCGAAGGCGCGCAATCGCGCTGCGAATTTCCACATAACTGCCCCACCAAACAACCGGAGTGTGCAAGCGGAGATTCGCCTCCGCCCGAGGAGTCGCTGCCTGCCGAACACACGCCGGAACCAGAGCACTCGCGTCCCAGAATGCCGGCTTCCCCATTACCATCCTTCTTCTCGCTCCTCCAGCAACGCCTGAATCCCGGCATTGTCCGAAACGCTCGGCTTCGGCATCCTGATGATCGCTTCGATCTCTTTGCCGGTCACTGGCTTCTCCGGCAGCTTCATTTTGTCCGCCGCCACCAGCAGAAGGTCTTCATCGCTGGCGTCGCCACCCGCGAATGGCACCAGCTTGGCACCGGAAGATTCCGGTCCCGGATCACGACCTCTTCCCCGCTGCGCGCGAAAGAGAGATACATGCTGAGCCGATTCTTCAGTTCCGCGACGTTGACGCTTCGCATGTCTTTACCCCACATGGCCATTATTGCCATCTCACCGGAGATTGGGCACGAACGCCCGTTCACATCAACTGCGACATCGAATCCGGATCGGGATGGAACTGCACTTCGCTCATGGCATGGCCGATCTCGTGGTTCTTCATGAACTGCTCCCACACAAACCCCGTGCGCAGGTTTTCCGCCATCAGCATGGTGATTCCCTGGTCGATGCCAAGAATATCCGGCGCGAACCAGTTGGCTTTCGGCTGGAACGCATCGATGAATCCATAGCGGGTATAAACTCTGTCGTCGAACTGCTCCTTCATGCTCTGCAGTACGTGCGAGCATTCCGCAGGCAGAAAAATCAGCGATCCTCCCGTAGCGCACGGAACCAGCGTCCCGTCCAGCGGCCCCATGGCCGGCGGCCCTCCCCACACCCGGTAGCCCTCGCGCGAGTCCGACGCCGTAATTCCCCACAGGTTCTGGTCGAACCAGGGAAACCTCCGGCTCTCCGTCAGGCACCACAGCTGATGCGCGCGCGTCGCGGCCACGGAATTCGTGAAGTAGTTGGCATGCAGGTCGGCCACGTTGCGAAAATCGCACCACGCGTGTGCGTACTGGTGAATGAAGAGCGGCGCAACGCCGCTGATGTAGTCGACGCCGCCAAACTGCACCACTGGCCTCTGCAGTTCGTTCCAGTTGGCGGCCGTGATCGAATGCGTCGGCGAGCCGATCGCCAGCAGATACATGGTCAGCAGCTCGGAATAAATGTCCCAGCGATGCTTCAGAAACCCCTGGTCCGGCAGCCAGCCCATCGCCAGCGTCTGTCCGCCGTTCAGCATCCAGTCCCAGTCGACGCGCCGATAAAAGGTTGTCGCCAGGCCCTCAATCCGCGGATTGCCCGCGAAGTACTGGCGGCAGGTAAGCACGCCGCACAGCAGTAGTGCTGTGTCGATCGACGACAGCTCGCTGCCGAACATCCGCTGCCCGCTTTCCATATCGACGAAATGGTAGAGAAAGCCGTGCTCGTGCGGGCAGTCTTCCAGCAGAAACGCCAGCGTCTTCTCCACCCGCTGCTCGCAGTCGTAAGCGCGCAGGTAATTGCGCTTATGCGCAATGCACAGCGCCGTCAGGCCAAACCCCGTGGCGGCGATGCTCGAAACCCGGCTGACGGAAAGCCCCGCCACCGGCGCCCGGTCGCGCACCATGCCCGTCCGCGGGCTGGCCTCGTTATAGAAAAAATCGCTGGCCCGCCCCTCCAGATCGTCCAGCAGCGTTTCCGCCGCCGTGGTGATCTGCGTGAGCGGGCGATTGATGAAAACGCCCGGCGGGTGCGCATACTGCTGCGCCGCCTGCGATTCCGGCGTCGGCTCCTGCCCCGGCTTTACCTTCGGCGCCTGCGTCTGATTCTGCGCCAGCACGGAAGACCCCAGCGCCAGCACGCCCGTGGCTCCGGCTCGCTTCAACAGCTCTCTTCGGGTTATCGCGGATGGAGCCAACGTCAGGTCGGTTCTTCTTCTCTTCGAGATTTTTCAGCAGAATCGCGGCCCGTCAGGAGGTAGACGCAAGCGGCCCCTCCTGAAGATGCCATCGGATCCGGTGACGATCCTTCTCCCAATGTAACGGACGAACACCGGGAAAAAGCAATCCCACGGCCGGGCAGATCAACTGTTAATCAGGGTGACATGCTGCATCAGGTCGCTGCCCGCCAGATGGCGGATCGCCTTATCCAGCGTCGCCAGCGACCCCTTGCGCTCAATCGCCAGTCCCAGAAGGCACGCATCCGTCACCTGCTGATGCGAGTAGAAGCGCGGTTCGAGCGGCTGGACTACTTCCAGAAAGCCTCGCGTCATTGGCCAGAATCGGTACCCCTTAATCTGCCCCAGTCGAGCAAGCGCTGCCTTTGCTTCGAGCATCTCCACCTTTTTCCCGGTAAACGCCGCATTGGTCAGGATTCTTACGAACCCTGCCTCCGTCATCGGGCAAAGCGCGAAGGACTTCTCCCCTTCCTGCTCAAACCATTCCATCGCCCCACGATGGGAATCGTGGCCCGGCCAGTGGAGTGCCAGCAGTACATTCACGTCCAGCAGATACGGCCTCAAAACTCCTCGGCCTCGAACCGTTTCACATCTTCCGTCGTCACGCGGCGTCCGCCCGGGATATCGAACACCGCGATTCCATTCACCAGCTTGAATCGTGACTTCGTGCCGCTGCTGCGCTCGATCAAATCCGACACGGCACGGCTCAGCGACACCCTCGCGCACTCCGCATAGGCTTTCACCAGCTCGGCTGCTTCATCAGATAGGGTCACTGTGGTTCTCATACGAGTAAATGATACGCTCGCCGCCGATCTGATGCAATTATCATAAAATGATGCGAAGTCGGCCCCAGCTCAATTCGATTTCTGATCGCTGAACGCTGCCTTTGCACCCTGCCCCGGGTTTCGCGCATCCAGTATGATCGAAGGCGCAAACGGCACGGGCCTTCCCTCTTCGCTAAATCGGACCGCGCCACCCCTCGGAATTTCCATCACTCACCGTCCGCAAGGAGGAATGCTTTGGCACACGAAGTTCCACCTCTTCCCTATGATTACTCCGCTCTGGAACCGCACATCGACACCGAAACCATGCATCTGCACCACGACAAGCACCACCAGGCCTACGTCACCAATCTGAACGGCGCCATCGAGAAGCACCCCGACCTCGGCAAGCACTCGGCCGAAGACCTGCTCCGCAATCTGAACAGCGTGCCGGAAGACGTGCGCACCGTAGTCCGCAACAACGGTGGCGGCCACGTGAACCACTCCATGTTCTGGACGATCATGAAACCCAGCGGTGGCGGCGAGCCCACTGGCGCCATCGGCGAGCAGATCAAAAAGGACTTCGGCAGCTTCGATGACTTCAAAAAGCAGTTCAACGAAACCACCGCGAAGCAGTTCGGCTCCGGCTGGGGCTGGCTCCTCTGGGATGGCAAACTGAAAATCGCCACCACCCCCAACCAGGACAGCCCGCTCTCCCAGGGCCACTACCCCATCCTCGGCAACGACGTCTGGGAGCACGCCTACTACCTCAAGTACCAGAACCGCCGCCCCGAATATCTCGCCGCCTGGTGGAACACCGTCAACTGGGCCGAGATCAACAAGCGCTTCGAGCACGCAAAGAAATAGCGAATCCGCCAGCCCCATCGCCGGGTCCCCAACACGCATGGGGTTCGCGTGTTGGGGTGGCGCACCGCCTGGTTATGACAGGACGGGGTCAGCCAGCCCGGTAAGTCCCGCGCAGCTTTTGCCGAAAAACCGTGTCTAATGGGGCAGAAAGGTTTCTGCAACCATGCGTTTGTCGCTGCTTTCTGCTCTGGCTCCTGTCGTTCTTGCGGGAGCCGTTTCCGCGCAGGCGCCCGCGGTTCCCGCGGGCCAGTCCCACTTCACCATCGTGCAGGCGAACGACGGAAAAACCGTCGGCTCGGCCGATTGCTCCGTCGCGACCGCCCCCGGCGGCTATCAGATCACCTCCCACGGCGATCTGAAGATTCCCAAATTTGCCTATACCTTCACCAATGAGAATCGCCTCGACAGCCAGATCAACGTCGTGCACGACCAGTTGACCGGCACGGTCAACGGCGCTCAGGTCACGTTTCACCTGAGCTCCGACCCCTCCGGCCGCCAGTTCCAGGTCAGCATCGACGCCAGCGGCAAAACCACCACCAACACTTTCGACCGCCACCAAAACACCACGCTCCTCCCCGACCTCGACTCGGCCGCCTACACCGAAATGGTCCACTTCGCGCTCGCGCGTCCGCAGAACACCTGGATCGTCATCCCCAAGCAGAATGGCCTGCTCGTGCCTGCGCAATACACTGCGCAGCCTGACGTCCATGCCACCTTTCACGGCCAGCCCGTGGACGCGCACCATTCCAGCGTGATCGTCAGCGAGCAAAACGGCATCTCAGTGGAGCTGTATTACAGCAGCGAAGGGGCGCTTCTCGAAGCCGATCTGCCGGAGCAGAATTTCTACGTCATCCGCGACGACTTCAAACTCCAGAACCGCCCGCATTACACGCCGCCGCAAGGCTCCGCTCCTCCTGCCAATCCGCAGGGTCAGCCTAACCCCCAGCAGCCGCCGGGCCAGATGCAGCCCCAGGCCATGCTCCAGGAAAACTAACGAAGGCGCCCGTCCAGCCGGGCGGGCGTTATTCGATCCCGATTATGCCTTTGCGGAATACGCCGTGACCAGGTTGGTCAGCAGCCGCAGCGCGCGCGGCACCGCCTGGCGCAGCGGCCCGGAGATTTCCTCTCCGTAGCCGAAGTGCCCCGCGCCAATGGTCAGCGCAAACGCCCGCGCCGGTGCGTGCCCGCACAACGACTGCGCCATCGCCAGCAGCGCCGCCGGATCCAGCCGATGCGTTTCGGGCGATCCTTCACGCGCCGCCACCGGAATCACCCGGATCGCTCCAGGCTCATCGGCCGCGCAGGCATCCACAAAAATCACCAGCTCCGTCGCCGCCAGCTCCGCAGCCATCTCCGGCGTGAATTGCCGGGCCGCCACGATCCGCAGACGTGAGGCGGGGAAGAGTTGTTCGGCCGCTTCCGCGATCCGCAGACCAACACCGTCGTCCTGCCGCAGAGAATTGCCGCAAGCCAGCAGCAGCGCCGGGCAGGAATGAACTGCCGGCATTCGCCCCGAGGACGTTTTCGCTCCACTGGCCCGCATCGCTCGCCCGCCTCAGCCTCTCCGCACTTCCCTGATCAGCGATCCATCCGGCGCGCGCAGTTCCACCGCCAGGGGCATCCGCCCCATCGCGTGCGTGGAGCAGCTCAGGCACGGATCGAACGTTCTCACCACCGCCTCCACCCGATTCAGCATGCCCTCCGCCACGTGCTCGCCCTGCACGTAGTGCCGCGCGGTTTGCAGAATGCCCCGGTTCATCGCAGCGTTATTGTGCCCCGTCGCGATCACCAGATTCGCCCACGTAATCAGTCCGTTCTCGTCCACTTTGTAGTGGTGGATCAGCGTGCCCCGCGGCGCCTCCGCCACCCCCACGCCTTCGAGATTGTTCACGGAAGCCGTTGCGCGCACGTGCTTGTCCAGAATCGCCTTGTCCGCCAGCAGCAACTCGATCGTCTCCGTCGCGTTCAGCATCTCGATCAGCCGCGCGTAGTGGTAATGGAACGAGCTCAGCACCGGCTTCGGCGACATCGCCCGAAACTCCCGCCATTCCACGTCCGCCAGCGGCGTATTGCAGCGATCCGCCAGGTTCAGCCGCGCCAGCGGTCCCACCCGATACGTCCCGCCCGGATACCCCAGCGGCTTGTAGTACGGGAACTTCATGTAGGTGTACGGCTCAACCGCTTCGCCGATGAATTCGGCGTAGTGCGCCGGATTCAGCTCGCCGGCAATGACGTTCCCCTCTGAGTCGATAATCCGCAAAGACCCGTCGTAGTACTCCGCCAGCCCGTGCTCGTCGACCAGGCCCATGAACAGCGTCGGAAAATTCGCGAAAACTTCGATCTCCGCCGAAAACTTCTCAATCGCGCCCTTGAACCACCCCAGCGTCCTCTGGATCGCCGCCCTGGCTGCCGGAATCATGCCCAGGATCTGATCGCGCTTCTCTGCGCTCAGCGGCTCGTTCACGCCGCCCGGCACCGTCCAGCCCGGATGAATCCGACGCCCCGCCAGCAGTTCGATAATCCGCTGCCCAAATTGCCGCAGCGCCACGCCGTCGGCCCCAATCGACGGATGCGTATGCGCCACGTGCAGGATGCTGCGCTCTTCCGCCGGCGCATCCATCCCCAACAGCAGATCGGGCGACGACAAATAGAAGAAGCTCAGCGCGTGCGACTGGACCAGTTGCGCCAGATTCATGATGCGCCGCAGATCCGCCGCCACCGGCGGAATCTTCACCGCCAGAATCGCGTCGCACGCCTTCGACGACGCCACCAGATGGCTCACCGGGCAGATGCCGCAGATGCGCGCCGTGATGTTCGGCATCTCGTAAAACGGCCGCCCCTCGCAGAACTTCTCGAATCCGCGGAGCTGTGTCACATGAAAGGTCGCGTCCTGCACGACTCCCGAGTCGTCCAGCTGCAGCGTGATTTTGCCGTGCCCTTCCAGCCGCGTGACCGGATCGATGACGATGGTGCGAGGCATAATCTCCTGCCTTCCTGTTCTTCTAACCGAAGTGGGCGACGCCGCCCAGTGAAGGGACGCGGCCGGCCAGCAGTTCCGACAGCACCTGATAAATCGTGTCCGCCGACGGCGGGCATCCTGGAACAAAAACGTCAACCGGCACAACCTCGTGCACCGGGCACACCCGATCCAGCAAAGCCGGCACACCGATCGTCGGGATTTGTTTCTGCAGGACATTCTCCTCGTAGACACGAAACAGAACCGGCTGCACCCCGACCGTATTGCGCATTGCCGACACGTTCCCTGTCAGCGCGCAATCGCCCAGCGATACCAGCACGCGCGTGTGCTCGCGAATCTTGCGGATCTTCTTCAGATCATCGACGCTCGCCACTGCGCCTTCCACCAGCGTCACGTCCACCCGATCCGGAAACGTCTTGCGATCGACCAGCGGCGAGTACACCAGCTGGAACTGGCTGCTCAGCTCGATCAGCCGCTCATCCAGATCCAGCAGCGACATGTGGCAGCCCGAACATCCATCCAGCCAGACTGTGGCCAGCGTCTTTACCTCGCTCATGCCTGATCCTCCTCGCGCATGATCCGCAGATACGGCAGGAACTCCGGATGCTTGCGCACTTTGCTGCCGACGCTGCTCTTCTCAAAGAGCGCGCCCGTCGGGCACACCTGCACGCACTTGCCGCAACTGGTGCAGGTTTCCGAGTCACCCCACGGTTCCTTCAGATCCGTGATCACCAACGACTGGGCCCCCCGTCCCATCACTCCCCAGGTGTTCGCACCTTCGATTTCCGAGCACACCCGCACGCACCGCGTACACAGTACGCAGCGGTTGTGGTCCACCGTGAACCGCGGATGCGACGCGTCCACCGGCAGCTGCGGATACTGGTAAGGAATCTCCACGTGCGTCATCCCCAGGGTCAGCGCCAGGCTCTGCAGCTCGCAATTCCCGTTGGCCACGCAGATCGAGCAGATGTGGTTCCGCTCCGCGAAGAACAGCTCGAGGATCATCGTCCGGTAGCGGTCGATCTTCGGAGAATGGGTCGTCACTTCCATCCCTTCCTCCACCCGCGTCACGCAGGCCGGCAGCAGCCGCCGCGCGCCCTTCACCTCTACCAGACACAGCCGGCAGGCCCCGACTTCCGAGAGCCCTTCCAGATGGCACAGCGTGGGAATCCCCACGTTGTGTTCGCGCGCCGCTTCGAGGATGGTCTGGTCGGCCCGGGCGCTGATCTCCTCCCCGTCGACCGTCAGTGTGCGAACATTCGCTTCGCCGCTCATACGTGCACCTCCCCGCGGCGCGTATCCGCGGCCGTCGCGCTGAACTCGCACACCCCCGCCGGACATCGTTTTTCCTCGATGTGCGCCAGGTATTCGTGCTTGAAATAACGCAGCGTGCTCAGCACCGGATTCGGCGCCGTCTGTCCCAGCCCGCACAGGCTGGTCGCCCCGACCACTTCGCACAGTTCGGTCAGCCGATCCAGATCCCGGTGCGTCGCCTCGCCTTTCGTGATCTTCGTGAGCAGCTCGAACATCTGCACCGTCCCCGCGCGGCATGGAACGCACTTGCCGCACGACTCCGTCATGCAGAACTCCATAAAGAACCGGGCGACGGAAACCATGCAGGACGTATCGTCCATCACGATCATGCCGCCCGAACCCATCATGGAACCGGCGCTGATCAGAGCGTCGTAGCTGATGGACAAATCAAGGTGCTCCTCCGGCATACAGCCGCCCGAGGGTCCGCCAGTTTGAACTGCCTTGAACTTCCGCCCATCGGCGACCCCGCCGCCGATGCCGAAGATGATCTGCCGCAGCGTCATCCCCATCGGTATTTCCACCAGGCCCGTGCGCTGGATCTTACCCGTCAGCGCGAAGACCTTCGTCCCTTTGCTGCGCGCCGTTCCCATGGACGCGAACCACTCGCCGCCATGGCGAATAATCGGTGCCACATTGGCGAACGTCTCCACGTTGTTGATCAGCGTCGGATCGCCCCACAGCCCCGAAACCGCCGGATACGGAGGCCGCGGACGCGGCATCCCGCGCTTGCCTTCGATCGACGCAATCAGCGCCGTCTCCTCGCCGCACACAAACGCGCCCGCTCCCAGACGCACGTCGATGTCGAAGTTAAACGTCGTCTCGCAGATCGCATTGCCCAGAAATCCCCGCCGCCGCGCCTCCCTGAGCGCCACGGTCAGCCGCTGCACCGCCAGCGGATACTCCGCCCTCACGTAGACATAGCCCTTGTTCGCGCCAATGGCGTATGCCGCGATCGCCATCCCCTCGATCACCCGCTGCGGATCGCTCTCCAGCACGCTGCGATCCATAAACGCGCCAGGATCGCCCTCGTCGCCGTTGCAGATCACGTATTTCTGCGCGCCTTTGACCTTCGCAACCGTGTCCCACTTCAGTCCCGTCGGATATCCGCCGCCTCCGCGCCCGCGCAGACCGCTCTTCGAAATCTGCTCTATCACCGAACCCGGCGACATCTCCGTCAGCACCTTCAGCAGCGCCTCATACCCGCCGCGCGCGATGTATTCGTCGATCTTCTCCGGATCGATGTGCCCGACGTTTTCCAGAACCACGAAGTTCTGCCCCTCGAAGTAGCTGCCCAGCTGTGGATCGAGGCGCGCCACCGGCTCTCCGCCCAGCGCCGCGACAATGTCCTTCGCGTCTTCCTCGCGCACGTGACCGTAGCGCGTCTCCGCCGGCTCGATCATCACCATCGGCCCCGCCGCGCACGGACCCATGCAGCCGGTCCGCCGCACATGGCAGCTCTTCCCGCAGGCCGAAGCTTCCTTCGCAATCGCGTCCCGAATCTTGTCGCTGTGCTGCGACAGGCAGCTCGTGCCCATGCACACGTTCACTTCGTAGTCGAACTTCTCCCGTTCTTCCTGGGCGCTGCCGGCAATCTGCTGGAGTTCCTCCACGTTCATTGCGTCGTCCACCTTTCCAGTTGCGCCGCCAGCTGGGGCCCTTTCATCTGCGCCGACAGCTCGCCGTCGAACAACACCACCGGTGCCCGCCCGCAGTCGCCTACGCAGCGAACCGTGCCCAGCGACACGCCTCCGTCCGGCGTCGTTTCTCCCGCCCGCACATGCAGAAACTTCTCCGCTTCCGCCACCAGCTTTTCCGATCCTTTGATGTAGCACGCCGTGCCCGTGCAGATCGTGCAGGTGTGCCGCCCCGGCGGCTTCAGGCTGAAGAAGTGGTAGAACGTCACCACTCCGTAGGCCTGGCTCAGCGGAACGCGCAGCGACTGCGCCACGAACCGGATCGACGGCTCATCCAGAAATCCAAACGACGACTGCACCGTGTGCAGCGTCTCGATCAGCGCATTGCGCGAGTAGCCATGCTTGCGCATCGTGCCGTTAACAATTCTCCAGCGCTTGTCTTCGGAGGGCAGAGGCGGGCGTTCTGCGTAGAGCGGCATGTCGTTCTCCCCGATTGCCCAGGGCAATCGCGGCTCGGGTTCCCGATTCCACCCGCAGCGTGCAGACGATTCCACAGTCGCGGCGGGCGGTTACAATCCCTTCACGCGCCAGCCGCCGGCGAATTCCCTGTACGCAAGAACCGGCAACCAACACATGCGTCAGGTCCAGATTGCAACCCGATACGCACGATTGTCGGTGACACTCGTCACTGCAGGCAAGTTAAAGGCTCTGTTACCCGCGCAAATTTACTGATCCATGCAATCCCTTAAAAAATCNNTCCCGCCGCACCCGTCCAATTCCGGCGTTCCCGTCCGTCGTCGCAATGAGCGACAATTTCTCTCAGCCAGGAGGTCCCCATCATGTCGGCTTCTGCCAAAACCCCCGCCCTTTCCACCCTCGACGAACCCTTCCTCACCCCCATCGAGCATCCTCGGGGCCTCATGCTCCGCCTGGTCTATTCCATGTCCCGCCGCCAGTTCGGCAAGGTCATGACCCCGCTCAAGGTTTTTGTCGCCCGCATGCCCCTCGCCTTCGGCCGATTCACCGGCAAAATCGGCCAGCTCGACAAAAAACTCACTCTCCCCCGCGAAACCGTCATGCTCGTCCGCGAACAGGTCGCCCGCATCAACGTCTGCCTCTTCTGCATCGACATCGGCCGCGCCTTCACCATCAAGGCCTCGATGAACCAGGCCAAATTCGATGCCCTCGAACACTACGCCACCAGTCCCCTCTTCACCGACGCCGACCGCGCCGCCCTCGACTACGTCACCGAGCTCACCCGCGATAAAAAAGTCGACCCCGCGACCTTCGCCCGCCTCAGAAGCTTCTGGTCCGAGCGCCACATCTGCGAGATCGTCTGGTGCATCGCCAGCGAGCACGTCTACAACATCACCAACATCGGCCTCAACATCCACTCCGACATGCTCTGCGACATCGCCCGCAAATCCGCGCCCTCCTCCTGACGCCTGCGCACCGCATCGATTCCCGGTGACCCAGGTCACGGCGCACCAAAGCAAAAGATGTTTCCCTGTTCGCATGACGAGCGGGCGCTCCGCGACGCAGCAGATTCTCGGCTGGATCGCTGTCGCTCTCTCCACGCTCCTCGCCTGCTTTTGGGCCTTCTGGGGCATCAATGAGAATTTCCACGAAGGCTGGTACGACCCCAGCCTCCTGAGAAATCTCGCCCTCATGCTCGTGCAGTATCTCAGCCCCGTGCTGATCGTCATCCTCATCAGCGCGGCCTCTCTGCGCTGGCCCCGTTTCGCGTTCCTCTTCATGGGAGCGGTCGGTGCCGCGATCGCCTGGTTCCTTCACCGCAATCACGCCGCCATCATTTTCTTTCTGCTGCCGCTTCTCGCCCTGGCTGTGCTCTACACCTTCGGACGCCCGCATCCACGCCGCTGGGCGTGGCGACTTCTCCTCGGCCTTCCCCTCCTCACCCTGGTCGCCCGCGGTGTCTGGCCCGCGTGGCGCGCGATCCGTCGCTTCGACGACGGCAACTACGGCATCCGCACCATCGCCGGCAACGGCGTCACCCTCGTCTGGGCGCCCGAAGGTCCGGGCTGGCCCTCCAGCGGCGTCTCCTGGTATCACGCTAACCAGGCCTGTGCCTTTCTCGACCCCGCTGGCCTCTCGCTCGCCG
This sequence comes from Acidobacterium sp., assembly GCA_003131625.1. GTDB lineage: Bacteria > Acidobacteriota > Terriglobia > Terriglobales > Acidobacteriaceae > Palsa-343. Next base: position 31,066 of record PKVY01000033.1, on the reverse strand, counting down.
ATCAGCCGCAGTACATCTGGCGCCTGCCCACCATCGAGGACGCCGTGCGCTCCCTCGTCTTTCGCGGCTCCAATGCCGGAGGCGTTTGGGATCCATCGTCCGGCCGGGCCCACTACCGCATTGCGCCCGAAAAGGACTCGCCCCTCTGGAAAGTCCACTCCCCCATCATCTACTGGTGGACCGCCACGACCAGCGGCCCGCAGGCTGACTACATCACCTACAACGGATACATCCAGACCGTTTCGAAACGGATGCGGCCCGGCGACCTTGCCTTCCGCTGCGTGCGCGATCCCAACCCCTGAAACCCTCCGCGCCGCGGTATATCGATTGGGGCGCCCGCCTTCACGCTCTCCCCGGCCAGGTTCACCCCACAGCAAGAAGCTTTAGCCTTACACTGCACGTTGCCCGTACAACTAAACGCCCGACTTCCACTCCTTAGTACTGTTAACGAACCAAAACGGAACTCCACCCGCACCCGCTGCCGTTGGGAGACTGATACCTGGCATCAGGGCCCGACTTCACAGCCTGGTGAAAAACCCGGCTGTCCCCCGACCAGGTTCACCCCATAGCAAGAAGCTTGGCCTTTTGCCCGCGCCCTCGCCACAACTTCATCCCGGGCTTCAACACCTTAGTACTGTTTTGCTGTCCCAAAACGGCACGGTGTGCGCGATTTCGTCTCCCGCATCCTCGCAACGAAACCCGGATCTCCCCGGCGCGTTTCCGCTAATCCCTCGTCCCTTGCCTCTCGCTGGCCTTTCGCTCGCTTCTTGCTTGCCATCTCTGGCTAAGAGTCTCTTGCTAAACACCTTTTGCTGGAAGCCTCTTGCTGCTCACTCTCCGATATCCTCATACCAAACATCCGGGTGCGCCGCGATAAACTCGGCCATCAAATCTGCGCACTCCTGCGAATCCAGATCGATCACCTCAACTCCCAGCGACCGCAGCCAGTCGAGCCCGCCCTGAAACGTCCGGCGCTCGCCCACAATCAGCGTGCGAAACCCGAATTGCCGCACCAGCCCGCTGCAGTACCAGCACGGCGCCAGCGTCGTCACCATAACCAGTTCCCGATACGACCGTTGCCGTCCCGCATTGCGAAAAGCATCCGTCTCTCCGTGCGCCGAAGGATCGCCCTGCTGCACGCGCCGGTTGTGTCCCGAACCGAGCAGCCGCCCCTCTCGCGTGAAGATCGCCGCGCCAATGGGAATCCCACCCTCCTCGCGCCCCTTGCGCGCTTCCTCGAGCGCCGTCTCCAGCAGTTCGCGCGGGTTGAATCCGGAATCCATTCGGTCCAAAATAGCAGGTCAGCGCAACCAAAGAAGACCGGAAGCAGCGCGGCCCCGCCCCCGCGCATCCATTCCACGAACGCCATCACCCCTGGGGAGGACCCATGAAGACCAAAGATGCGGACGAGCAGAAGGGCGCCATCGAAGACACAGCCCCTGAGTCGGTACACCGGCCCTCCTCTCAACAAGACGATCCCCACGACCGCCTCGCCGACCAGCTCCCTCACCGCGAAACCGACGAGGAAATCAAGGACAGCGACTCCGACTTCCCCGAGCCCGGCTCCAGCCCCGAGCACTCCTGATCGAACTATGGACCAACGGCCAAGGATCGATTCCGACTGACCCGCGCCCGCATTCGCTGCTATGATCGGGCACCTGCGGTCATCTCAAGCAGGCGGACAATCTCACTTGCTAACCCCTTGTTTCCCGATTCTGCCTTCCTTCCTCCGCCTGGTCGTTGTTCTTCTCATCGCCATCGCATCCGGCAGCGTCCCAGCCACCGCCCACGCTCAGGCGCCGCCTCTGGCCGACACATGGCATCACCTCGCCGTCTTGCAGCCCGGCACCCGCGTCCACATTTCCTCGGATAAGAAAGGCAGAACCTGCTTCTTCGCCTCCGTCGACGATGCAACTCTGGTCTGCTCACGAAGACCCGCGTCCGGAACGCACTACACCTTCCCCCGCTCAGAAGTGCGCACCGTAAAGCTCACCCGCTATACCGTTTCCACTCTCGCAGGCATGGGCATCGGAGCCGGCGCGGGACTCGGGATCGGCGCAGCGCTAGGTCCCGCCGTGGCGCCCAAAACTAATTCCTTCCTGGACTTCTCCGGCCTCGGCCGCGAAGTGATCCTGGGCCTCGGTGGCGCGATCGGTTTTATCGCCGGCGGCGCAATCGGCGGTCCCTCCGATTTTCTTTGTGGCCCCACCCTCTACCGGCGACCGGGGCTGTAACGTTGCTGGACAGGCATCAAAGCATCACGCAGTTGATGCTTTGATGCTAGAATCGGAATGTTATGAGAACCACCATCACCCTGGACCCCGACGTCGACCAGCTCCTTCGCCGGGCCATGCGTGACCGTGGCGCCTCCTTTCGCGATACCGTCAACGACGCCATACGCTCCGGCCTGCGCGCTCACAAAGTACCGCGCTTTCGCCAAAAAACCCTTTCTTTGGGACTCAATCCGAATATCAATTGGGACAAGGCCCTGCAGATCGCCTCTGACCTCGAGGACGAAGAAATTCTAAAAAAGATGGCTCAGGGTAAGTGATTCTGCCCGATGTAAACCTCCTGCTTTATGCTGCGGATCGCGGCGCACCCCAGCATAAAGCGGCCCGCGCGTGGCTGGAAGCAGCGCTGTCGAGTGGCCTCGAGATCCGTCTCGCCTGGGTCGTCATCCTCGCGTTCCTGCGGATCTCCACCCGGCAAGGATGGTCGAGACAGCCTGCCAGCATCGACTCTGCGTTGGCGGTTGTGGAAAGCTGGCTCAATCATCCATCAGTGGCCATTGCCCATCCCGGCCCAGAGCACGTCCGCATCCTGCGTCGACTCCTGAACGCAACAGGAACGGCCGGCAATCTCACCACCGATGCCCACCTCGCCGCGCTCGCCATGGAATACGACGCCGAACTGGCTTCCGCTGATAACGATTTCGCCCGCTTCCCCGGCCTGCGCTGGCAAAATCCTCTCCATTCCCCTCTGAAATAATCTCCCCATGCTCGTCCTCGCCTCCGCGTCGCCGCGTCGCCGCGATCTGCTCGCGCAGGCCGGATACGCCTTCGAGGTCCTTCCCGCCGAAATCCCCGAAGATTTGCTCCCCAACGAGCCCCCCATCGGCTACGTCCTCCGTCTCGCCCGTGAAAAAGCCGAAGCCGTCGCCGTCTCGCCCGCATTCGCCGCCCTCACCCGCACCTCCGGCGAACCCCACCTGATCCTCGGCGCCGACACGACCGTCGTCGCTCCCAGCGGCGAAATCCTCGCCAAACCCGAAGACGATGCCGACGCGGCCCGCATGCTCCGCCTGCTTTCCGGCGCAACCCATCGCGTCATCACCGGCGTCGCGCTTCTCGCTCCAGTCCCCAGCAGCCCCATCACCGAAGTCGCCGCCGAAGTCACCTGGGTCACCATGCTCACCCCCACCGAAGAAGACCTCGCCCGTTACATCGCTACCCGCGAGCCCCGCGGCAAGGCAGGCGCTTACGCCATCCAGGGCCAGGCCGCGCGCTGGATCCCCCGCATCCACGGCTGCTATTTCAATGTTGTGGGATTGCCGCTGGCGCTGGTCGCCTGCATGATCGAGGGCGTCGAGTCGCGCCTCCGCGCCGCCAAAGAGCTGTCACCCCAAACTCCGGCCGCTCGATCAACCGCCTGACGACTCGCCTCTCGCTCGCTTGTGGTTCGCTTTTCGCTGACCGGATTTTCGCCGACCGGCTCTCCGCTGACCGCTTTTCGCTACCGGCTACCGGCTGCCTCTCTCAGCTCGCCTTCGGCTGCTGCGCCTCTTCGCTTGGCTCCTGCGCGCCGATGAGATGATCCGAAACCGGCGGTGCCTCCGGCTGACCGGCCACCACCAGCCCAAGCACAATCAACAGCGTCACCGCCAGCAGCCCGATCTCCATCAGCTTCAGCATCCGAATGCCCCCTCAGGTCGCTCGAATCATCTCCGCCAGCAGCGCCGTCCTCGGAATCAGCGATTCCAGCACCACCGACTCATGAGATGCATGCGCCCCTTCGCCCACCGCACCCATTCCGTCGAGAGTGGGCACTCCCATCGCCGCTGTAAAGTTACCGTCGGAACCTCCACCTGTGGAAGCTTCCCCCAATTCGAACCCGATCTGTGCTGCCAATGTCGCGGCGCGCCGAAAAAGCGCGACCGTACCCCGGCTCCGTTCCATCGGCGGCCGGTTCATCCCGCCTTCCACATGCAGGACGCACCCGCGGTCCCGAACGCGCAGCGACCGAAACTTCTTTTCGATCCTCGCCGCGTCCTTCCCCTGCGCAACCCGCACATCGATCTCCGCCTCCGCCTCGGCTGCAATCACGTTCGTCCGTGTCCCTCCGCGGATCACCCCGGCGTTCACCGTCAGCCCGCGATCCAGCTCCGTAAATCCCCGCACTTTTTCCAGCTGCCACGCCAGCTCCGCGATCGCGCTGTGCCCCCGCTCAAAATCCACACCCGCATGCGCTGCCACGCCGGTCACCCGCACCGTGTAACCCCCTACACCCTTGCGCGCCGTCTTGTATGCGCCCTTCGGCCCCTGCGCCGGCTCCAGCACAAAAACCGCCGCGCATTCCCGCGCCAGCTTCTCCGTAATAGCCCTTGAGACCGTGCTGCCCACCTCTTCGTCACCATTCAGCAGAAAAATCACCGGCCGCTGCAGTGCGTCGAACTCGCGCAGGATCTCAACCGCCATAAGACCCATCGCGACGCCCGCCTTCATATCGAGCACACCCGGACCCCATGCGCGTCCCTTCGCAATCCTGAACGGCATGCTGGTTAGTGTCCCCAGCGGCCAAACCGTATCGAGGTGTCCTAAAAGCATCAACGGCGCAAGCTCCCTGTTCCCTTTTTCTGCAAATCCGAACCGCAGCTCCAGCACATCGCCAAATGCCCGCTGCCGATGCCGCCGCGCCCGCCCACCCACCTTCGCCGCCATTTCCACAACCGCATCCACACAGCGATCCACAGCCTTCTTGTCGTCGCTGGGCGACTCGATTGCGACGAGCTGGCGTATCCGATCCAGCAACGTTCGCTCGCTGGCCGCGACCCCGCTTTGCAGCGGATTATGTGCATAAGTGGCTTTTTTTGTGCTGGTTGCCATAGAAATAATCTTTCCCGATACTGTGACTTTTGAGACTCCAGTGTGCCGTTTTTACCACACTACAACTTTCCTAAGTCAGTTGTAGTCTATGTCTTCACCGAGGAAAACGCTTGGCTGAATCATCCCACCTGGAAAATACGATCTCCTCCCCAATTGAGTTCTCCGGCGTTGGCCTTCACAGCGGCGCTCCTGTGCGCATGCGCCTCCTCCCCGCGCCCGCGGGCTCCGGCGTGGTCTTCCGCCGCACCGACCTCGACGGATTCGAAATCCCCGCCATCGGCCGCAACGTCGCCAAGGTCAGCTACGCCACCAGCCTCATGCGTCAGGGCGTCCTCATCTCCACCACGGAACACCTGCTCTCCGCACTGCTCGGCGCCGGCGTCGACAACGTCCACATCGAGCTCGACAACCTCGAGCTCCCCATCCTCGACGGCAGCGCGCTCCCCTACACCGAGGCCTTCCGCGAAGTCGGACTGAAAAGCCAGCGCCGCCGCCGCGAATACCTCCGCATTCTCAAGAGCGTCGAGGTCCGCGAAGGCGACAAGTTCATCGGAGTCTATCCGGGCGATGGCTACTCCGTCTCCTACAAAATCGACTTCCCCCCGCCCATCGGCCGCCAGGGATACATCGTCGACCTCGCCACCGGCGCCTACGAGCGCGAAATCGCCCCCGCCCGCACCTTTGGCTGGCGCGAAGACGAAAAGAAACTCCGCGACATGGGCCTGATCCGCGGCGCCACCGAAGAAAGCGTCATCGTGCTCTCCCGCCAGGGCGTCCTCAACGGCAATCTGCGCTTCCACGACGAGTTCGCGCGCCACAAGATCCTCGACCTCATCGGCGACCTCGCCCTGGCCGGCCACCACATCCTCGGCCACGTCGTCGCCGAGCGCGCCGGACACGCCATGCACACCGCCCTCGTCTCGCGCCTGCTGCGCGACCGCTCCGCCTGGCAACTCGTCACACTCGGAACCGAAAAAGTGAAGGCGAAAGCGAAACCCGCCCCCGCCCGCACCCCCAGCCTCGTCACCGCTTAGTAGTCGAGCCTGCCTCCGAAGCCGGGGCACCGCATACAGCACCGGGCACCGCATACAGCGCCGGCACCCCGCATACAGCGCCGGCACCCCACAGCTAACCCGGCACCCAAAGCATTGACCCGGCCAGGTTCACCCCACAGCTAGCCCGGCACCCAAAGCATTGACCCGGCCAGGTTCACCCCACAGCAAGAAGCGTAAGCTCACGCCGCGCACTTCCCCACCACTTGTTGCCGCGCTTCAACCCTTCAGTACCGTCTTCAATCCCGTTTTGGAACGCGGTTCCTCACGGCCATCACTCCCGTCCGTCAACCACCCGCCCGATTCGAGCCTCCAGATCGTCCCGTTCTCCTTCCAATCGCTGTATTGTCCCGGCGCGCTGGTCGATTATGATCACCAGAGGATAGGCCCACGCCCGATATTGCTTCTCCATCCTCCCATCGTCCGTCATGATCGGATAGGTCAGGTGATTGTCCCTGGCAAAATCTCGCGCCTTGCCCGCGTCCTCCCTCACATCGATCCCCACCACCAGCACACCCTTGCCGGCCAGACGCTGCTGCACCCGCTCCAGCTGCCGAGCCTCCGGCCCGCACGGCACGCACCACGATGTGAAGAAATCCAGCACCACGAATCTCGCCCCGCTGTTCGGATCGACAGAAATCCGCTGGCCGGTAATCGATCGCGCATCGGCCGGCAACGGAGGAGAGGGCAGCGGCGCCACCGATTGCCCACCCAGCAACGCAAAAGCGGTCCCCGCAACCCCCAACCTTGCGACGCTCCTCAACACCCTGACTTTCCCTGTCATGTCATTGCTCCCAAAACGCGGCATCCTGACGGGCCCAGCCGCGCGTTGCTCAATATATACGCACAGATTCAGCAGAAGAAATATGGAAAGTCAGCGCGTTCGTCGGAAAAAACTGCACGCAACTCTGAAACAAGGATCCAGGTCTGAGCACCGCTCTATTGCGCTGGCTCGCCCGTGGGCAAAAATCGCACCCCCGCCACCAGCGTCCCCGACGCCAGCACATCCCGTAGTTTCTCAGGATTCTCCCCGCTCACCCGCGCCGCCTCCGTCACTAGCCGCATCGCCTCCGCCGCCCTCGTGCTCGCCGGCAACCGGAAGATCCACGGCACATTCGTCGACGTCAGCGCCTTGTCGTCCGACAGCGCCACCACCGGCACAAACGTCTTCAGCGAAAGCTGTTCCGCCAGGTGCGCGCAGTCGCGATCCAGCGCGATGATAGCCAGCGCATGCTCCTCCATCAGAGCATGGACCAGCAGGGTCGACGCCGCACCCCAGTTCTGCCCGCTGTCGATCGCGATCACGCCCAAAGCTCCGCCCGTCCGGCCCAAACTCACCGATCCCGCCACCTCCGCCGCATGCGGCCCAAACACCACAATCTTCGCCTCACCCGCGGGAATATCTGCCTCATGCGGCCCCGCGTAGCTCACTCCGTCCTCACCCACCCGAGCATAAGGAACTGACGGACTCGTAACAACATCCGTCGTCGCAGGATTCTCCTGTCTCCTGTCTCCTGTCTCCTGCTTCTCCGTCTCCTGTCTCCTGTCTCCTGTCTCCTGCTTCTCCATCGTCGCTACTCGATACGTAATCTTCCCGTCCCGCACCGTCCCCAGATACATCGGGCTCACATTCTTCTGGTTCGGATCGAACACCATCCGCCCCGTCACGCCGTCGTACTCATAAACCTGCGCCAGCGCATCGTGGATCCGCGCCCGGTTCAGCCCCGCCCTGCAAATTGACTCCAGCAGCGCGTTCATCGCGTCGTACGCCAGCGCCGCAAACTGCTCCGGCTTCTCCTCAAACTTCGCCTCATAGCGTCGATTGAAATCCACCCATTTGGGGTCGCTCCGCGTCGGATCGTAAGGAAACACCGCCTCAAATCCCTCCGCCGCCGGTCCCGCCTGCGCCAGCAAATCGTCCCCCAGCGTTCGATAGCTTCCGAACACCCGCTGCTTCATCCCCAGCTCGCGCATCTGCTGCAGAATTCCCGCCGCCTGAGCCTCGTCCGCCCACACCACAATCCCATCTGTCCGCGAATCCTGGATGATGCGCAGCGCCCGCCGAAAATCCGTGTCCCCGGGCAAAAACTTCTGCTCGATCACCACCGGATGCCCCAGCCGCCGCGCCGCATCGCGAAACTTCGGCACCCCGAAGCGCCCATAGCGGTTATTCAGCCGCAGCAGCGCCACCCGCTTCAGTCCCAGCTCCGTGAAGATGTGCCGCGCCAGCGTTAAATCCTGCACCCGGTCGTCCTGAATATCGGTGAAGTACCACGGAATATACGTTTCCGGAATCGTCGGATCCGTCGACGCCGAGTTGACGATAGGAATCTCCGCCCGCAGCGCTACGCGCAGAATGATGTGCGTCGTCTCCGAACTGATCGACCCGAAGATCGCCCAGTCGTTCTCGTCGTACGCCATCTTCACCGTTTCGTTGGAAGTCGAACCCCAGATTGCCGAATCCGTCGGCCGTTCCGGGCCGTACTCCGAGCCGCGCTGCCAGTTGTTGTAGTCGTCGTGCACCATCAGCCGGAACGGCTTCCCGCCGTATCCGCCCCGCGCATTCGCCTCATCGATGGCCATCTGTGCGCCATGCAGCATCCGCAACCCGAAAACCTGGTCCGCCTGCTTTGCGATCGGACCGATGAAACCGATGCGCACCTCGCTGAACTTCGTTGGAGCCGGAATGTCCCGCGCCGCACCCGAATAAATGTTCGGGTGCGTGTAATTCACGTCATACGGCTGCGTGAATTTTCCGTAAGGCTGCAGGTCCTGTGGCTCCCCGGCATAGGGCGCGACAATCCTGTCCGGCGGTGGCCCCGGCGGTTGCTGCCCGCACCCGCATCCCGGCCCCGGCGTCACCGACCCCGGCCCGCCACTCTGCCCGCAGAGACTTCCCGCAAGCGCCAGCATCACCGCCAGCCCAACGACCCTACGCTTGATGCCCCTGTTCACCGCTACTCCTCTTTCTTTGGCGTGCGGAACATCGCGATCGCCTCAATCTCCACCAGCAGCTCCGGCCGGCACAGAATCGCCTGAATCCCCGTCGACGCCGGCACAGGATCGAGCCCTTGCTCCGCGAAAAACGCGGTCCGCTCTTCGTTGAACGCCTCGTAGTCGCGCTCGATGTCCCGCAGATAGCAGCTCGTCCGCACGATGTCCTTCCACGTCGCGCGTTCGCTCGCCAGCAACCCGGTGATGTTGGCAAACGTGCGCCGCACCTGCGCCCGCAGATCGCCGATGTGCACGCTCCGCCCCTCCTCATCGATGCTCGCCGTCCCCGAAATCAGCAGGATGGTCAGCCCGTTCAGATCGATCCGCATCCCCCGCGAGAACGAGCTCGGCTTCGCATAGGCATACGCCTCGTTCAGAACCCCATAGTTGGTGATCGCGCGCTTCTCAATCGGTGTGTGCGCCAGACCCGCAAGCAATTCAGCAACTGCACTCATAAAAGCCCCCCCTTAAGGTTGATAAATTCCGTGACTTAATCCTTTTGCCGTCGCGACCCAGATGTCGCGCCCCTGAAAATCGAGCCCGAGAATGTAGTTATGCGCCGGCGCCGTATCCACGGGAATTTCCGTCACCTTTCCCTGCGCGTCCCGCACCGTCATCTCCGGCTTGCCCGTATCGAGCGCCGGCCGATAAACCGCCCAGTTCGTCCCGTCGTAGTAAGCCAGCCCCTTATCCGTCCCGAACCATGCCCGGTTGCGGTCGATACCCCTGACCGTGTTGGTAAAGTTACTCGGCAACCCGCTGTCCTTGGTCAGGAAGTTATGCCAGTTCCGTCCGTCATAATGACTGTCCCCAAAGTAAGTGGCGACCCAAACAACGTTATCGACGTAACTCACCGACGTAGTGATCTCGTGAATCAGCCCCTGATCCTTCAGCACCACCATCTCGTTCTCGCCGTCCGGATCGTCCCACTTATCCCACGCGCCCGTCTTCTGGTTGAACTCCAGCAGCCCGCTTCCCCACACTGCGTAATACACCTTGTCCGGAGCCGCCGACACAGCGTAAGCCCAGATTTCCGCCATCGGCGTGTTGCGCTCGTTGTAGAGCGACCACTGTCCGGTCCGCGTATTGAGCCGGCACGCCCCCGCCGCCGTCGCCACCCAAACGTTCTCGCCCTCGACCGAGACTCCGTAGACCACATCATTACTCAGCCCCGAGTTCAGTTGTGTGTATGTGTCGATCCGCCCCGCCGAAATCCGGCTCAACCCGCCCATCGTTCCCGCCCACACATCGCCGGTCCGCTTATCCAGCGCCAGCGTCAGCACCGCGCGCTGCGCCAGCCCATCCGCGGTCGTGTAGGTTTTCCAGTTGCCGTTCTCGTAGACCGCCAGCCCGTTGTCTGTCCCCGCCCATACGCGATCCCCATCCACCAGCACCGAGAACACGTGGTCATTCGGCAGCCCGTTTGCCGTCGTAAAGTTCTCAAACCGGAACCGCGGCATCGCCGGAACTCCCTGCACCTGCGCCAGCGCATGAACCCGTCGCACCGGCCGTGCCGCGGTTTGTCCCGCCAGACCCATTGCCCCGACCGCCAGCCAGACTCCGATAATCGCCGCTCTTCTCATCGCGTCCTCAGATACTCCACTAAGTCGTTCAGCTCATCCTTGGTCAGATCGTTCGTCCGCCCGTGCCGATCGTGCGGGTTATAGACCGTCCATATCTCTTCCAGCGACTTCGCCGACCCATCGTGCAGATACGGCGCCGTCAGCGCCAGGCTCATCAGCTGCGGCGTGTCGAACAGGCTGCTGTTGTCGACCGCCTTGCCCGTCCCCACGTCAAACGATTTTTGACTCGTCCCCTTCGGCCCGCTGTGACAAGAACCACACTGGTTGCTCCGCGGAATCGGCTGCCCCAGCTTGTCGACCACGCGATTGAAGATCACGCGCCCCCGCTCCTGCGCCGGCGTCAGCTCGCCGTTGGCCGCGCGGAATCGATTGGGCCGCGAAGGCAGACTGCGAACGTACACCACCAGATCCGTAAGCCGTAGGTCGTCGAAGTTCTGCGAACGCCAAAAGTACGTTTCCGTGCGGATCCCGCATTCCTTCACCAGCGTTGGATTCCCGCCGTTCCACTTGAACGGCTCCGTCCCGCGCAAATCCTCGATCAGCCGGTTATCGACAATATCTTTCCCAAACCCATCCGGCTCCAGATCCCACTGCAATCCGTCAAATGTCGAGTCGATGTGGCAATTCGAGCAGCCAAACTGCCCCTGAAATGCGTACGCGTGATAGAACGTCTGCTCTCCGCGCCGCAACGCCGATACCTTCTCCGGCCCCGCCAGCCGAATCGTCTGAATCACCCGATTCTCCCGCGTGGAGAGTACGCTGATCGAATCATCCAGCCGGTTCGCCACATACAGCCGCCCGCCATCGCGACTCAGCACCAATCCCCGCGGATTCTTCCCCACCGCAACTCGCGCCACCACATAATGCGCGCTCGCCGATAGGTCCTCCGCGAACGTCTCCGGATGCGCCCGAATGTAACTCAGCATCTTTTTCGTATCAATGACAGTGACGCAATCCGACCCGCCGTGCGTTACATAGATACGCGACTTATCCGGACTTATCGCCACACCGAACGGCAGCGCATAATACCGGTCCAGCTCATCCAGTGGAACCTCGACACTCCGTCCCACATCCGCCCCAAAAACCGTCAGCGTATCGACGAACGCCCATCCATGCTCCACATGCGCCAGTGGCACCAGGTTCTTCGGATGTAGTTCCGCCGCCACGCCGAGCCGCCCATCCCGCGAAATCGCCACATGAAAAACCCCGGCGACATCGGGTAGCGTCAGCCGATCCACCACCCGCGCCTGCGTCGGATCGATCACCGTAATCTCCGACTTCGGCGGCGTCCGGTGCGGCGTGGGGTTGGGATACACATGCGTCGCATACAACCGGCTCCCATCGCCCGATAACGTCAGATAACTCGCCCCGCGCCCCGCCTCCAGCGTCAGTTTCTCCTCACCCGTCGCCGCGTCCAGCACCGCAATGTCGTTGCCGATCCGATCCGCGACGTACAGCGTCTTCCCCGCGCGGTCCTCCACCACGCTCGACGGCTCAAACCCCGCCCCCCACGTCGCCTTCACCCGCCCCGATTCTGTATCAATCACGGTGACAGTATCGTCCCAGGAATTCGCCACAAACAGCCGCCTGCCATCCGCCGAAAATGAGAACCCCCGCGGCACGTGCCCCACCGGAATCGTCCGCAGCACCACGCCCGTCGCCGCGTTCAGCACCCGCACCTCATCCGCCCCCTGGCAGAGCACGTACAGCAGCCTCCCGTCCGGCGACAGCAGCAGTTCCAGCGGCGACGCGTAGCGTTCCTCCGGCGTTGGTGCCGGCTGCGCATACGCCTCCGTCATCCCCCGCTGCCATAACAGCCCCACACATAATCCCGCAGCGCAGATCGCGCCCGATGTCAGAAGCCTCTTCACTGCGGCTCCTCCACCGTCAGCACGCGATCCACACCCGCACCCTCCAGCGTCTGTTCCCGCCCGCTTGGCCAGTGCACGACAATCTTGTCCACCTTCCCCGCCGCGCCCAGCCCAAAGTGCAGCCTTCCGTCGTCCTGCGACAAATACCCCGACGAAGCCACTCGCTCCGCCACCTGCTCGCGCCCACCGGCCCACACCTCCACGCGCGCGCCAATCCCGTCGCGATTGCTCCCACTGTGATTCTTGTCCGTCCTCCCGCCCTGCAGCCGGATCGCGATCCAGTGTCCCGTCCCACTCGATACATTCCGCAGCAGTGTCCCCCGCCCGCCCAGGTTCACGACAAACGCATCCACCTTCCCGTCGTTGTCGTAATCCGCGAAGCACGCCCCGCGCGCCACCGTCCGCGCATTCACCACCGGCCCCGCCGTCTCCGACACATCCTCGAACCGCCCGCCGCCCAATCCGCGAAACACCGAGTGCTCCTCCGGGATCATGTGAATCAGCCCGCCATGAAACACCATGATGTCCAGCCACCCATCGTTGTCGAAGTCGTAGACCCCCGTTCCCCAGCTCACGTACTGCGCATTCGCCTGCGACAACCCCGACGCAATCCCGACATCGTCGAACCCGCCCTTGCCGTTGTTCTTCATCAACCGGTTGTAATGCGCGTCACTCACCCATAAGTCGAGCAGTCCGCTCCCGGTAATATCCGCAAACACCGGACCCATCGACGACGTCGCCTCGCCGTTCTGCCCGTACGCTACCCCCGCATCCCCGGCCATCTCCTCAAACGTCCCGTCGTGCTTGTTATGAAAGAGGAAATTCTCCGTCCGGTCGTTCGCCACATAGATATCCGGCCACCCATCCCCATCGAAATCCGCGGCCGTCACGCCCATCGTCCGCCCAATATAGGCGCCGATCCCCGACTTATCCGTCACATCGGTGAATGTCCCAGCGCAGTTATTGTGGAATAGCTTGTTCGTCTCACCTTCATAATCCAGCGGGCCCGGATAGTTATCCGCCGCGTAATAGTTTCGGTACTTAGGATCGAACTTCACATACCGTCCGACAAACAAATCCACGCAACCGTCGCGGTCATAATCCAGCCACGTCGAGCTGATCGCCCACCCATCTACCTTGATTCCGGCCTTCGCCGTCACATCGGTGAACGTCCCGTCCCCGTTGTTGTGGTAGAGGATCGTCTTCCCATACCCCGTCACCAGCAGGTCTTCGTACCCATCGTTGTCGTAGTCCGCCGCCGTCACCGCGACGGCATACAGATCCGGATCGAGCCCCGCCTTCTCCGTCACATCGGTGAACGTGCCGTCTCCGTTGTTGCGATACAGATGGTTATGCGGTGGAGGCTGCGGCTTATCCTTCAGCGGATACGGGTGCATCGAGTCGTCCAGCGGACGCCCGCTCAGCACATACAGGTCCGGCAGACCGTCGTTGTTGTAGTCGAACCACACGCACCCCGAACCCGTTCCCTCCAGCAGCGATCCCAGCTTCGCCGCTCCAAAGCTGTGCGTGAAATCGATGCCCGCCTTCGCCGTCGCATCCTCAAACCGGATCGTCGACCTGGCCTCGGGCGCTTGTGACGCGCGCAATTCCTGTGCGCTCCGCACCGGATGCGGCGCCGGCGCCACCTGCCCCATCGCCGCGGAAGTCATCCCCAGAACAAGTAACAGTCGCAGTCGCATTTTAGTGGCCTCCCGCCGCAGCCGAACCCGCCAGCGCCCGGCCCGTCAGCGCCACCGGAGTCGTCGTCCGCAGCAGCACTTCCGGCACCCTGTTGTCCGGCGCGCGCTCTGGCCCTGTATGGCACCCGACGCAGATGCGCTGCTCGCCGCGCCGCACCCAGAACCATCCCTGCTCCTGCCGCAGGGTTCTTCCTTCCGCGTCCAGCAAAATAAACCGCAGCGCCTGATCCCCCGTCGCCTGCACAAAGAACGATCCGTCCTTCTCCACCGGAGCCGTCCCCAGCGAAACCACGCGCCCGGTCCCGTCCATCGTCTCCGCCCGCACCGCCGCCGGCGCAGTTGCAAGCGCCCCGCTCCGCGACTGCCGCGCATCCAGCGCCAGCAAATTTCCGAACGCCCAGTCGTGCAGTCCCGACGGATGCCGGTTCGGAACCGCGCGCGGCGCCACCACCACCGGCTCCACCAGATCCCGATCCGCATCCTCCGCCAGCGCCGTTAGCCCCGCGGCCCCCGGCTTCCACACTGCCAGTCCGTAGTTCTTCTCGCCCGGCCTGCGCACCGAAACCAGCCACCGGCCGTCCGGCATCTCCGCTACATCGCCCGCATACTCGCCTGCCGGAGCCGCAACCGCGGCTTCTTCCGCCAGCGCCGAAGTAAACCGCGCCAGCTTCTTACCATGCGTGAACACAATGTCCCCGGACAACAGTTGCCGCCCGTGCTCCCTGCCCGCACCGTGATCGCAGCGAACCGACTCCACGCCGCTGCCATCCGCATAAACCAAAAACATCTCCGCCGGAGCACCCGCAGAGAGGCTGGCCGTCACCCCCGCCCCCAGCGGAAATCTCGACTCGAACAGCACCCGCCCATCGCGCAGCACATCGTCGGGAACAAAGTTCCCCGGCAAATAACTCAGCTTCAGCGGTCCCGCCCCATCCAGCCCCGCCGTCTCCAGCGCAAACCCGCCCGCCGCCCGCCGCGCATACACGAACCGCCCCTCCGCCATCCACAGCGGTCGAATCAGATCCATCGCCCCCGCCAGCACCAGCTTCGGCGTTCCGCCCTCCACCGCAACATCCCAAATCCCCCACTTGTCGCCGGCGTTTTGCTTCCCCGAGAACAACACCGTCTTCCCATCGAACGAGACATTCGCATCCGTGCTCGCCGCAAATCCTGCCACCAGCGGTTCAGTCCGCCCGCCCCACAGCACCATCAGCTGCGCACCCTGCGGAAAGCGCTCCTCTCCGTGCAACGCCGCCAGCGACGCATACACCGGCGCCGCGGTGAAGATCACCGGCACCGTCTCAATTTGCTTTTGGACCGCGCGGCCGTCCCGCCGTGCCTGCTGCGGTGGCAATCCGTAGACCAGCGCCGCCAACCAAATCCCGCATACCGCGCTCGCCACTGCCGCAAGCCGCCTCATGCCACCGTCTCCATCACGCAGTTGCGAGCAACTCGCAGCTCGCACCACGGAGCCAGCTCCCCCATCATCCCGTCGAACTCTTCAAATGTCAGCGACTGCTCCCCATCGCTCCATGCCTTGTCCGGATTCGGATGCACCTCGACCAGCAGCCCATCGGCCCCCGCCGCCACCGCGCTCCGCGCCAGCGCCGGAACCAAAGACCGCCGTCCCGCCGCGTGGCTCGGATCCCCGATCACCGGCAGCCGCGCAATCTCTTTCAGCACCACGATCGCGCCCACGTCGAACGTATTGCGCGTCGACGTCTCGAACGTGCGAATGCCCCGCTCGCACAAAATCACATTGGGATTCCCGTAGCTGATCACGCATTGCGCCGACCGCAGCAGGTCGGCCACCGTCGCCACCATCCCCCGCTTCAGCAGGATCGGCCGTCCCGTCTTCGCAGCGGCTTCCAGCAGAGCGTAGTTCTCCATGCTCCGCGAGCCAATCTGCAGAATGTCCGCGTATTCGGCCACCATCGGCGCGTCCGCCGCCGCCATCACCTCGGTCACGATGGCCAGCCCCGTCGCCGCGCGTGCTGCCGCCAGCAGCTTCAGCCCCTCGAGGCCCAGCCCCTGAAATGCATACGGCGAACTCCGCGGCTTAAACGCCCCGCCGCGCAGCACTCGCGCGCCCGCCGCGGCCACCCGCTCCGCTGTCTCCATCAGCTGCCGCTCGGTTTCCACCGAACAAGGACCAGCCATGGTGACAAATTCGTCGCCGCCGACGGCAACCCCGCCCGCCCACACTACCCGCCTCTGCTCAGCCGCGCTCTTCAGAACATCCGGCGCGTCCGCAAACTGCTCAATCCAGCCTCCGCCCACCTGGGCTCCACTTCTCTGGGGAACAGGTGAGACTAGTCCTGGCGGCCCATCGCCGCCTCCATCGAAAGTTGGATTTTCGCCCTGCCCAAAGTGACCTCCGCCGCGCACCAACGGGTCAGCACCCCGCCCCGCCTCCCCTGGTTCCAGGCTCTCGAACGGCCGATTTTGGAATTCTCCCGCCATGGCTCGCTCCCCGCGCTTAGCGCGGGCCCCCACTTCCGCTCTGCGCCTGCGCCCGATACCGCGCCAGATTCGCCTCCAGTGAGGCCGCCAGCGCGCCGTTCTGCTGTTGCCGAGCCAGATCCAGAGCCGCCTGCGCCGTCGCCGCCGCATTCGCAAACTGCCCCGTCTCCGACTCCATCGCCGCCAGCATTTGCAGTACCGCGGGATCATGCCGGTTCGTCAGCCGCGCCGCCTCCGCAAACTGCGGCAGTGCCTCCGCAAACCGGCTTTGCGCCGCCAACACCCGCCCCAGGTTGTATCGATAGCCCGCATCCTGCGGCGCCAGCTCCACAGCCTTCAGCAGGTGCGGTGTCGCCTCTGCCAGATTCCCCTCGTGCGCCAGCGCCACGCCCAGCCCGTTCTGCCCCTCCGGCGAATTCGGCGCCGTCTCCAGCCCCTTCGTCAGCAGTTCGATCGCCTCCTGCGTGTGTCCGCCCTCCGCCGAGAGCGCATTCCCCAGGTTCACCTCCGCCGACGCATTGTCCGGATTGATCCCGAGCGCCGTCTCGAAATGCTGCCGCGCCTCTTCCAGATTCCCTTCCTCCGCCAGCGCGCTGCCCAGGTTGTTTTCCGTCTGCGAGCTGTGTGCGTTCAGCGTCAGCGATTTCCGGTACTCCTCGACCGCCCCGCTCATCTTCCCCGCACCGGCCAGCGCAATCCCCAGGTTGTTATGCGCCCGCGCATCGTCTGGATCGAGCGACACTGCCTTCTCCCATGCCGGAACCGCCGCGTCGTACTGCTTTTTGTCCGAAAGCTGCACCGCCGCATCGAACATCCGATAAAAATCCGTCGCCGGCGTGTCGATCCTCTCCAGACCCCCGCGCGCCACGTTCACGAACTCCGGAATATTCACCGCCCGGTTCGACGCCGTCGCATTCTCCACCAGAATCGCCGGGCTCGCGTTGCCGTCCTCATCGATGTGCGTCAGATACAGCTCCGTGTAGAGATACGGAGTCTTCGACGAAAACGCCAGCCAGTGCCCATTCGGCGACCACGTGTGCCACGAATTCATCACCGCCAGATTCGAAGCCAGCGGCCGTGCCGTCCCTCCTTCGAATGGCACGATGGTCAGCTTGCTGTCCGGCCGCATCAGCAGCCCGTTCTTGCACTCCACAAAAACAATCCACTTCCCGTCCGGCGAAACCTTAGGAAAGTTATTGCTCATCCCGTTTTCCGAAGCGCCCACCACCCGCTCCGGCGTCCCGCCCTTCCCGTCGTTGAACGGAATCCGGTACAGGTCATACTGAATCTGCGTCTCGTTGGGATCGTTCGCGTACGTCGCCTGCTTCTGCCCCGGCGCATACGGATCCTTCGCAGCCGCTCGCGAGTACACCAGATACTTCCCGTCCGGGCTCCAGAACGCGCTCGTCTGCACATAATTCGGATCATCGGCGCCCGGCAGCGGCGTCAGCTCACCCGCCTCCCGGCTGTACCAGGCCAGCACCCCGCGCGTCGGGAAGAAAACCTGCCCAAACCCATAGTTCCGATAGAACCCGTTGTACAGCCGGTCCACAACCCTCGTTCCATGCGCGTGCGGCACGTCAATCGACGTGATCACGTACTTCCCGTCCGGCGAAACCTGCGACATGAACCCGAACCGCTTCTGCGCCCGCTCCTCGCTGAACGCACTCCAGTGAATCACGTAATCGTTGCTCATCGTGCTGATCGGTTTGATCGGGATCAGTGCGTACAACCCTTTGTCGTTCTGCGGTCCGTCCACGTCGATGCCGAGCGTCTTCCCGTCGCGCGACAGCGAGTGGCAGTTCGCGCACGTCGGCAGCCCCGTCATCACCGTCTTGCTTTCGCTATCGGATACATACCGCAGTTGCCACTTGATCAGCGGCAGCACGGAATCCGGCAGCGGCTTGATCACGCCCCGCTCCTCGCTCTCCGGCGGCGGAGGAATCAGCGGAACATCCCGATACATAATCGGCGCGCCCACCGGATCGCGCGACGTCGCCACCGTCACCTCGCCTCTCGAAACCGCCTGCTTGTCATCCTTATTGATGTAGCCCGTGAATCGAACCGTCACCGCCCCGCGCTGCGAATGCTTCTTGATCTCCTCCCACGTCTTCGCATCCGGCCGCCACGTGTGCGCCTGAGCCTGCTCCGGCGTCAGCGTGGGTGGCACATAGCCCACCAGCGACGCGTCCACCGGCCCGATCTGCATCTTCTCGCCCGCGGACCACGCCTTCACGCGCGGCTTCCGTCCTCCCGGCTCGCTCACCTCCACGCGCCATACCGCCGCCTTGGGACTCCCATCGCGCCACTGAAACAGCGGCGCAGCAAAATCCGCGGGAAACAGCGAACCCTCTCGCGGATAATCGACAGTGATCGCACCCAACGAAGCATCCGTCGCGCTCAGGTCCGCCCGATGCTCCGCCAAAAACTGCGTGAACTCCGCGACCGCCGGGTTCCCGCGCACCGGCGCACTCTGCTGCCCGTACGCAGCGAGCAGGCCGAGCGCCAGGCCCGGCACAATCACCCTCTGTATCGCCGTCTTGATGGGGACCTCGCATCCGGGCCTCGGCAGATGCGCAACCTTATAGATACGGCCCGGAGACTATCCGAACTGTAGCGGCCCCCCAAAAGGCTTGGCTGTGAGCCACATCACAAAATCCCAGAGTCAACCCCCCAGGCTCCCTCGGCCAGGTTCACCCCACAGCAAGAAGCTAGCTCTCCCGCCCCTGCGTTCGTCAACGACGAAACGCTCTCCCCCTACACCCGGGTACCGCTTTCGCCCATTTTGGAACAAAGTCGTCGGGAAACGACCCGCGCAACCCAATACAGCGGGAAAAAGAGAACTGGCCCGAGCTTCCTCGCTGCCATCCTCACGCCGCCACCATCTGGCATCATTACTTATGACCACGAAAGCCAGCGCCGACCAGGTCCACGAAGCCGTCCACGCCCAGTTCGGCGCAACCGCCGCAGCCTACTCCATCAGCGCCGGCCACGGCCACCCGACCG
Source organism: Acidobacterium sp. (assembly GCA_003131625.1). Classification (GTDB taxonomy): domain Bacteria; phylum Acidobacteriota; class Terriglobia; order Terriglobales; family Acidobacteriaceae; genus Palsa-343. The sequence goes on along the minus strand of PKVY01000033.1, from coordinate 11,295 downwards.
CCCTCAACACCCTCGTGGGCCTCGCCGCCCCCAAATCCACTGACGCCGTCCTCGACATTGCCACCGGCGCTGGGCACACTGCTCTCGCCTTCGCGCCCCATGTGCGCCAGGTCGTCGCCTACGACCTCACCCAAGCCATGCTTGTCGAAACCGTAAAGAACGCCGCCCAGCGCGGACTCACCAACGTCAGCACCCAGCAAGGCCCGGCCGAGAAACTCCCCTTCCCCGACGCCGCATTCGACATCGTCACCGTGCGCCTCGCCTCGCATCACTTCGCTGACAACGCCGCCGCCGTCCGCGAAATGGCCCGCGTCGCGAAACCCGGCGGCAAGGTCGTCGTCGTCGACAACTACGGCCCCGAAGACGAAGCCCTCGACTCCCAACTCCAGCACATTGAAAAGTTGCGCGACCCATCCCACGTCCGCAGCTATCGCCTTAGCGTCTGGCGCGCCTTCCTGCGCAACGCCGGCCTAACCATCCAGCGCGAAGTCACCGACCACTACACCGAAAGCAAGCGCGGCATGGACCTCGACGACTGGGTCCGCCGCTCCAGGACCCCGCCCGACCGCGTCGCCGAGCTGCGCCGCCTCTTTACCACCGCCGCACCCGATCTCCGCGAACTTCTCTCCATCCGGCTTGACGGCGACGCCATCTGGTTCCGTCTCCCCCAGGTCACCTTCATCGCGGACCGCCCCGATGGGTCGATCTCGTCCTCCGCCTGACTTCACATCAGCATTTCGAAATAAATCAGCGGAGCACCCCGGTAAGTCGCGCGGCCCACCTCCCGGAATCCGCATTTCCGGTAAAACTCCCCTGCTCCAGCCGCCGTGTCGTACGCGTCCAGCCGTATCGCGTCCCCCTCCCATTGCGACACGATCCGCCGCGCCTCTTCGATGCAGCTCCTGCCCAACCCTCTTCGCTGCCCGCCAGGCTCCACCGCCATGTGGGTCAGGTACAGCGGCAGCTGACCCTTGCTGAAATATTTCGCATCGATCGCCCACGGCTTTCTCGTGGAAAGTGTCAGCGTCGCCACCAGCTTCTTCCTGTGCCGGGCAACATAGACCTTCGCATTGCGCATGCCGAACAGCGCACCCTTTTCCGTCGGCCTCGACAGCCAGTACCCCTCGCCATATTGCTGCCCAAGATGCTCGTTGACCGCCATCCGGAGAGCAACCAGCTCCGCAACATCTTCCGCCGTGGCCAGCTCGAGGTGAACGCGCATGCTCTCTTATCCCGTCTCCGCCTCTCGCGAACCGCGCTCCGTTCGCTTTTCGTGCCTTTCCTCGCTTCTCGCTCGTCTCTCGCTCGCCCCTTCGCTAAACACCTTTCGCCAAAAGCTTCTCGCTGGACGTCTCTTCCCAAACGCTCTTCGCTCGCTCGCCTTTCGCTGCTTTCCGCTCGCTTTTCGCTGACACTTCTCGCTACCGGCTACCAGCTACCGGCTCGCCGTCTACTTCGGCTGCGCCGAAGTGGACGGCGCCATCTGCTTCACCAGACTCTGATCCTCCTTCTCGCGCAGCGCCCGCGCCTTCGCAAACTCCCCCTTCGCCTCCTCCGTCTTTCCCATCGACTGGTACAGCCGCGCCAGCCGCCAGTGCGCGTCCACGCCGTTCGGATCCATCTGGATCGCCTGCGCGAAATCCGTCGCCGCCTCGTCCTTCTTCCCTTCGTCCGCCAGCACGATGCCCAGGTCCAGCCACGCCAGCTCGATCGCTCCCGGCTGATGCAGCGCCCGCCGCAGATCCGCCTCCGCCTCCCCCGCGTGCTCCAGCTTCATCTCCGTGTCGCCCAGATACGCCAGCGCCTGCGCGTGCATCGGCTCGTTCTCGATCTCCAGCTTGAACTCCCCCTCCGCCTCCTGGTACCGATGCTGCTTCCACAACAAATATCCCAGCCCGAAATGCACATTCGGCTCGGTTGGCGCCACTTTCTCCGCCGCCTGAAACTCCACAATCGCCTCCGGCGTCTGCTTCATCGCGTCCAGCGCCTCGCCCGCCAGCATGTGCGCCTGCGCCGACTCCGGATTCGCCGCCAGAATCTGCTTGTACTGCTCCAATACGCAGTTGTATTGCTTAGCATTCAAACAGCTCTGCGCCAGCACTCCGCGCATCTCCACGTTCTCCGGCGCCTTTTCCAGCGCCAACCGCAACTGCGGAATCGCCGCCGCATACTGCCCCATCCCGTAGTAGCTCATCCCCAGCAAAATGCGCGCCTGCGCGTTCGCGGGAGCCGCCGCCACCGCCACTTTCAGCGGCGTGATCGCCTCCTCCAGCTTCCCCTGCTTGAAAAGCGCCAGCCCCAGATCGAGCTGCACCCCCGGCAGATGCGGATCGAGCTTTAGCGCCCGCCGATACTCCTTCGCCGCGCCTGCGTAATCCGTCTCCCGCGCCAGCACCAGCCCCAGATGCGCCGTAGCCGTCGCATCCCGCGGGTTCTGCTCAATCACCTGCCGCCACGCGGCCTCGGCTTCCTCCCACGCTCCCTGCTGTTCCAGTGCCAAGGCCTGCTGCGTCGCCGCCGATCCGCGCGCGCCGCCCGTCTGCGCCGCCGCCATGTTCCACGCGCACGGCCCGCACAACAGCAGCAGCAGCGTCCATCGCCAACCCGACCCCATCTTCACTCCCGTCCTGAAAATCAATTAGACCATTCCAGCTCGACCAGCGCGTTTTCGCATTCGGCGCAAAGAAAAAGCGCAGTGGAGCATCGCCCCACTGCGCCCAACTTTACTGCAACGAATTTCTAGAACATTAACTTACCGCCGAACTGGAACACACGCGGATCGTTCGCGCTTGTGACCTGGCCGAAGTTGCCATCGGTGAATCCCAGGTCAAGACCGCTGAATTCCGTGTGGTTGAAGGTGTTGTACGACTCAACGCGGATCTCCAGCCGCGTCCCTTCACTCTGTGTGAGTGCGAAGGACTTGAACAGGCTGAGGTTCCAGTTGTCCAGGCCCGGCCCCCGCACGGCATTCCTGCCCGCCGTGCCAAAGCCGTTGTTCCCGCCGCCGTTCCACGGAGCTGTTGGAGCGCCAAACGCTGAAGTGTTGAACCACGCCTTCTGCGTCTTCGGCCCGCTTACCTTGCCCACCAGGTTCGGACGGTTCGTCGTTCCGCCGCCCAGACCCAGCGTGTCCGTGCCGTACGTTACGTTCGCCGGCAGTCCGGTCTCAAAGGTTGTTACGCCCGAAAAGACCCAGCCGCCCAGTACGCTCCGTTCCGCAAAGCTGTCTGCATGCATGAAGAACGGAATGTTGTACACGTAGTTGGCTTCGAAGTTATGACGCCGGTCGTACCCGCCCGACGCCCGATCGTACCTCAGGTTGAACGGATTCGACGCGCCGTTCAGATCATCGGTCTGCTCATCGATCTGATGCGCGTACGTGTAGGCGAGCTGCGCCGTCAGACCGTGCTTGTTCTCCATGCGCAGCGCGGCCTGCAGGCTGTTGTAGTTGTTGTTGCTGGCATTCTCATCCTGCGTAATGCCCGCAAATCCGGGATACTGGCGGTACAGGTTGGCATTCGCCCCCTTCGTCACCGCCTGCCGGTGGATCAGATCGCTCAGCGGCAGCGTATTGATCGCCCGCTGATCCGACTGGTTCCAGCCCGCCGATCCCACGTACTGCACCAGCGCGACTACCGCCGGCGCGATCTGCTGCTGCACTCCCAGGCTGAACTGCGTTGTCCCCGGAGGCGGATAGTAGTAGTCCAGCGTGCCCATACTGGCCGGGTACACCGGGTTCACTGCCACCGAACCGTCCAGAGCGCTCACCTTCGGATTGCTGAAGTACACCGAGCTCGCCTGCGGCTGGTATGCGTACGGCGGGTTGGTGTCCGTTCCATAGATGTCGTTCCCCTGAACCCGCTCGTAGAAGATGCCCGCGCCCCCCCGGATCACCGTCTTTCCGGTGCCCATCAGGTCGTAAGCAAACCCTATCCGCGGTTGCCATGTGAAATAGTCACCCTGCGTCAGTCCCCGCGGGAAACCGTTCACGTTCGGACGCGCGATCCCGTTCAGATAAAACGCCACTGGTGCATTGGTCGGGTTGGCGAACCCCGGACTCACCGCCGAGCAGCCCGGCAGCGTGGCCGAAGTGCACAACGCCCCCGTCGTGGAGAACGTCGCCGCATTGGCCGGGTTGTACAGCGAAGGAACAAAGTTCGCCGTCTGATTGAACTTCTCATACACGTGCGGCAGCCCGTCGTAGCGAATCCCCAGGTTCAGGGTCAGCCGCGACGTCGCATGCCAGTTATCCATTCCGTAGACCGAATAGGTGTTGTTGATCCAGTGGAACATGTCGATGATCTGCAGCTGCTTGAAGCTGTCCGCAAATCCCATCAGGAAATTGATGTACGAATCGCCCGAGAAATCCGTCCCGAACGAGTAATCGCCCTGCGTATCCGCCTGCTGCTGCTGGTTCTTGTCGTTCCGCATATACGCAAACCCGAACTTCAGAGCATGCCGCCCCTTCGTCCAGGAAACGTCATCGCGCGGCTGCCAGTCGAGGAAGGCGTTCTTCCACGGCCAGTAGTTGATCGTCCACGTCGTGCCCAACGGCGCCCCAAGACCCACCGACGGCATCCGGTTCAGCAGGTTGTTCCCCGCCGGGAAATAACCGGCCTGCGTCCACCCCGAGGGAATCGTGTAAATACCCGCCGGGGTGATGCTGATGCTGTTGCCGTTCACGTTGAGAGACGTCTCGTTCAGCAGGTTCGGCGAGATCGTCTGCGTCAGCTTGATTACCGAGCCCCACGTCGGATTGCCGAACACGTTCCCGGTTGTCGGATAGCTGTCGCTGCTCCACATATCCGGGTAATACGTCTGCGACATCTGATCGTGGATGAAATGCCCCATCAGGTGCATTCTCGCCGTGATGTCGTGATCGATGCGCACCACGTCTTCCCGCACATACGTCGGCTGCGTCGGCGATGCCACATACTGCGGCGCGCCGCTGGCCGAGGTCGAGTTCGACGCCGGAATCGCTCCCGTCTTCATGAACAGCACCGCATTGGGATCGATCAGGTTCGCCGGAATCGTACCGCCCGGGAACGAATTGCCGATGGTCAGGCCGTCCGTCGAGTAGAGTGCCAGCTTCGCCGGATCGGCGGTGGTCGGAACGCACGGCGCTGTCTGTCCCGAGTTGCAGATCCCCGCGTTCGGCGATTCCTTGAAGCCTGCCGGCACCACGTAGTTCAGGGCCGCCCCGGCTGCCGGAATGTCGTTGCTCGGAATCGTATTCGTTGCTGAAGGATTGGCGCCCTGAATGTACCGCCGCCATTCGTCGCTGAAGAAGAAGAAGGTTCTGCTCCTGCTCCTTGGATAGATTCCCGGAAAAACCACCGGCCCACCGATTTCTCCGCCGAAAATGTTCAGACGCAGTTCCGGTGTCGCCGAATGGTTCAGCTTTGAAAAGTAGTTCACTGCATCGAATGCATCGTTCCGGTTGAATTCCCAGACTCCGCCATGCAAGCTCCTCGTGCCCGCTTTGAGCGCCATCACCATGGTCCCGCCCGAGGCGATTCCATAGTCCGGTTGGTAGTTGCTGTCCAGCGTCTGGAACTCCGCCAGCACGTCCGGTGAAGGCATCACGCCCGGCCGGCCGCCGCTGCCCCGGTCATAGACTTCGCCCCCGTCGATCAGCCAGTTGTTGTGCCCCGGCCGCATCCCGTTGAAGCTGATGCTTTCGTTGCTGCCCTGCGCCGAGACCCCGTTGAACGACGGAATGTTCGCCGACACGCCCGTGCCCAGCGTCGCCAGCGATATCATGCTGCGCCCGTTGGTCCCGAGTTGTGTCAGCTGCTCGCCCGTGATCAGGTTGCTGACTTCGTTGGTTTCCGTTTGCAGATGCAGTGCATTCGCCTGCACCGTCACCGTCGTGGTGCTCGCCCCCAGCGCCAGAACAACGTCTTCCCGCACCGTCGCCGCCACGTCCATCGTGATGCCGGTCTTCGCGTACGCCTCGAAGCCCGTTGCCGCTACTTTCAGGTTGTAAATTCCGTTGTGCAGCGCCGGAAAATCGTACATACCCGCGCCGTTGGTCGTGCCAGCCCGTACCTCGGCCGTGCTGGCGTCTGTCAACGTGACCTTTGCATTGGGAACCACCGCACCGCTTGGATCCTTCACAGTCCCCGTCAGCTCCGCATTCTCCTGCGCACTCGCCACAAAGGCCGTGCACAAGGCCACGGTGCTTATACACAGCAGTCGTTTCCACAGTGTCACTGAACACCTCCCGCGTCCGATGACTTGACGGCTGCCAGCTGTTTGAACAGAACGAATGAGCACTGAACGGCACTACTAAAGAGTTTTAGCTGGCCCTCAGCCGCAGCACTGGTACGCCCCTGTGGTTTAACACCGCGTCTGGGGAGAGTCAACGATCATCTGCCCTGAAACCGCTCACCCCAGTACCATCTGGTTATCTTTGTTGGCGACTGAAGTAACGTTCGGCCCGCGCCTCTGCAGCTCGCACGCAATCGCCGCCCTCCGCGGCAATTCCTCAGTGCAACCAGTTACATGCGGGAACTGCGAGGGTTTCGCTCTCTCCACCCGCTGCGCCTGCCTGCCAATTCGGCTGCAGGGTGCCTTCGCAGACCCCGCGGGCCTGTCCTCGGAAAGCACGTTACTTTGGTTATGTGCGAATCGGTCAGCATTCGCCCCACTCCCTGTTATTTTGGTCGCCAACTGCTCCTGCCACGACTCTCTTGCCGCCTCGTCGTTAACCGTTTGACCTGCGCTCCTGAGCTCGTCTCTCGCTCGCCTCTCACTCGCCGCTCACTCGCCGCTCTCTCGCTTTTCGCTAAACGCTCTTCGCTAAAAGTTTTTCGCTAAACGTCCTTCGCTAATCGTTTCTCACTCCAGGCTCCCGGCTCCCGGCTGCTTTTCAGAACAAATGCTCCTCGTCATGCAGCACCACCGCGCTCGCAATCGGATTCTCCCCCTCCGCCGCCTCCCGCACCTTCGCCACCGTCAGCCAGTTGTCCTTCTTCGGGTGCTCGATGAAAAACGGCGGCAGCGGCATCACCAGATACCGGCTCAGCGCCTCGGCATACCCTTCGTAGAGCTGCCGCAGCTCGTTCAGCCGCGCCCCGCTCTGCGCATCCCGGCACACCCGCACGCCCGCCGAGCACAGCTTGTCGTAGATCGACGCATATTGGTCCGCAGGCAGCCGATCCTCCTGCGCCGCCCCCGGCTTCTGCGACAGGATCTGCGACAGATCCACCAGCGCATGTCGCGCCATCGCGAACGTCAGCTGCGCCTGCCGCGCGCTGTGTTCCTGCACGCTCGCGATCAGCAGCGCGCACGTGTCCAGAATCGCCGTCAGCGCGCTCAGCCAGCTCTGGCTCGTGTGCTGCGATCGAAAAAGACACAGCAGCGGATACGAAATGTGGCTCTCCAGCAACTCCGCCGACCACCGCTCCCACTCCTCCAGCAGCAACACCAGCGCTGCGCTCCCGCCCTCGAACGAATGCCGCTTGATCAGCTCATACGCCGTCGGCGGCGATCCCGCCCGCGCGTCGAGCAGCGCAATGTTCACCTCGCGCCGCGAAAACGCCCCGTACAACACGGGAAAATATCCGATCACCAGCGCCACAAATCCCAGCCCGATCCCCGACTCCAGCACCACCAGGCACCGCACCGCCACGATGCGCGGCACCACGTCCCCCAGCCCCAGTGTGAAGATCGTCGTCCCGCTGGCGTACATATCCGTGATGAACGGGTGCCGCAGCCCATGCGGATCGGCGAACGGCGCCGGAAACGCGAAATAGACCAGCCCAAATCCCAGGATCAGCGCCGCCGCCCATCCCGCTATCAAAAACACCAGCGACAGCGGCCCGTAGAAGCTGAGCATCGTCTCCCGCTTGCGCGCGTGATGCACCCGCCGCGCCACCCACCGCCACGGCCGCCACGTCACGATGTAGAAAAGCCGCGTGAACCGGAACCGCCCGTTCGCGCGCCGCGGCAGAATCACCGTCTCAAACGCATCCAGCAGTCCGGAAAAAATGCACGCAATCCCGACAATCAATGGCAGAGGATGCATTCCGCCAGCAAAGCAGGAATCCGCCCTCCCCGTCAACGCCGCGCCCTCCTCAAACTACGGCCAGCCCGGCTCCGGCCCGCTCCATTTGCCGATGAACAACTGGCGTCAGCGTCGACTCCGGAGGTACAATTCGGGACCATTCCCCAAAAAGGAAAACTCAATGGAAGACACTCCGCGTCGTCTGATGTGGCATGGCATGTTCCTCTTCCTGCTGGGTCTGCTCACCGGCTTCCTCGAACCGCATTTCATCAACATGCGTATGGGGCTCGCCGCGCACCTCGAAGGGGTCATGAACGGAATTTTTCTCGTCACGCTCGGATGCGCCTGGTCCAGGGTCAGGCTCGCGCCCGCCGCCCTCGCAGTCGCTTTCTGGACCGTACTCTACAGCGCCTATGTCAACTGGCTCTCCACCACCCTAGCCGCCCTCTGGGGAACTGCCGCACTCTCTCCTCTCACCGGCATGTCGCACCCGGCAAAGCCCTGGCAGGAAATCGTTGTCACCGTCGGATTGCTCAGCGTCGGTTTGGCCTTGCTGGCCGGCACCATTCTTATCCTTTGGGGCCTTCGTCGCGGAAAGTCAGCAGCCTGACCGCCTCACAAACATCGGCGATCCGTTGTCAGTGATCGCCAATCATTGCGGCACCACGAACAACGTAATGCTCCCCGCCGGAAACGAATAATTCCCAATCGTGCTCGTAGAAGACCCCGCCCCCGGCGGAGTCACCGCCACCCCCGGCTGCGCCACAATCGCCGCCAGATTCGCCCCACTATATTGATAGACCTGCGCGTTCCCGCTCGCCGTCACCCCCTCCAGCGCCAGCGAACTCGTCAGCGTCCCAAACGTCTTGTTGATCACCACCACCGTCACCGACTGGTCCGAAGTCCGCAGCGCCCCATACACCGACAGCTGCCCCTGATTCGCGCTCGTCGAAGCCAGCGCCATGTCGCCGAACGTCGACTTCGCCCCGTCATAATTCCGATAAACAGCAAACGCCAGATTGCCCGGCCCCTGATCCGCCCACGTCGTCGTCGGCCACAGCGTCGCCAGGTCCAGCCCGTACGCCCCGAAAATCCCCAGCACGTCGGCCTGCGTCAGCGCCCCGTTGAGAGCCTCCAGCCCGCCGAAGTTATATTCGTCGATCGCCGTCTTCGTCCCTGGATAACTGCTCGTCACCCACGACTCCAGCATCGGAACCACCTGCGGCGCCTGCAGCGGCGTCGAGCAGCTCGACGTGTAATTCGAATCCGTCGTGTAATTCGGCTGCGGGTAGTTCGCATCCGTGTAAGTCGGATCCCACAGCGCCCGCGTCGAGTTCAGCCGTACCTGCTGCTCCACGCTGTCGCCCGCCGGCCCCAGGCCCACCGAATTCCCGCTCCCCGCCGGATAATCCGGCGCAAAGTATCCATGGATATCCACGTAATCCAGCAGCCGCATCCCATACGTCGCCTGCGCCGCCTTGAACTGCTGCAGATAGTACTCGATCATCGGCGCCCCACCGTGCGCCTTCCGATCCGCCGGATTCTGCCACGGCTCGTAGCATGGCCCCGCGCCCCATCCGCTCTCAATGTCCTTCTTCGAATAAAAATAGTTCCACCAGTAGTCGATCACCGGCCCGCTCACCAGCGCCGTCGGATCCACCGTCTTGATCGCCACCGCCGTCCCGATCCCGCCCTGCGTCACCTCGTCATACATCGACGGCACCGGATGCACGTCCCGATGCACCGCATCCCACCACGCCGGCTCGTTATCCAGATCCCAGATCGACACGCCCTGCCCCGGCCCCGACGCCGGATTCCCCTGCCCATACGCGCTCACTACCGAACTCACCCAGCCCCCGGTCCACGTCCCCTGCGCCCAGGCAAGCGTAGCCGCGCTCGCGGCCGGCGGCGTTGGCGGCAGCTCCGCCACGCTGGTGATCGCCGGCGTCGACTGCGTCCCTAAAATCGCGCACCCGCCCGTCGCCGTGCACCCGCCCGTTCCCGCCGGATACTCCCCGTCCCCGCAGCTCCCGTTGTAGCTCACCTGCCCCGGATACGTGGACTCCGGAAAACTACACGCTCCCGCCGTGTCGTTGGAAACCCATCCCAGCACCGGCACGGTCCCCAGCGCCTTCGTGCCCAGGCTGCTGTTCGCCGTAATGAACTGCGTGAAGTTCACGTTGCTTCCCGAGGCGGACAGCATCTGCCCCTCGCCCGCGAAGTTCTCGAAGTAATAATCGTTTGCCGAATTCGTCACGTTCGTCTGGTAGTTGTACCGCGACGTGGCATCTCCGCCCCACCGTGTCACCGTGATGTTCGCGTTCGTCGCCGTCGTCGGATCCAGCAGGTACGCATTCATCCCATAAATCAGCGGACTGATCGCGTGCGTCTCATTCGCCACATTCACCGTCAGCGCCGGACCCGCGGCCGCAGCCGGAGCCTGCAGCGTCACCGTTGCCGACGCGCTCTTCGTCGCATCCCCCGCCGCATACGCCGTCACCGTCGCCGTCGCCGACGCCGTCGCNNCCCCGTCGGCCCCGTCACCAGCCACGTCACCGCGGGATTAAACGTCCCCGTCCCCTGCACCGTCGCCGTAAACTGCACCGTCGTCCCAATCGTCACCATCGGCGCCGTCGGCGTCAGCGTCACTCCCGTGATCGCGATCGGCGGTGGATTGATCGCTTTCTCTCCGCCCCCGCCGCATCCCAGTACCAAAGCATAAACAGCGGAACACATCAGTCCCGCAAAGCCCCGCAAATGCCTCTGCATAATCGCACTCGTCTCCTGTTGTCGTCACTGCTGACGGTCGAAATTTTACGCCTCCTCTCCCCGCAGCAACATCCCGTTTTCCGGCCACGCAAACACTGGCGTAACCCGTTCCGCACCCCCTCACCCCGCCGCTCCATCCCCCTCCATGTCCCGCAACGCCCTCCCTTTCCCCGTCATTTCTTCTCGCCCCGCCTCGCCGCCCGGTGGTACGCTTCTCCGCACCCGGACTGCAAGCCGCGCCGGCCCTCCTCAACGTCCCCCCGCGCGCTGGCACCTGCGAATCCCGCCACCCCTTTGGAGGACGTGCAATGCCCACACACCCGTCAGCCCCGCGCCGTAACTGGACCCTCACCCGCATCCCCGCCCTCGCGACCGCCGCCCTCGCCACCGCTTCTCTCCTCCTCGCCCCCGCCGCCAAGTCGCAAGCCCCGCAGACCGTGCAACCCACCAGCCAGGGCCCAAACCAAAGCACTCCCCAGCCCACGCCCCAACCTACGCCCCAACCCACGCCCCAA
>PKVY01000097.1 GCA_003131625.1 Acidobacterium sp. | reverse complement strand
CGACGCGTTCCGTGCCGCGACTTTGTATCGCAAACAGCCCGATCATGATGATCAGCGTCACCGGTACCACGGCACGCTCAGTGTCGGGACTCAGATTCTGCAGCCCTTCCACCGCGCTCAGCACCGAGATCGCCGGCGTGATCAGCGCATCGCAGTAAAACAGCGCCGCGCCGAGCGCCGCCAGCATCACGATTACCCGCTGCCAGCGATTGCCCGCAGCCAGCGTTCGCTGCACCAGCGCNNNCGGGCTGGTGCCGATGTCGCCGTACACCACGCCCATCGCGCCGACCACGGCCGTGGACGACAGGCGCGGAGTCTTCACGTGTTCTCTCCGGCGCGGCGTGGCGCGCGCCGGGGCGCGGGCGCCCTGCGCCTGGGCGGCCACAGCATCGAGCCGCGGCAGCGCTGCGCGCCGCAACGGCAGGCAAAGATCTCGTCGACGTTCGGCGGATCGGCGCGATCGCGTCCGATCTGGTAGTCGTAGGTTATCTCCTCGCCCGGCCGAATGGTGCGGACGGCTTCGATGAAAACCCGGCCATCATCGATCAGCGACTCGCAGTTCGGATCGCAGGAGTGGTTGATGAACATCGCCGTCCCGTGCCCGTCGATCACCGTGGTCCCGTCCCCCACGCCAAACAAATACGTCGTCGGCGAGTGCTCGTACTTCACATCCGCGTCGTCTTTCGAGATGCGCGGCCCGGTATACTCCACCACCCGTGCGCCTTTGCGAATGGGAGCCATCGTGTAACAGCCCGCTGCATGAATCGCCGAAGAGCGAATGATCAGACTCATACCCGACCAGGATATCAATTCCCAGGCCTCTTTCTCACCGATCCGGCGTCTAAAATAAGAAGAAATGCTGCTGCGCCCCGCCATTGCCGCCTCCGTCGTTCTGCTGTCGCTGTCCGTCGCAGCCCAGCAGCAGGACAACTCCGCGCCACCGCCGCAGAATCCACCTGCCCCAACCAGCCCATCGACCACCCAGAAGAAGGACCAGCCGAAGAAGAGCACTGCCGAGCAGAATCCCTTCCCGGAGGCGCAATCGCAGGCCGCTGCGCATCAGGCCCCGCAGCAGGACAATGCGGAACCCTCCGCTCCGCAGCCTCAAACCGCGCCGCCAGGCGGATCGCCCAACAAACCCACTGCCGGCCAGAATCCGTTCCCCGAAGCGCAGTCCGAAAAGGCCGCGCACCAGCCCCAGCAGGACACTTCCTCCCCCTCGGCGCAATCGAATCCCCCCGAGGATCAGAATTACAGCTCCAGCCAGGTCAAAGGCCTCGAAATGCCCACCACCGACGAGGCGCTGCCGCCGGGCGTCGTCACCGAGCTGCCTTACAATCCGAAGCTTGCCAAAAAAGACGCGCAGATCGGCGACTTCTACCTCGAGTCGGGCAACTGGAGGGGCGCTTACGAGCGCTTTACCGAAGCGAACCGCTCCGACCCTGGCAATGCGGAAGCTGTATTCGGCCTGGCCGAAGCCGCGCGCCACCTGAGCCACACCGACGAAGCGCTCCGCAACTACCGCCTGTATCTCAGCGCGCTGCCCTACGGCCCGCACGCCAAAGAGGTTCGCAAGGCCTTGAAAGAAATGGGTGCCGCACCCCCCTCGTAACCGGGCACCCGGTGGTATAGTTCCCCCAATTAGATTTCGCCAGCCACGCGGCCCTTTTTATGCACCCGGTTCTCCAGCAGGCCTTTGACCCCTACCGCCCGCAACTAACGGGCAAGCCGGCGGAATGGTGCCAGCTGCATCCCCGCCAGGATGACCGCCTGTGGAGCGCTCAGGAGGTTGTCGAGCACCTTGTGCTCACTTGCCGCAGCTCCAGCCGCGTGCTGGAGAAGCGCCTCGAGCGCGGCCAGGCCACCGCCGATCACGGTACCCCGGTCCAATGGCTTCTGCAGATGGTCATGCTCTCGTTCGGCCAGATGCCGCGCGGCGCGCCCGCGCCAATTTTTGCGCGACCCGACCAGCTGCATTGGCCGCCCATGAACGGGTCCGAGCTCCTCGAGCTTCTCCGCCAGGAAATCGACAAGATGGACTCGCTCATCGATCAGTGCCGCCACCGCTTCGGCCTGCAGCGCATCGCCCCCCATTTTGTCCTCGGTCCCCTGCGCGCCGATCAGTGGCGCCGCTTCCACGTCATCCACATCCGCCATCATCTTGACCAGCTGCGGCGCCTCGAAAAATCCGTCGGCGAGCCCGCCTCAGAGGAAGCGCACCCCCTCCACGCTTAGCGCCACGCTGCCCCTGAAACCTCTCAGTACTTCGATTTGAACGCGTACGTCAGCCCCATCGTGAACTGGAACGAGTTCCGTTTCGTCGGCGGCTCGGTCGCCGGCGGGTCGTTCAGATAGCTGTCCAGCGTCCCCATCGAAAAGCTGAAGCTCTTGTACGCCGGGAACGCGAACGTGTCCGTCTCCTGTGCCGAATACGCCCGCTCAACGTTGTAAGCAGGCACAAACTGCAACTCCTGCGTCAGGGTCACCAGCTTCAGCTTCAGCAGATAACTCGCCGAGAATGTCGACCCGATCAGATTTTGATTCGCCGACGAGGCCCCGGTGATGAAATCCTGCTTCTCGTACTGCGCCGTTGCCTTCAGATCCGCTTCCTGCTTTGGCGTCTTGAGCGCCGTCCAGCCCAACCCGCCCCCGTAGATCTGCTGCAGGTTCAGGTCCTGCCCGTAGTTGTGATCGAAGGCCGTTTGTCCCAGAAAAAAGAATCGCGGGGAAAAATACTCGTCGCGCTCGGCGTCAAAATGCGAAATGGACGACTTGGTCACGCTGGCAGGCGTGAAAACGCCTCCGCTCGTAAACGCAGGCTGCGTAATCTTGCCGAACGATCCGCTGAAATCCGCCGAGGTGCGGTTTCGCGTGTCCAGCCACGCCACCGTCGGGATCACCCTGACCAGCCCGATGCTTCCCGATACCGCATACTGATCCTGCGTCGCGCTCACCACCGTCGCTCCCGCCGTCGCCGCCCCGTTCCATCCCGTAAAGAAGCCCGGCTCGTGATGCAGCTGCTTGTCCAGCGTGGCGCTGTCCACGATGACCGCGGCATCCTTGACTGGAATCGCCGCCGGGGTACCCTCCCCGTTCGTCGTGCGGACGGTCAGCGTGCCGTTGGCCACGTCGAGGCTGCCTTCCGGTAGCTTCTCAGCCGCCTTCTTACTCCGATTCTTCGTCTGCGCGTTCAGCACGGCGAAATTCTCCCCTGCGTGCAGCTCCTTGATTTTGTCCCACGTCAGCTTCACGTCGCCCAGCGGATCGCAGTGGAACGTCACCGTCCCACCCGCCTCCTCCACCAGCTTTCCGTGCAGCGTGTCGCCGTTGCTCAGCACCAGCGTGTCGGGGGCAGGAGCATCGGCAGCGTACAGATAAACAGGCGTCGCAGCCAGCGGTAACAGCATCATGAAGACGAAACGGCGAAAAAGTGGGAATTGACTCATGGGGCGCGGTCCTCCTGAAGAATATAAAGCTGAAGATTGAAAGATTGCGTTTCTGCCTCTGCGATGCGGCCCGTGCGCAGCAGAGTTGCCGCCACCGCTGGACGCGCCGCCCGATTTTCCCGACAATGAAACTATGACGCTGACCCGTGAACAGGCCCTCGACTACTTCCGTTCCGACGATCTCATCGGCCTGGGCATGGAAGCCGACGCCGTCCGCAAACGGCTGCACCCGGAGGGCGTCGTTACCTACATCATCGATCGCAATATTAACTATACGAATTTCTGCACCGAATACTGCACCTTCTGCGCTTTCTATCGCCCCCTCAAGGGCAAGCAGTCGGGTGAAGGCTACATCCTCGACTTCGAAACCATCTACGCGAAGATCGCCGAAACCCTTGAGATGGGCGGCACCGGCGTGCTCATGCAGGGCGGCCTGCATCCTGACCTGAAAATCGACTGGTTCGAGCGCCTGCTGCGCGGCATCAAACAGCGCTTCCCCTCCATCTGGCTGCACTGCTTCTCCGCTTCGGAAATCCTCGCCATCGCCGAGTACAGCGGCCTCTCTGTGCGCGACACCATCCAGCGCCTGCGCGACGCCGGCCTCGACTCCATCCCCGGCGGCGGCGCAGAGATTCTCGACGACGAGGTCCGCCATCGCATCGCGCGCCTCAAATGCGGCACCGAAGACTGGGTTTTGGTCCACCGCACTGCGCACCAACTCGGCATGCGCACCACGGCCACAATGATGTTCGGCGTCGACGAGACTTTAGACCAGCGTGTGAACCATTTCGACGTGATTCGCCGCCTCCAGGAAGAAACCGGCGGATTCACCGCCTTCATCCCCTGGAGCTTCCAGCCCAAAAACACTGCGCTCGGCGGACGCGGCTGGGATGAAGCGACCGCCGTCGACTACCTGAAAGTCCTCGCCATCTCGCGCCTCTATCTCGACAACATCGAGAACGTCCAGTCCAGTTGGGTCACGCAGGGGCTGAAAGTCCTGCAGCTCGGCCTGCGCTTCGGCGGCAACGACGTCGGCTCCGTCATGCTCGAGGAGAACGTGGTCCGCGCCGCGGGAACCTCGAACTGCACAACAGAGGAAGAACTCCGCCACATCATCCGCGACGCCGGCTTCCAGCCTCGCCAGCGCGATACGCTCTATCGAACGATGTTCCTGAACTAGACCCCGAACTGTACCAAACCGCAGCGATCCGCGAGATGCGATCGGTCGCAATTCGGCAGAATCTCTGATATTCTGAAATTCAGATATTCTGTATGGAAACCGCCAAAATCGGCAAACGCGGAACCCTCGTCATCCCCGCCAAACTCCGCAGGCGTTTCGCCCTGAAAGAAGGCGATCTGCTTGTCACCGAGGAGCGCGAAGACGGCATCCTCCTGCGCCCGGCCGTCGCCGTACCCGTCGAAATCTACACCCCCCAGCGCAAAGCCGAGTTCGCCCTCAACAATTCCGTTACCAAAGAGGACTACGACGAAGCCTGCAAGTACATTCGCCAGGAACTCGGTCTCGACCCCGCGGGGATCCCCTATACCGACCCCAAAATGCGCGAACGCCTTCCCTCCAACGCCGAGTTCGATGGGTGGATCGAGCGCAATCGGCGCAGAGACGAAGCTAAGACCCGGCGGAAGCGTGCCTGAGCATCGTGCCTGAACTGCTGCGGGTCTACCTGGACGCCAACATCCTCTTCTCGGCTTCACTCCGCGAAGAACACAAGTTTCTTCAGTTCTGGAGAATGCGCGATCTGGTTCCGATTACATCGATGTACGCCATCGACGAAACCCAGCGCAATTGCGTCAGCTCAGTTCATGCCGCTCGGCTTGCCCATCTGCTCGAGCAGACCCATCTGGTCTCTGACATCCCCGGAGCTTTCCTGCCCCGCGGCATCGTCCTTCCCGCAAAGGATGCACCGGTTCTGGCTGCAGCAGTCTTCGCAGGTGCTCACTACCTGATCACCGGGGACAAGCATCATTTCGGCAAGTGGATGAATACTCCCATCCAGACACACCTGGGAACACTGCTCATTCAGGAACCGTCTCCGTTCCTCGCGGACCACAAGGACCGGCTGCGATAGACGTTGACTACTCCAGATCAATCTCCCCGGTCAGCACATGCGCCCGCAGCCGATACTCCCCATCTGCCGTCGTCCTCGAAAAGCTGCGGAAAAAGCCGCCCTTGTCCACGCCGAACGCCGACGCATTCACATCGCCAATATCCACCGACGCGTCCACTGACTTATAGGTCCAGCCCCCGGGCGACGAAACCGAAATTTGCCCCGCATACAGGTCGATGTCCTTATCGCCCACAACGCCGTCCACCTTCACTTCGCCGGCGCCCATATGAAATCGCAGGTTCGTCTTGCGCGGCACTTCGATGCGGATGTGCAGGTTTTCGTTTCTGACGTCGTCTCCCGTGATGTGCAGTCGGCCATACCCCGGAGTGCCCGAGAATCGCAGTTCGACGTACCCCGCGTACTCCTGCCGATTGACGGTGCACGAGACCCGAATCGTCTCCGCATCGGTCGCGACAATGTCCACTCCGGCCGGACGCGACTCGATCACCAGCGCGGCTCTCGACCGCAGCGGCGCCTCGATGGGATGATCGCAGTCGCCCACCGTTTCCGCGAGTCCCGCCATGCCGCAGGCCAGCAAACCCGCGGCCACCCCAGCGCATAGAAGTCTCATAGTGGAAGCTACGAGAACACCCGTCCAAATGTTCCCGCCCATGCTACTCGCTTACGGGCTACCGGCTACCGGCTGCCTTTTCCCAGCCGCTCCACCACCACCGGCGCCAGCTGCGACACATTCCCCGCTCCCAGCGTCAGGATCGCGTCACCCTCCCGCGCTCGCTTCAGCGCCCGCCCCATCGCCTCGTCCGTCGAAGCCGCGTATTCCACGTCCCCACAATGGATCCCCTTCACCAGCGCCTGTGCCGTGATGCCAGGAATTGCCTCCTCGCTGGCCGCATAAATGTCCAGCACCTCCACCGACGACGCGTCGTCGAAGGCGTGCACAAATTCCTCCATCAGATCGCGCGTTCGCGTGTAGCGATGCGGCTGGAAGATCACATGCACCCCGCCGTACCCGCATTCCCGCGCCGCCCGCAGCGTGGCGCGAATCTCCGTGGGATGATGCCCGTAGTCGTCCACCACCGTCACCCCCCGCACGCAGCCCTTCACTTGGAAACGCCGATCCACGCCGCGAAACGACTGGAGCCCGCTCGCAATCGCCTCCGCCTTGATCTCCAGCTGCGCCCCAATGGCCACCGCCGCGGTTGCATTCAGTACATTGTGGATGCCGGGAACGTGCAATTCCAGCGGTCCATACACTTCGCCGCCCACTGCCACTTCAAACCGCGTCCGGCAGGCACGCGGCCCCGCTTCGGAATGCTCCGTTACTGGCAGAGCCGGAAGCAGCCGCAGCACAAAATCCGCCTGCGGCGAGGCCCCGTACGTGAACACCCGCCGCCGCACCCGCGGCAGAATCCTCGCCAGCAGCGCATCGTCCGCGCACGCCACGCACGCCCCGTAGAACGGCACCCGCTCCATAAATTCGACGAACGCGCTCTCTACATCGGCCATATCGCGATAGCAGTCCATGTGCTCGCGATCGAGATTCGTCACGATCGCCAGGATCGGCGACAGCCGCAGAAACGAGCGGTCGCTCTCATCGGCCTCGGCCACCAGATACTGCGATTGTCCAAGCCGCGCGTTCGATCCCATCGCGTCCACCCGCCCGCCCACCACCACCGTTGGATCGAGCCCGCCCGCCGTCAGCACCGACGCCACCATCGAAGTCGTCGTCGTCTTGCCATGCATGCCCGCGATGGCGATGCCGTACTTCAGCCGCATCAGCTCCGCCAGCATCTCCGCGCGCTGGATCACCGGAATCTTCCGCGCCCGCGCCTCCGCCACCTCAGGATTCTGCTCGTGAATCGCCGAGCTGACCACCACCACACTCGCGCCCACCACGTTGGCCGCAGCGTGCCCCTCGAACACCGTCGCGCCCAGCGTTGCCAGCCGCTCCGTCACCGGCGACCGCCGCAGGTCCGACCCGCTCACCGGATAATGCAGATTGAGCAGAATCTCCGCGATCCCGCTCATGCCGATCCCGCCGATCCCGATGAAATGAACCCGCTGCGCCTTGGCGAACAATTTCGAATTCCTGATTTCTAATCCCTAATCCCTAATCCCTAATCCCTAATCCCTAATCCCAAATCCCTAATCCCAAATCCCTAATCCCAAATCCCAAATCCCTAATCCCTAATCCCTTGCTACCCGCTACCGGCTGCCCCCAGGCATCGTATGCAGCACCAGGTTCTTCTGGTTGATGAACCCCACCACCACGTCGAACTGCTTCCGTCCCTCCCAGTCCTTCTGCGTGATGGGGTAGTGAAAGATCATCTGCCCCTCCACCTCCTGCCCCGGGGTCATCGTAAGATCGCGCGGCATCGGCGTCTGCTTCTGCGCCTCCAGCGCCGGATACGCGATGAATACTTTGCGGTAGTCTTCGCCGCTCGCTGCCAGGCTCTGGATCACGTCTCCGTTGGGCAGTGTCACCTCACCCCACATTTCGTGGAGAAACAGCGGCAGCTTCGTCGTGCTTTTGACCTTCACATCGGCGATCACGATCACTTCGTCATAAACATTCGCGCCGCCGTTCAGGCCGCCCAGTCCCGAACCCGTTGAGAGTTCTCGATGGATCGGATACCCCGAGACCGAAACCACCTGGCCCGCATGCACCGGGCCCGTATAGGTGGCCCAAACATACGAGCCAATGACGCCCACAGCGATGACGATCGCCGCCAGCACCGTGAGCAGAGGATAAAAGCCCGCACTTCTCTCGGACATATCGCTCTCGATTCTACTGGACCTTTCCGCTTCACGCGGGTCTCGGCCTGAGCGCCTTCAGAAATTCCCCCGCTCCCATCGTGTTCAGCACGTCCTGCTTGCTGAGCCACGCCCGCCGCAATTGCCGCACGCCGTACCGCATTTTCGCAAGATGACTCGCATGATGCGCGTCGGTGTTGATCACGATGCGGCAGCCCAGTTCCTTCGCCAGCCGCAGGTCGCGATCGCACAAATCAAGCCGGTCAGGATACGCATTATGCTCGACCGCAACGCCCAGCTCTCCCGCGCGCCGCAGTACAGCTTCCAGGTCCATCTGGTAAGGCTCCCGCCGCAACAGCAACCGCCCCGTCGGATGCCCCAGAATCCGCACATACGGGTTTTCGATCGCCCGCAGCATCCGCATCGTCATCTCTTCCGCCGGCATGTTGAACAGCGAATGCACGCTGGCGATCACCACATCCATCTGCGCCAGCACCTCGTCCGACAAATCCAGCTCGCCGTCTGCCAAAACGTCGACCTCAATCCCGGCCAACACCCGAATCCTCCCCGTCATCTCCTTGTCCACGGCGCGAATCCGCTCGATATGTTCCAACGCCCGCTTGTCGTCCAGCCCCATCGTCATCGCCAGGTTCTTCGAGTGATCGGTGATCGCGATGTACTCATACCCGCGCGCCAGGCCCGCCTCCGCCATCTCGCGAATCGTGTTCTTCCCGTCCGTCTCCACGGTGTGCATGTGTACGTCGCCGCGGATGTCGGCCTCCTCGATCAGCACCGGCAGCCGATGCTCCTCCGCTGCCTCAATCTCGCCGTTGTTCTCCCGCAGCTCCGGCGGAATCCAGTCCAGCCCCAGCTTCGCGTAAATTTCCTCCTCCGTCGCCCCCGCCACAAACGACCCGTCCTTCACATTCGCCAGCGCATACTCGCTCAGCGTGTAACCGCGTTTCAGCGCCCGCTGCCGCACCGTCACGTTGTGCATCTTCGATCCCGTGAAGTATTGCAGTGCCGCCCCGTACGATCCCACCGGCAGCAGCCGCACATCCACCTGCAGGCCGCTCCGCAGCCGGAAGCTGACCTTGTTCTGTCCCTTCGCCAGCATCGTGTTCGCCGCTGGATAATTTGCGACGTACTCGACCGCCGCGCCCACTTGAGTCTCCGCGCATGCCGGTCCCGTCGCCAGAATGTCCAGATCGCCCACCGTGTCCCGTCCGCGCCGCAGCGAACCTGCCGGCATTATCGTGTCGATCCCCGGAAACTTCTTCAGATACGCGATCAGCTTCTCCGCCGCCTCCTCCGCATCGTCAATCAGGAACCGCCCGCTCCGCTCCTTATAGTCGGCGATGCCTTTGCGCAGCTTCTCGATCAGCTTCTCGCCGACCCGCGGCAATCCCGCCAGCCGTCCGTCTGCGATGGCCTTCTCCAGATCCTCCACCGACCCCACCTGCAGCGCGTCCCACAACAGCGCCACCGTCTTCGGACCCATCCCCGGCAGCCGCAGCAGCTCCAGCATGGTCGGCCGATACTTCAGCAGCAATTCTTCGCGCAGCGGCAGCGTTCCCGCGCTCTCAATCGCCTGAATATTCGCCGCCATTCCCTTGCCGATGCCGGGAATCTCCTGCAGCTTTTTGGTGTCGTTGGCAATCGTGCTCAGCTGGATGGTCGACGACTCGACCGCCTCCGCAGCCCTCCGGTACGAACGGATGCGAAACGGATCGCCCGCGCTGATCTCCAGCAGATCCGCCGTGTCCGCCAGCAGCTGCGCAATCGAGCGATTATCCATCGCTGACGATTACATCATGTTCAGGAAAGTCGAATCTAGGCGATCGAACCTGGCCGCAAACACAGCCTCCCGCGGACAATCGGCACGCCGGCTCGACGAACAGGCGTGCGAGCACAACGGGAGTGTTTTACGAATGAGAGGGAGCTGGATCGCGGTGCGCTGTGGGGTCAGGCCGCGTCAACGCTGGCGCTGGCGCCAGCGTCGCGGGCCCTTGCCACCTGGTCCGCCTGCGGCCCCTTTTGGCCCTCCACGATGTCGAACTCCACATCGTCGCCTTCCTTCAGGCTCTTGTACCCATCCACCTGAATCGCGCTGTAGTGAACGAACACATCGGGTCCGTCGTCCCGGCCAATAAACCCGTATCCCTTAGCGTTGTTGAACCACTTCACCTTGCCTCTGTACTGAGCCACGTGCGCGAACCTTCCTCTCAGGCAGATGTGCGGTTGGGGATTCCAACCCGCTTTGGTTCAGACGCAGCGTTCGCCGCTTTGGTTTCCCGCCCCCGGGCAGGAATCCCGGCATCATTTCTTCTTCTTTTTCTTTCCCTGCCTCATGCGCGCGTAATACATCACCGAAATCAGCGTCTTGCCGTCCTGGATCTCCCCCGCGTCGATTAACCGCAGTAACTCCGAAAGCGGCACAAATTGCAGCTCGAACGACTCGTCCTCCTCCGGCTGCGCCTTGCCAGCCGTCAGGTCTTCTGCCAGAAAAACCTGCATCCATTCCCCGAGAAAACCTGGACTTGCAAAGTACCGCACCAGCTTTGTCCACTTCCTCGCCGCGTACCCGGTCTCCTCCATCAGCTCGCGCTTAGCGCTCGCCAGCTGGTCTTCGCCCTGCTCCATCTTCCCCGCCGGAACCTCATAGAGATAATGTTGCGCGGCGTGCCGGAACTGTCTCTCGATCAGCACCAGCGGATCCTTCTTGCTCTTCGAGCGGTCGATGGCCAGAATCACCGCCGATCCTCCGTGCCGGATCACGTCCCGCCGAACCTTCTTTCCATTGGGCTCCTGAATCTCGTCCGTCAGCACCCGAAACAGCGGCCCGCTGTACGAAACCTTCGATGACAGCACCTTCGCCGGTCCGCCCTCGCGGATTTTCAGCTTCTTCAGCACCGGTACTCCCGGCGCATCCTGCTTAGCCGACTTTTTCTTCTTCTTCGCCATGCGTCTCCTCGCTCCCCTTTTTACCCTACCATCCACGCGCGGTGGCTAATGCAAGCCGCTTGGCTTGAGTGGGCGTGGTCCTCGATGTCCGGCCATTACGCCGACGCACTCGGAATGTCCTTCTCCGCGTTCTCTGTGACCTCTGTGGTGAATCCTGCATCCTCCTGGCCTCGATCCGCATCCGAAGCTTGTCCCCGACCACTCGTCACAGAGGCCCCGCGATTGTCCCCGCCCCCGGCCAGCGTGCATGAGAAACTTTGAGCAGGCTCTGCCGTGAAGGTCGACTGTTTTCCCATCTCGATGCTGCCCCGGCAAAGCCGGCTCTTCCTCGACTACGCCTCGAGCCACGATCCCATCACCCCGTTCTACGTCTCCACGCCATGGTCGCAGTCCTGGGCCAATGCTATCCCCGCGCAGGATCCCGCCCACAGCACAACTCTCGCCGATCGCCTCCTCGAGCAAAACCAGAGCTGGAATGCCGGCGCGAAGACACTCGCCAACATCGAGCGCCTCCGCCAGGGCGCGGGCGCAGTCGTCAGCGGCCAGCAAGTCGCCCTCTTCGGCGGACCCCTCTTCACTCTCCTCAAAGCCGCCACCATCATCCAGCGCGCGCAGGTGGCGAACCCCGGGGTCCCCGGCGAGCTTGCTCGCGGGGGTGGGAATGCCGTCCCCATCTTCTGGCTCGCCACCGAGGACCACGACCTCGCCGAAGCCGACCACGTCACCCTCCCCTCGCGCCATGCCCTGCACACCCTGCGCCTCCATCTCGAGCAGCCGCCCGACTCCCGCCCCGTCGGCGCGCTCCCGCTCGGCCCAGGAATCACCGCTGTCCTCGACCGCGCAGCGGAGCTGATCGGTGGCACGCCCGAGTTCGACCTGCTTACCGCCGCTTATACTCCCGACGCGACCTTCGCCTCCTCCTTCGCCCGCCTCATCGCCGCCACCTTCGCCGACTACGGCCTCATCGTCATCGACGCCTCCACGCGCGCCTTCCACGCCCTCGCAGCTCCCGTCCTCCGTCACGCCATTACGGACGCTTCAGCCCTCGAGTCCGCGCTGCACACCCGCGACAAGCTCCTCGCCGAACGCGGCTACCACTCCCAGGTCCTCGTCGCCCCCGGCAGCAGCCTGCTCTTCCTCCTCGATGAAACCACCGGCGCCCGCGTTCCCCTGCGCCGCAAAAACGGAAGCTGGCTCGCCGGCAAGACCACCTACTCCACCCCCGACCTGCTCTCCGTCCTCGACAAGACACCCGAGCGCCTCAGTCCCAACGCCCTCCTTCGCCCCGTCTTTCAGGATTTCCTGCTGCCCACCCAGGCCGCCATCGGTGGCCCCGCCGAAATCGCCTACTTCGCGCAGTCCCAGGTCCTCTATCAGGCCATCCTCGGTCGCACCACCCCTGTCCTGCCGCGCCTCAGCGCCACGCTCATCGAGCCCTCCATCGCAAAGGTCCTCGAGCAGCACGAGCTCTCGCTCTCCGACATTCTGTCCTCCCACCCCGACGAGCTGGCCCACCGCCTTGGCGCGCGCTCCATGCCCGTCGAAGGCAAGCGCCGCCTCGCCGCCACCGGCAACGTTCTTGACGACGAGCTCGACGCCCTCATTGCCTGGACCGATTCTCTCGATCCCGCGCTCGGCCGTTCCGCCCGCGTCTCCGCTTCAAAAATGCGCTATCAGATGAACCGCCTCCGCCGCCTCGCCGCCAACGTCCAGCTCCAGCGCGACGCCAGCATCCGCCGCCACGTCGACACGCTCTCCTTCAATCTCTTCCCCGATCGCCATCCGCAGGAGCGCACCATCGGCGGCATTGCCTTCCTCGCCCGCTACGGCGCACCGCTCCTCTCGACCCTCGTCGAGCAAGCCACCCAGGACTGCCCCGGCCACAAAGCCATCTACCTCTGATCCACTGCGATGTCCCCAACGAACCAAAACGCTCAGCCGATTCTCACCTCCATCGCCGCACACCTGTACGTTCGCGACCTCCAGGCATCCACTGATTTCTTCACCACGAAGCTCGGCTTCACCATCGACTTTGTCTATGGCGATCCGCCCTTCTACTCGCAGGTGAGCCGCGACAACGCCCGCCTTGCGCTGCGTTCCATGGATGAGCATTTCTTCGTCGAAGACGTCCGCGAACGGGAAGGCCTGCTCTCCGCCTCCATTACCCTCGCCACCGCGGACGAGATCCGGCAGCTCTTCCTCGCCTACCAGGCCGCCGGCGTGCCCATCGCGCAGCCCCTGAGGAACGAACCATGGGGAGCCCTGACCTTCACCGTCGAGGACCCTGACGGCAATCTCATTCTTTTTGCCGGGCCCGCCAGTTAATAGAACGGAATCTCAAGCTCCCGGCGAGCTCCAATCTCCGGATTCCGGGTGGCCCATTCAAGCCCGGTTTTGGCTTGAGCGGGCATTTTCAGCGGCTACACTTGTTTCTGGGAGGTTCTTCATGCGTCCAGTCTCGTTGCGCGAGTTCCGCACCCGCGGCTCCAAAGCTCTCCAATCCGTTCCGTGCGGCGAAACGGCGCTACTCTTTGGCCGCAAGGGTCCTGAATACTTCCTCGTCCCCGTCCTCGAAGACGTCGCCACGCAGGATCGCGAACTGCGGCGCGCCATGGCCAAAGCCAGTCTGCGCAAAGGCTGGGGGATCGCCGAAGCATTAGGAGATCGCGCCATCACCGACGCCGAGATCGAAGCCGAAATCCACCAGGTCCGACACAGCGGTCCTAAACTCTAATCCCCAAACTCTAAACTCTGCCTCTACCCCCCTCCCCCTCTCTTGCGCTACACTCACCCTCTGGAGTCGCCCGATATTTCTCGCGGGCGGAATTCGCTGTATGTCGCAAAAAGGAAAATCCCACTCCAACTCGACCTTCGATATCACCTGCCCCGACTGCGGGGCCATCCTCAAAATCGACGCCGCGACTCGCGCCATCGTCGCCCACACCCCCGCGCCGCGCAAACGCACCTTCGAAGACTTCGACCAGGCTACCCGCCACCTCCGCGAACAGGAAGAGCGCAAGGAGAGCATCTTCCGCCAGTCCGTCGAAGCCGAGAAGAACAAGGAAGACCTTTTCAACAAGCGCTTTGCCGAAGCCCTCAAAAAAGCCCAGGAGACCCCCGACACCGGCAAGCCGCTCCGCGAATTCGACCTCGATTAGGAGCGCACGTGACCACTACCGAATATGCCCTCAGCGGAGCCGAATGGCTCTCGCGCATGCAGACCGCCTCGGCTCTGCCTCTATCCCTGTCGTCACCCCCAGCCGCCAGCCGCAGTACTATTAAAGGAACATCACTGGAAATTGCAGAGACAGTCGAGCCGCCCATCTCATCCCACATGGACAGCGACAAGCAAATCATGAAAATCACAAAGCAGATCGAAACCAGCCTCTCGGAAATCCCCTGGACCCGCACCATCGCCGCTGGCTCTCTCGTAGTCGGCGCTCTTCTGCTCATCACCGGCCGTCGCAAGTCCGCGCTCGCCGTCTCTGCTGCCGGCGCCGCCGTCGCCCTGCTCGAAAACCCTGACATCGTCCGCGAAGCGTGGGCCTCCATGCCCCGCATGGTTCGCGCCAGCCAGGATTTCCTGGTGCGCATTGAGGACTTTGTCGAAGAGCTCAACAAACAGGGCGGCCGCATCCGCAAAGTCCTCGCCGGCGACTGAGCCGCGGAGGGTGCCCCATTCAAGCCTGATTTTGGCTTGAGTGGGACACGGACCAAATCTCATCTGCAGCGCCTTGCTGTGCAAATTTCCTGCGCCCGCTTGCACCCACCGCGCACCCGCATTCCACAGCCTCGCCATTTTTGCCCCGGTAAACTGAACCTAAGCAATGAAGCGCACCATTACCCACTATGAGCTGGTCCGCAAACTGGGAGCCGGCGGCAGCGGCGTCGTCTACCTCGCCAACGATACCCAGCTCATGCGCCCCGTCGTCCTCAAAATCCTCAAGCGGGGCGCCCTCACTCTTGAACAGATGCGCACCACCGTCCTGCGCGAGGCGCGCATGGCCTCCGCCATCGAGCACCCCAACGTCTGCGCCATTTACGAAGTCGGCGAAGAAGGCGAGGAAGCCTTCATCGTCATGCAGTACGTCCCCGGCCAGTCCCTCGATAAGCTCATCGCCAAAGGCCCGGCCAGCCTGCAGCTCGTCCTCTCCGTCGGCATCCAGATCGCCGACGGCCTCTCCGCCGCCCACTCCCTCGGCATTTTCCATCGCGACCTCAAGCCCGCCAACGTCATGCTCACCGACGGCGGCCTGGCCAAGATTCTCGACTTCGGCCTCGCCCGCCGTCTGCCTCCCGAAGAAGCCGGCTTCGACCCCTCCAAAGCCTCGCGTCGGAAACCCGGGGCCCCCGACGCACCCGCTTCTGGTGCGGTGGGGTGGAAACCCGGCGCGCCCATCGCCACCTACACCGCGCGCGGCGGCACCATCGCCTACATGGCCCCCGAACAGTTCGTCACCGGCCAAAGCAGTGTGCAATCCGACCTGTGGGCCCTCGGCGTCATCCTCTATGAACTTGCCAGCGGCCGCCATCCCTTCGCCCGCCCTGACGGCGACGAGTTCCAGTCCATCCGCGCCATTCAGTTCGTCGATCCTCCGCCCCTCGACAACA
This sequence comes from Acidobacterium sp., assembly GCA_003131625.1. Classification (GTDB taxonomy): domain Bacteria; phylum Acidobacteriota; class Terriglobia; order Terriglobales; family Acidobacteriaceae; genus Palsa-343. Next base: position 22,108 of record PKVY01000097.1, on the reverse strand, counting down.
TCCCGCCGGAGCTGAGCTCCGTCATCTTCTGCTGTCTGAAGAAGACGCCGGCCGAGCGCTATGCCAGCGCCGCCGAAGTTCGCGAAGCGCTGAAGACCATCATGAAGACGCTGCAGTTCGAAACCGGCATTATTCCCGGCGATGCAGCCGCCGTCCTTCCCCCCTCCACCGCGGCCGAAGAAGAAAAACGGGCCACCGGCCTGCTCTCCATGCTGGCGGAGCGCTTCCGCGAGTCCTCCGAAGAGAAAGCCGCGCAGAATACCATCCTCGTCCTGCCCTTCAAAAACCTCGGCGCCGCCGATGTCGCGCCCCTCTACGGCTTCGCGCTCGCCGACGCCATCGCCACCCGCATCGCCCGCATGTCGTCGCTCGTCGTCCGCCCCTCCAGCGCCCTCATGCACCTGCCCGTTGCCAGGATGGACCCCCTCGAAATCGGGCAAAAGCTGCTCGTCAACTGGGTGCTCACCGGCAGCTTCGCGCGCTCCGATCAGGGCTTCGACCTCAACTGGCAGCTGCTCGAAGTCGAAACGCAGAGCGTGCGCGGCGGCGGCGCCATCAGCGTGCCCTCCTTCGACCTCATCGCCGTGCAAACTGAGATTTGCAACGAGGTCTTCGCCTCGCTCCAGGGCGTCGGCCAGCTCCAGCCTGCCGCCGAGCGCGTTGCTGCGCGCACCGCCCATCTGGGCGAAGAGACATCCGAAGAATACCTGCAGGCCCGCGCGCTTCTCTCCGGATTCATGCAGCGCACCGGTAGCCGCGCCGACCTCGAGCGCGCCCGCGAGCTCTTTGAAGCCGTTGTCGCCCGCGACCCCACCTTTGCTCCCGCGTGGAGCGGCCTCGGCGTCGCCCAGCTCCAGTACATCCGCTATGGATTCGGCGGCCACCTGCACGTCATGGCCGCCCGCAAAGCCCTCGATCGCGCCCTCGAACTCGACCCCGGCTCCGTCGAAGCCAACCTCTACCGCGTTTACATGTTGCTCTCGCGCGGCGAAAAGGAAAGCGCCCGCCACGGCATCGAACACCTCCTCCGCACCGCCGCCAACGACTGGAACGTTCACCTCGTCGCCGGCATCACTCTGCGCGCCGACGGCATGTACGAGGAGTCCCTCGAACAGTTTCATCGCGCCCTTATGCTCAACCCCTCCAGCGCCGCTGTCGTTTACAACCATCGCGCCCGCGTTTACCAGTACCAGAACCAGCTCGAGCTGGCCGAAGAAGAGCTGCAGAAGGGCCTCACCCTCGAGCCCAGGTATCCGCTCCTGCGCACCTCGCTCGCCTATCAGCGCATGCGCCAGGGCGACCTCCACCAGGCCATCGATATGCTCGAAGCCGTCATCCGCGACGACAGCTCCATGCGCATCGCCGTTCCCACCCTCGCCATGTGCTACGTGCAGATGGGCGACCGTCCCCGCGCCGCCTCCCTCATCGCCGAAGATTCCATCGCCGCCGCCGAAGCCGACGCCGAGATGGCCTATCGTCTCGCCACCTACTTTGCCGTCGATGGCGACGAGAGCGAAGCCCTCCACTGGTTGCGCCGCGCCATCTATCTCGGCAACGAAAACTATCCCTGGTTCGCGAAGAACCCCGCCTGGAACCGCCTCCGCGAACACGCCGACTTCGAGCGCATCCTCGAAGACCTCAAGAAAAGCTTCCGCCGCAACCAGCGCACCTGGAAACGCCTGTTAGCCGAAGTGAGCGCGTAAGCTAGGACTACACGGCGGTACTATCACTTATGCCACTTTCTGCCGACGACCGACTGATTTTGATTCGGGTAAAAATTCGCCGGGCCAAGAAGCACCTCTTGGATTTGGAGTCTGAAGTCATCGCTTTTAGGGACAAAAAGCTTTATGGACTCCTTCCCGATACGAATTTGACGACGGAAAAGCTCCAGACACCAATCGGGCAGAACGATCCGAGAATCCTGCGCGTGGAGGCCAAGGACTTCACGGCCGGAGAATTCAGCAGCCCGGTCTTCAATCTCAGGGCCTTTCGGATATTGACCTTCTCTGCCGTTAGTATCGCCGGGGACGTCGTCCAAAACCTCCGCAGCGCCCTCGATTACTTGGCAAGTCAATTTAGTGTGGGCGGGCTCCGGCGAGCCTCCGTCGCGGCGTGTCGAATTTCCTGTCGCCAAGGATGCCATCACTTACGAACGGGATAAGCCTTCCAAAGTGGAGGGTATCTGCCCCAAAGCTATAAAGGCTATCGATGCGTTCAAACCATACAAAGGTGGGAACAATTTGCTCTGGAAAATCCATGAGCTTAACAATATCGACAAATACCGCTCTCTTTTTACGGTCGATACCGATTGCGTCATGTTGGACGATTGGCTCCCTCCTTTCGGGTATCTTCTCAAGGCAGGCGATCCAACGTTCTTCGGGGTCTTCGACGATGAGGTCGAGAAGAGTGTGGAGTTCGAGTTTGAGAAAGCGATCACTCAGCCGCAAATTCCGCAAGGTGATGCGTTGCTCCCAACGCTTCATCAAATGGTGAATTTTGTCGAGGACTTGGTCGAGAGCTTCAGACCGTTCTTGGGGTAGCTTGTCCGCCGGGTGCCCCACATCTGCNNCCAGGTTCACCCCACAGCAAGAAGCTAAAGCCCCGGGCCATCGGATCGTCAAAGGATTTGACCCTGCCCGCAGCCGAAAGTACCGTCCCTGGACCTTTTTGGGAAAGCGCCCGCTCCGCAACCTCTCAGGCCCGGCCTCCCGCAACCGCCGAACTCCCCCAATAACCAAAATCCCCTCCAATCCGCAAATGTGGAAAATTTGTCAAGAGGAAGCCTCAAAAACCGAAGTAATGACCGCTGACTTATAACCACTTACACCCTTATACCCTCAATGATATTTGGCTGGTTTATCCTCTCAGTGTGATATTCTGAACTTATAGAGTAGAAAAAGAAAAAAGCCTCGCCTCTGCGGCGGGGCTTTTCCTTTGATGACACTCTGCAACTCGCGGGTTAGTGTTTTTCTGTGCCCTGTGCCCTGTGCCCTGCGCCGTGCACGTATCTAGCCTGTTTTCAAATACGCAGCCGTAACCCGTCCATTTTCAAATACGAAGGGAGCAGCCCATGTTGTCGAACTCGTCAACTTCTCGTCAGCCTCGCGCTGAAGCCCTGCAGAATCAAATCCCTGCGCGCGCGTATGGGTTGTACCAGGGGGGAGGGGGGGAGGGGTACAATCCGCACGAAAGTTTGCTCCCAGCTACCTCTCGCTCCCAGCTCCCGGCTCCCCGCTCCCAGCTGCTCCCGCCCCTTGACATTCCCCCCGCAACCGGCGAATGTACCAGGAATCCCCAATGAAGCTCGCCGCCGTCGCTCTGTTTTTCCTCACTGCGTCTCTCGCCTCCGCCCAGGAAGCCCGCTGGGCCCAACTCTCCCAGCAGGCCGAGCAACTCCGCAAGCAGGGCCAGATCAACCAGGCCGTTCCCCTCGCCCAGCAGGCCGTGCAGGTCGCCGCCGCCACCTTCGGTCCCAACGACCGCCGGGTCGGTCTCTCCCTCGACTCCCTCGGCCTCCTCTACAAAAGCCTCGACGAGTTCGCCGACGCCGACAGCTGTTTCCGCCGCTCGGCCGCCATCCTCAAAGCCGCCGACGGCCCGCAAAGCAAGGACGCTGGCGCCGTCCTCCTCAACCTCGCTGACCTCTATGCCGACCACGGCCGCTGGGGTGAAGCCGAAAGCGATTTCCGCGAAGCCCTCACCATCGCCGTCCAGGCCTACGGCCAAAACGACCCGCACGTCGCCGACGTGCTCCGCGACGGCGGCAGCCTCATGATCGACGAAGGCAAGCTCCAGCCCGCGGCCAGCGTACTGCGCGGAGCCATCGCCATCTACACCAATGCCGGACCTGCTTACGGTAGCCAGCTCGCCGCCACTTATAATCTCGCCGGCCAGGTCGTCTCCGACGCCGGCGCCCCTAAAGAAGCCGAAACCCTTTTCCAGAAAGCCATCGACCTCAGCGAGAAATCCGAAGGCCCCAACAGCACCAACCTCGCCACCTATCTCGCTAACTTAGCCAATGTCTATAAGGATGAGCAGCGCTTCGCCGAAGCCGAGCCGCTGTATCTCCGCATGATCGCTATCCTCCAGCACAACTACGACCTCAATAACCCCATCCTCGACGAAGTCGACGTCAACCTCGGCCTCTTCTACTACGCATGGGATAGGCCTGACCGCGCCGAGCCCTGGTTCGACCGGTACATCGCCGCCCGCCTCGCACAATGGAACGCCAATGCCTGGACCATGAGCGAGCAGGATCGCCTCGTTTACTACGCCACCCTGCCCGGCACCTTCCCCATCTACTTCAGCTTCGTCACCCGCTATCACGACCGCTACCCCGCTCTCGCCGGGAAAATGTACGATGCGCTCCTCGCCGAGCGCGGCCTCGTCGCCGAAAGCGCCGCATCCAGTCGAGCCCGGCTCCTTGCCAGCGGCAACCGCCCCGCACTCGCCATCCTCGACAAACTCGCTGCGGAAAAAGCCCAGTTCGCCGCCCTCTCCACCTCCGGCTCCGATAATCACGCCCAGATCGGGCAGCTCAGCCAGCAAATCAACCAGACCGAAGAAGCGCTCGCCAAAATCTCCGCAGCGTTTTCGCAGCAGAAAACCCTCTCCACTGCAACCTGGCGCGACGTCCAAAAAGCTCTCAAGCCCGGTGAAGCCGCTGTCGAGATCACCAAGTTCCAGGTGAACAACGGCCGATCCTTCACCGCCAACCGCATCTATGTCGCGCTCGTCGTTACGCCCAAGTCGCAATACCCCAGCCTCATCGTTCTCGGCGACGCAAAGCAACTCGAAGCCGCACCCGTCGCAGGCTTTCGCTCCGTCGTTGCCAAAACCCGTGGCGTCTCCATCGAGCCCACGCCGGACGAGCAGGCAGCCGCATCCGGTATATCCCTTGCAACCAGCGCCGCCAACAGCGCCGCCAACAGCGCCGCATACGACGCTTTCTGGAAGCCAATCGAACCCGTCCTTGCCGGCGCACAGCGCATCTACGTCGCCGCCGACGGCGTCCTCAACCAGATCCCCATCGGCCTGCTCTCCGACTCCACCGGCAAGCTGCTCCTCGAGAAAGTTCAGCTCCGCTGCCTCAACAGCACCCGCGATCTCCTCCGCCCACCCGCCGCCGCAACCGCCAGGTCAGCGGTTCTCCTCGGCAATCCAAAGTTCGACCTCGTCGCCGCCTCGACTGCCCCGGCTCCCGCCTCGCACCAGTCCGCTTCATCGCGCTCGGTCGACCTCACCGGTGCGCCCCTCCCGCCGCTTCCCGGCACCCAGGCCGAAGTCACCGCCATTGACAAGCTCCTCCGCCAGTCCGGCTGGCAAACCACGCTTTACACCGGCGACCGCGCTCTCAAAGCCTCCATCCAGAGTGTCCGCGCCCCGCGCGTCGTTCACATCGCGACCCACGGCTTCTTCCTCGAAGACCAACCTGCGCCCGATAACTCCGGTCGCGCCGTTCAGCTGCGCGGCGCCTCCGACGACCCCATGCTCCACTCCGGACTTTTCTTCGCCGGCGCCAATCGCACCCGCTCCGGCGCGGCCCCCGCCCCCGGTGCCGACAACGGCATCCTCACCGCCTATGAAGCCAGCCAGCTCGACCTTCAGGGCACCGAGCTCGTCGTGCTCAGCGCGTGCGAAACCGGCCTCGGCGAGCAGAGCAACAGCGAGGGCGTCTTCGGCCTCCGCCGCGCCCTTCAGGAAGCCGGCGCCGATGCCGTCATGATGAGCATGTGGTCGGTTCCCGATCAGGAAACCCAGGAGCTCATGGCCCTCTTCTATGCGAAATGGCTTACCGGCCTCGACAAACCCGAAGCTCTCCGTCAGGCCCAGCTCGCGGAGCGCGAAGTCGTCCGCAAGCGCTACGGCCGCGACCTTCCTTATTACTGGGGCGCCTTCGTCCTCGTCAGTCGATAAGCGCGCCCTCGCACTCCCTATTCCTTCTTTATAGATTTTCTGCGACACTCACCCTGGTTCACCTGCGGTGACCTCGTAGCTCTCCAATGAGCTTGTACAGCGCAGTTCAGTATCTTCTCTTCGTCGTGATTCTCACGCTCTGTGTCAGGCCGCTCGGCGGTTACATGGATCGCGTCTTTTCCCGGCGACGAACGTTGCTGGATCCCGTGTGGGCTCCAGTGGAACGAGGGATCTATCACCTCTCCGGCGTTGATCCCGCGGTCGAAATGAGTGCTCGACAGTACGCAACCTGTTTCGTGATCTTCGGTCTCGTCTGCACACTGGCCCTCTACATCATCCTCAGATTCCGGCGCTTCCTTCCCTGGTTCTTCCCCCAGTACTTCACTACCCCCCTCACTCCTGACCTCTCTCTGAATACGGCGATCAGCTTCTCCACCACCAGCACCTGGCAGGCCTACGCGGGAGAAAGCACCATGAGCTACGCCAGCCAGATGGTCGGCCTCTGCGTGCAGAACTTCCTCGCTGGCGCGGCCGGTCTGGCGGTGGGCATTGCTTTCATCCGCGGGCTCGCACGAGAAGGCTTTGAAACCCTTGGCAACTTCTGGGTCGATCTCACCCGCGGCCTCCTCTGGATCCTGCTGCCGGCCTCGCTCCTGGGCGCGCTGTTCCTCGTCGCGCAGGGAGTTCCCACGAACTTCCATCACTACGCCGTTGCCCATGCGCTGGAAGGAGCCCGTCAGGTCATTCCTCAGGGGCCGGTGGCCGCGCTCGAAATCATCAAGAACCTCGGCACCAACGGCGGCGGCTTCTTCAACGCGAACGGCGCTCACCCCTACGAAAACCCCACCCCGCTGACGAACTTCGTGGAGATCCTCTCCATCGTTCTCCTGCCTGCCGCCCTCACCAACACCTTCGGCCGCATGTTGCACCATCGCCGTCAGGGCTGGCTCTTCTATTGGGTCATGCTTGCGCTCTTCGTTGGCGGCCTGGGCGCACTCCATGTCATGGAGCAGCGCGCCAATCCGCTTCTCCACGGTGTCGCCGCCCAGCGCACCTCACTGCAGCCGGGCGGAAATATGGAAGGAAAAGAAACCCGGTTCGGCGTTGCGGGATCCGTTCTCACCGGCGCCGTCACATCCAACGGAGCCACCGGTTCCACCAACGCGCAGGACGACAGCCTCACCTCTCTGGGCGGAATGATCCTCCTCGTTAATCTCTTCCTCGGCGAGATCATCTTCGGCGGCCTCGGCACCGGGCTCTTCGGCATGGTCATGACAGCCGCAATTCCCGTCTTTCTGGCCGGGCTCATGATCGGCCGCACGCCCGAGTTCCTCGGCAAGAAAATCGGGCCCGCCGAGAACAAGATGATCATGCTCTACGCCCTCGCCGGGCCGGTCACCATCCTGGTCCTCACCGCGGTCGCCGTCGCCTCCAAAGCAGGATTAGCCGGGCTGACCACCAACGGCGGGCCCCATGGGCTCACCGAGATACTGTTCGGCTATGCGTCCTGCTTTGGAAACAACGGACAGAGCTTCGGCGGACTCAGCGCCAACACCGGCTTCTACAACATCACCACCGCCATCGCCATGATGGTGGGACGATTTGGCCTCGCTATTCCTGCGCTCGCCTTCGCCGGCCTCTTCGCGCGCCAGAAAATCGTGCCTCGGTCGATCGGCACCCTGTCGACCGACTCCCTGTCCTTCGCGCTTCTCCTCACGGGCTATCTGGTGATCGGAACAGCTCTCAGTTATCTGCCTGCTCTAACCCTGGGTCCGGCGCTGGAACGGCTCCTCTTCAAAATCTGACCGCTCCACACCATGCTCAAGCTGTCAGCCGAGCTCGGGCGGTAGTTCTTTGCGGCACATCTCCACTCCCGCAACCACGAACCAGATCGCCTGACTGAGTACAACCGCGGCAAAGCCGTGAACATTCATGCGCAGATGACCAATGATGACCAGGATCGCGACCAGCGGCGCAACCACGCACCCATAGATTGCAGCAAAGCGTGAAAGCCCCCCGTTCCGCAGGCTGGAGACGGACCACAGCACGATGGCCGCCGAGGCTGCAACCGAGTAAATGCGCGAAAACGCCTGGTTGATCTGAAAAATCGAAGCAATGGCGATCCGCCATTGCGGAGCAGCCGCGGCAGAGTCCCGTACCATCTGGCGCATAATCCCCGGCACGATAAACCCGCTCACCGCAGCCGCAATCACCACCGCGACCGCCGCAAACGCGTAGACCACCAGCCCGGAAAACGCCAGCCGGTCCTCCCCGGCGATGCGCCGCGTCAGCCCGCAGGCTCCCAGGAAGAGAATCAGAACACTGATCATGCCCAGGCTGTGTGCCACGCCGGACAGGTTCTCCAAACGCATAACCTGGTCGGTCGTCAGAGTGCCACCGCCGATCGGATGAATCGCCATCGTGACCATGGCGCCGATCGAACCTGCGATCAACGCAATTCCCGCCTTACGATTGTCTGTCATTCGAAGTACTGTAGGAAGAACCAGCCGCGATGTCACGCACGGATTTGCGTGCAGCGGAGATACCAAACAAAGCAGGCGCCTATGTCCGGAAACCACGAAGCAAAGCAGCCCGCACAGGCAAGCGCGAAGCCGCCAAAGATCGACCGCCGCATCCGGCGCACCCGCGACACCCTGGGCGGCGCTCTCGTTCGGCTCATGCACGAGAAGCCCTTCGACAACATCACCGTCCAGGACGTCCTCGATCGAGCCGGAGTCAGCCGAACCACCTTCTACACTCACTATCGCGACAAAGACGACCTCTTCCTCAGCGACGTGGAAGATTTCTTCGAACTCATGTCCACGTTCCTCACGAGGAATCGCGCCGCCCCGAAGAGAGTTGCGCCGGTTGAGGAACTGCTCACGCATGTGTCGGGCGTGCGTGAGTTCCATCAGGCCCTCATCGCATCGGGCAAAATGGACGATGTCCGCGAGCTCGGCCTCGGCTGTTTCGCGCGCTCCATCGAGCAGCGTTTGCTCCTGGCCGGCGTCAACATGGACCCCGCCGCTCTGCGCGCCTGCTCGCATGCTCTCGCCGGCAGTCTGTTCGCCATGATGGAGTCATGGCTTCGCGCCGGCATGCCAGTCCCGCCCAGCGAAATGGACGCGCTCTTTCATCGCCTTGTCTGGAACGGAATCGGCCGCTGACCGCTGGTTTCACTCCAGCCGGTACTTCGTCTCCGCCAGGTGATACAGCGGCCGCCAAACCAGCCGATTGATGGTCACAACAATCAGCGCCATGATCATCGTCGCCGCCAGCAACACCGGATAATTCCCGTCTGTACTCGCGGTGCTGATCTGCGCGCCCAGTCCCAGCGTCGACAGCGCCCGTCCCTTCAGCTGAAAATATTCCGCCACAATCGACGCGTTCCACGCGCCGCCCGACGCCGTAATCAACCCCGTGATCAGAAACGGAAAAATCCCCGGCAGGATCACCGTGGTCCAGCGCTGCACATCCCGGAACCGGAACAGCGTCGCCACCTCGCGCAGCTCCGACGGAATCGCCTGCGCCCCCGCAATCACGTTGAACAGGATGTACCACTGCGCCGCCAGCAGCATCAGCACCACCGACCCGACGCCCAGCCCCACGCCAACCCGCATCAACGCCACCAGGATCAGCGGAAACAAAGCCGTCGCCGGAAACGACGCCGCAATCTGCGCCACCGGTTGCGCGATGTGCGAGAACCGCGGATTGAATCCGATCGCCACGCCCACCGGAATCGTCCACAGCGACCCAATCAGCAGCGCCGCGTTCACGCGCAGCAGCGTCAGCCCCGCCCCGCCCAGCAAGCGCAGGAACTCCGATCCGTGGATTCCCTTCAGCAGCAGCAACGCACGGAATGCCGCGATGCCAACCACCACCAGCAGCACCGCCCCGGTCACCACATAAATTGCGATCGAACCTCTCTTCGACTCGCCCCCCACCGGCTTCGGCTTTCTGCGCTTCCGCCGCGCCGCCGCCTCCATGTAGAAACGCTCTGCCACCGGCCGGAAAGTGTACCGGTTGATGATCCCCAGCACGCTCGAATTGCGCAGTGCATCCAGCACCGGCGACGTCACCCGATCCCCACTCTCCACGGTTTCGAATTTGAATTTGTCCGACCACGCGATCAGCGGCCGCCACAACAGCTGGTCGGTGATCACCACAATCAGCACCATGGTGATCAGCCCCCACGTCACCGCCATAAAATCGCCGTGCGCCGCCGCCGTTTGCAGATACGAACCCAGCCCTGGCAGCCGGAAATTCCTGCTGCCCACAGGAAACATCTCGCAGACCATCAGGAAAAACCATCCGTTGGCCACCGAGACAATCGAGTTCCACACCAGCCCAATCGCCGCAAACGGCAGCTCCAGCTGGAACAGCCTCTGCCATCGCGAAAACCGGTTGATGGCCGTGGCCTCCATCAGCTCGCGCGGAATGCTCTTCAGCGAGGTGTAGAAGCTGAAGGCCATGTTCCACACTTCGCCGGTGAAGATCAGCAGAATCGCACCGAATTCGATGCCCAGCTGGCGGGAAGGGAAGAGCGACATCATCGCCAGCATCACGCCCGGCAAAAAACTCAGCACCGGGATCGACTGCAGGATGTCGAGCGTCGCGATCAGCAGCGATTCCAGCCGCTTGTTGTAGGCCGCGGTGTATCCGTAGGCGATCGCAAACACCAGGCTCAGCGCATACGCGACAAAAATCCGCACCACCGAATAGAACGCGTAGAGCGGCAGGTGCGCTGGCGAACGGTAAATCTCCACTTCCGGAATCGCCGAGCTGAACCAGAACTTCGCGATCCACAAAATCGCATAGAAGCCCGCCAGCAGCCCCGCTGCCACGCTCAGATCGATGAAGAACGGCCAGGTCCGCTCCATCACGAACGCGCGTGACAGCGTCAGGCGCGGCCTCATCCCGCCTTCTCCTGCTCCCGCGGGCCTTCCGTCACCTCATCCGCTGGACCCTCGCCCCCGTCCTCGCCTTCATGCACGTGCAGCATGAAGCGCCGCCGCGCGTCGTCCCAGTCGAACAGCTCCGCATAACGTCCCCAGTTGATCGCCGTTTCCAGCTGGTTCCGGCATTCCTCGTCGCTGAACTGCTCGTCCAGCATGTCGAGGAAAAACTCCTCCGGAACCGAGTGGTCGCTCTTGTTAGCCAGCGCGCGTGTAATCTGCCGGAGCAGCAGCACGTGGTCGATTGCCGCCTTGCGGAACAGCTCCTTCTGCTTCAGAATCTCCGACTCCGCATACGCCTTGCCCTCCGGCGTGATGGCCGCATCGCCTTCTTCCACCTTCAGGAAACCCAGCAACTGCGCGGCTTCCACGATGGGGAACAAATCGTCGATCTCAAACGCCAGCTCATCGGCCAGCCGGTAAATATCCGTGCGCCCGCCCAGATCGATAATCAGTTCCAGCAATCCGGCGATCCCGCCCGGCCGCGCATGCGGCAGCATCTCGTAGCGCATCTGCCGCTGGTCGCGCACCCGTCGCCCGTCCGCCAGCACCGGCACTTCCGTCGGCACCACGTCCGGCTTCGTCAGCACCTTATAGATGTAGTCCACCAGCGCCGTGAACGCCTGGTTCTTGCGCTCCCGCGGATGCGCCAGCGACACCTTGAAGTCCGTGCGCACATGGCCCGGGTTGCGTCCCAGCACGATGATCCGATCCGCCAGCAGCACCGCTTCCTCAATATTGTGTGTGACCAGGAAAATTGCCTTCGTCGGGATGGTCTTCTTCTGCCACAGTTCCAGCAGTTCGCTCCTCAGGTTGTCGGCGGTCAGTACGTCGAGCGCCGAAAACGGCTCGTCCATGAACAGCACTTCCGGCTCCACCACCAGCGCCCGGGCAAAGCCCACCCGTTGCCGCATTCCGCCGGAAAGCTCCTTCGGGTACGCTGCCTCAAATCCGTCCAGACCCACCGTGTCCAGGATCTTCAGGCTCCGCCGGTACCGATGCGGAGCGTCCATACCGCGCGCCTTCAGCGGGGCCTCCACGTTTTCCAGAACCGTCAGCCATGGAAAAAGCGCGAAGCTCTGAAAAACGATGGAGACGTTGATCTCCGCCGAGTCCAGGTCCTTCCCATGCCACAGAACCTTGCCCGCCGAAGGCCGCGACAGCCCTGACAGCATCCGCAACAGCGTCGACTTACCCGATCCCGAAGGGCCCAGCAACGCCACGATCTCCCCCGGATAAATCGCCAGATCCGTCGGCGCGATCACCAGGATGCGTGCGTCCTTCGACTGCGCGTAGTATTTCTCGACCTGCTGTGCCTGGATGATGGGATCGGTCATATGAGTCAGGCCCGTCACTCCTGCGAAGCCGGGGGCATCCGCTCAGCATCATGGTGCCAACAACAAGGTTCCGTTAAGATCCGTGGGCTTGATAACTTCAGGCGGGAGCGTTGCAGCAGGGTGAAGCATCTCCCGAAGAAAGCGTATCATCAGACGTAGTGGTGCAGGCCATCCCGGCTGGTTTCCCCCAGGAGGCCGCCCGGCGATTCTGCAATCTCCATTCTCCCGATTCATTGGACGGCGAGGAAGCGGTAAGAGACGAATGTCCGAACAGCAGGCGAAACCCAGGGTGCTGGTCGCGGATGACGAGCGCGTCATCGCCGACACCCTCGCGATCATTCTCAACCAGGCCGGATTCGACGCCACCGCTGTCTACAGCGGAGAGAAGGCCGTCGAGATGGCTCAGATCCTCAGGCCCGACATGCTCATCAGCGATGTCATCATGACCGACCTGAACGGCATCGATGCCGCCATTCAGATTCGCGCCATGCTGCCCGACTGCAAAATCCTCTTATTCTCCGGCCAGGCCGCCACCGCCGATCTCCTCGACCGGGTGCGCGCCCAGGGCCACGAGTTCGAAATCCTCGCCAAGCCCGTCCACCCTCAGGATCTGCTCGCCCGCCTGCGCAGCTAGGTTCAGATCTCTCAGGATTGCGCCCCTCTCCGCCGGCGTCGATGTTCTGCGCGAAGCGGGCCGCCTGGACGGCTAGTCCTTCTGCGGCGGATACCATGTAATCTGCCCAGCCGCGGTCGTATCGCTCTGCGCCCCTGTCATGTAGACCGGCGCCTTCCACCCCTCGTACTGCACCCAGCCCTTCACCTCAATATCTTTCCCGATCCGCTTCACCACCGAGCCTTCGAAGTCATTCTGCGTGGTCCCGCCGGGAAGAAACAGCGCCGATGCCTTCGCATTCCGGTACATGAACTGAATATCCTCGTTGGCCGACAGATGATACGTCAGCCACCCCTGTCCGCCCTTGCCCTGCCGTCCAACCCAGTCCGGGAGAAACCCCTCGTTGGTCGGCCCCTGCCTCTGGACCACCTGGTAATAGAAGAATTGCCCCGAATTAATCGGTTGGCCGCCGGCTGTGCTGTGGCTGGCAGGTTCCGTATTGGCGCCTTCCACGCGCACGTCGAGATGCTGCAGACCCGGAACCCGCGACAGATAGAGTCCCACATGGTACGCGGCTCTTCGTGGCGCATCGATCGGGTTCACTTCATCGTGCGCGAACGAATCCGTATACAGCGTGAGCCACTTTTGCAGGTACGGCAGTCTCCAGTCGAAATCGAAACTGCTGAAGCGCGCCCCGGGGTCGTTTCGTGTCCCCGTTTCGCTGGCGCCCGACGTGAGGCTGAAGAAGCTCCGAAGGAACGTGTGCAGCGTGATCGGCTCGAATCCCTTGCCGCCCCACAGCACCATGCGGCTGAATCCGAATTCCAGGTCCTTCGTCGGCTTCATGCTGATCTTCTCCACGTGGACCCAGGGATCGTTCGGAGAGGTATGTCCCTTCAGGCTCCCAATAAAAAATTCGTACCGGAACGGCCCCGTCACCCGCGACACCCCAGGAATCCGCAGCGGCTCCACCCGATCGATCTGGAAGTGATAAATGTCCTGCTCGTTGTTACTCCACAACATCGACGCGCCCTGGTCCGGTCCCAGCCAGTGGTCGCTCTTGCCAAACGAAACTTCATGCCCCAGCAGGTGATACGAGAGGTTCCCCTCCATCAGCCGCGCATTGTTCGTCGTCGCGATCGGTCCTCCAGGAATCGTGGCCTGATTCGGTGTCGGAGTGCAGACGCCCGCCGTGTAGGCGATAAAGTCGACGGTACAGGAGAGAAACGTGTACAGCGTCGGCGAGTACCCCGTCGCGCTCGGAGCATACTGATATTCGCCTCGGTAATACAGCGTGAATCGTCCTGCTTCCGCCCTCGCGCTGAATCCCGAGTAATTATTAAATCCGCTCTCGTACGGCCGCCCGTAGTCGTTGATAATCGTCTGCCCCAGATGAAAGCTGTCCCGCAGCGGCGTCCCGCTGATGCCGCGCATCTGCGTGTACACGCTCTCCAGCTGTCCGCTCGGGTGATTCAGTTCGGTTGCATTGTCGATGTCCGGCTGCACTTCCCTCAGCACCCCCAGATAGAGGCTGCGCGCTTCATCGTTATTCTGATCCGTGTCGATGCGGTCCGCGCTCTCCTCCAGCATGTGCGCGATGCTCAGCCGCGTCCACGGCCGGATCCCAAGGAAAGCCGAGTCCACATATCCGAGCGAATGCAGTCGGTCCAGCGCCGGATAGATCCAGCTGTCCATCGGCACATAGGTCGAACCCTGGGAGCTGGTCGTAATCGTCTCCGCCGCTGGTTTATACCCCGGAGGAAACGGCTGCTGCGTTGTGACCTGGGCTTCGGCCGCTGACAGGAATGCGCTGCACAAAAGAACTGCGGGAAGAAAAACGGAAGATTTCAAGCGAACCTCGGTGGGTTTCTACCTTCCAGGCACGGGGACCATCGTAAGTGTGCCTCTGAATTCAGACTCTAGGATCGAATCTGCGCTGTCAAGCGAACGGCCGCCACCATGACGCTCCTGTCATGATGACAAGAATCTGTCCCGCGTTGGCCTCGAGCCAACGCCCGTCTCACATGTGCGCCGGATCGCCCCGCTCCGCATCCACGCCCAGCTCGGCCAGCGCCTTCTGCGCCCTCTTCGCGTCGAACTTCTCTTCGCGCGCCAGCTTCGACAGCGTTGCCGCTGCCACTGACTCCGCATTCACCTCGAAATGCCGCCGCAGCTGTTCGCGATTGTCGCTGCGCCCGAACCCATCCGTCCCCAGCGATACCAGCCGCGTCGTCAGCCACGGAGAAAGCTGGTCGGCCACCGCCTTCATATAATCGGTCGCCGCAATAATCGGTCCCTTCATCTTGCTCAGCACCGACGCGATGTACGGTGTCTTCTCCGGTTTTGCCGGATGCAGCCGATTCCATCGCTCCACCCCCAGCGCCTCGCGCCGCAGCTCGCTGTAGCTGGTCACGCTCCACACGTCCGTCGCCACGCCGTACTTCTCCGCAAGAATCTGCTGCGCGCGCAGCACCTCATTCAGAATCGGGCCGCTCCCGAAAAGCTGCGCCACCGCCTTGCCTCCCACCGCAGGCCTTAGCTTGTAAATGCCGCGCACGATCCCTTCCCGCGCCCCCTCCGGCATCTCCGGCATGGCGTAGTCCTCGTTGTACATCGTGATGTAGTAGAAGGCATCCTCGCCGTCCTCATACATCCGCTTCATGCCGTCCTGCACGACGACCGCCAGCTCGTACGCGTACGCCGGGTCGTAGCTCCGGCACGTCGGAATCACGCTCATCAGCAGGTGGCTGTGCCCATCCTGATGCTGCAGCCCCTCGCCCATCATCGTGGTGCGCCCCGCCGTGCCGGCCATCAGAAATCCCTTGCCCCGCGCATCGGCAAACGCCCACATCATGTCCCCCACGCGCTGGAATCCGAACATCGAGTAGTACATATAGAAGGGAATCGTCGGCACGTGGTAATTCGCGTAGGCCGTCCCCGCCGCCGTGAACGACGCCATCGCTCCGGCCTCCGTGATCCCTTCCTCCAGAATCTGCCCGTCCTTTTCCTCGCGGTACGACAGCACCATGTCCACATCGTGCGGCTTGTACTTCTGTCCCTCGCTCGCGTAGATGCCCACCTGCTTGATCGCCGACTCGAGCCCGAACGTTCTCCCCTCATCGGGCACAATCGGCACGATCAGCTTCCCGATCTCCGCATCCTTCATCAGGTGCCGCAGAATGCTGACGAAGCCCATCGTGGTTGAAACCGAGCGCCCCCGGGACCCAGCTGTCCACTCGCTGAACGACTCCAGCTTCGGTGCCTTAAAATCGATCTTCGGCGCCTCCCGCTTCGGCGTGTACCCGCCCAGACCCTGCCGCCGCGCGTGCATGTACACCATCTCCGGTGAATCCTGCGCCGGACGATACAGTTTCCCCGCTTTCGCGTCCGCTTCGGCAATCGGCAGCTCGTATCGCCGGATAAACTCCACCAGCGCGTCGTCCGCCACCTTCTTTTCCTGATGCGAAGCGTTCCGCGCCTGCGTGCTGCCCAGCCCGTAGCCCTTCACCGTCTTCGCCAGAATCACCGTCGGGCCGCCCTTGTGCTCTACGGCCCGCTTGTACGCGTTGTAGATCTTCCTCGCGTCATGGCCCCCGCGATGCAGGCGAAACACCTCATCGTCGGACATGTGCTCCACCAGCTTCAGCAGTTCCGGATACTTCCCAAAAAACTCGCGCCTTATATACGCGCCGCCCTTCGCCTTGAACGCCTGATACTCGCCGTCCACGCACTCTTCCATGCGCTTCAGCAGCAGCCCGGTGTGATCACGTTCGAACAGCTCGTCCCAGTCCGAGCCCCAGATCACCTTGATNNTCACCTTGATCACGTTCCAGCCTGCGCCATGAAACACCGCTTCCAGCTCGTCGATGATCCGCCCGTTGCCGCGCACCGGCCCATCCAGCCGTTGCAGGTTGCAATTCACGACAAAAACCAGGTTGTCGAGCTTTTCGCGGCGGCCTAGTGACAGCGCGCCCAGCGTATCCACCTCATCCGTCTCACCATCGCCGACAAACGCCCAGATTTTCCGCGGCGTCTTCTCGATCAGCCCCCGGTTTTCGAGATACCGCATGAACCGCGCCTGATACACCGCGTTCAGCGGCCCGATCCCCATCGACACCGTCGGGAAGCTCCAGAAATCCGGCATCAGCCACGGGTGCGGATACGACGACAATCCCGGCGTCTCCCGCAATTCATGGCGGAAGTTCAGCACCCGCTGCTCATCCAGCCGCCCCAGCAGAAACGCCCGCGCATAGATCCCCGGGCTCGCGTGTCCCTGGAAATAAACAAAATCGCCCGGCTGATCCCCATACTTCGCGTGGAAGAAATGGTTGAACCCCACCTCCAGCAGTGTGGCCAGCGATGAATACGTCGCGATGTGTCCGCCGATGCCGTGATCCTTCTTGTTCTGCAGGTGCACCATCGCCATCGCGTTCCAGCGGATCAGCGCCTCGATCCGCCGCTCCAGCGCGCGATCGCCAGGGTATGGCACTTCCTCATGTTTCGGAATCGTGTTCACATACGGCGTCGTCAGCTCGCTTGACTGCGCAATCCCCGCCTCGCGCGCCCGCTGCTTCAGCGCCGTCAGCAGCTCGGCGCCCTGCTCCGGACCCTCGCCCACCACCACGTCGTCAAACGCTTCGATCCACTCCCGCAGTTCCTGGGAAAAATCGCTCTCTACCGGATTGCTCACCTTCGTTGCCATAAACTCCTGATCTCTCTCAGCGCTCACGCGATCGCCCGCGTCTCTGCGTCGTCGTCCGCGCGCGCGTCGCCCGCCACATGCAGCGCAGCGAAACTTCGCTTGTCGCTGTTCGCCTCGAACTCCGCGACGATCTCCTGCCGCCACTCCTGCGCCGGCAATCCTCTTGCCATCAGCCACCGCTCCAGATGGACGACCGCGTCTTCGCCCGCTTCCATTCTGGTCCGGCCGCTTGCCTTCAACTTCCATCGCACGCCCACGATGTGCGTGGGGCCGCCGCCCTCGCGCGCCCGCGCAATGGATTCGTGCGCCACCCGGTACATCGCCACCACATCCTGCGTGTCCACCGGTATCGTCGGATACTCGCTCACCGCCGCCACAATCTTTCCGTTCCTGCGCCGGGAAGGCCGCTCTGGTTCTGCTTTGAGTCCGTCTTCGACAAACAGCACCGGCAGCTTCGCGGCGCTGGCCATCGCTCGCGCCTCCCGCAAAATCTCTCTGGCCTGCACGCCACGCGAAAAAATCACGCTGATCCTTCCCGTCTTCCGCATGCGATCCCCAACCGCATGGCCTAAGGTCTCGATCACGCGCTCCTCAAAGCTGCGCCTCTCCATCCGGAACGGCGCAACGCCCTGCAGGATCTCCGCAAGCGATGCGACCGGTTCCGCCACCAGGCCATCGTCCCCGCGCAAATCGGCCGCAACGCCGGCCAGCGCCGCCTCGCGCCCGCGCAGCCAGTTCAGGCCGCGCCCATCGCCAGTGGCGCGCTTCCCCACCATTTGCAGCTTCAATGCAAGCTCGTAGAGCTGGCGGAACTTCGCGTCGTTGATGAGCGAATGCCCATTCTTGCCGTTCGCCGCGGCAGACAGAACCCGGTTCCTCGCTTCACTCGCCATCTGTTCCTGAGATGTTCGTTATTCAACTGCTGAATTCGGGGGTAGTGGCCTTTCGCTGCTTTCAGTCGCCAGAGTTCCAGCCCGTTGGTCGTTGCTGAAACCGCATGTACGCCGCGCCGAGCAGAACCGGCTCTACAAAAATTGTAGCGCAGCTTTGCTTCTCATTCCTGCCGTCACCACCGCGCGAGTTCGTTCTCCGCGTCCGCTCGGATTTCAACAGTTTTGTGCATAACCCTGTGCATTTCCGGTTCACATGGTCGCGGCGAGCAGAAACGAGGCCCACTTCAGCATTCTGCACTCGCAGCGATGCACTCCCAAACAGCAGTTCGACGTGATTTCAATCACAGCCCTCGCGCCCTCATCACTGCCTCTCGCTGGAAGTTTTTCGCTAACCGCTTCTCGCTCGCCTTTGCTTTTTCTGAACGCTGTACGCTGAACGCTGNNATGCGGATCGAATACTCCCGCCGCTCCAGATACGCGTGCGCGGCCTCCTCGTCGTACTCCGGCGCCCGGCCGCCATCCACGCAGATCGGCAGCTCGCCAAACCAAATCGCAATCTTCTCTGGATCGATCGCCACGCCCGAGTAGCCCACCGCCGCCATCAGCCGTCCCCAGTTCGGATCGGCCCCCGCCCACGCCGTCTTCACCAGCGCCGAATGGGCAATCGACTTCGCCACCGTCAGCGCATCCGCATCGCTCGGCGCGCCTTCGATCTGCAACTCCACCACATGCGTCACACCCTCGCCGTCCGCGACAATCTGTTTCGCCAGCGATGTGCACACTTCCGTCAGCGCGCCTGCAAATTTCTCGTCTCTCGCACCAATCTCCACTCCCGACACCCCCGAGGCCAGCAGCAGCACCGTATCGTTCGTCGAAGTATCGCCATCAATCGAGATGCGATTGAAGCTCACTTCCACCGCCTCCCGCAGAAACCCATCCAGCGTCGCCGGGCCAATCGCCGCATCCGTAAACAGATACACCAGCATCGTCGCGTGCAGTCCCGCAACCGCCGACTCCATCCGCGGATGAATCATTCCCGCGCCTTTGCACACACCCGCAACCCGCACCTGCTTCCCATCTACATCGAAGCTCGCGTGCGCCACCTTCGCGCGCGTGTCCGTCGTCAGAATCGCCTCCGCGAATCGCGAGAACCCCTCAACATCCGCGGCCAGTTCGTTCTTCACCGCCGGCAGCGCCGCCACCAGCTTCTCCCAGGGCAGCGGCACGCCAATAATCCCGGTCGAGGAAGGGAACACCTTGTGCCCCTCGCAACCAAACGCCGCCGCCGCCGCCTTGCACACCTGCTCGCACGCCGTAATCCCCACCGCGCCCGTCGCGCAGTTCGCATTCCCCGCATTTACCGCGACCACGCGCACCCGTCCGCGGCTCCGCTCCAGATGCCTGCGCCCCACCGTGATCGGCGCAGCCTGCACCCGATTCGCCGTGAACATCGCCGCTGCGCTGGTGCCGCGATCCGCCACAGCAACGGCGAAATCCGCCTTCCCGCTCGGCTTGATGCCCGCCTTCACCGCCGCAAACTGAAATCCCCGCGGCAGCGCCTCAGAAGGAATGAAAGAAGTCTCCGTCATAACGTTCAGTTACCCGGCCTTCGTCCGCTCTCCTGCGTCGGCGCGGACATCAGTTCGACAAATTCCCGCGTAAATTTCCCCAGATCCACATCCAGCTGCGCGTGGACCTTCTGCACATCCGTCGCTGGCCGCATTGCGTCCGCCCAGGTGAGCGTGTTGCCGTAGCTAGGACCGTGGCTCACATCGACGTCCATATAAACCTGCCTTTCCTTCGTAATGATCGAGGGATCCAGCCACGCGCACGCCGCCAGCTCGTCCCACAGGTAATACCGGTCCTGCGACCACGCCGCGATATACCGCGCCGCCGGTTGCTGTGACTTGCTGATCTCGTCCAGCATCGCCTGCGTGAAGGGCGCCTTGATGGAAACGTCCACCGTCGTCACATCGATGCGCGGCCAGTGCGCGCGCAGCACGATGTGCGCCGCCTCCGGATCGAACCAGAAATTGAACTCGTGCCGCGGGCTCTCCGCAAACTCCGGATCGTCGGTCTGCGGATTCAGGCTTCCCCCCATGATCACGATCCCCTTGGTCAGCTCGGCAAAGGTCGGGTCAATGCGAATCGCCAGCGCGATGTTGGTCAGCGGCCCCGCCGCATAAATCGTTACCTCGTGTGGATGCGCATGAACCTGCCGGATAAGAAAGTGCACCGCGTCTTCGTCGATCGCCTTTGTGTGCGGTGCGCCCTCGGGCATCGGCGGCACCACGTCGGGTGCGTGCCTCGCGGCCGCCTTCGCGCTCACCACGCCGGCAGTCGTATCCCCCAGCGTCATCGGACCCTGACCCCACGCGCCCAGCCAGTCCACCTGTCCCACCAGCGGCGTATTCAGCCGCGTCTCTTCTTCTGTGCGCACCAATGGATAAACCGCGCCCCTCGCAACCGGCACGTCGCTGCGCCCAATCAGCTCCAGCATGCGCAGCGTGTGCTCGGTCTCCTCCTCTTGCCATGCATTTCCCGTCACCATCGTGATGCCCAGCACTTCCGCCCGCGGCGACTGGAGCAGCACCATCATCGCCATCTGGTTCGATCCGCCAGGCCCCGATCCATCCTGATCGATCAGCACCATCCGCCGCTGCGCCCCGGCCCCTTGCATCACGCAGGCCGCAACCACCGCCAGCCGGAAGGCGCGTATCGGAAACGTCGAATGAATGAGAGCTAAACAGTTCATGATCGGGATCAGCGCTATCTAATCTACCAACTTCGCGCTCTGCAATAATTTCCTTTTGAGCCAGCCCGCCAAAACCGACTTCCTCCTCATGCGCGATGTCAGCGTCGCGCGCGGCGACAACGTCGTCCTTCACAGCATCTCCCTCCGCATAGCCCGCGGCGAACACCTCGCCATCCTCGGCCCCAACGGCTGCGGCAAATCCACGCTGATCCGCACCCTCACCTGCCAGTGCTACCCCATCGTCACGCCCACCACCCAGCTACGCCTCCTCGGCCGCGAGCGCTGGGACGTCTCCCAGCTCCGCACCCATCTGGGGGTCGTCTCCGCCGAGCTCCCCGGCGAACGCACCCCCGTCACGCGCGGCCTCGACGCTGTCGTTGCCGGCTTCTTTTCCGCCTCGACCCTTTGGCCCAATCTCCACGTCACGCCGGAAATGCGCGCCCGCGCCCATCAGGCTCTCCATCTCATGCAGGCCACGCATCTCGAAGCGAAGCTGGTCGGTGAAATGTCCGCCGGCGAGCAGCGCCGCATCATGATCGCCCGCGCCCTCGTCCACCGGCCCGAAATGCTCCTCCTCGACGAACCCTCCAACGCCCTCGACCTCGCCGCCCAGCGCGAGCTGCGCGATGCCCTCCGCCGCGTCGCCCGCGAGGGCGTCGGCATCCTCATGGTCACCCATCACCTCGCCGACATCCTCCCCGAAATCGACCGCGTCATCATGATGAAAGACGGCCGCATCTTCGCCGACGGCCCGAAGCGCGA
Source organism: Acidobacterium sp. (assembly GCA_003131625.1). Classification (GTDB taxonomy): domain Bacteria; phylum Acidobacteriota; class Terriglobia; order Terriglobales; family Acidobacteriaceae; genus Palsa-343. Next base: position 175 of record PKVY01000097.1, on the reverse strand, counting down.
CCTGCTCACCCCGGAAAAACTCCGCGCCCTCTTCGGCGTCGACGTCCGCCTCATCGAGCATGAAGGCTCCTGGCACTCCTGGTAGCAGACCTGGCTGGCCCGGGTCTCGATTTTGATACTCGGGATTCGCGCACAGCGCGTCGCCTTCTCAAAACCAGCCACGAACCGTGTCAGG